>NZ_FNUX01000008.1 GCF_900108305.1 Nitrosomonas ureae
CGCGCTGGCGCGGCAGACAGTGTTCGATCCGTTGATATTGGTTTTCAGTGATTTCCATCACCATATTATATCAAATAGTGTTAACAGGCCCTAGTATAATATTTTGAAAGCAGATTTTCTTGACTTTAGGATAAACTGAAAATGATTCAGAGGCATAAAATAATTAATAATAAATAAAGTGAGGTAAGTATGGCGACTACAAATTATAGTGTCTCGAAGAGTACTGCAGCAGCTTCTCTAAATGCTTCAGATTTGCCCGGAGACATTGTAAACAAGATTTTAAGCAAACTTGGTTCTACTGTTAAGGTAGTGCAGTTTGATTCTAACCTTCCGTTGACTAACCCAACGGGAGCCGCAGTGAATGGAAAAGATCTTGTTATGATTGATCCAAATGGTCCAGTAGATCTTTCTTCCATTTCAAAAGCAAATATTCAGGGAGTAGATGCTTTTATCTTTACTACAAACGAGAACGTGGATTTTACCTTATCAGGCTCTAATACATTTACTTTCAAGGGTGTGGTAGCCACTAATGCTGGCGACGATATTATTAGCCTGAATAGTAGAGTTGGAGTTACCGTCTCCTCTGGTGATGGGAATGATAACGTTAAGACAGGATCTGGCCATGATTATGTCAATCTTGGTGCCGGCGATGATACCGTTAATACAGGTGCTGGCAATGACACTATTTCTGCAGAAGCAGGTAACGATAGTATAAATAGTGGTGCCGGAAATGATGCTGTGTCGGCGGGAGCGGGTAATGATGCCATTATTACAGGTGCGGGCAATGATATTGTTTGGGCTGAAGCGGGTAACGATAGTGTAAATACGGGTTCGGGCAATGACACTGTGTCGGCTGGAGCGGGTGACGACTTGATATTTGCTGGTGTAGGCAATGATATCGTAACGACAGGGCCGGGAAATGACAGTGTTTATGCTGGATCGGGGAACGATACTGTTTACCTTGGTTCTGGTGATTCACTAGTTAATACGGGGGTTGGTAACGATATTGTTAAGTTGATTTCTGGCTATAGCGGAACACTTGCTCAGCTCAACGGCAGTGGCGGAGATATTGATAAATTGGACTTGAGCCTGGTAAGTATCGATACTGTATCAAGATTCGGTCCGCAATTAACGATTACTCTCGATGATGGTTCTGTTGTCAAAGCAATTAATTTTGAAAAATTTGTTTATGACAGCAATGGTATTGATACCGAAGGAGGAATTGTAATTGTTGGAATTGATCAATTTGATGCTCATTCCTAGCAATTAATACCTTCTAACCTGGATAGCAGAGTATTTTATTCTGGGCAAGTCTAAAAAGCTTGCCCAGTTTATTTGATAACTCTTCAATATAAGTCTGGATGAGTACGCATAACATGAAACCTGTGCCAAGACTTCCCTATGCACTTTCTGATTATTTGAGTATTGCGCTTGAGAAACTTGATGACAACGACCTAATCTCTGCGTTCCGATATGCTGATCGGGCTTGCAGGCTCAGTAAATTTCCGAATGCGAATGCTCTGATTGTTCGAGCAACAGTTCTATCCAAACGGGGCTATCTGACTGATGCCATCCATGATTTAAAGACCGTCAGCTTGTTGATGCCTGGAAATCACAACATCTCCTTCTCGCTGCTTAGGTTGTGTTGGTCAGATTTAAAAAATCACCAAAAATTATTTAATCAATCGCTTATTTCTTTACTGAGACAAGCGCCAACACTCTGTTTCAATTCAGAAGTTGCAACCTGGATTGCAGGCTCGGGTATTTCTGCGATGGGCGCGGCGTGGCGCGAAGATGAATTCATCACTGGTTGGGCTGTAAATACTAATGACCTGGAATCAAGTGTGCTGATTGAGCTTGATGGTGATTTTTTTTCTGTTGGAACTGGAATCCCCACACCTTGGCTCGCAACCACAGGTATAGGCAACGGCCACAATGGATTTCGCTTAAAATTACCTGCTTCGTTCAATTTACTTAGAATAGGTATCTCGGGCAACAGCCTCTGGGGTTGCCCTTTTGTGGGTAATAAACATTTAGTTCCCACTCTTCCATCCTCAGTAACACCCCCTAACATCGTTGATGTTATTGTTCCGGTTTTTTTAGGCCGCTCAGAAACTCTGGCTTGTCTGGATGCTATCAGAGCATCGAATATAAGTGTTCCGCATCGAATAATAGTTGTCGATGATTGCAGCACTGATGAAAATCTGCGCACAGCACTAAGACAAAGAGCTCAAAGAAAGGAAATCGTCTTAGTTTCTCGTCCCATCAATGCTGGTTTCTCGGGTGCCGTTAATACTGCGCTGACACTGGATAACAATCATGATGTGATTTTGCTTAATGCCGATACCCTGGTTTATGGAAACTGGCTAGATCGGATGCAAGCAGCGGCCTATCAGAGCGATGATATTGCGACGGTTACTCCCTTATCTAATCATGGCGAGTTGGCCAGTTATCCTTTGCCCATGCAAAATAATCCTGTGTTCAACGCTAAGCACGCCGAGCTAATAGATCAGTTATTTAATTCCATCGGGCCAAAAGAAGCGATTGATATACCTGTCGGTGTGGGTTTCTGCCTCTATATAAAAAGAAAGGCATTGAACGAGATTGGTCTGCTTAATGAAGGTCTTTATGGTCGAGGCTATGGTGAAGACACCGATTTTTGTTTGCGTTTACAAGCGCGCGGCTGGCGCAATGTTTGCGCAGCAAACGTTTACGTTGTTCATTGGGGAAGCCGATCTTTCAATGATGAAAAACAATACCTGGTCGCACAAAATTTACCTCGACTACATGCTGGATATCCGCATCACTCAGACGAGTATGAACAGTTCCTCGCCGATGATCCACTTTATGATTTGCGCCGAAAAATCCAGCGTTTTTTGTTAGCCAAGGTTGTGCCTCAGTACAAAGGTACTTTACAAATCGGCACCTCCGATTTTAACGAAGGAATAGCGTTTACCCTAAAATCTATCGAGAAGCGGCACAATCAATGGCAAGTAAACTTGACTATTTCCGGCATCACGGGGCTGGACACCATAAAATATGCGTGGCCGGAACAATCAATAGAATTGCGCGATGATCTTTCAGCCGCAGGCTTTAAGAATCTTGAACTAAAGACATTTGGCGAATGGCCCGCCGAAATTATCGATTATTTGACCGGTGGTTTTATTCCTTATGATATGGCACTTGAAGATTACAGTGGTTATTGTCCTAGAAAATACCGCCTCATACGCAATGCTGTCATTTGTGACGATCCTGTTGACACTAACGAGTGCGCACGTTGCATAACAGAGCTCGGGCCACTGGTTTATAACTTTAGGGACATAGCTACCTGGCAAGAGCGTGCTCAGCGTATACTTTCAAAAGCTAAAAAAATTAGCCTGCTAAACGATGAAATGCGCAATGCTTATATTCGAAGATTCCCAAAACTTGGCGGGCGAATTGTTATAGGTGGCTCTAATAATTTAGATAATTCTTTCTCTAATCGGAAGAATGAGGTGTCATCAAAATCTCAAGCGACCGTATCGCTTTTTACAAAATTAAAAGAACCGTTGAACATTGCGGTGTTGTCGGCTCGTTCACTTGACGAAGGCTATTTGCAGTTAATAGAACAAGCGAAAAAAGCTATTGAGCAACACTTGGCCATTATGTTCATTGTACTGGGCGACACAATGAACGACGCCAATTTGCAGCAGCTTCCCAACATTCACCTAACCGGAAAAGTTCCTGAAGCTCAAATTCCCGATGTTCTGCGTTTGCATAATTGCAGTGCCATCGGAAATTACTCTCCTTGCGTTCACAGAAGAATTCAAGTTGCCAAGGTAGCTCAACGTTTTGAGCTCCCGCTAGTTCACGGCTGTATGAGCGAATGATGACGCAAACTTTAATTTCTCGCCACAATGACTATGAGGGAGCAGTGCTAGGGCGCACTGGCAATTTCTTGATAGGATGGGTACGCAAACTGTCGCATCCTGATGCAATCATCACTGTCAATTTGATCGGCGATGATCAGTGGATAGCTACTGCCCGTGCGGAGCTAATCTTACAGCTCGAAGGCCCGCAGCTAATTATGCCAACTGAGGCCTATGGACACGCTTTTGCATTCAATATTCAGCTTCAGGATTGGCAAACGATAGCTCGCCTTGAAACTTACGTGGCTAATGATGGATATCGTTTGCCCGGCGTTGTTTTCTCGCACTATGAGACACATAGCACGCATCAAGTGCATAGTACAAATGTTGAAAATTATGGTGGTTTGCGGTTATGGGGTTGGGCGTGGGATATTCTGGATCCCGATGTCACTCAGACAATATATGTCTATGAAGCAGGACGATTACTGGCAGAATGTGATGCTAATCAATACTGTGCAGAGCTTGATAATGCGGTTAATGGCCATGCTAATCACGGATTTAGTTTGACATTGCCGCTGAACCTGGCTGATGGCTGTGTTCATAAAATACATGTAACTACTGCTCATGGTCAAATTCTGAATGGAAGTCCCATTAGTGTGGTTTCTCCACCAGCAACGCTAACGACTTGGGCGAATGCTTTGGAGCTGTCGCAACAGGAACGCAGCTTTCTAACCGAACTAATGGAGCGCTATTCGTCGCATGTGCCCCTCTCTTTAGATTTTTCCAGCTATCGAAATTGGCTAGACCGGTTTGGGTGCGCCAAATCTTACCCCTCTTCTGTAACCTCAATCACCTGTGCTATTTCGGGAGATACCGATGCGATAGATACCTTGCGCAGTCTGATCAGTCAAACTCACCCCCATTGGACTGCATTGGTATGTAGTCCTTTCGGTTCATTGGTGGATGCGAGAATCCGCTATGTAATACCCACAAAGTGGAAAGAACACATACAGAGTGCAATAAATCAAGGTGATAGCATTTTTAGTTTTGTTATTTCGGGGGATACGTTATCCACGGATGCGTTGTCATCCGTTGTTGCGGCGTTCGATAATTCTTCTGTGCAAATTGTCTACACCGATTGTGATCAGATACCTGCGGATGGAAAGGCACCTCGTCCTTGGTTCAAACCAGATTGGGATCCGGATTTATTCTTAGCCCATACTCCATTGCATCATCTATTTGCTACTCGTCCTGGCAATCTGCCCATCAATAATCCGCATATTGGTGAACTTGATGCATGGCCCTGGCTTGCCGTGCAGTCAGTGGGTGATAATCCTGACGCGATTCATCACATACCCCGGATTCTCTACCATCGGTGGAAAAACGCCGAATTACCTGCTCATGTCGATGCGCAGCGCAGCTGTGATGCGAAGCTTGCTCCGGGCTTACACCGGACTGTTACAGATAATGGTGAAAATGGGCTGGCCTGGGAAAGCCCGGTGGAGTGGCCAACGGTTAGCTTGATTATTCCCACCCGTGATCACTTCGAATTACTGCACCGTTGTATTGAAAGCCTGCTTAAGACAGACTATCCCAACATGGAAATAATCGTTATCGACAACGATAGCGTCGAACCTGATGCGCTTGCTTACCTTGACCATGTAAAAAGTAAGGATGTCAATGTTATTCAACATCCGGGTCCATTCAATTTTTCAGCCATCAATAACCGTGCAGTGCAACACACCAAGGCTACTCTAATCGGGTTTATTAACAACGATATCGAAGCGATTGATCGCGGATGGCTTAGAACCATGGTGCGGCATCTGCTAAGACCCAATGTTGGGGCTGTCGGTGCAAAATTATTATGGCCCAATGGCATGGTTCAGCATGCAGGTGTTGTTCTCGGCCTTCATGGTCTTGTCGGACATACAGGAAATAATTGGCATAAAGATGATGCCGGTTATTTTGGATATAACCGGATAACTCGTAGTGCGAGTGCAGTAACTGCCGCCTGCCTGCTTTGTAAACGTGAAGACTATCTTTTAGTTAATGGTTTGGACGAGATTAATTTCCCTGTCAATTTTAATGATGTTGATTTTTGCCTGAAGCTGCGAAGTATCGGCAAGCGCATTGTCTGGACACCAGAAGCACAATTGATGCATGCCGAGTCGGCCAGCCGAGGTAGGGATGATACGCCAGACCGGCGCGGGCGCTTAGCGCGAGAGAAAGACCGGCTGATGCAAAAGTGGCATCAATGGATTACTGACGACCCTTTCTATAACCCTAATCTTAATCTTGATGCCTATAGTTATGCCGGTCTTGCAATTCCTCCACGTGGAAGAGCGACGTTGCAAAGTTCCGGCAAGATGAATGATTGCGAAGATTCAATTGCGATCGCCGGGCTAGCTGAGCGTAACCTGAACTGCACGTCTAAAACAGACCAGAAGTACAGATGAGAATACTGTTCATACACCAAAACTTTCCCGCGCAATTTCGCAACCTTGCTAAGTATTTAGTGGCAACGGGCAAACACGAATTATTGGCACTTAAGCAGCCACCCAGTGCAGAATTTGATGGTGTGGGCGTAGCCAGTTACAAATTTCTTCGTAACCCGGAGCCAAACACGCACCCATTGCTTAAAGAAATGGAGACTAAAGTATTGCGTGGCGAAGCTGTGGCTGATGCCGTGCGGCGTCTGAAAACAAAGGGCTATACACCTGATGTTATCGTTGCTCATCCGAGCTGGGGAGAGGTACTGTTCATCAAGGACGTATGGCCGAAAATAAAACTAATTTGCTATTTTGAATATTATTACAGCGCAGTCGGACAGGATTTCGATTTCGATCCGGAATTTCGTGAATCCACATTCACCGGGTTAGCGCGTTTGCGACTGAAAAACACCACTATGCAACAAGCCCTTGAAATCGCTGATGCCGGTTGGGCGCCCACTAACTGGCAGAAAAAAACATTTCCCAAATGGGCGCATAGCAAAATTGATGTCATCCATGAAGGTATCGATACGGATTATTTCAGACCCAACGCCCAAGCAAGTTTTAATATCGCCAATAAGCATATCAACCTTACTCGCCAGCATGAAGTCATAACCTACGCCGCACGGGCGCTGGAACCCGTCCGGGGCTTTCATGTGTTTATGCGCGCACTTCCTGACTTATTGGCGCGGCGGCCCAATGCGCATGTCGTCATTATGGGTCACGAAAAAGCATCTTACGGACCAGAGCCGGGTGGTAATAGCAGCTGGCTGGAAAAAATGCTGAGCGAAGTCGGCGCAGACCTTGATCCTGAGCGAGTCCACGTTGTCGGTTTTCTAGCCAAAGAGCAATATCGCGCCGTCATGCAAGTTTCCAAAGCGCACGTTTACCTGACATATCCTTTTATATTGTCATGGTCTCTACTAGAGGCCATGGCCTGCGGTGCGCCCATCGTGGCCTCAAATACAGCTCCCATAAAAGAGTTTATTAAGGATGGAAAAACAGGCTTCTTATTTGATTTTTTTAATACCACTGAGCTTGTCGAAGCTGTAATAAAACAACTTGACGCAAAACAGAATCGAATAGATGAAACTACATGGGCTGCCAGAGATTTGATAGCAAATGATTTTGCACAAACAGTATGTGTAGAAGGGTTGTTAAAGTTAATTGAATCCGAAAGTAATCACTAACGTTGTTGGATAAACGCTATTCGCTAAAAAAATGTAGTCATGAATAAAGAAACAAAATAAATCATAGCAGGAAAAAATAAATGACATCAGACGCCACCAATTCCAGAACGGCAAATAAAATCCCTGCTGACAAACAGATGTTTTTAGCTGTAATTGATGATCTAAAACCAGCAGATGAGTTGGATAAATGCGCTACACCGCGACTGTCCACATCCGGAAAACAGGTACAAGAGGACCCAATATATTTCAAGAGTGGAGCAAATATTGTTGCTAGCTTAAAAATAGACACAGCTAGAATAACCGATAGGCAATTGGAAATCTGGGGCTGGTGTGCTGGTGAAATCCAATTGCAGTTGCTCTGCAATGGTCAGCCGCTGAAACAGATTATCACCCATAACCTGCGACCCGATGTTGCAGAGACACTCAAATGGGCTGAGCCTGAGAAAGGATTTGGTTTTACTCTTAAGGCCATGGCCTTAAGAACCCGGAGGAATCAATATACACTTCAGATTCAATATAAAGATGGTCAGAAAATCCGCTCGTTTCAGCACCCACTTGATCTTGAAAAGGTTGTCTCCCTCGGAGAAATTTCGTCAGGCGTCGTTCATGCCATTGGACACTTAGAAGTTGCTGCGGCATCGCATCTCATTCAAGAAACGATAGTGGTGGGTTGGGTGATAAATGAGGCTTACGTTACGGTTTGGTTGGAAAGTGAAAATGGTGATAAGCACTTGTTCAACAACGCGTTACGTATTTTTCGTCAAGATGTTTTTGACGCATACGCTCATAGTTTTGGGCATGATGCCCGTGAAGGAGGATTTATGCTTCTCATCCATGGTATCTTGCCTGGAGAGAAAATTAGACTGATGGCCATGTCTGGAGATGAATCCATTGTCCTTGGTATTATAGAATGTGCCCGGCTTGAGGCCACCTCCATCGCTTGCGCTCGCTGGCTGCTGGGTATTGCCACACCACTAAGCCAAATGCAAAAAAGAATGCCGCTCATTGATGGCCCGATTATCGACGCGTTCCTACGCTACGAGCAGCAAGGCTGGACAGAATTATCGCTGCAAATTCGCCAATTTGGTAAGCCTGCCGTCAACCCCTATGTCAGTGTGATTGTTCCTCTCTATGGCCGAATAGACTTTGTCGAACACCAACTGATTGAATTTTGTCATGACGCATGGTTTATCGAGAATGCGGAACTCATATACATATTAGACGACCCCAAACTTACCGATATCTTTCCTGCACTAGCGGAGCAACTTTACCGTCTCTACCGTCTGTCCTTTAAATGGGTATGGGGTGGCGTCAACCGCGGATTTTCCGGAGCCAATAATCTGGGTGCCAGCCAAGCAACTGGCAAGCACCTGTTGTTCCTGAACAGTGACGCTTTTCCTCAACAACCTGGCTGGCTGCAGCAGTTATTGAGCGTACTCGACGATCATCCCGAGATTGGTGCGGTTGGCCCTCGTCTTGTGTTTGCCGATGGCTCAATCCAGCATGCCAGCATGGAGTTTATGCGCCGAGAAGAGCTTGGGATATGGATCAACCATCACCCATGCATGGGACTTGATCCTACGCTCGACCCCGCACATCACCTCACTCTGGTTCCTGCCATCACCGGCGCCTGCCTGGCCATACGCCGAAGTGATTTTGACCGTATAGGCGGCTGGGATACCGGGTACCTGATTGGTGATTTTGAAGACTCCGATCTATGCCTGAAATTGCATGCCGAAGGACTGAAGATCGCGTATTTGCCTACAGTTCAGCTTACTCATCTGGAACGCCAAAGCTTCAAACTTCTCGGGCAGGATGATTTCCGCACCCGAGTGACTATCTACAACGCAGTGCGCCACCAAAACCGCTGGCAACATCTGATCGAAGGATTAGCGGATAATCATGGCTAAGAACATATCCCTCAAAACTTTACCGCAAAAAAAGCACCGCATTCTCGTGATGGCTCATGCGCACCCTGATTTCAGCCTGGGGGGCGGCGAAATCGCAGCCTACAACCTGTTCAAGGCCTATCGAGAAAATACCAAAGTCGAGGATGCCTGGTTCCTGGCCCGGGCCGATCGCCGCCGCGGTCTGACTGGAGCTATCAGCCTACGCCGCCCTAATGAATACTTATGGGAGCAGGGCGTGCTTGACTGGCATATGATGAAAGCCGCGCACCAGGAATCCCTGACGACGTGGTTCGCTGATCTTATTCGCGCCCTAAAACCCACGGTGGTACACACTCATCACTATGTTCATCTGGGCCTGGAATATCTGCGCGTGATCAAGCAAGTAGATCCCAGTATCAAAATTGTCATGACGCTGCACGAATATATGGCTATCTGCCGCAACAATGGCCAGATGATCAAGACCGGCAGCTTCAAGCTGTGCAGCCGGGAAAGTTACGACGAATGCCATCAATGCTTCCCGGACAAAACTGCGGAAGATTTCTGGCTGCGCAAGCATTATTTTCTTAGCCATTTTGCACTGGTAGATCAATTCGTTTCCCCTTCTGAATTCCTGCGCCAACGTTATATTGCCTGGGGTCTAAAACCGGAGAAAGTCGTAGTGATCGAGAATGGTCAGGCGGACGAGCCTATCCTGCCTCCCCGCCCGTTGGCAGAAGGTGATACCCGCAACCGCTTCGGTTTTTTTGGCCAAATCAATCCTTACAAAGGGCTGGATGTGGCTTTAGAAGCACTCGCACAACTACCTAAAAAAGAGCGCAAAAAAATTACGCTTGAAGTACACGGCGCCAATCTGGAACAACAGCAGCCGGAATACCAAGAAAAAATAGAGCGTCTGCGAGAACCGCTGATCAAGCAGGGTGTAGTCCAGTGGCTGGGTCCGTATCAGCCGCACGAACTGCGGCAACGCATGGCTGGCATCGATTGGGTGGTGATACCTTCGATCTGGTGGGAAAACTCTCCGATGGTGATTCAGGAAGCGTTTGTTTGCGGACGACCGCTGATTGTGTCCGATATTGGGGGAATGCGGGAAAAAGTGAATAACAACGTAGATGGGTTGCATGTGGCTGCCGGAAACATCAGGGCTTGGCAGCAAACTCTCCATGCCACAGCCTCAGTTGTCGACACTTGGATTCAAATTGTTGCGGGCATTAAGCGTCCTTTGACCTACGACGATTGCGCGAAAGCACATCTGACGCTTTTGCAGTGCGGCGTTCTCGGCCTTAAAGGTTAATCAGTTGGAGAAATATTTATATGAGCATTGAGAAAACGCCTTTGTCATGTGGTATCGACAGGTTAGATATGTCCCTCATTTCGGGATGGGCTCGCTATCTCGATAATAATGAGCCGATGGAAATAGAGCTCGTTATGAATGATGTGAGGATTGGCACTTTCCGTGCGGACCTTTATCGAGCTGACCTTGCAGTGATGCGTCAGGACGGCAAATTTGCCTTTCGAATTGAGCCAGGCCTTAACACGGATTTAATGAGGCAATGTGTTCCGGCCGGAGCGATAGTCTATCTTCGCGACGCGAAGACGAAGAGTATCTTGCATAACAGCACGCGCACGTGGGACGGCCTTGCACCCAAAGACCAGCAAGGTATCCGCAACGCATCGGGGCAGCAATTCCAGCTTGGCAAGGGCAGGTTTGTGGTGCCGCTGAAAGAACGCAGTGCTGAATGGCGCATCGGCATCCTGAGTATTACCAAAGAACTCGCACGCGATGCGACGGCAGCTGGATTTATTTTATCCGCAGCCTATGGCACATTGTTGGGCGCTGTGCGCGAGAAAGCCATGATTCCACATGATGACGACGTTGACATGATGCTGCTCGCCACATCGTCATCAATGCTGGGTGCTGTTCATGAATTAAAGGCGTTCGAAGACTACTTGAGCTCTAAGGGTTACAAAGTTGAAGAACTGTCCAATGGTCAAATCCACGTTACAGTTGGCAACCAAAGTATTGATATATTTTTGGGCTGGTTCGAGAACGCTCGGCTAAGCCTGACTTTTACTGTTAAGCAGGGTCCAGAACAAATTGACATCCTTCCTCTGGGTACCGTTTTTATCGAGGGAGTGGAATTACCTGCACCTAATACGCCTGAACCTTTATTAGCAGCCATCTATGGCCCCGACTGGAAAACTCCGGATCCGTTATTTCAGTGGAAATGTCCTGCCGAGGTGGTCAACTATTTCTCACCTATCCACAACTACAATAGATCCGCAAACATCGATTACTGGCGCAACTATTACACAACTCGTTCAAACCTGTCGCCACCGGATTATCCGTCACAATTCGCGCTGTTCATGATGGGATTGCAACGCAACCCGAAATTGATCGTTGACCTCGGGTGTGGCTCAGGTCGCGACTCGTTGTTCTTCGCAACACAGGGATTGCGTGTCATTGGACTTGATTATGCTGATAGTGCTATAACCAAGAACAGTGTTCGCGCGCTTGCAAAGGGGCTTTGCAACGTAGCGAGCTTCATAAGGTGCGACGTTTCTGACTTGTCCGATGTTGAAAAAAACTTAACCCATATCGCATTGAACAAAGGTGATGGCTCGATCTGTGTATACAGCCGCTTCTTCTTTCATGCGATTGATGAAAATACTGAAGGGGCGGCGTTGCTGCTAGTCAGTCAGCTGCTAAGTAAAACTGATGATTTCGCTGTGTTCGAGTTTCGGACTGAGCATGACCGAGAGCGTGAAAAAGTCACCCCAGCTCATTTTCGCCGCTATATCAATGTCGACAAGTTTGTCGAACGTGCTCAGCAATTCTACTCCTTGAATTGCATCTATCGGGCCGAGGGACTTGGTTATGCTATTTTTGGAGTGGATGATGCTCACGTGGCTAGGCTGATTTTCGCTCGTCGTACATGACCCATGCTAAATATTATTCATTATTAAGCTTTAATGGATGATAGTAAACGGCAGCTCCTTCGAGAGAATAGAGGAGCGCATACTTTTTAAGTTATCGCTGAAAGCATAAACACAGCAGCAATCGGGAGAATCAAGGCGACTGGAGATCATTTGCATGTTGAGCGTAATCAATCGATGGTTTTTTATTATTATCAAAGGAGGGACTTATGAATAACTTGACAGTGTCTGAAGTTAAATTTTTCCGTGAATCGAGGGGCGTTGTTACTCATGGCTTCCATATTGAGCGACCAGTTAAAGGCGTTTTGATTTCGGGTGATCAATTTGTAGTTTCAGGATGGGTCGTTGGAAAGGCCAGTCATGCGATTGAGGTAAATGTCTGCTTATCAGAAGAAGTAGTTGGGATTGCTTTGGTCAGCATCGACAGACCTGATGTCGAACGAGCATATCCTGTTGAGGGGGCAAGATCGAGTGGTTTCAGAATAGATGTTCCTGTTATTTCCTTACAGGTTGCATCTGAAATAAATGTGATAGCAAGGCTTGAGGACGGTACAAAAGTCCCGTTGGCTAACATTTGTTTCGAAAAGCAGGCTGAGAGTGGAATTGCAATTGAAAAAGGAAGCCAGGAGGTAAACAACATCTCTGATCAGGAAGACAAGCTTGGTGAGCTTCGGCCACAAGTGGCGCTTGATTATGAAAGCAAGAAAGCTGACAGCATATCTGAACAAGAAGGGATCTACACTCGCTTTGTGAATAGACTCAAATCTAAATTTAGTAAGTAGGCAGACCTGTTCAGATTGTAGTCACAGCGATTTCCTATACTAGAATGGGTCATGAGTTAAACTTTCAATGCCGTGCAAAGTGATAAATATAAATTTCCGCAAGGTGATATGGTGGTTGATTTTATCACCACTATTGTACTTGACATATCTGTGGCTATTATCGGGAACATAGTCGATGCTAATGGTTCACTGGGACTGTTCTCAATCCGTGTACTGGCTTCACCTCTGGAGAAAAATGGGGACGGGCAATACCTAATGGAGATCCTGTAAGATGAGAATCATTGAAACTGGACTTCCCGGCGTGGTGGTTTTTGAGCCCAAGGTTTTTAGAGATCAGCGCGGTTTTTTTGTAGAAACATTCCGGGAATCGACTCTACTCGCAGCAGCGATCAACGAGACTTTTGTCCAGGATAACCATTCCCGCTCATCCAAAGGTATATTGCGGGGTCTCCACTATCAGCTATTCCAACCCCAAGGCAAGCTGGTGCGTGTATCGCGCGGAAAGGTCTTTGATGTTGCCGTTGATGTGAGAAAAGATTCACCTACCTTTGGGCAGTGGTTTGGCACTATATTGGACGATGAAAACTTGCGAATGATTTATGTGCCTCCGGGTTATGCACATGGTTTTGTTGTTTTGTCAGAAGTGGCGGATTTCATCTATAGGTGCACGAACTATTATCATGCAGAATCAGAACAATGTATTGCCTGGAATGATCCTGATATTGGTGTCCAGTGGCCCGTCAGCGATGTTACATTCTCAATCAAAGACCAATCTGCGCTCAACCTTTCACAACAAGAACTAGAGAAGTTGCCAAACTACAGCCCAATCTAAGACAATCTCAGTACGACATGAATACACCCAGGGAATGAAATCTAATATGACCATATTAATAGTAGGCGCAGCAGGTCAATTAGGTACGGAACTTTGTTTGCGCAGCAAAGAGCGTGGCTATAACTTCGTGGGTGTCGATTATGATGAACTGGATATCACCAATGAATCCAGTACCATGGCCTTTGTTGCCCAGGTAAAACCAACAGTTATTATCAACGCTGCAGCTTATACTGCCGTCGACCGCGCTGAGACTGATATTGCGTCGGCCTTTGCCGTCAATCGGGATGGTCCGCTATACCTGGCAAGATCCTGTGTGAAGGCTGATATACCGCTGTTGCACGTTTCCACTGACTACGTGTTTGATGGACGAAAGACCGCTCCATATCATGAAACAGATGCCCCGAATCCCCAGGGGGCTTATGGTCAAAGTAAGTTAGAAGGTGAAACGGCTGTTGCCCACACGTTGAATAAATACATAACGCTACGTACAGCCTGGGTATTTTCAGCTACAGGCAATAATTTTGTCAGGACCATATTGCGCCTTGCTAAGGAACGTGATGAACTGAGCGTTGTCGCTGACCAAACCGGCGCGCCAACGTGGGCAGGTGATATCGCTGAAGTCCTGTTGGAAATTGTGGAGCGAATGCGCCAAGAGAGAGCTATTCCTTGGGGGCTGTATCATTACACCGGCTTTCCTGTCACCACATGGCATGCTTTTGCTGAAACCATTTGCCAACAGGCTTTTGAGCTAGGCATGCTGAGAAAGAAACCGTTTATTAAACCCATCAGCACATCTGAATATCCCACCACCGCCAAGCGACCACAGAACTCAGCGCTGGCATGTACGCGCATTCAGGAAGAGTTACTCATTTCTCAGTCAGACTGGCGAAAAGGATTAGAGCAAGTATTAATCCAATGGAAAAACAACGATGAATTATCAACCTAAGCATTTATTAGTGACGGGTGGCGCTGGATTTATTGGCAGCAACTTCGTGCATTATTGGTTACGGGAATATCCTGACAGCCAGGTTACGGTGCTGGATGCGCTCACCTATGCCGGAAACTTGCAAAACCTAAGAGGTATACAAAACAATAAGAGTTACAGTTTTGTGCACGGCGACATTCTGGATACAGCATTGGTGGAAAAATTATTGCACGATGCCTCGATTGATACCTTAGTGCACTTTGCGGCAGAAAGTCATGTGGATCGATCAATTCTCGGGCCGGATGCCTTTCTTAAAACCAATATTGAAGGTACGCATTCACTGCTCAAAGCGGCCAAAAAAATATGGCTTGATGCGGGCAAAACAACTCATCGTTTTCACCATGTATCCACTGACGAAGTTTATGGCACGCTCACACTTGACGCTCCTGCATTCACTGAGCAGCATCAGTATCTGCCTAATTCACCCTATGCAGCCAGCAAGGCATCTTTGGATCACATAGTGCGCAGTTACCACCACACTTACGGTCTCAATACCACCATCAGCAACTGTTCAAATAACTACGGCCCCTATCATTTTCCAGAAAAACTAATCCCTTTGATTATCGTCAACTGTCTCGAAGGTAAACCTTTACCTATTTATGGTGACGGTAAACAGATTCGAGACTGGCTCTACGTTGAGGATCATTGCCGTGGTATAGAACGCATTCTCCTGAATGGAAAAGTGGGTGAGGTCTATAATATCGGCGGCAACAATGAATGGACGAATATCGATATTGTTACATTAGTCTGTCAGCTGATGGATATCTACCACCCTCATGGCGCGCCGCATACCCAATTAATCACCCATGTCACAGACCGTCCTGGACATGATCGCAGATATGCGATTGATGCCACCAAAATCATGGATCAACTATCTTACAAACCATTGGAGACATTTGAAACCGGTATCCACAAAACGGTTCGGTGGTATCTCGATAACGAGGAATGGTGGCGTGGCGTGATGGATAATAGTTACAAAAAGTGGCTCGATAAGAATTATTCTGATAAAAAACCCCGATCACAAGTAACCGAGTTTTGAGGCAAAATTAATTAATCAGGCTTTCTATCAATGGCCTACTTATTTGACGGTGCATCTCAGTGGATTCTCGATTTTCTTGAGAGGAGTTAATTCAGTTTTTCCAATTGTAAAATTAGATGATCGAGTTTTTTGTTAAATGCAACCAGGCGGTCTTTTTCTTGTGCGACAACTTGGGGCGGTGCTTGTTTTACAAAGCTGGGATTGGAAAGTTTAGTTTGCGCTTTGGATACTTCTGCCTGAATGCGGGTAATTTCCTTGGATAAACGTTCGCGTTCCGCTTCCACATTTACTTCGATTCTCAGCATTAATTTGAAATCTCTGACAATTGCCACAGGAGCATCTGCAGCAGGTAATCCACCCGCTTGAATTTCTATATTGGATAATTTAGCTAATGCAAGCAAGTAGGGTGAGTACTTTGTCAAGATTTGTGAATCACCAACGGCAAGCAGTGGTACTTTGAGTGCTGGTGATAGTTTCATTTCACCGCGCAGGTTGCGGCAGGCATTGGTTATTTCTTTGAGCAACAAAATATCTTCAATAGATTGTTGATTGATTTTTGTTGTATCTGCGATCGGGTATGGCTGGCACATAATGCTTGCATCTTGTTTTCCTGCAAGCGGTGCGACTTTCTGCCATAGTTCCTCGGTAATAAATGGAATGATCGGATGTGCGAGCCGCAGCATGGTTTCCAATACACGGACTAACGTTCGGCGCGTTGCTCGATGAATCGAGTCCTGCTGACTGCTTAATTGCACTTTGGCCAGCTCAACATACCAGTCACAGTATTCGTCCCAAACCAATTCGTAGATTTCGCGTGCTAAAAGATCAAAACGATATTGGGAAAATGTCAGTTCGATTGCTTGTTCGGCTTGTTGCAAGCGACTGATGATCCATTGATCGGCTGCAGAATAAGTTAATGGTAATGATTCATCCAGTCCGGTATCTTTACTTTCACAATTCATTAGTACAAAGCGTGTCGCATTCCACAGTTTGTTGCAGAAATTGCGGTATCCTTCACAGCGCTGCAAGTCGAATTTGATATCACGTCCGTGTGAAGCCAGGCTGGCAAATGTGAAACGCAAGGCATCGGTTCCAAAAGCCTGAATGCCTTCGGGGAAGTGTTTGCGGGTATTTTTCTCAATCGACTCGGCTTGCTTTGGATTCATCAATCCGGTTGTGCGCTTTGCGATCAAATCAGATAGGGTAATGCCATCGATCAGATCCAGAGGATCCAGGACGTTCCCCTTGGATTTGCTCATTTTCTGACCTTCGGCATCGCGGATCAGACCGGTAATATATACTTCCTTAAAAGGTATTTTGTTGGTGAAATGTAATGACATCATCACCATGCGCGCTACCCAGAAGAAAATGATGTCAAATCCCGTAATCAATACCGAAGTTGGCAGAAACGTTTTCAGTTCCGGCGTTTCATCCGGCCAGCCCAAGGTGGAGAATGGCCAGAGCGCCGATGAAAACCAGGTATCCAGGACATCATCATCTTGTTTCAGATTGCTGCTGCCGGAAAGTTTTTGCGCTTCTTCCAGACTGTGCGCAACGGTGACGTTGCCATCTTCGTCATACCATGCCGGAATGCGGTGGCCCCACCACAATTGGCGCGAGATGCACCAGTCCTGAATATTTTCCAGCCATTGATTGTAAACATGCGTCCAATTGTCCGGTGTGAACTTGATTTCGCCCTCGGCAACGGCTTCTAATCCACGTTTGGCCAGACTATCCATAGCGACATACCATTGATCAGTCAGCATCGGCTCGATGATGGTATGGGTGCGATCTCCTCGCGGAGCCATCAGTTTGTGAGGTTTGGTCTCAACCAGAAAGCCCTGCGCATCCAGATCGGCAATGATTTTCTTTCTGGCATCAAAACGATCCATGCCTTGATATTCTACTGGCGCCAGATCATTGATTTTTGCATCCAGGGTAAAAATGTTGATCGGAACCAGATGATGCCGTTGTGCAACCAAATAGTCATTAAAATCGTGAGCCGGAGTAATTTTTACACAACCGGTACCAAATTCCAGATCGACATAAGAGTCTGCAATAATTGGAATAGTGCGCTCACACAGCGGTAGTCTGAGATGTCGTCCGACCAGATGTTGATAACGCGGATCCTCGGGATGTACGGCAACGGCCACATCACCCAGCATGGTTTCTGGACGGGTGGTGGCAACAATTAAGGCGTTCGTTTGTTCTGTGCCGGAACCATCCGCTTGCTCCAATGGGTAGCGGATATGCCACAACGAGCCATTTTCTTCTGTTGCCACCACTTCCAGATCGGAAACGGCGGTTTGCAGGACAGGATCCCAATTCACCAACCGCTTGCCGCGATAAATGAGTCCTTCACGATACAAGCGAACGAATACTTCGGTGACGGCGCGTGATAGTCCGTCATCCATGGTAAAACGCTCGCGCGTCCAATCACAAGAAGTACCCAGGCGCCGCATTTGCCGGGTGATGGTAGAACCGGATTCTTCTTTCCATTGCCATACCCGCTTTAAAAATGCTTCCCGGCCCATTTGTTGACGCTTGAGATTCTCCTGATCCAGTTGACGTTCAACTACAATCTGCGTGGCAATGCCAGCATGATCAGTACCTGGCTGCCATAAAGTATTGTATCCCCGCATGCGGTGATAGCGTGTTAACGCATCCATCAAGGTATGCTGGAATGCATGCCCCATATGCAATGTGCCCGTAACATTGGGGGGTGGCAGCATGATGCAATAAGCGGAACGATTTTCATCAGCAGCAGGCTTGAAATATCCAGCTGATTCCCATTGGGAATACCAAAGATTTTCAATATGCTTGGGGTTAAAGCTTTTTTCGAGATCCATGAAATTTAAGGGGTGTAAATGTTACTAACAAAATCGCCATTATAGCGGATGGCATACCGTGCGTATGACAAGAAACACGGATTGCTTAGTATCAATTGACATATCTATTGCTATACAGGTGCGGGCGTGCCTTATATTATTCGTAACGATTATTTGATTTGATTAGTCAAACGGACTTCCAAGGCGTTTGCCAGTGCTTTTTTATTCAGCGTATCCATTTCAATATTTGCATCTCTTAGCGCAGCATCGAGTATTAGTTGGATCGGCGTGAGGCGTGCTGGCTGTGGTTGAATTATGGATGGATGCAGTATCACGACTTCGCTTAGTAGCGGTATTGTACTTGCATCCATGGATAGCATTTTGTCGGCATGCAGTGCGCTTGCGGTGAGCGTTACGTTACTTATTGCAGGAGTAATTTTACCTTGATTCTGATATTTGTTGAGTAAGCTGCGGAATTTCTCCAGTATTGCAGCATCATCAAAATCGATGACAGGTTTATTCTCATCCATGATAGAAGAAACAACTGTTAGTGTGATTCGGATTGATCATTTAAATGGTAATGCTGTATCTCGTAACCGGCATTCTTATAGAAACGGTAACGTTCGCGTGCTGCCAGCTTATCCTCATGAGACATGCCTGCAATCTCAATTAAGCGGTCGAATTGATCGAATAAATGTGGTGACTGATCATGCAGATTGATTAACACATCAAACGGGGAGTTAACTTGAATTTGCTCACTCAGAATCACCGGCGTTGCGCTAACTAATTCAGCATCGTCTAGAATATTACAATGCGGAATAAAGCTGGTAGGTGAGAATGTCCATAGTAACTTATCCAACTGATCCAACAATGTTGATCCAGGCACGTAAATCAATACTTTCATATGTTGCTGTATTGCCTTGGCACAAAGCCGACAAGCGGTCTGCAACTTATTGTCTGATCCCGAGTAGAAAAGAATCTGTGTCATAGCGATCAATGTACTGAATTAATAAGGAAAGAACGTTAGTCAGAGATCTTTGATTGCGTAATTAGGAATTGCGTTAATAACGGTACTGGTCGGCCGCTTGATCCTTTATCTTTACCTGATTTCCAGGCTGTTCCTGCAATGTCCAGATGCGCCCAGCGGTATTTCTTAGTAAATCGGGATAAGAAGCAAGCCGCTGTGATGGTTCCTGCAGTTCTTCCGCCGATATTGGCGATATCCGCAAAATTGCTTTTTAGCAGATCCTGATATTCATCCCATAAAGGCAGTTGCCAGGCGCGGTCAGCGGCTTGTTCTCCGGCAGTCAACAGTTCTTGCGCCAGCTTGTCATCATTACTCATCAAGCCAGTGGTGAGATTACCTAATGCAATCACGCAAGCACCCGTCAAAGTGGCGATGTCAATCACTATTTTGGGGTTGTAGCGTTCGGCGTAGGTTAGCGCATCGCATAAAATCAAGCGCCCTTCTGCGTCGGTATTCAGAATTTCAATGGTTTGCCCGGACATGCTGGTTATTACGTCTCCAGGCTTTGCGGCTTTGCCGCTAGGCATATTCTCGGTTGCAGGAATGATACCGACCAGATTGACCGGCAATTTCATTTCGGCAACTGCAAGCATTGTGCCGAGTACGCTGCCGGCTCCGCTCATGTCGAATTTCATTTCATCCATTTCGGCGGCAGGCTTGAGCGAAATGCCACCGGTATCAAAAGTAACTCCTTTGCCGACTAAAACAATGGGATCTTCTTTTTTACTCGCCCCTTGGTATTCCAGTACGATTAACTTTGCCGGTTGTTCGCTACCGCGAGCGACAGCGAGGAAAGAGCCCATACCCAGCTTTTCCATATCTTTTTCCTCTAGTATGGATGCCTTGAGCTTATGCGTTTTGGCGAGATTCTTGGCTTGCGTGGCAAGATAAGTAGGGGTGCAGATATTCGGTGCCAGATTGCCCAAATCTCTGGTGAGATTCATACCATGAGCAATAGCCAGACCTTGTTGCATGGCCTGTTCACATGTAATCAATTCTGACCGGTTATCGATACATAATAATATCTTGCGTAATTTCTCCGGATTGTTTCCCGGTTTGCTTTTTAGCTGATCAAACTGATACAAGCTACTGATTGCCGCAATAACGGTTTGGGAGATCTTCCACTCATTCGCGCGTTCCTTAATGGGGAAATCAGATAAAAACAGCATGACATCAGTTACCGCCGTTTTTTGCAGAGCACTGAAAATGGAATTGATCACCCCTAAAAATGCTTTCTCCTTAAATTCCTGTTCCTTTCCTAATCCGATCAGTAAAATTCTTTTAAAGTGTGTGCCAGGAACATTATGAAGCAACAGTGAGGTGTTTACTTTTCCGTCCATATCACCTGACGTAAGTATGCTTTTAATATACTCTTGTGTAATCTTGTCCAATACTTTTGCCGATTCAGTCATTTTTCTTGATTCGAAAATTCCGATTACTGCACAAGCACCTCGCTGTTTTTCCGGGGTTCCAACTTTAATTCCAAAATCCACGTTTGACTCCTTTATTAAGAATGCTCTTTTGAACAATTAATTAGTTTGGTTCTTATTCAGTTAATTGCCTTATAACCGCTTTGTTCCAAATAATCAAAACAATTTCTACGATAATTTAATAGCATACAACTTGATTGGAAAAATGAACGCCTGATCGGAATCGAATCGAGAAGTATGATGAATAATTTGATAAGTTATAACAGATAATCCTTGTAGAAATAAGCAAATATGCTATGTTATATATTATAATGAAAATATAATCAGTATGTTATTCAATGGTATATAAGTATTGTATAATAATAAGGGTGGTAAGTGATTGATGATGTATTGAAAAGAAGATTAAATTTTTGTACAACGTTGCCGAGTTTGCCTGCGGTCGCTGTCAAAATAATTGAACTGGCGAATGATTCTGATGCCGATATCGGGGCGGTTTGTCAATATATTTCATTGGATCCGGTACTTTCTGCAAAATTACTTCGAGCTGCTAATACGCCATTATATAAATCCCGTCGGATCGCGACAAATATCCGGCAAGCTGTCAGCATACTGGGTACGCATACCGTGCTTGTTATTGCGCTATCTTTTTCCTTAACGAATTCCCTAATCAAAAGTCCGTTATCGAACCAGGGTTCCGCTTTTGATAGCAATATTTTCTGGCGCAAGTCGATAGCTTCAGCATTAGCCGGTCGTGCACTTGGAGAAAAGCTTGAATTGAATTTTCTGGATGATTTATTTCTGGCAGGTTTGATTCAAGAAATCGGCATTCTTGCATTCTGGATCATTATGCCCGAAGAATATGAAGAGGTTTTTGCCTCGACCACTGATCATGATACATTGCTCAATAATGAGCGCGAGGCGTTTGGTGCCGGACATGATGAATTAGGATATGCTTTGCTGAAAAAGTGGCACATTCCTGATTACATCGCATTATCTTGCATTAACAGTCACAGTCAGCCGGAGCCGAAAAACTTAGGCCCAACCTTGCAGTCATGTTTGGCGGTTTCTCGTTACTTGGCGGACTATTTTTTGTATCCCCATGATGCTGACAAAATAACCGCTTTAAATCAGGCAGCACAAAACTGGCTTGGATTTGATACAGATGTACTCATTGAGGTTATTAAGATCATGGAAGTCGAACTGGATGCTGTTGAGGATTTGTTTGAAATGACGCTGCATAATTCGTCAGAGGTCAACGGGATTCTGGCTGAAGCCAAAGAGTTGTTGATGATCCATAGTCTATCAAGAATCAAAGATCTGGAAGATAAATCGCAGCGCGATGGATTGACAGGTGCTTATAATCGTACGTATTTTGATGAAACATTGCGGCGGGAGTTTAATCTGGCAACACAATATAATTTGCCGTTGACAGTTGCAATCATTGATCTTGATCATTTTAAGCACGTTAACGATACGTATGGCCATGTTGCAGGGGATTCACTTTTGGCCGCTGTAGTGAAAACGATTTTTGACCAAGTTCGCCAGGATGATACGTTGAGTCGTTATGGCGGCGAGGAGTTTGCTTTAATTCTTCCGGGAACACCGCTTTCAGCTGCAAGAAACTTGATTGCCAGGTTAAAAGATTCGGTTGCCGCGATTTCGTATAAATTTGATAGTAACAGCATTATTCATATCACCGCCTCAATAGGGGTTGCCTCATATTATGAGAATGCCGCCTGTTTCCATGATGCAAAAGACTTGATTAAGGCTGCTGATTCTGCACTCTATGCAGCTAAACATGCGGGACGCAATCAGATTGTTGAATGGAGTTCCGGCTAGGATATTACGTTATGAACCTAATCATTCAAGGACTGGAAGTTAATAACAGCGATTTGCGGTCTGTTGCAAAACTATCCCATGCAAATGGAATTGAGCGGATTACCGGTCAAGCCTTTCGTTTGACAAATGCGACGTATTCCAGTGATATTCCCGAGTATTGTTTACAGTCGGAATTGGACTTTGCGTTTGTACAACCTGAACAAAAATTGTCTGATATTAAACTAATTGTAATGGACATGGATTCTACGTTGCTGGCAATTGAATCCATAGACGAGATTGCTGATATGCAAAATATCAGGCCTGAGGTTTCAGCGATTACACTGCAAACGATGCGGGGTGAAATAAGTTTTGAAGAAAGCCTGACGCGCCGGACTTGGTTATTGCGAGGTTTGCATCAAGATGCATTGCAGAAAGTCTATGATGAACGAGTCAGGCTTAGCCCCGGTGCCGAGAAAATGCTGCAACAAGCCAAGCGATGCGGGATAAAGACAATGGTGCTGTCTGGTGGTTTTACATTTTTCACCGAACGGATTAAGGAAAAATTGGGACTTGATTTCGCGGCTGCCAATGTACTGGAGATTGAAAATAACAAGCTGACTGGAAAAGTAGTAGGAGAAATTATTGGCAAACAAGGAAAGGCGCAAGTATTAAAACAGGTGAGCGATTCACTTGGACTGAAGCGTGAACAGATTATGGCGATTGGAGATGGCGCAAATGATCTGGGTATGATGGCCGAGTCCGGGATCAGCATTGCTTATCATGCCAAACCTATTGTCAAGCAGCATGCAACATATTCGATTGATTATGTAGGTTTGGATGGCGTGATCAATTTATTCGCATGAATCGACAGATTCCTCAGCGCAATGAGTGGTCTAATAATTGGGTTCATACATCAATGATCTGACGTAGTTGCCAAGATTTTCCGGCAAATTCAAGCTTGTCAGTTTTTCTTGGACGGCTACTTGGCAGACGGCTACAGCGATGGCATGAGATACTTCGCGTACTCGGGTCAGCGAAGGATAAACTGCGCCATTGTGAATTTCTTGTTCCGAAACAATACTTGCTAATACTTCTGCGGCAGCCAGAAACATGCTTTGTGTTACTAGACGAGCGGCACTGGCATAAATGCCGAGGCCTATGCCTGGAAAAATATAAGCATTATTGCCTTGTGCCGGCTTAAATAATTGATTCTTTAATCTTACGGGATCAAACGGACTGCCGCTGGCAAAAATAGCCCGCCCATCGCTCCAGTGATAAGCTTGCTCAGCCGTGCACTCCGTATGCGAGGTTGGATTCGATAAGGCTATGATAACCGGACGTTCATTAACTGCAGACATTTTCCGTACAATAGCTTCGGTAAATGTTCCCGCTACGCCAGTGGCGCCAATCAGCACATTCGGCTTGATTATGCTGATGGCATCAATGAAGCTGCAATCAGGGTGCTCATGTGCAAAGGGTTTGATTCGGGGTTTAACATTTTCGTTGTGCGCAGTAACAAGCCCTTTTCTATCAATAAACCAAAGTCTTTTCTGTGCTTGCGATTGGTTTAACCCAGCGGCAATGAGTGCATTTACGGTCAGTTCTGCAGTTCCGCTTGCAGCAGATCCTGTGCCCAAGAACATGATATTCAGGTCGGTGAATTTTCTCTTGGTAATACGGCATGAGGTATAGATACCTGCTAAAGTAACTGCGGCAGTTCCTTGTATATCGTCGTTAAAACAACGAACTTCCGGGGAATAGCGATCTAAAAATTCAAATGCATGCGGCGACAAGAAATCTTCAAACTGTATCAATGCACTCGGGTAACGCGATTGCACTGCTTTTACAAATTCATCCACCAGTGAGCGATAGGCATCAGCGTTAATGCGTGGGTAAGGATAACCCAGATATAATGGGTCTTCGCGCAAGGGGACATTGTTGGTGCCTACGTCGAGCATGACCGGCATACATTGTGCCGGATGAATTCCGGCGCATGCGACATACAGAGCGACTTTGCCGATGGAAATACCCATACCGTTGGCTCCTAAATCTCCCAAACCTAAAATTCGTTCTCCATCAGTCACAACAATGATCCGGATATCTTCTTCAGGCCAGTTTTTTAGGATGGCGGCAATTTCGCCACGGTCTTCAGGGGAAATATAGAATCCTTGTGTATTCCTGAAAATATGTGCAAATTCTCTGCAAGCTTCTCCGACGGTTGGGGTATAGACTAATGGCATAATCTCTTCGATATGATTAATCATGGTGCGATAAAAAAGCCGTTGATTGCGCTCCAATAACGCATTTAAGAATATATATTTTTCTATGGCGCTATTTTTGCGGCGCAAGCTACCGAGTACCCGTTCTATTTGCTTGTCTAGGTTTGCAACATTATAAGGAAGCAATCCCCGCAGGCCGTAAAGTTCACGTTCTGCATGTGTAAATCCGATTGATTTGGTATGAGCCGGGTTGGTCAGTAGTGTTCTTCCATGTAAATTTTTCATAGTGATTGGGATTTCCTGAAAGATTAGAGAATCATACTACTTGTCTTGCTATTCTGGATAATTCTAAGTGATTGCAAATTGGACAATCGAGATAACGAAAGATAGACTTATCCGTTTTGGTAAGAAATACATGAGGATTTTTGTTTCCAATCATTACGGAAATTTTTTGCCGGATAAAAATTATTAGTCGGATTTGAGTCATCGCAATATAACTTCAATGGAATTGCGACAACGCATTTTGATGCTTTCTTTGTATAACAAGTTCATGCAAAGAAAAATTGAGTCAATATGAATTAATTTCCCACAACAATAGATTCGATGCAAGTTTAAAAAATCTTTTTGTTGGGCGCTCTTAGTTAAAACAATCTTAATCAATAACCTTAGTGAGGTAATAAATTATGAATCAAACGTCTTTTTCCATGCCTAATCCAAGCTTATATACCGAGGAAGATGTAGCACAATTAGTGCATACTTTTTATGCAAAAGCTAGGAAAGATCCTTCACTGGGTCCTATTTTTGAATCGCATGTGATTGATTGGAATGCACATTTTATACAAATGACTAATTTTTGGTCAGCGCAATTACGCGGGACAAGCAGATTTCGTGGAGCACCGATGCCTAAGCATATTGCGCTGCCAGAACTGACTGCCGAATTATTTGAGCGTTGGCTGCAAATTTTCCAACAAACGACCGAGGAGCTGGGTAATCCGAATTTACAGCAACATGCCAACGCTATTGCATCTTTTATCGCAGGCCGATTGTGGCAAGGTTATCAAATCAGTAATTATCCTGATAAGCAGCCGATAGCGCTTCGTACTCTATAACTTATGATGGCCTGATCAAGGTTTAATTTGAATATTAAAAGCAAAATTATTGTTTTCTCTATTCTGGCTACGCTGATTCCTGCTGTAGGCGTGGGTATATTATCGTTTCAGCAAAATGATGTGATGATCAACGAGAATGTTACGCGTGAGCTACGTGCCCTGGCTAACTATGCCGGCCGGGAGTCGGATTTATGGATTAAAGAGCAGATTCTGGTTGCGCGAGATCTTGCAACATCCATTTCCACTTCTAAAATACTTATTGAGGAATTATCTTTAGAAAATCAACCGCAGAAAAATACATCCGTGACTCAGCAAGGAGCCTTGGAGCTTTACCTGAAATCGGTGCATAGGCGACTGGAGGATGTATTGGAATTGACGGTGGTTGATGTAGAAGGTGAAATAGTTGCAAGTAATGTAGCATTACCTCTGTCGGTGACATTGTCACAGAACTGGCCGGAAGATGCTTCTATTCAGGGCGATGTCGTTATTTCTCCAGAGTGGAATGAAAATTATGCAACTGCAATCTTAAGCGTGTCGGTACCCGTCTTATCGATCGATGATTATATCTTGGGAGCGCTGATTGTAACGTTTGATATGCGCAGCATTCAATCAGGTTTAAAAGATAAAGTTAAATCTCCACTAGGTGAAGTTCTGTTGTTGGATAAAGCCGGAAATATAATGTTAGCCAGCGATATCGGGATTCTGAACACAAATGAGGCTAGGCTGTTTGATCTCGATGTAATGAAACTCTTAAAAGAGAACCCGGGAGAATATGAGATTTTTCTTGGGCCACAGCAAGAAAAAGTGGTTAGCCTGGCGTATGAATTAGACAAACTTTCTGTCACGATAATTGCGTTCAAAAGCTATGAATCTGTTTATTCGGCTTGGGAACAGCAACGTAATTTGTTTGCTGGCTTGATCGGTATCATTATCTTTCTGGTGACGGCCATTGCATTACGTATGAGTCATGCCATTGTGGCCCCTTTGCAAAAACTAATTAAAGCCACAGAGAAAATTGTGGAAGGTGACCTTAACGTCGAATTAATCAATTCGCAACGCGATGAAGTAGGCCAACTTACGCAAAGGTTTAATCAGATGACTGATAAGTTGCGGCAGAATCAGGTAGAAATTACTGCTGCAAGTGATGCCATGCAGAAGAAAAATCAATTACTGGAAACGCTATCGGTTACCGATAGCCTAACGGGGCTTTATAACCGCAATAAACTGAATGTGATTATTAGCGACCAGTTGGCTCGATATGAACGGAACAAACGTTCTTTTGCTGTGCTGATGATCGACGTTGATCATTTTAAGACTTTTAATGATAGTCTCGGGCACGTAGCTGGCGATGAGGTTATCGCTGCGGTAGCGAAAAAGATCTCACAGTCAATTCGCAACGTTGATTTCGCGGCCCGTTATGGGGGTGATGAGTTCATCATCATTCTGACTGAAACTTCTGTAAATGAAGCGATGAAAACTGCGGAGCGGATACGCGCGCAAGTTGCGAATGTGCATTGCAGTTCACTCAATAAAACACTGAGAGTTACGTTGAGTATCGGGATTATTCAAAGCGAGCCGGAAGATAAATCTTTGACCACGCTACTTTCCCGAGTGGATAGCGCGTTGTACCAAGCAAAGCGCTCCGGGCGTAATCAAGTCCACTGTGTAGCGCCTATACCCAAAGTAAAGCAGCAACATAGTTGATGCTATGGAGTATTGTTTCCTCTTACTTCTAACCCTATGCTAAAAACCCATCCTTGATCTCGGCCCGATTGTACTCGTAACCAGGAACCCAGACTAGCATTAACTGATACCTTGGTGTCTTTTTTCAGCATACTGATTATCTTGGCACTGGCATTTGGAGCCGTGCGTATATTGACATTCGTTTTTGTGTGCAATTGTATCGGTGTATTAAATTCAAAGAAGGAATTGTCATCATCGGATATTTTCTTGCGATTGGGATGAGTAATCAAATCAATCAGCTGTTTTGCTTGTGCGACGTAATTCATGGCGGCAGCAAATTGATCCTGTGTAAAAAGTATTGAGGCTGTTTCAACGAGATGATGTGCTTGCACTTGCAAGATTTGATCGGCTGCTGGAATTTTGGCTTGTTTCAGGCGCTCTAGGCTTACTTCAGTTTCTGCTATGGCAGAAGCGGTGCTTGATTTAGTAGCTAGCCGATGTAGTTTAACCTGGGTACGGGCTGCCTCCTTATTGACCTCTTGCAGTGTCTGCGCTTGATTATTCTGTTTAATTTTCTGATCTCTGATTACTTTATCTTTTTCTGCAATTATTTTTTCCAGACGATCAATTTCTTTTTTTAAGCTTTCATCCTGGGGTGCGGCTACCGGTGCTGGTTTAATAACCGGGATTGGAATGGGTTCCTGAGATGCGCACCCGATTAAATTTAGGGTAAATAGGCATAAAGTAACTTGAGTTAATAATGAACGAGAAAATTTGATTGAAAAAAATGATATAAATGAGAATAAAAATCTCATATTTTTTATGTTCAATAATTTTGAATTGATTAGTGTGGCATTTATTAATTGATTCATATCCGTGCGCTTTGAGATCGAATTGATTCTAATTGTAGTATGAATACAAGTAATTTTTATTACTAATATATTAATATTCCATAAATTAATTACAAAAATCCAGGAAATTAATAGAATAGTGTGTATTGAGGAATCTTTTGATTTTACAGGTTTAAGACGAAATGTCGATAATTGAGTGTGATTGAAACCGATCTTTTATTGCTGTTAGTTTCCTTGGTTTCTTCTCGTGTGAAAAGCTGTAAGCTGCTAAAAGCAATTGCATTATTCAGCGTTTAATCAATAACGAGAGCTATTAGAACGATTCATCATGTTGATATTATTGAACAACATTACCATACCCTTGACCGAAATCGAGATCCAGGCGGTACGTTCGCAAGGTGCGGGCGGGCAGAATGTGAATAAAGTGTCGACCGCGATTCATTTGCGCTTTGATATCAGTGCTTCATCATTGCCGGAATACTATAAAGAGAGACTGTTGAATTTAAAGGATAGCCGGATCTCCAGTGAAGGTGTCGTGATCATCAAGGCGCAGCGGTCTCGCAGTCAGATCAAGAACAGGGAAGATGCGCTGAATCGATTGCAGATGCTGATCAACAGCATCATTGTCGAGATCAAACCGCGCAAGCCCACGCAACCCACAAAAGCTTCCAGGATTAAACGTTTGGAAGGAAAAACGCTTCAGGGTCGGAAGAAGTCGTTACGCGGCAAGATAGAGGAGGCGGAATAATCGTTTGAATCACATGCCCGTATCAGGTGTGCAACATCGGGAGCTTTATCGGCGCAGGCAGTGTTATAGTCTTATTAATTGTTATGTATCAGATTGTTATTGATATTTTACACCGTTTTTGTGTCATTCCGATGAATTGCCATGAGTTGGTAAAATCACACCTATATCGGTGTAAATCCATCAATAGATAGGCTTATTCGTGGCAAAAGCATCAATTTTCTGTTAGTTTGCCAGGGTATGTGTGGATAGCCCATGTTATCCGAATTGGAATAGCTCATACGTAGGGTTACTTTCATGTAAATGATGAATCAATAAGCATGCTTACAAACTACTTATTTTCCAGCGACATATCAAAATTTCAATAATTAATAGATCTATCGCCATTTTCATCAAGGATACCGAGAGTAAATTATTGGCGATGAACAGAGCCTGCGAATTGCAATGGGGTTTGAGTTTTAAGGATCTGCAAGGGACGGATGCCAGTCAACTTTTTCCACCAGCGCAAATGAAGCACTTTCTCACTAAAGATCAGGAGGTATTTGAGAGCGGGTGTCAAATTGATTTCGAAGAAACAATGTGGAATTCGATACTTCAGCAAAACCGTGTGGTTCATACCTTTAAAAAACCGATCTGTGATGCATCGGGAAAACCCCTGTATTTTATAGGTATGTTTGTTGACATTACGGAACGCTATAAGGCTGAGCAGCGTATCCTGGAGATGGCAACCTGCGATATTTTAACCGGCTTACCCAACAGAGCCTTACAGCAGGATTGCATCGAGCAGGCGTTAGAGCATGCTAATCGTAACCGGGAATGCGTGGCGGTATTGTTCATTGATCTGGATAATTTCAAGGTTATCAATGATTCATTAGGTCATGATGTGGGTGATAAGCTGTTGCAAGCGGTGGCGGCTAGATTTGTATACGTGGTGCGGAGCGAAGATACGGTAGCCCGCCAAGGTGGGGATGAGTTTATCGTGTTGCTGTGCAATCTCGGGAATGCTTTTGATGCTGGGGCGGTAGCGTAAAAGATACTTGATGCATTGCAACTGCATTTTCTGATAGATGGAAAGGAACTTCATATTAGCGGCAGTATCGGTATTTCTCTATTCCCGAATGATGGAGAGGATATATGGACGCTGCTCAGGGACAGCGATATTGCGATGTATCATGCCAAGAAGAATGGCCGTAATAACTGTGAATTTTTTAAGCCGGAAATGAACAGGCAAGCAAAAGAGCGGCATTCTATGGAAGTCGCTTTGCGCAATGCGCTAAAGCGCGGTGAACTGCTGCTTCATTATCAACCGATTGTTAACATCAATGGCGGCAAAGCTGATGGTTTTGAGGTGCTGTTACGTTGGCAGCACCCCGATGATGGTCTTATTTATCCGATCAAGTTTATTCGATTGGCTGAAGAGACCGGCATGATCATACCGATCGGAGAATGGTTGATGCGACAATCGTGTCTCCAGATAAAAGCATGGCAAAATCAAGGCTATGAGGTTCCTAGGCTAGCGATCAATCTTTCCGCCATTCAATTCCGGCAGAAAATAATCGTAGAAAATATTGTCCGCATATTGGATAAAACCGGAGTAAAAGGACATTACTTGACGCTGGAAATCACTGAGAGTGAATTGATTGAAAATGTTGAAGAAACCATCAAGACGTTGCAGCAATTAAGTGAGCTTGGGATTGAAATTTCGATCGATGATTTTGGTACCGGTTATTCCAATCTGAGCTTTCTCAAGCGCTATCAGATCAATACATCGAAGATTGATCGTTCATTCGTGCGTGACATTCCCGGCGATCCGGAGGATACCGCGATCATTGACGCTATCCTCGTCATGGCGCATGCTCTGGGTCTGGAAGTGATCGCTGAAGGGGTGGAAAATGAGCAGCAGCTTGCTTATCTTGTTTTGCATGGATGCACTCGATTTCAGGGTTTTTATTTTTCCGAGCCGTTGCCAGCTACCGAGATTGAAAAAAAATGGAAAATCCGCGGATATTCCCTGCTTACTTTGATCAGCTGAAGAATCATCAGATTGATTGATATTTTTATACTGAAGTTTATCCAGGTTAATGAGTAAGTAATCGAACTTACGTTACGATTGAAACTGTGCACACGCTTATGCTTTGATGGGTGGGTTTTAATCTCGGAGCGACGGAATTATGCTGCTGTGTTTTAGCATCCTTAATCATCACTTCGACCGAAATATAAATAAATGCATTGATATGTTTTTCGGTCGAAATGATGATTGCAAGAACGAATTATTGATACCTTATTTCAGATGCGTGTGTATCTCGGGATAACTAAATTATTAATCCGTGATACAAGAAGGGTAGGCACTCGGGCAGGTTGAGATCAAGCCACCGGATGGGGTGCTCGTTTGTCTTTCCCAGCTCATTACTTCTAAAACCTGATCAACATATTCGGGAAGGCGTTGCCAGAATATATAATTGGATTTTAATTTATTGCGCCCGAATGCAAGAATTTCTTGAACTGTGGGAACATGGCCCAGCTTATCGTTACGGGTGTTTAAATAGTTGACTTTTTCAACTGTTGGAGCAATAGGTATAGTTCCTGAAAGCTCAGAGAAATAGGGGTAAAGCCCTTTAGGAGAATATTGATTGCCAAGAAAATTCAGATCTGGTGCATCCGGATAAATATCTGGACACCCAAGAGTTCCTCCCATTTCGGTCATTGCAGTAACGAGTTGTTTGAGATATTGGCGTGGGTAGTTTAATTCCTGAATCGTCATGGTGTTGGGGAAGAACGTGCGTGCTTTTTGCTGCACAATAATTAAATTATTAAACCATCCGTCGCTTTGAGCAGCCGTCAGTGGCGTTATCGCTTGTCCCATGGCCGTTTCTATCATGCCGATGCCTTCAAAATTCGGATGGGAGTTGTAGCGTTCACCCAATGCCTTGAATAAAGCGACCAGACGATTACGTACATAAGGATTCCATAATTTAATATTATGGCCATCTATTGTACGGGATCCCCAGTTATTAAATGCAAATGCACCGCCTTCATACTTAGGTGCCTTTAGATAATCCGGTATGAGTTTCCAATCAGGATTGAATGATTTGGTTTGAACTTGAATAACCAGGCGTTTTCCTATCGCAGTGAGTTTCTCAAGATGCTTGTCGATGGAAGAGAAATCATACACACCAGGTGATTTTTCGATCCAGCCCCATAAGTAACGCAGTTGCATACCACGCAGTGCAGGGGTTGCTTCGAGTTCTTTGTAAACTTGCGCCATGTAGATCGGGTCATCATTGGCCCAGTTCTGAATGGTGTAATAGTGACCTGGATGCCATTTTACTCCGGTAGTTCCAGGAGGGATCGGAGCTGCATGCACTGATGCCGAAGGGGCAATAATCATGCATGTGACGAATAAAGCTGCAATGAATACAGCATTTATCCGCTTGAATGCGATTGGTAAAATAATGTTCAGTTTCATTAAATTATCTGGTTTCATATAAGATTCCTATAGTGAGTTTGAAGAGGTTATTGTATTGCCCGGAATTCTAAGAGTTGCTTTTGAAAACTTTCTCTTGTTCACTTAATACAGTTTGTAAATGGAAGTTATTTACGTTTTGGGCTTTTAAATATCCCCGTTGAGTGCTTCCTAATGTAATCTCTTCCTAAGAATGTTTTATTTCTGATGGGAGAAATTTTTCAGTATCTTCCAGAAAAACATCGCTAGAAAAAGATGATGACCACTATACCGAAGCGGGGAATTTTCGAATCCTGAAATAAATATAGAATGTTGGTTCTTTTTGGTGGCAATAGAATTGCATTATTTATTATTGACTTGGCAATTATTGCCGGAGATATGATGCACAAGGTTTCCATAAATGGATTTGTGCGGGATTGTTGAAAAGTACGAAGAGATGCTCTATAAATATTTACAGAAGTATCCATTCAGCACTATTGGATGGCAGCGGGATTGGTGATTTTTGGATAAGAGGCTGGATGAAATTTCCGGCCAAATAGTACAGGTCGATTTACAATTTATCGTGAGTAATTCTGATGTTTTTTTCAGCAAACCGGAATGCTGATCTGACAATTACTTTGTAAAGCCGGGTAATTGTCAGATTAGATCTGAGATTGCTATAGATCAAAAAATATTACTTCTATATACAAGAAGGATAATTCTTAGGACAAGCAGTTCTCAAGCCGCCAGACGGAGTGCTTTTTTGTTTATTAAAGCGCATGACCTCTAGAACATCATCGACATATTCGGGGACACGTTGCCAGAATATGTAATTGGATTTTAATTCGTCACGTGCGAATACAAGCAGTTCCAGAACAGTGGGTGCAGGACCTTTATTTTTGCCTGCAGAGTTTAGATAGTTGACTTTTTCTACTGTCGGCGCGATCGGTATGGTTCCTGAAAGCTTGGAGAAGTAGTAGTAAGCACCCGGGGGAGAATATTGATTACCAGGAAATAATAAATCTGGTTCATCAGGAAAAACATCCGGGCAACCGAGCGTTCCACCCATTTTTACCATCGCGGTAGTAAGCTGCTTCAGATAATCGCGTGGATAGTTTATTTCCTGTATTGTCATGGTGTTGGGGAAAAATGTCCGTGCTTTTTTCTGCACAATGATTAAATTGTCAAACCATTTATCAGCTTGGTTTTTTGTCAGTGGCTTAATCGCTTGCCCCATAGCCGTTTCGATCATGCCGATCCCTTCAAAGTTAGGGTGAGAGTTGTAGCGTTTGCCCAATGCCTTATATAGAGCAATCAGGCGGTCACGCACGTAAGGATTCCATAATTTAATGTTATGTCCGTCTATAGAGCTACTGGATCCCCAGTTACTGTATGCAAATGCGCCACCTTCATATTTAGGGGCCTTCAGATAATCCGGTATGAGTTTCCACTTGGCATTGAATGATTTTGTCTGTATCTGAATAACAAGACGTTTGTTCATTTTAGTGAGTTTGGCAAGGTGTTTGTCGATAGAAGAGAAATCATAGACGCCCGGTGATTTTTCCAGCCAGCCCCATAAGTAACGCAGCTGCATGCCACGCAGAGCAGGTGTTTCCTGAAGCTCTTTGTAGACCTTCGCCATGTAGATCGGGTCATCATTGGCCCAATTCTGAATGGTGTAATAGTGACCAGGATTCCATTTTATCCCGGTAGCACCGGTTGGCAGTGAGGCCGCATGCGCTATTCCAGCGGATGCGATAATCATGCCTATGACGAATAACGCTGTAATGAATACAGCATTTATCCGTTTGTGCACAGTCGGCAAGATAATGTTTAATTTTATGAAATTTTTCACTTTCTTCATTTAAGATTCCTTTGATTAATTTGAAGAGGTTGTGGAATTGCTCAAAGTTTGGAGAAATGCTTCGGAAGATTGCCTGATTCATCGCAACCAATCTGCAAATGAAAATTATTCACATCTCCGATGTTGATGAATAATCTTTTCTTCCTAATGCAATCTCTTTATTCGAGCGCCGTTATATTCGCGATTGCAAAGAATCGCGGATATTTCTCAAAAACACATTATCAAAAAAGAGATAATGAGCGCTATTTAGAGCAGGAAAATCCTAAATTAGAACTACCCGTCCTTTTTAATACGTGGCAAATTGATTCGTCCATCGTCAACTTGCCAATTGGCATGGAAAATGTGATGTACACAGTTAACCATCGAGAGTTTGTTCTGCAATTACTTGAGTTGCTGACAGTAATCAGAGAATGCCGTGTATATGGATGCTACAAAAGTACTTGCTTGGTATTGCTAGACCACGTGTAGATCTGGTGATCTTTCAGATAAGATGTGGAAAGGCTGTTTTTCGGTATGACAGTTAACAGCCGGTAATCCAATATCTGCAGTAGCGCAAACCTGATCCGGCAGATGCCCATTTTGATAAAACAATCTGTCAGATCCGGTTGCGATTATCTGCAAATCAGAAAATTACTAATTCCTTATACAGGAAGGATAAACACTCGGGCAACCCGAGGCTAAGCCACCTGACGGGGTGCTTTTCTGCTTAGTAAAATTCATGACCTCTAACACATTATCGACATATTCGGGGACACGTTGCCAGAATATGTAATTGGATTTTAATTCGTCACGTGCGAATACAAGCAGTTCCTGAATAGTGGGCGCAGGACCCTTATTTTTGCCTGCAGAGTTTAGATAGTTGACCTTTTCTACTGTCGGCGCGATCGGTATGGTTCCTGAAAGCTTGGAAAAATAGGTGTAAGCACCTGGGGGAGAATATTGATCACCAGGAAAATTTAAATCCGGTTCATCAGGAAAAACATCCGGACAGCCAAGCGCCCCGCCCATTTTTACCATCGCGGTAGTGAGCTTCTTGAGATAATCGCGTGGATAGTTTATTTCCTGGATTGTCATGGTGTTGGGAAAAAATGTACGCATTTTCTGATGCACAATGATTAAGTTGTCAAACCATTTATCAGACTGGGTTTGTGTCAGTGGCTTAATCGCTTGCCCCATAGCCGTTTCGATCATGCCGATCCCTTCAAAATTTGGGTGAGAGTTGTAACGTTTACCCAATGCCTTATATAGAGCAATCAGGCGGTCACGAACGTTTGGGTTCCATAATTTGATGTTATGTCCGTCTACAGAACTACTGGATCCCCAGTTACTGTATGCAAATGCGCCACCTTCATATTGAGGTGCTTTTAAATAATCCGGTATAAGCTTCCACTTAGCATCGAATGATTTGGTCTGTACTTGAATAAACAATCGCTTGTTCATTTTAGAAAGTTTGGCAAGATGTTTATCAATGGAAGAAAAATCATAGACGCCCGGTGATTTTTCCAGCCAGCCCCATAAGTAACGCAGCTGCATGCCACGCAGAGCAGGTGTTTCCTGAAGCTCTTTGTAGACCTTCGCCATGTAGATGGGGTCATCATTGGCCCAATTCTGAATGGTGTAATAGTGACCAGGATTCCATTTCATTCCAGTGCTTTCAGGAGGTATGGGGGCTGCGCCTACTATCCCAGCAGGTGCAACAATCATGCCTATGACGAATAATGCTGCAATAGTCACAGCATTTATCCTCTGGGGTATATTGGAAAAAAATATGTTATGTATCATTATATTACTAATTTTCATGTAAAATTCCTTTGACAGGTTTTGAAGAAGTCATTGCATTATTAAAAATTTAAAAAATTGTTCTAAGGTATTGTTTAACTAACTTAATACATTTTGTAGATAAGAAATATTTACGCTCTGTATTTCTTTAAATAACATCCTCCATTGGATTTTCCTTGCGCAACCTATTTTTTGCGTATTACTCTATTTCTGATCAGAAAATTCGTGAGCATCTTTCAGAAATACATTATTAAAAATAATAATGTCCGCTCTTCAGAACAAGAAAATTTTTAATGCTGAAATATATAGGATGCTGGTTGTTAAAATTTCAATAGAATCATCTTATTTATCATGATCCGGGCAGTTTTTGCGGAAAATGCAATGCACAAATCTATCCATTAAAGTCTTGTGCAATAATTACTTGCGTTGCTGACAGTACTCCCCCGAATACTGCCTATGAATTCCACAAAAAGTATCTGCTTAACGCTACTAGAGCATTAGTAGATTCGGTAGCTTTATTGGATAAAACATTGGAATATTATTTTCCGCCTTGACATTACAAAGCCAATCAACCAACGGTTTATCAGATATTCAATTAATAAATTGCTAGATGTAAAAAGTCTATTTTCTAAGCTGCTGTATAAACTGACAGCATTAATCTTGGTTTGGTAATAGACAGTTCGCTGAAGCTGAGAAATCTATTCGAGGCGAATGGAATTTCAGTTGTGTGAATGAGTAATAAATCTTGTTTTTATTTATGTATGAATTATCTCAAATCGATCGCTACAGTTACTCAAGGTATAGTAGCTTTTATCATTCAAAGAGCATTTTAAGAATCATCATAGATTTCTTGCTTGAATCATTTGCTGTTACTTTATCGACAGAAATCTATACAGTCCTCGTGCTCACAACAGACACGGTCATCGCCAATTAGCTTGATAGATCAACTGTTATATGTCACTGAATTTTTTTTATGAAGAAGCAACGATGCTACGAATATTGCCAGTACTTCAGCCGTAGTTGTTGAAGCCCTTTTAGTCATTAATTTCATTGTAGTTTTCCTTTGAAAATTAAGTTCTCATCGGTTTAATTTTTCCTGATGAATGACATCAAATGGTGCGAGATATTTTCCCACAAGGCAGGACTATACGTGGGAATATTAACCACGTCAAGAGTTATAATAATTATGTTGATCGGTAGTTCAGAATGAACATGATTAAATTCAGTTTGCTGAGGGTTTATTGCCGAGATGATTTGCATCTCTGTATTTAAAGTAATAGATTCAGGTGATATTTTAGTAATTTGATTATATTAATAATCCTGGAAACTTCTTATCAGTGTATTTAGCAGCATGTCTGACTAGGAAGGTTACCCAAATTAAAAGGTAATCCAATTGATGAAGTCGGTACAAGATTATCCAAAAACAGTGGAGCAGATTTATCGCAATGAATTTAGACGTGTACTTGCTACGCTGATACGCTTTCTGGGAGATATCGATCAAGCAGAAGAAGCGCTCCATGATGCATTCAAGATTGCACTGGAGCAATGGCCGCAACAGGGTATACCAGACAACCCTCGCGCTTGGCTAGTGTCTGTAGGGCGCTTTAAAGCCATCGATAAATTCCGGCGTAACGCGCGTTTCGATAGCATTGATGAAATACCCGCACATCTCGCTACTTTAATTTCTCCGGCTGACGACAATTTGGATGAGAGTCTGGAAGATGATCAATTACGCTTGATTTTTACCTGCTGCCATCCGAGCTTATCGCCAGAAGCCCAGATTGCCCTGACCTTACGAGAAATCTGCGGACTTAGTACTGAGGAAATCGCTCATGCTTTTCTGATAGCACCCAAAACAGTCGCGCAGCGAATTGTGCGCGCCAAAGCAAAAATCCGTGATGCGCGGATTCCTTATGAGGTTCCGGAGCTGGAACATTTGTCAGATCGTCTGGACTCAGTTCTAAAAGTTATCTATTTGGTATTTAACGAGAGTTATTCAACGTCCTCCGGTATTGAACTGATGCGGCATGATCTCTCAGCTGAAGCAATACGTCTTGGCAGGTTGCTGCTGGAATTAATGCCGTCAGAGCCGGAAATTCCCGGGCTTCTGGCCCTCATGCTTCTGCAAGATTCGCGTCGGGCAGCCCGAATTAATGCGCAAGGTGATCTAATTTTACTTGATGAACAAGACCGTTCGCTCTGGAATCGCGATCAGGTCAATGAAGGTGTGATTCTGGTGAAACACGCGCTTGGTTTGTCGGGATTTGGCGCCTATACATTGCAGGCCGCCATTGCCGCCGTGCATGCCGAAGCACCCAGTGCTGGAGAAACCGATTGGCGTGAAATCGTAGGACTGTATAACGTACTCAAGCAGATTTATCCATCACCTATTGTCGAATTAAATCGTGCGGTCGCAGTGGCAATGCGCGATGGGCCGGCAATGGGGTTAGAGCTGATCGAAGCGCTCATTTCTCAGGGCCAATTGGTGGATTATCATTTCATGTATGCTGCCAAGGCTGATTTTCATCGCAAATTAGGGCAGCGTAATGAAGCAATTGAAGCCTATCAACACGCCTTGCAACTTACCCAACAAGAACCTGAACGGCGGTTTCTGCAAAAAAGATTGACTGAACTACAAAATCAATAAACTTATTGTCGATTTTGCTCACTGTCAATCGACTATTGAGTGCAGTCATTTTCTCAATTCAGTATAAGGAAGGAATTTACAATGAAATATCTTTGTTTGATTTGTGCCGAAAAAGTCATGGAGCAAATGTCAAAGACCGATGCCGATAAGCATTATGAAGAATACCGCGAATTTACCACTGACATTCGCAAGAGCGGGCATTTTGTCGATTGCAACCGTTTATTACCGCCATCAGAGGCCATTACCATCAGGGTACGCAAAGGTAAGATTTCAAGCACAGATGGACCTTTTGTTGAAACCAAAGAACAGATCGGCGGTTATTACGTGATTGAAGCGCGTGATCTGAATGAAGCCATTCAGGTGGCAGCTAAAATACCCGGAGCCGCATTGGGATGTGTGGAAATCCGGCCGATTGCCAATGATTTACAAACGCTGGATGTACTCGGCCTGGGGTAAAGTTAATCTGGAAAGATCTTTTTAAATGGAGAAACCCATGAAATATTTGTGCTTAGTTTATGGTGTGGAGAGTTTGCTTGATGCTATACCAGACAATGATTGTCTTGACTACGATGAACGGATTCGTAAATCAGGTCATTGCTTGGCATCGGAGGCCCTGCAGCCGGTACACACAGCCACTACGATCAGAGTGCGCGAGGGCAAAATCAGCATTACTGATGGACCGTTTGCCGAAACCAAAGAACAGCTGGCCGGTTTTTATTTGATTGAAGCACGGCATTTGGATGAAGCCATTCAGCTGGCTGCCCAAATTCCACCTGCGCAGGTCGGTAGTATTGAAGTCAGACCGATACACCAATTCGAAAAACGGTAACGTTGGAAAAAATCGGAAATTGAAACATTTCGCTTGCGAAAATTAATAAGCTGAAAAAAATTTTTCCAGCTTGTCGATTTCTTCACGCTTCATTCGACTAAATGATGAAATCAAGTTATTTACAACTTGATTGATCGCATGACTTAACCTAAGGAGAAATCAATTGCGTTACATGATCATAGTCAAAGCAAATCAGGATTCGGAAGCAGGTGTTATGCCTGAAGAGCAGCTCATTGCAGAGATGGCAAAATTTCATGAAGAGCTTGCGGCAGCAGGCGTGTTGCTGGATGCATCTGGCTTGCAAGCCAGCTCAAAAGGCTGGCGCATCCAATACAACGGAAATAAGCGTATGTTGATCGATGGTCCATTTATCGAAACCAAAGAGCTTATCGCCGGTTATACCTTGATTCAGGTTGCATCAAAGACTGAGGCTGTTGAATGGAGTAAGCGTTTTCCTAATCCTGCGGGTGAAGGAAAGAATTGTGAAATAGAAGTGCGGCAACTATTTGAGCTGGACGATTTTGAACCCAGTGAATCTGTCGAGCGGTTTCGTGAGTTGGAGCGCAGTAAGAATGATTAATGCGCAATGAATTGATGATTGATTCGTGATTTAAGCTGCATTAGTTGAGTGTGCAGAGCGGAGGTTCGTTAGGTTTTATTTTAGTAAACATCTTACAGGGGAAATTTATGGGAAAGTATGTTGATGGCTATGTGATTCCAATTGCTCAGGATAAACTGGAGGAATATAAAAAAATGGCTGAATTGGCTGGCTCGGTCTGGAAAGAGCACGGTGCTCTGGAATATATCGAGTGTGCGGGAGATGACCTCGATCAGAAAGAGTTAGTGTCGTTCAAGAAATTGGCTGATGCCGGTGGAAATGAAACGGTCATTTTTGCATGGATCGTGTTCGAATCAAAAGAGCACCGTGACCGGGTTAATCAGGCGGTTATGGCTGACCCGCGTTTGGCCTGTTCGATGAATCCTGATTCCCATCCTTTCGATTGCAAACGGATGGCCTATGGTGGTTTCAAGACAATTGTCAGTTTCTAGTTGGTTTTATTAATCCAGATTTATTGACGATTTTTTATTGAGGAGAAGACGATGCGGTATTTACAATTTACTCTATTTGTTGTGTTTTCTTTGTTAATGACAATGGGTGTTGCGGATGACAAAAAGAATGATAAACCCATGAGTCATGAAGAGATGATGGAAGTTTATACTAAGTTGGCCACACCTGGAGAACCACACAAATTGTTTGCAAGCCTTACGGGTAGTTGGATAACCAAGACAAAAGAATGGATGGATCCCCAGAAACCGGCTGTAGAATCCGCTGGATCTGCGGATATCAAGCTACTGTTAGGCGGCCGCTTTCTTCAGCAGGAAATCACGAGCAGCATGCATGGAAAGCCGTATTCGGGCATCTGGACCATTGCATACGATAATCTGCTCAAACAGTATGTTTCGACATGGATCGATAACATGAGTACGCAAATTTTCATGATGAACGGTACGGCAAGTGCAGATGGCAAGACCATTACCTTGACAGGGCAGCATGCTGAAGTAGGTGGAGGATACATGGCACATCGCGCCATTTGGAAAATTGTGGATGGCAATGCACAAGAATTTACCATGTATGGAACTCATCATGGCGGTGATGAAATGAAAATGCTTGAGGTTATTTATACTAGGAAATAAGGGCTTGTCTGGTACGGTACTTTTGGAAGCATTCGTTTATGATGTTCTGGATTTATAAGTGAATTTGGAGATTGTTAGGGAAGTAATTCATCTTATACCTCAAAGCTATGTAGAAGTCTTTGGGGTCTTGCTTGGAGTATCTGGAATTAGTGGGTTATATCGATTCTTTATGCTGGTTAACATGTATGCAGCGATTACGTCATCCAATGTATTAAAAAAGACGTTTTCCCCAAATAATTCCAGTATCTTTTGATGCTTATCTTCGCTGAAACCGTCTTGCATTTGGGAAACGATCAAACGAATTTTTTTCTTTCTCAACAAATCGGAAAGAGATTTCAAAGTTTCTGCCGCAGTATAATCTATATCGGAAATTGCGGAAGCATCGATACAAAACCAGCGTAATGGTGGATTCTGAGCCTGTATGAGAGCTTCTATTTCTCTGGATAGCTGTGATGCGTTAGCGTAATAAATACTGTGCGTGAAACGGTAAATCATTAATCCTGGAACAGCTTGGATTTTACTGGTCACTGGGTGAGTAACCCAGTGACCGCTTTTAGTATACTCCAGTACTATATTTTTTGGTCGATAGCCATGTCTGGTGTGCTCGATGAGCGAAAGCGCCATTGCCAGCAGAACACCTTGTTCGATTCCGACAAATACTACCATTAGCATTGTAATTATCGCTATCCAGAACTCTGATGGTTGTTGTTGCAGGATATCCATCATTTTACGGAATTTGATCAAATCAATACCAGTCAGAAAAACAATGACTGCCAAGACAGACTCAGGCATATAAGCCAGTGGCTCAGTTAGAAAGAGCAAAACCAATATAACAACACCTGCCGCTACTAGATGCGTTAGCTGAGTACGACCGCCTGCGCTATCCACAATCTGGGTTTTCGTGGGGCTGCCGGCGACCGCGAGCGTTCCGGATAGACCGGCGCCAATATTTGCTAGCGCCAAGCCATTCAGATCCGCGTTCTGATCGAGCGGTTGATTGTGACGTGCAGCATAAACACGTGAAGTTGCGGCACTTTGGGCGAGAATAACAAGAAACATAGAAAAAGCGATGGGCAAGAGCTTATGAATAAGGTCCCAACTCCAATTAACTTGTGGCAATGAGAAATGAGGAAGGCCACTTGGAATAGAACCGACAAGATGCATGTAAGCGCCAAAGTTGAAAAGCCAGCTTGCGGTTATAGCGCCGATGACTGCGATTAAGGCATCGGGAATACGTTCCGAGATTTTCTTTGCACCTAAAATAACCAGGAGTACGGCAAGCGCAATACCTAGTGCGTTGTAATTGATCTGATCGATTTGTTGTATATCAAGCCAGATTTTTTGTAGTGTTCCATGACCTCCTCCCTGGAGACCCAAGATGCTTGAAATCTGTCCCAATGCCACTTGTATACCTACACCAGTCAGAAAACCAATAAGTACCGAGCGTGACAAGAAATCAGCCAAGAAAGCTAAACCGATAATTCGCGCCAGAATCATAAAGGTTGCGGCCATGAGGGCGAGAATTCCGGCAAGTGCCAAATATTCGTCAGTTCCGGTACTTGCAATGCCAATGAGACCGGCCGCAAGAATGGCCGCCGTCGCCGAGTCCGCACCAACTACCAAGAGGCGGGATCCTCCCGCCAGTGCAAACAACAGTACGGGTAGAAGCATCGTGTAGAGTTCGGTGATAACTGGAGTACCGGCAATTTTTGAATACCCTATATTTACTGGTATTGCTAAAGCAGCAAGCGTAAATCCAGCAACGACTTCAGTTGGAATTTGAGAAATTCTTATTGGCAGTAGGCCTTGACCAATCTTAAAGAAGGACGATTTGGCAGTTTTCTTTTTCACGAGTGCTATAAAACTATGACAAAACTATTAATAAGGAGCTCCACTATAAACGGTGGAATTCCTTATTTTAATATAACGATCGGGATTCCTGCGCAATTCTCCGATTGTAAGTAACAGTAAGCGGAGTAACAAGCGATACCGATAAGTTTGGGAACGCCGGAGTAAGTCACTTTGATTTTTTCAGGCCTAACTGGATCAATCCACGTTAGTCCGCCTTAGTTGACGGTAATAGGCATCTTGAATTCTGCGGTGGAATATTTCCAGTCAATTCCGATAGCTTGCGATTATTCGACTAATATTATCTGCATAAACTTCAATTGTGAAGTTTATCTATATGGTTATTAAATAAAATATATTATGTAGACCGATCGGTATACTTTTTCTGATAAATGTACTACAATGCCAAGAAGTCAATCAGATATTTTTGACGAATAGATGGAGAGTTGGCTTCTATCATCCGCACTTATTATGGAGATTTAACTATGACTAATTCAACGACCAGCATTATTGTGAACGGACTTGACTTCAATCGTATACGAACAGTTCTTGATTCAATCAAAGTAGACGGTCAAGGTGACATCGCTAATCCGAAATTTCAGGCAACGGTAGTATGGGATAGTGGTTATCACAGCACGGCCCGTGTCACCGATGGTCAAACGGTGATTTCCGACGAGCCCAAGCGTTATGGCGGAGAAGAAGTGGGTGTTACTCCGGAAGATTTATTGCTGGCTGCTATTGGTTCTTGTCTTGTCAATACTTATATTGCCGCATTATCTGCTGCTCCCATCAATGTGGAATTCTTGCGGATAAATGTTTCAGGTCGCGTTAATTTTCGTACTGCCTTTGGCTTGGAGACTGGCGCACCCGGCTACGATGCGATCAAGGTCGTAGTTGATATACAGACTGATGCACCAACAGAAAAAGTTACCAAACTTATGGAAAAAGCGTTCCCGGCTGCGCCCATTCCTGACACGATCATGCGGCCAGTGCCGGTCAACGTTGAGATCGTCCATCATTCTGAAGCTAAAGCAGCATATTCATCCTGAACGTATCATGCAAGCATCAGGCCTGATGGTAGGTTCTCGCGGCAAAGTATATATTGCTGTGCGTGCTGATGGCGAGATGTACGATTTCGTACATTATTTATTACATACCAAATAATATTGATTATGGAAAATGATGATATACATGATGTGATAGTGGTCGGTGCGGGGCCGGCGGGATTGTCGGCCGCGTATGAATTGACTAGAGCAGGCTTAAATCCATTGGTGCTGGAACGTACACCAGCGGTTGGAGATGTCTGGCGCAATCATTATGATGGTGTACGCCTGAATTCCGGCCGCTATTTTTCAGCATTACCGGGCAGCAAATTTCCTCTTTCGGCTGGTTCCTGGCCTTCGCGTGAAGAAGTGGTACGACTTTTAGAGACTTTTCCCTCCCGTGGAGGTTTTACAGTTCAAACCAACATTGATATTGCACGGGTTAATTATGATCGTGAGCGAGATCTCTGGGTTATTATCAGCTGCGATGGTAAATATTTTGAATCTCGTAGTATCGTCATGGCAATTGGTGGTTGTCGTATTCCGATAATTCCTGAATGGGAAGGAATGGAATCCTTTCCAGGTGAAATCACTCATTCTTCAAAATTTAAGAGTGCCAAAGATTTTTCCGGCAAGCATGTATTGGTAATAGGTACTGGAAACTCCGCCGCCGAAATTGCCAGCAGGTTAACCGAATACGCTAGCTCAGTTACTGTATCAGGCAGAACGCCACCCTATATTCTGCCTAAAAATATTTTCGGCATTCCGTTGATCGGGATCGGTGTGTGGACAAGGGGGTGGCCTAGCGCTGTGGTAGATCGTATATTGATTTTTCTGCAACGAACGATGATCGGAGACCTGAGCGCTTACGGTCTTCCCTATCCGAGTAGGCCACTTTCCAAACAATTCGATATCAATAATGTCGTGCCGATTCTTTATCGTCCTTTTGTTGATGACGTTCGTGCAGGCCGGATCAAAATAGTGGGGCCGATTCAGAAAATTACCGGACGAACTGTACATGTTCTGCATGCTATGGCAACTTCTCCAGATAGCAGCCATGCACTAATTACACTGGAACCCGATGTCATTATCGCCGGAACAGGATTCCGAACTGGTATTTCCAAATTGGTTCAGGCTCCGGGTATCACTGATGAGAAAGATCGACCGCTTATCTCGGGTGATCAGGAATACAAAGATGCTCCTCGTCTTTATTTTATCGGGCAAATCAATCCGTTAAGTGGTTTGCTGCGGGAGATACGTCTTGAAGCCGAGAGAATTGCAAAAAAAATTCAAAAACAATTGAGAGAAGACGATAATGAAAATTTTTAACCAGATTTCTCTACCACCTTGAGAAAGAGATACGTACTCGAGTTTAGCCATGTTATATCCTGAAATGCAGCAGCACTTAAAAAGTAATTCACGGAAAGAGGCTAATAAAAGAAAATTATTAAGCACTGCTTGTCGGCTATTTTGCAAAGAAGGTATCCATGCCACCGGAATAGCCAGAATTATTGAGGAATCGGGAGTGGCTCGCCGCACCCTTTATCTGCATTTCGGTTCGAAGGAGAATCTGCTCAAAGCTGTCTTCGAGGCTGAAGCGAACATTTGGTTTTGCTGGTTTGATCAGGATCTTCCAGCCATGCAATGTTCTCCGGTCGAGCGTATCCTGGCTTTGTTCGATTTGATGCAGAACTGGTTCGCCAGCCAGGATTTTTACGGCTGTGTGTTCATCAATGCAGTTGCCGAACATGATAAAGGCAACAGCTGGATACAAGAGATTGCCAATCGACACAGGGAAAGAATTAACGCTAAGTTGCAAGCAATGGTTATGGAAAGCGGCGCAAAGGATCCCGAATTGGTAACGGAGAAACTGAGTCTTCTGATTGACGGTACTATCGTAACCGCCATGGTAACCGGTAAAGGTGAAGTCGCCCATATTGGACGATTGGCTGCCGAAGATATTCTGCGCAGCACTATAGACACTTCGCATCAGGAAACAAAGATCGATATCAATTCACTTTAAGAAAGGAAATCACTTTGAGCTGGTTACTAAATTTTGACAAGATGTTGCCGGGGATTCTACGAGTATTGTTGAGAGGCGCCGGACAGGTTGTTTTTTGTGGTAATGCCGCTACCGGGCTGTGCGTACTGATGGCACTCTATGTTGGTGGAATAATTACAGGATTGGCTGCAACTATCGGTTTAATCAGCAGTACCGTAACTGCCTACGCGCTAAAATTCTGTAAAGAAGATATTGAAGCGGGGTTGTACGGTTTCAATGGTGTATTGGCCGGAAGCTTGTCTATCAATATTTCTCGAACATACGCCCCAGTTTTGGCTCTACATCGTACTTGCATCCATGCTATCGGGCGTCCTATGGATCGCTCTGACAAGGGCGTTGAGGATGTTTAACATTCCTGCGGCAACATCGCCATTTGTTCTAATCAGCTGGATATTTCTGATGATGATCTACGTATTCGATAGCCGTACGCTTGGCTCGACGTTACCAATAGTAAATATGCAGATGATTGTAATAGATATCGGTGCCATACCTCTGGAAAAATGGCTTGCCGCCTTGATGAGAAGCATCGGTCAGATTGTGTTTGCTGATAACATACTTGCCGGTGGCTTACTTCTGGTTGGTATCGCCATTGCTACTTTACGTGGTGCATTCATGGCCATTAGCGGTGCTTTTATCGGGGTTATCATACCAATGCTGGCTGGTGTTAATCAAGGCGATATCGAGGCTGGGCTGTATGGATTCAATCCGGTTCTGACTATGATTGCAGTGGGCTGGGTTTTTCTTGAATCTAGCGGCAAAACTACCTTACTGGCTATTCTAGCTGGTATTCTGGCTGTACTGTTCCAGCTGGGATTGACGAATCTGCTGTCACCACTGGGTCTTCCGGTTTTGGCTTCCCCTTTTATTCTCACCTTATGGACAATTTTGTTTATTGTGAATAAATTCAGATACTGGTTTCCATCAGAGAAAATGGCAGAAATTAACTAATTCTAAATTTGCATTGGATTTTGCCAATATGAATATCCTCGTGGGAAAGTCACGAGGATATTATGCATTGATTATTTGTTTTAAGGAAATCTGCCTTAATAGGCTTTGCCTTCTACCATCAATGGAATCATTTCGGAAATCTCATAACGGGTAAGAGCTCGAATTTTATTTTCTATTTGAATATAACGCACCGTTTTTACACCGGAAAGGGCTGTAGCAATTTTGGGAATATAAGATTGTTTTAATTGAATTTCTGCTAATTCGACTTTAATTGATTCATCAAGTAATTGTCTGGCTTTCTCGTTCGTTACGGTATTAGCGTTGTAGACTATGGCGTATTCATTAATTAACTTAGCCAATCGGTTATCTATTTCCTGTAAATCTTTTTGGTAAGCATCATAAATTAGCCAAAAATTCTTTGTTTCACCATCTGTTAAATTCATATTTTCTGCAACTAATAATTTTTTATCAGCAGCAATTTTTGCTTGCAGGATTCTCATATTTTCATCTGTACTATCTGTATCTTGTGCAAATGCAATTGATGCCGCAGTCAATGCTATTAGTGCGAAAACTAAAATTGAGAAATTAAGATTTATTTTATCCATGGTATTTTTTATTAAAGAAATTATTTTCATTATTGATTACCTTGGCAAATTCCATCATGGCCAGCAGATAGAAATCCAGTCTGCAATAAGGCCGGATATAAGATTGTAGTCGATTTTCATTTTACCAAAGCACGAAATATTGCTTGCCAAACCGGGAGGCTTCATATAAGTAAAAATACATCAGCTCAATATTTGTAAACTAATCTGTAAGCATACAAAACCAAAAGGACAAGAAACGTTCTACAAACGTTTCTTGTCCCGAAATAGCTCCCCACATATGCCGTTAGACCATCATCTTGAACCATGAGGTCCAAGGCGGTTGCTTCACGGATACATCAGGCACATCCATTAATGGCGCGCACAACAGTATCACTAAAATCCACAACCATTTTCTAAAAATGGTTCAAAGAATATAAGTCTTAACGAACACCGCAGGGATTAACCCCATAATTTTCTTTCTAATCTTCCATTGTTATTGCTTCATCAACTTTCTCTTTTAAGGTAATAATTCTACGCTTAAATTCATCTATGTCAAAACTTGTGATGTTTCTTAATATTAACAATTCATGTGTAATTTTTAGCGCCGCAATAATCGCTATGTGATCGAAATCAATAATTTTTCCTTCTGTTTTGATATCTTGTATCTTATTATCCAGATAAGCAGCAGCGAGTTGAAGTTCTTCACATTCTTTGTCAGTGCATGCGATACTGAATTCATGGCCGATAATATTTACATTGAATGTGGAATTATTCATTTTCAGGAATATTCAATAAAAGCACTTCAAGTTGGTTAGCAGCCACATGTATTTTCTCATTTAATTTCTCACATTGATGATGAGAATTCGTCAATTCTTTCTGTAATTTCTTATTTTCTACGCGGGTATCTTGATACATACGTAAAAGTAAAGAAAGTTTTTCTTCTAAAGATTTCAGTTCTGTTTCCATAGGGCGCAAATTTTTGAATTATTAAAAGGTTATTGGGTAACCAAATCTAAAATTCTGTTATCGTGCCCTAGTTTTCGATCAAAACAGCAATCGATAATTATTTTTATTTTTTTATGAGTATAAATTTTTGTACTACATATAATTAATTTGCGGTGAGTGCCATTGCAAAAAATTGAGGTTCACTCTGACCGCTAATATACTAATAATACTTTTTTCCTGGTTATGATATTATTTGTCTATCAAAATCTTATATTAATATCTTAAGATTTGTGCCGAGAGAGATTTTATAACAACATATTTTTAATGTTTATTTTATAAAATAATCAACAGACTTTGTAGCGATTACGGATACTAAAGTACTTATCTTTAGTATTATTGTGAAAATTTTTCTTATACAAATAATCGTAAGGCGCTGGGACTGCCCGCGTTAATATGATTCTTTTTCATTAAAATTTGTATTTCCAGCAGTTGCTGTTTACTTTTTTGCAATCCACTATCACTTAACGGGACTCGATTATCATCAACTACAATTCCGCCAAGGGTATTGGAGAAAATCTTGGCCAAATGCGTCATTTGATCAAATACTCTTTCTCCATGGGCAACTCTTGGCACATCCAACAGGAAAGTTACGCCATGCGTAGTTAATGATTTAATGTTTTCAGGTAGGAATGGAGATGATTCATAATTATTCAATGTAAACAGAACATTATTGCTGTCGTCGCGATATTTGAATAAACCATCTGTTTCGAGTCTGAATCCGGAAGCTTCCGCCAGTGCCCGAATCTTAGTGCCAACAAATGCACCGTCGTCTTTGCTAATGATATTAATGCCTATCATGACATCGACTTCAGCACAAAATTTATCGAGCATAACGGCTTTTTCATGCGCACTCACAATATCAGGGCATTCTGCAGAAGCGTTTACCTGTGATGCAAAATCTAGAACTAAATCCCTGAATTTGGACAAATTGACCTCGCTGATAGGGCCAGCTCTGTCGGCAAGCTGTAAGCAGCCTTTCAAATGACAGTAACCGTCACTATCCACGTTGGATTCATTGGAGATCTCTTCCCATGGCTCATTTTTATCCTGTTGCCCCAGCCAATAAACCGGTTTTCCAAAGTCAAACTTTCTTTGTAATAGCTTGGCAATGTGAGTATTGGTAATAACTGAGCCTGATCGAATATTGACGATGTAATTAGTATTACTATCATAATCAAGCAGCGGTGAGGTTGTAGCAGAATTAACAGGGATGCCTGTTTGGGGAATATTGATTGTTGGATGTGCAGGTGGTGTAACTGATGTTTTTTTTGATTCAACCGGCGGCAAATCAGCTTGATCATCAGCTTGAGTCAAAGTATCAAGCGCTACATCTGATATTTTTTTATTAAACTTCGGTTCAATGCGTTGAAAAGGTTCGTCAGAATGATGTGCGTCCAAAAGGATATCATCATGTTTATGATCAAATGCCGCCTGTACTTCCCGACGATAACGCAGTTGCTGCAGCCAGTTGAAAACGGCAACGGCAACGATAATTATGATACCGATAATGATCAAACTTACCTGCAAGTCACTCATGCTAAGAATCTCCATATTACCTCCTTGCTATTTCTTAAAGTTGCTGTTGAGCACAGCAGATTATGTCAGTTTTATACGATTTACTACAATCACTGGATTGCGACCTGCTTATCGCGTTTTCCCATAGTAATGGCATCAGCGAGATCGACGGTTACTATTCTTGATACACCTTGTTCTTGCATTGTAACCCCAATTAATCGCTGCGCCATCTCCATGGTTATCTTGTTATGGCTGATAAATAAAAATTGGGTGTGTTGGGTCATGTTTTTCACTATTTCGCAAAATCGCTTGGTATTGTTGTCATCAAGGGGAGCGTCGACTTCATCCAATAAGCAGAATGGAGCTGGATTTAATCGGAATAATGAGAAAATTAATGCTAATGCCGTGAGCGCCTTTTCTCCACCGGATAATAAATGTATAGAGCTGTTCTTTTTTCCTGGCGGTTGCGCCATCAACAATAAGCCTGAGTCGAGAATTTTATTGTCACAAAATTCAAGCCGGGCTCTTCCACCCGTAAAAATAACCGGGAAAATTTCATCTAGATATTTGTTTATTAGATAGAAAGTTTCGTTCAGGCGATTTTGGGTTTCGCGATCAATCTGTTGAATGGCATTATCTAAGGTAGCAATGGCCGCGCCGATATCATGTAACTGTATCAGTAAATTGGATTCTCGTGCGCGTGCAATTTCAAGTTCCTCTAATGCCCCGAGATTGACGGAGCCGAGTCCTGCAATTTTTGTATTGATCTGATCGATTTCAGATTGTAATGCTGTCGTATTTTTTTTATTAAGGAGTGGTAACAGCAATTCCACTTCAATGTCTGCATCATTGATTAGCGCGTCAAATTGGCTCATTGCAATTGCGGCCGCTTGTTCCTTGAGTTGGAATTTACTTATGGTTTCTCGCAATGAGTAAGATTTTTGTTCTGAGGTCATGCGGATATTTTCTATTTCCTGTAATTTTTTTGTGTTGTTACTGGCTTCCTGGCGAACCTGTAATGCAGCTTGTTCCACTAATTTACGTTGCGATTGAACATCTTGTAACAGAGTATTGATTCGATTTGCATCTAAATTTTCTTTTTCTTCGACCAAGTTAGTATGATTTTCCGCGAGCTTCTGAAGATCTGCCTCAATGGTCTGGATATGAGTTTCAATCTCAATGATTTTGTTCTGGCAAGTTTTTACATGAAAAGCAGCTTCTTGTACTTCTTGTGTGGATTGCAATATTTTCTGGCGTAAATTTATAAGCGCATGATTGGTTGCCTCCCAAGTAGATTGAGCTTGTTTTTCATTATTTCTGAGTGTTTCGATTTGTACCAGATTATTTTCAAATCTTGTTTTTGCAGATTTCTGCAGTGAAATCTCATGATCCAGCGCTCGCCTGATCTCAGTCAATTCGAAATTAATTTGCTCATTGCGATGTGTCGTGCGTTCGTTAGCCTGGGTAAGTTTAACGGCTTCAAGTTGTTGTTTGTGCCATTGTTCCTGCAATTGCTTGTTATTCTCGTTAACTGATTGAAGAGTATTTGCCAGTTCCATATACTGGTGTTCTGCTTGTGATAATAAAATGCGTTGCTTCTGCAGAGACGATTCGTGCTGGTCAATTTCTGTTTGTATTTGTATAAGCTCTTGCTGTCTAGACAATACACCGTGCAAATCCGAATCAGGCGCATAAAAGGTAAAGCTATTATGAGTAATGATATGTCCTTGCCGAGTTACAATCATTTCATCCGGTTTTAAAGCTGTGCGCTTAATAAGGCCTTCTTTCGTGTCTTCCGTGACATAAACCGGACATAGCCAGTTTTCCAGGACATGCCTGATTTCAGGTTGGTCAACCGTGAGAAAATCAAGCAATTTCTCACAGTCTACTGGGTTATGAGTTGCTGACTGTGATACCGCATCTGCATCCGATAAATTGGATTGGCTCTTATCAAAAATTGTCCATTTTAAATTTGGTGCGTCATCCATCCAGTTTAAAACATGATCCAGTTGCTCGGATTCAATACTGTTGAGCCGTTCGCGTAATACAGCTTCCAGAGCGTTTTCCCATTCTGGCGAGATATATATTTTCTGCCATAAACGGGGCAACAGATCCAATTTATGCTTACTGAGCCATGTATTGAGATCCTGATGATTATTAAGTTTTTTCTGCAGGTCGTTCAGTGCGGAAAAGCGGGCAATAGACTGAGATAATGCATGTTGCCGCGCTTGAATATTGCCGGTAATTTGTTGTTTGTTTTTGTTTGCATCAGGCAGGTTATTTTCTAAACTTTGACACTTCAGCGTTCCATCTTTTAAAGCGTGTTCGATGTGTGCAATTTCTGACTGTAGTTCCATCAGCCTGGAGGGCTGAACCGAGATTAACTCATTTTGTTCATTGGATAAACGCGCAAATCGAGTTTCTAGCTGTTGAATATTTTTTTTTGCGTGTGAAAGATGATTTTCTTCAAGTTGATTGGTTTTCTCAAGAATTAAAAGGTTGTCTCGATATGCGTTTAGTTTTTTCTGGTGATTGAAGAACTCAGTTTCAATAGCAGGAAGTTTATTGTTTCTCTCGTTATAAACAAGGATGCTGCATTTGTGAGATGACTCAGCATCCGCTTTTTCTTGTCGCCAGTGCTGAAGATTTTCTAACTTCGTTTCTTTTAATTGCTGGTTTTTTTGGAGCTGAGCATCAGTTTGCTGAATTTGCTGTGTTAAGCGATCTTGTGTGTTTCTCAAATAGATGATTTCCTGTTGCAGGCGTCCTATTTCAGCATCAGCAGAATATAATTGCCCTTGTATTTGAAGCAATTGTTCATTGACAGCCTGTTCTTTCTTGCGAACAGTTTCGTAATCTTTCTCTGCAGTGTGTTGAGCCGAAAGGGTGATGCCCAATTCCGCTTCAAGCTTCTGAGTTTCTTTTTTTGCAGCATCGCGTTGATGCATGGCGTCTGCTCTGCGTTGTAACCACAGCAGAGATTGGGATTTATGCGCCGCATCTTGCAGCAATTGGTACTGTATGGCAGTATCCGCTTGTGTTTCCAAACGTTGCAACTGAGTTTCTAACTCCTGATGAATATCTTCTAAGCGTATTAGATTTTTTCGGGTTTCGGTCAGACGCAACGAAGTATCGTGTCTTCTTTCCCGATACTGAGAGATTCCGGCAGCTTCTTCCAGAAAATTTTTTAATTCCAGTGGCTTTGCTTCAATGATCCGTGAGATCATGCCTTGTTCGATGATGGCGTAGCCATGACTGCCGACACCGGTGCCCAAGAAAAGATCAGAAATATCACGTCGTCGAACTTGAAGGTTGTTAATGAAATAACTTGAAGCACCATTCCGCTGGAGAACGCGTTTAATTGCAATTTCGGTATAACTGGACCATTGGCCGGTAATTTTGTTTAAGTGATTATCAAACACAATTTCTACACTGGCACGCCCAATTGCTTTCCGGTTCTCCGATCCTGAGAATATAACATCTTGCATCGAATCTCCCCTTAGGGCTGAAGCTTTTGATTCTCCCAAAACCCACCGTACCGCATCAATGACGTTTGATTTTCCACAGCCATTCGGGCCGACAATACCCACGAGATCATGGGAAACCGGGACGGTAGTGGGTTCTGCAAAAGACTTGAAACCAGCTAGCTTGATATAGGTGAGGCGCAATTTTTTGTTTATGAGATAAGGCAGTTATAATAGATAAAGCGCATCAGGCAATGAATATTTATTGTAACCGAATTAATTTATATATGAGTATGAAGAATGGCTAGTAAACCTGAGAAAAACCTTGAAACATTTCCAAATCCATTTATTAATCGGGATTATCATATTCACATGGAGATTCCTGAATTTACTTGTTTGTGTCCCAAAACAGGGCAACCAGATTTTGCGACTCTAATTTTGGATTATATTCCAGATAAAAAATGCATTGAACTTAAAAGCTTAAAATTGTATATCTGGTCATACCGGAATGATGGCGTCTTTCATGAAGCGGTGACAAACATAATTCTTGATGACCTCATCGCAGCTTTGAAGCCGAGATATATTCGATTGATAGCGCGTTTTTATGTGCGTGGCGGCATTTTTACAAACATTATCGTGGATCATCACAAAAAAGGATGGAAATCTAAGTCCATGATTACAATGGAGGAGTTATCTGGGCAATTAAATTTTCGAGAATGATTATTAATTATTGATATAAGGATATTTATTTAACCTTATGATCTATAATGATATATATATTTTTGAGATGTATCGATATGAAAAAAACAGTTTGCAAAGAGTCAATTTTTATATATCCTGTCAGACGATATAGATATATAAAAGCATATATAGATGATTATAAAAAGAAATATAATTTTTGCTATATTATTCTTACTAATTTCCACCGCGTGTTCTTTTTTATCGTTTAATGCATTTGCAGATCGATTATTGCGCGACAAAGCTCAGCATAGTTCAAATTTGTGGGAACGTATTCGTGGCGGGTTTGCATTGGCACTTCCGCCCTCTCCGAATAATAAAGCAATCCGCAAGATCACACTCAATTATATACAGAATCCCCATGCATTTAACAGCATTGTTGCAAACGGTGAACGTTATTTGTTTTATATAATGGAGGAAGTTGAGCGCCGCGGAATGCCGATGGAAATAGCGTTGCTGCCGATAATAGAAAGCGCTTATGATCCTTTGATAAAATCAAATAGCCAAACAGCGGGACTGTGGCAATTTATTCCGGAAACAGGGCGAATCCTGGGTCTGGAACAGAATGTTTGGCATGACGACCGGCGCGACATCGTGGCATCAACTCAAGCGGCTCTTGATTATCTTCAATATCTTTATCAAAGATTCGATAATTGGAAGCTGGCATTAGCGGCTTATAATCTGGGCGAAGGCGCTGTAGGTAAAATTCTGGCAAAGCACATACACAAGGGAAGGGCCGTTAATTTTTATGATGTAAATTTACCGGTTGAGGTAAAGCATTATGTTTACAAGATACTGGCCATAAAGGATGTCGTTGCCAATGCCAGAAAATATGGCATACAGCTGCGTTCGGTGCCTAATCGGCCGTATTTTGATACTGTAAAGATTCATGAACACATCGATATTCCTCTCGTTACACGCCTTGCTAATATCTCCGAAGTTGAATTCACAGCGTTAAACCCGGCTTATAATCGTTACGTTATAAAAGTCAATAATGAACCTCGTACTTTATTGATACCTAAAGAAAAGAAAGAAATATTTGTTAGGAATCTGGAAACGTATCATGATCCTCGAATTTCGTGGCAATTTTATCGGGTCAAGAAAGGAGAAAAAATTAGTGAGATTGCTACTCGGCATGAGACTACTGTAAAACAGTTACAAATAATCAATGGAATTGCTCGAAACAAAAATCTTACACTGGGGCAAAAAATATTGGTGCCTCAAATTGTGGCAGAAAATCAAATAACTAGATCGTCTTGGAGGAAGCAGGCACAACATAATCAATCTGTTGCTTATGTTGTGAAAAAAGGTGATACCCTGTACGAAATTGCAAAGCGTTATCGCACAACAGTAGATCAAATTAAACACTGGAATAATAGCGATGAAAATTTGTCCATAGGTCAGAAACTGGTCATGCTAAGAGGCTAGTATTGGCTAGTATTGGCTAGTTTTGTGCTGGGGACATGTAACTTGCTTAAGCGTTTTATGGGATTTTCTCTTATTCAATATTTTTAAGAAATTCAATAGCCCAATTAACGCCAAACCCTGTAATTTCACTGTTAACCGCACCCAATCCCCCTTTGTGATTGCTTGCGGATAAATCTACGTGCAGCCAGGGTGTGTTCTGTATGAATCGTTTTAAAAAGCATGCTGCAAGAATATGATCAAAATCCCCGTCTAATTGACATTGTTTGATATCGGCGATATCGCTTTCAAGACTTTCCTCATAATCTGCATCCATCGGAAAAGCACAAACACGTTCTCCACTTCTCGTTCCCGCGACAATAGCTTTCTGGCATAAATCATCTTGATTGCTGAAAATCCCGCTATACCGGGATCCCAAGGCTGTTTTCATGCTGCCTGTTAAAGTGGCAAAGTCGATGATCAGATCAGGCTTTTGTTGACTCGCCAAAGTCAAGGTATCTGCCAAAACCATTCGACCTTCAGCGTCAGTGTGTACGATTTCAATCGACAATCCGTTTAATGCCGAAATAATATCGTTTTGTTTATAGGCACGCGGACTGATATGGTTTTGTGCAATGGCAAGCCAACAATCGATTGTGACAGGTATTTCGGCACGTGTGGCTGCAAGCAGAATGCCTAAAGCGACGGCGGAACCATTCATATCTTCGTGCATGCCCTGCATATAGCGAGCTGGTTTTATATTGTAACCGCCAGTATCGAAGCAAATGCCTTTACCCACAATCGCAATATTTTTATTTTGGGAGCCAGGCCTGCAATTATGCTGTAGATGCACAATAGCGGCATCTTCTGTGTCGCTTCCTTGTGCTACCGCGATGAAAGCGCCTGCTCCCATTTCTTTCAATTTATTAAAATCAAATTCTTGATACTTCCATCCTTCATTTTCAGCCAGTTTCTTAATTTGTTGTCGATAAGTCTTGGGCATTAATTCATTTGCAGGAAGAGCAGTTAATCCGCGCGCTAATAAATTTCCTTCTGCTAATGCACGTTGCAAGGAAAAATTGTTAGCATCTTGATAGCCATATAGAAACATCTTAGCCAGCGGCTTTCTGATCGGTTTATTTTTGCGTACCGGTAGTACAGCACCATTGATCCAAACGGTATAAACAGCCAGCTCGGCAAAGTTTCTTTTTTGCTGCAGGGTGCCATAAACAGCAATATGTATTTCATCCGGATTTTCTAGAAGCAGAGATTTTATTGCCTTGCGTAGGCACGTTTGTTGTTCAAAAATGGGTTTGTCAGTATCAATCATAACCCAACTGCATAATTCACCATTCTGGAGATTTGCGCTCACGGGTGTTTCGTCAAGATCTGTTAACTGCATATTGCGCCGCAAGAGTAATTTATTCAGCGGCTCTTCACCGGGAATACTATATTTCTTGGGTAACTTGTCTAACTTAGGAAGTACTACGAGAATATGAGGTGTTTTAATCGATTGATCAATGGGTGATATATTCTGGAAAAGGGATGCCAGCATTGAAAGCTTTCCTGTGAAATATTATTTTTTGTGTAGCGATATCGGGAGCCATTACAAAAAGAATGATTGCAGATAATATTGCTATTATATACGCGTTATGTATGTTGTGGCGGGGGATAGCCTGTTACAGGCAGATTAAAAAACATGAATAGGGGAGGGTTAAATACGAATGCGCCAGTATCTCGAATTAATGCAGCATGTTATGGATCACGGTTTTCAAAAAACAGATCGAACGGGTATTGGTACATTATCAATTTTCGGCCATCAGATGCGTTTTGATCTAAATGATGGTTTTCCGTTAGTCACAACCAAGAAATGTCATCTAAAATCAATCATTCACGAGCTATTATGGTTTATTCGAGGTGATACCAATGTACGTTATCTGCATAAGTATGGTGTTTCAATTTGGGATGAGTGGGCTGACGTAAATGGCAATCTGGGCCCTATTTACGGTCAACAATGGCGTTCCTGGATGAGCGCAGACGGACAGAAAATTGATCAGCTTCAACAGGTAATTAAACAGATTATAGATACACCTGATTCGCGTCGAATGCTGGTTTCTTCATGGAATGTAGGTGAATTGCACAGAATGCGATTGCCTCCATGCCACGCTCTTTTTCAATTCTATGTAGCCGATAATAAGTTATCGTGTCAGCTCTATCAGCGAAGCGCAGATATTTTTTTGGGAGTGCCATTTAATATCGCTTCGTATGCCTTGCTAACGATGATGATTGCGCAGGTTAGTAATCTCGGGGTGGGGGAATTCGTCCATACGTCAGGCGATGCGCATCTTTATCTGAATCATTTGGAACAAGCGCGCGAGCAGTTATCGCGTGAGCCACGGCCATTGCCCGTAATGAGATTAAATCCGATGATACGAACAATTTCTGAGTTTGAATACGAGGATTTTGTCTTGGAGGGCTATGATCCTCATCCACCAATCAAAGCACCTGTAGCCGTATGATTTCAATGTGTCTTTCAATCCTGGTTGCCATGGCTAAGAATCGAGTTATTGGCAGAAATAATCAATTGCCCTGGCATTTGCCGGCTGATCTGAAGCACTTTAAGCTCCTGACAATGGGGCAAACCATTGTGATGGGAAGAAAAACCTATGAGTCGATCGGTAGACCGTTACCCGGACGAGCAAATATTATTATTACCCGGCAATCAGGTTATGAAGTGCCGGGAGCAACTGTAGTGAATTCTCTTCAAGATGCCTTATTGATATGTGAAGAAAGTAGCGCGATCAATAATGAAAGCTTTATTATTGGTGGTGAGAAGCTATACCGGCAAACACTGGATATTTGTCAGAGAATGTATATTACTGAAATACAGAGTGATTTTGAAGGCGATGTGGTTTTTCCGGAATTTGATCGCAGCAACTGGGAAGAAATACAGCGCGATAAACATATATCAGTGAATGATGCGCAAATCGAATATCATTTTGTCATTCTTGAGCGTAAAGTATGACTCAAATATTCTTCAGGATTGACCTACGGTCCTTATAGATGATACGTACCAATATAAATGGTGAAATAGGCATCAAGTGCCATTTCACCATTTATCAGGATTATTGCTGTAGGTGCGAGTGATCGCGATTGCTCAGATCACTTTCACATCAGGTAAAGGAAATCCATTGAAATTACTTGCGTATGCGGTAGTGTAAGCGCCTGCGTTGGGTATATAAATGAAATCCCCTTCCTGTATATTATTGGGCAGCATCAGCTCATGCATCAGGATATCGACTGAATCGCAAGTGGGACCGGCAATTGACCAAGGAATGTTATTGCCCTCCCGGTCTGTCAGGATTTCATAGCGCAACCCTTCAGTCATTTCTATAACACCGCCAAACATGCCTGCATCCCAATACATCCATCGTTTTCCATTTCGAGTTGCGGTACCCACGACGCGACATACAAAATAAGCCGAATCGGATACCAGGTAGCGGCCTGGCTCCGCCATAACGTGGATGCTTTCCGGTAAATCGGCAATGGCGTCGTTGATAACTTCTGCGATCACTTCGATTGAAGGAATGGGTTTGACATGCCGCACAGGATAGCCTCCGCCAACATTTAGCAATCGGGGATTCAAGCCGACAAGCCGCATTTCAGCAAAGACTTTCTTTGCACGTTCGATACCAACGCGCCAATTTTGTGGATTACGGCATTGAGAACCGACATGGAAGGTAACGCCGGCCAGATCTGCTTTGAGCTTCACAGCTTCATGAATAATCTCATTAATATCGGCAAGATGCGTGCCAAATTTTCCAGCTAACGGCCAATCACTGCCAATATTCGGTGTATCAATACGCAAGTACATTTTAGCATCTGGCTTGATGCTGACTATTTTGCGTAATTCCTCAATGCTATCGAGCACATACCATTCAACCCCTTTGGCAGCGGCATATTCTATGTAAGTTCGGGATTTCATCGGATTACTATAAAATATTTCAGCAGCTGGGACGCCTAACTTAAGTAATAAGTCCAGTTCGGCGATAGAGGCGATTTCAAATCCAACGCCTTCATCGATTAAAGTATTCAGTACACGCTCATCAGGATTTGCTTTGACAGCATAATGTGGACGAACTCGAGGCATGGCAGCAATGAAACGTTGGGCTTTACGTCGGATGATGTTGCTGTCCACCAGTAAAAAAGGGCGTTGATAGCCTTTTTTCAGGATATCTTGAACGTGTTCAAAATTAAGACTAATTTCAGGATGGGTATCAAATAAGACTTCAGACTGATCGTATTTCTGAAGTGAAGATGAAAGCTTAGGCATGGTGTGCTCCTTTAAAAAAGCTACGTTTCAGGAATATGAACATTGACTAGATCAGCTGGTGCGATAAAGTTCTTTATACTTCTCATGATGACCTCCTCATCGATAAATTTACTGACGAATAAAATGCACGCATTATAGTCTGCATTTCAAGCAAAGCAAGTATTTTTTTAATATAAAAATATTTTGTCATATCAAATAATAGTCAACTATAAACAATGTGTTACATTAGGGGGAACGATCATTGCATTTGACGGTTGTTTTATAAAAAAGTTTAGATGAAGCTTAGGGTTTTCTGATAGCTTGTCAGTACCATTGTATATTTAGGTAACCATCTGTTTCTTCATTAAATTTAAAGTAAAACCGATTTTCTCCGCGATTAATGGTTTTTTGGCGCATGAATGGGCTAAAAGGTCCAGCAGCAGAGAATGATTGCTCGATTCTCAAATGCCCCGTACGTGGCGAAAAGAATTTCAGCATAAAATGTCCCGGACTTATTTCTTCTAAATGCGGAGCGAAAGGTTTTGCCAATGGCTCACCGATGAATAGACCCTGGCCCGGCCAGGCAACACTTTTCCAATAAGCCTCAAGCGCAGAGGCGCCTAATGCATACTGAAACATGGCCACTATGGGTGATGGGAATTTTTGTGAAAAACTACAAGGTTCAACAACGGTTCCATAGCTTGCTGTAGCTCCGGCCTCCAGCCAACGCAAGCTGCTCATTTGCGGAGAATCAGTCAACTTGCCGCCAGCCGAAGTTAAATGATCTGCTAAAGCACCCGGAAGAAAGCGCAGTGTTTCGATCATGGGTACTTTTTTCAAGCCGGTAAAGTAAAAAAGCACATCCTTACGCTCAGAAATGTAATCGGTTGTTAGTATTTGCATGGGAAATACGTTATCCAGTTCTTCCGCGGCTTGTGTAAAGCTGGCTGCCCGGCTGTTGCGTGCCTTGTCCGAAGTATTCATTAAATAAGCCCAGCCTTTGGGAAAGCTGTAGTCTGAGCGTATGCCGCGGTCGATCAATGCCTTGATGTGTTCGAAGGAAGCTCCGGCCAGCATCATCGCGGGGCGCAGCTTGTAATCGTCATAGGGATAAAGGCTGGGTGAATTAAAATAGGGGCTAAGAGCAGTCGATCCACAGGGCTTGGCGCAGTATCTCTTGTCGAAACCAAAGGCCAGCGCGGATGTTAACGACATGCAGCCAACCCGGTATGGCGTAGTCCAGGCAACAGCGAATGCCTGCACATGTTCAGGGGTAAGCTGGTCAATAGTGGTTTTTAGTTGCCTGAATTCCTTTGGGGTTATAACGCTACGTTCAGATGAGAAGCGTAATTTAATGATGTTTGTTTCAGGTATTTGCCTGGCTTGCAGGTAGTAATTGCCTATTTGCCGGGATAATGGATCGTTTTCATTAATGATGACTGCGATATCATTGGGTTCCAAACTTGTTCGCGGTAAGGAGATACGATTCTGCGCTTCTACCGGCAAAGCTGCGGAAAGAAGAATGAGCATCAGTGAGACGAAAAATTGTTGGATCAACGTTAGATTTTCTCGCGTTAGATCAAAGCGCTTCTGCGCTGATTAAGAAATACAACTTTAGATTTTTGGCAGCGTCACGCCATGCTGTCCTTGATATTTCCCGCCTCGGTCTTTATATGAGGTTTCACAAACTTCATCCGCCTCAAAAAATATTACTTGTGCAACACCTTCATTGGCATAGATTTTAGCCGGCAGGGGAGTTGTATTGGAGAATTCCAATGTGACATAGCCTTCCCACTCCGGTTCAAAGGGGGTGACATTGACGATGATGCCGCAGCGGGCGTAGGTGGATTTGCCCAGGCAAATGGTTAATATATTGCGCGGGATACGGAAATATTCGACGGTACGTGCCAGGGCAAACGAGTTTGGTGGAATGATGCATACATCATTTTTGACATCAACAAATGAGTTGGAGTCGAAATTCTTCGGATCAACAATCGTTGAGTTGATATTGGTGAACAACTTAAATTCATCCGAACAGCGGATATCGTAACCATAGCTTGATGTGCCGTAGGAAACAATGCGTTGATTATCCTTTTGGCGAATTTGATCGGGTTCGAATGGTTCAATCATGCCGTATTCCATGACCATGCGGCGTATCCATTTGTCTGACTTGATCGTCATGCTTTAGCAGCTCCTAGTCATTTTCCATAATGATTTTGGTGAACAATTCAGAATGATCTTCGGCACATTCGGCAACCTTGACGGCAACGCGCCGTGCAATCAACCGGTAGATTCCGGCTATTTCTCCATCCGGTTCAGCAACGACGCTGGGTTTCCCAGTATCCGTATGCTCGCGAATTTTGATATCGAGTGGCAAAGCACCGAGAAATTCCACATTGTAATCCTGACACATCTTTTCACCGCCGCCGGTGCCAAATATCGGTTCGGTATGCCCGCATTGCGAGCAGGTATGCGTGCTCATATTTTCGACGATGCCCAAAATCGGAATGCCTACTTTTTCAAACATTTTTAAGCCCTTGCGAGCGTCCAGTAAGGCAATATCCTGTGGCGTGGTGACAATCACCGCGCCGGTTACCGGTATTTTTTGCGCCAGCGTCAATTGAATATCGCCAGTGCCTGGCGGTAAATCAACAATTAAATAATCCAGATCTTTCCAATTGGTATCGTTCAATAATTGCTGCAAGGCTTGCGTAACCATCGGGCCGCGCCAAACCATCGGAGTCTCAACGTCAATCAGCAAACCGATCGACATCGCTTGAATACCATGCGCCTGCATCGGTTCCATGGTTTTGCCATCAAAAGACTCCGGATGACCCGTGATACCGAGCATTTGAGGTTGTGACGGTCCATAAATATCGGCATCCAGAATGCCTACGGAAGCGCCTTCCGCTGCTAATGCCAGAGCCAGATTGACTGCCGTCGCGGATTTTCCGACACCGCCCTTGCCGGATGCAACTGCGATGATATTTTTGATACCGGGAATCAGTTTGACGCCCCGTTGCACACCATGCGGAATAATTTTACTAGTCACTGTCACCTGGATATTTGCAATGCCGGGTATCGATCGTAAAGCCTCGCTGATCTGACTTTGCACCGTATTTTTAACGCTATTGGCGGGGTATCCCAATTCGATGTCAATCGCAGTATTGTTTTGTTCAACCCGGATCGAACGTACGGCTTTTGCGCTGATATAATCCTTGTCCGTGGTTGGATCAATGGTCTGAGAGAGAATCGTTTGTATTTGTTGTTCAGAAATAGTCACTACAAAACTCCTTATTACTGCCGGTTAGCGGCTAACAATTTAATAAGGGAATGGTAACAAATATCAGGAATGCGCACACAGTTTGTTACAATTGGCGTTTATTCAATCCGAGCTGTGAATAGCGAATGAGCAAGCGAAAAATTCTGGTTACTTCTGCACTTCCATACGCCAACGGCAGTATCCATTTAGGTCATCTGGTGGAATATATTCAAACCGATATCTGGGTGAGATTTCAGAAAATGCGCGGACATGAGGTCTATTATGTGTGCGCCGATGATACGCATGGTACGCCGATCATGTTGCGCGCGGAAAAAGAAGGCATTACACCGGAAGCTTTGATCGCGCGCGTCCACTCAGAGCACTTGGGGGATTTTAACGGGTTCCATATCCAATTCGACAATTACTACAGTACGCATTCAGCGGAAACACGGTATTTCTCCGAAGATATCTACGCCAAGCTAAAAGCGGCAGGTTTAATTACTGTGCGTGGCATTGAACAACTTTACGATCCGGTCAAAAATATGTTCCTGCCAGACCGGTTTGTCAAAGGCGAATGTCCGAAGTGTGGCGCTAAAGATCAGTACGGTGATTCGTGCGAGGTATGCGGCGCGGCGTATGCGCCGACCGAACTGAAAAATCCCTATTCCGCCGTATCGGGCGCAAAGCCGGTCAACAAATCATCCGAACATTATTTCTTTAACTTATCCGATCCGCGTTGCGTTGATTTTTTACGGCATTGGGCTTGTGAAGGTGATCATTTACAGCTAGAGGCCGCCAATAAAATGCGTGAATGGGTCGGCGAAGCGGGAGAAAACAAGCTTTCGGATTGGGATATTTCGCGCGATGCACCCTATTTCGGTTTTGAAATTCCCGATACACCCGGTAAATATTTTTATGTCTGGCTTGATGCGCCGGTGGGTTACATGGGCAGCTTCAAGAATTTATGCGAACGGGAAAAGATTCAGTTCGATGAATTTTGGCAACCGCAATCCAATGCGGAACTGTATCACTTCATCGGTAAGGACATTCTGTATTTCCATGCATTATTCTGGCCCGCGATGCTGCAAAATGCCGGATACCGCACGCCGACAAAGATTTTCGCGCATGGTTTTCTGACGGTGAATGGCGAAAAAATGAGCAAGTCGCGCGGCACGTTCATCACTGCGGAAAGTTATTTGAGACAGGGTTTGAATCCCGAATGGCTGCGTTACTACTACGCAGCCAAATTGAACAGCACGTTGGAAGACATCGACCTGAATCTGGAAGATTTTGTCGCTCGCGTCAACTCTGATTTGGTTGGTAAGTTTATTAACATTGCAAGCCGTTGCGCGGGTTTTATCAGCAAACGATTTGATGGCGGATTGGTTGATGGCGCGCAGTATCAAATTCTGCAACAGATGGTGAATGAGCATTTTGCCGCATGGAGGCCGGATGTTATTGAGCAGGCATTTGAGACGCGTGAATATTCTGCCGCCATTCGCCAAATCATGAAATTTGCTGACCAGGCGAACGAAATGATTCACCAGCTCGCGCCATGGGAAATCGCCAAAAATCCCGATCGCAGTGATGATTTGCAACGCACTTGCAGCCTTGGCGTTCAATTATTTTATTTGCTGGCGCGTTACTTGAAACCGGTCCTGCCGGCCACTGCGAAACAAATAGAAGCCTTCCTTAACTGCGCGTCTTTGACCTGGCCGCAGCTGCGCGACGATCAGCCGGTTTCCGATTTGTTGCTGCCTGCGGGCCATAAGATCAACATTTATCAGCATTTGATGACACGCATCGACACCAGACAAATCGATGCGCTAATCGCTGCCAACACGCAGAGCCTGGCGCCTGCCGTGCAAGATGCGCCGGTAAGACATGCGGAGAAGCAGCAACATGCGATTGCGCCGCTTGCCGGGACCATTTCCATCGACGACTTCAGTAAAATTGATTTGCGTATCGCTAAAATTGTCAATGCGGAACACGTGTCAGGCGCAGAAAAGCTATTGAAGCTAACGCTCGATATCGGCAGCGGGCAGCGTGTGGTTTTTGCCGGGATCAAATCCGCCTATGATCCGGAGCAACTCAAGGGACGCTTGACTGTGATGGTCGCCAATCTCGCGCCGCGGCAAATGAAATTCGGCTTGTCGGAAGGGATGGTGCTGGCCGCAAGCGATGGCAATCCGGGTGAGTTATTCATTTTATCACCCGATACCGGTGCGCAACCCGGCATGCGGGTCAAGTGACTGTATCCGCATGGCGCTGAATGCTTCTGTTGAACAGATCCAGCAACTGGAACTTAAGTTATTGCAAAGTGATCTGACGGCGCATCCTGGATTGATCGACGAATTGCTGGCGGAGAATTTTGAAGAAATCGATAGTCATGGAGTCATTCATACCCGGGATGAGGTGATTGGCTGGTTGCTCTGCAAGGACAAGAATATTCAATGGATTTTCAAGGATTTCCGCATTAAGCCATTAACGGGCGATATGGTGCTGGCGATTTATTCCTTGCACAAGCCGGATCGCGTTAATGACGCGGGATCCATCAGAACCTCAATTTGGCAGTACCGGGAAAACCGGTGGAAAATGGTTTTTCACCAGGCATCCAGGAAAAATTAACTTCTCGAATAACAGGAGCAACCCGTGGAACTCAATGCAGAGCAGCAATTCAAAGACATCCAGAACAATCTCGCGACCGTCCGGCAACGCATCGTCGATGCCTGCAAAAAAGCGGGGCGCGATCCTGCCAGCGTGCGGCTGCTGCCGGTTACCAAAACGGTTCCTGCAGAAAGACTGCGCATTGCCTACGCCGCCGGTTGCCACGAAATGGGCGAAAACAAGATTCAGGAAGCACGCGAAAAATCCGAGGTATTGAGCGATTTAAACATCAAATGGGCGGTCATCGGTCATTTGCAAACCAATAAAGCCAAATATCTGGCTCGCTTCGCCAATGAATTTCAAGCGCTCGATAGCCTTAAAGTTGCCGAGGAGCTCGACAAGCGGTTGCAAAATGAAGGACGGGCGATCGATGTTTATGTGCAGGTCAACAGTTCCGGCGAAGCCAGCAAGTTCGGTCTTCCTCCTGAAGAGGTATGCGCCTTCGTGCAGAAACTCCCCAGTTATTCATCGTTGCGCATCAAAGGATTGATGACACTGGCGATCTTTTCTTCCGATCACGATCGAGTGCGCGAATGTTTTGTCAAAATGCGTGAAATCCAGGCCATGCTGCGCCAGGAAGCGCCGGCTGGATTGTCATTTGACGAACTGTCAATGGGCATGTCGGGGGATTATGAATTGGCGATTGAAGAAGGCGCGACGGTGGTACGGGTTGGACAAGCGATATTCGGCAAGCGGCCGCTGCCGGATAGTCATTATTGGCCCGGAATGGGGTGACGTGATGCTGTGATCGAACAAGCCCGGATACTTCCCCGGGTTCATTTTCAGATTCTGCCGGTGTCATATCACCGGTTATCGTATGAATCCCCGGAAGTTACAGTGCCCAATAGGTGCATGAGTACCGGCAATAACAGGTTCTCCGGTTTGATAAATCCGATGTATTGTCATCTCGCCTGCTGGCACGGAATACGTATTGCTTGTATCCAGATTTACGCGCATCCCGATCATTTCTCATCAGCTTCCCGCACATCCTGTCAGAATTATCTGAATTGTCATTCAAGTGTTTTTGTGCCACAGTGCCTGATCTCGTCAACCTATTCTTATAAAAATAATTTAAATTAACGATTTGCGGTATGTGAAGAATATCCGGCCAGGTAAGCCGGATTGTCAAATCACCCGGTTCATGGCCAGGATGAAGGTGGAATCCCTGTCCATTGTAGATGACCGGAAAATCTCTTTTTATTCTTATTCCGGAGGTAAAAATAATGGCAACGACACGTATTAATTTATCCAGTCTGGGTGGCAGTAACGGTTTTCGACTGGATGGTGAAGCAGCGTATGATAAATCAGGCCGCTCAGTAAGCAGTGCGGGGGATGTGAACGGAGATGGATTTGGTGATGTGATTATTGGCGCTGCTGGTGCTGATCCGAATGGTAATAGTTCCGGTTCCAGTTACGTGGTATTCGGGCACGCATCGGGATTCGATGCGGTGATGGATTTATCCGGACTGGACGGCAGTAACGGTTTCCGCCTGGATGGTGAAGCAGCGCATGATAAATCGGGCCGCTCTGTGAGCAGTGCGGGGGATGTGAACGGAGATGGATTTGGTGATGTGATTATCGGCGCTTCTGGTGCCGACTCGAATGGCCGTTATTCCGGTTCCAGCTACGTGGTGTTTGGCAAGACATCCGGATTCGATGCGGTGATGGATTTATCCGGTATTGACGGCAGTAATGGTTTCCACCTGGATGGTGAAGCAGCGATAGATCGTTCAGGCCGCTCGGTGAGCAGTGCAGGAGATGTCAACGGAGATGGATTTGGTGATGTGATCATTGGCGCCCCTTATGCTGATCCGAATGGTCGTTATTCCGGTTCCAGTTACGTGGTATTTGGGCGCGCATCCGGATTTGATGTGGAGATGGATTTATCCGGTATTGACGGCAGTAATGGTTTTCGCCTGGATGGTGAAACGATATCTGATTATTCAGGCCGCTCGTTGAGCAGTGCGGGAGATGTGAACGGGGATGGTTTCGATGATGTGATTATTGGTGCTCCTGGTGCTGATCCGAATGGCAGCTATTCCGGTTCCAGTTACGTGGTATTTGGGCGCGCATCCGGATTCGATGCGGTGATGGATTTATCCGGTCTTGATGGTAGCAATGGTTTCCGCCTGGATGGTGAAACGATAAATGATGCTTCAGGCCGCTCGGTAAGCAGTGCGGGGGACGTCAACGGCGATGGCTTGGATGATGTAATCATTGGTGCTTCTGGTGCTGGCTCGAATGGTAGCTATTCCGGTTCCAGCTACGTGGTATTCGGGCGCGCATCCGGATTTGATGCGGTGATGAATTTATCCAGCCTTGACGGCAGCAATGGTTTGCGCCTGGATGGTGAGGCAGCGTTTGATTTTTCGGGTTTGTCTGTGAGCAGTGCGGGGGATGTGAACGGAGATGGCTTTGATGATGTGATTATTGGTGCTTCTGGTACTGATCCGAATGGTGATTTTTCAGGCTCCAGTTACGTGGTATTCGGGCGTGCATCCGGATTTGATGCGGTGATGGATTTATCCAACTTTGATAGCAGAAATGGTTTTCGCCTGGATGGTGAAGCAGCGTTTGATTTTTCGGGCCACTCGGTGAGCAGCGCGGGGGATGTGAACGAGGATGGGTTTGACGATTTGATTATTGGTGCTTTTGGTGTTGACTCGAATGGTGATATTTCCAGTTCCAGCTACATCATCTTTGGCCGCAGTGACTTAACCGGTGATGATGTGGATTTCCCCGGCGTGCCGGGAGATGATATTTTTACCGGCACATCCGCGGCGGAGCACTTTGAGGGTGGTCCCGATAATGACCACATGATCGGCCGTGGCGGCGCGGATTGGTTCGATGGTGGTGCAGGCAATGATTACATCCGCATATCGGATGATACCTTCCAGCGGGTCGATGGCGGTACGGGTACCGATACCCTGGGATTGGCCGGAAGCAACTTTAATCTGGATCTGTCCGGCGTGATCGATAAGATTCATGGGATTGAGACTATCGCTTTATACGGTGTTGGCGACAATACGCTGACGTTGACCGCGCAAGACGTCATCGATCTGTCGGATACGACGGATACCTTGAAGATCAAAGGCAATGCCGGAGACAGCGTGATCGGGCTAAGCAGCGGCTGGACCGATGGCGGCATTCGCGGTAATTTCCATGAATATACGCAAGGCGATGCGGTGATATTGGTCGGATTGGCTGTGACGATGGATTTCCCGATAGCCTGATTCGCCGTTCAACAACTATCCATTAGTTAGAAACAGGTCGGAAAATTTGCAATTTCTGGCCTGTTTTTGCAGGGCAACTGCCCGCATCGAATGCTTTTCCTAGCAAATTCCCCGCTGTATTTCAGGCGCCGCAGGCTTCCGTAAAACTTACGCAACTGTCAGAATTATCTGAATTGTCATCGAAGTATTTTTGTGTCACAGTGCCTGATCTCGTCAACCTATTCTTATAAAAATAATTTAAATAAACGGCTTGCGGTATGCGAGGGAATATTCTGCTGATAAGTAATCCAGTCATCAAATCACCCGGCTCAGGGTCTGGATGATGGCGAACATCCTTGGCAGTTGATGGATAACCTGCAAATCCTTTCTTGTTTTGGAGGTAAAAATAATGGCAACGACAAGTATCAATCTGGCTGATCTCGATGGCAGCAATGGTTTTCGTCTGAATGTAGAGGTGGGACATTCCTTACGTTCAGTCAGCAATGCGGGCGATGTGAATGGGGATGGTCTGGATGATCTGTCATTCAGCATTTATGGGGATTACAGTAGGAATTACAGTACCTCCAGTTACGTGGTGTTTGGCAAGGTTGAGGAATTTGAAGCGGATATGGATTTATCGGAGCTTGATGGCAGTAATGGTTTTCGCTTGGACCTGGATGGAGGACGTAGATTAAGTACTGCCGGGGATGTGAATGGGGATGGTTTTGATGATGTGATTATTGGAACTGGGATTTCCAGCTACGTGGTATTTGGCAAGGCGTCTGGATTTGAAGCGGAGATGGATTTATCGGGACTTGATGGAAGTAATGGTTTTCGTTTGAATAGAGAGGGTGATGCCAGTACCGCCGGGGATGTGAATGGAGATGGATTTGATGATGTGATTATCGGTAACTACGTGGTATTCGGCAAAGCGTCCGGATTTGAAGCGGAGATGGATTTATCGGAACTTGACGGCAGCAATGGTTTCCGCATGAAGGGAGCATATGGTGATATTTTAGGTGTATCGGTCAGCACTGCCGGAGATGTCAACGGAGATGGATTTGATGATGTGATTATCGGCACTCGCATTTTCTTCTCTGATGATGGTCCCGGCTATGTGGTATTTGGCAAGGCATCCGGATTTGAAGCGGATATGGATTTATCGGAGCTTGATGGCAGCAATGGTTTTCGTCTGGATGGAGAAATACGCTCTGTGAGCAATGCCGGAGATGTCAATGGGGATGGTTTCGATGATGTGATTGTGGGTGAACCTGGAGCTAGTCCGAATGGCAGGTATTCCGGTTCCAGTTACGTTGTATTTGGCAAGGTATCCGGATTCGAAGCCGGGATGGATTTGTCCGAACTTGACGGCAAGAATGGTTTTCGCGTGGATGGACTAGCAGCACGCGATTATTTAGGCGCCTCGGTCAGCGCGGCTGGAGATGTCAACGGTGACGGTTTTGATGACGTGATTATAGGTGCCCCTGATGCTAATCCGAATGGCCGTCAATCTGGTTCCAGTTACGTGGTATTTGGCAAGGCATCGGAATTTGATGCCACGGTAAATCTGATGCCTCTGGACGGGGTTTTGGAAGGTGGCCGTTCAGGTAGTTCGGTCAGTGGTGTGGGAGACGTAAATGGCGATGGGTTTGATGATTTGATGGTCGGTGCTGGCGGAGGAACAGTATCCTATGGAGGAAATGCTTATAATTCCTATTATACGCCCAGTTCCGGTTATGTGATATTCGGCAGCAGTGATTTTACCGATGGTAACGAAGTGGATTTCCCTGGTACGCCGGGAGATGATATTTTTACCGGCACCAAGGCGGCAGAGCGCTTTGAAGGCGGGGATGGCAACGATCGCATGATCGGCCGCGGCGGCGCGGATTCGTTCGATGGCGGTGCGGGCAACGATTACATCCGCATATCGGATGATACTTTCCAGTGGGTCGATGGCGGTTCGGGCACCGATATCCTGGGACTGGCCGGCAACGGGTTCAATCTGGATCTGTCTGGCGTGATCGATAAGATTCACGGCATCGAGACCATCGGTCTGTATGGCGTCGGGGATAATTCACTGACGTTGACCGCGCAGGATGTCATCGATCTGTCGGATACGACGAATACCCTGAAGATCAAAGGCAATGCCGGGGATAGCGTGGTTGGGTTGAGCAGCGGCTGGACCGATGGCGGCATTCGCGGTAACTTCCATGAATATACGCAAGGCGATGCGGTGATATTGGTCGGATTGGCTGTGACGACGGATTCCCTGATAACCTGACTCGCCATTCAACAACTATCCATTAGTTAGAAACAGGTCGGAAAGCTTGCATTTTCTGACCTGTTTTTGCAGGGCGACCGCCTGCACCGAACGCATTTCTTATCACCCTTCCCGCAATGTTTCAAACGCCACTTAGGCTTCCTGAAAACCTGCGCGCGCCATCGGAATTATCTGAATTGTCATCCAAGGTTTTTTGTATCACAATGCCTGATCTCGTCAATCTGTTCTTATAAAAATAATTTAAATAAATGATTTGCGGTATGTGAGGAATATACGGCTGGGTAAACGGAATCGTCACATCGTTCTTGCTCAGGGCAAGGATGAGAATGAAATCTCCGGTCATCGATGGATGACCGCAAATCTCTTTTTATTTAGGAGGTAATCATAATGGCAACGGCAAGTGTAAGGCCGACAACGATCAGCATCAATTTATCCAGCCTGGATGGCAGTAACGGTTTCCGGTTGGATGACAGAAGGTATTACTCTATAGGATCTTCAATCGGTGGTGCAGGTGATATCAATGGTGATGGTTTCGATGATATAGCGATTGGCAGATCCTTCGAAAAATATTATGAAGGAAGCTATGTGGTGTTCGGTAAGGCATCGGGTTTTGATGCCAGCATGGATTTGCTCCATCTGGGCGGTGAGGATGGTTTCCAGATTAACGTTAATCTCAATTACTCCAGTGTGAGCGGGGTGGGCGATATCAACGGTGATGGTTTCAACGATCTGGTTGTTATTGAAGAAACAAGGGAACGCAATTATGGCAGCATTGTTGTTAACAATGCCTATGTAGTCTTTGGCAAAGCAACCGGTTTTGGTGCCAGCCTGAATTTATCCAGTCTTGACGGTAGTAATGGATTTCGCCTGGAAGGCGGAACAGAGCATGAGTTTTTGGGTATATCTGTTGGTAGGACGGGAGATGTCAGCGGAGATGGTTTCGATGATTTTATTGTTAATAGTTATGATAATCCCAGCTATGTGGTGTTTGGTAAATCTTCAGGTTTTGATGCGACGCTGAGCATGTCCGATATTGATGGCAGCAATGGCTTCCGTCTGGATGGAGCAGGGGGTGGTTTTGCGACACGAATCGGCAGTATAGGGGATATAAACGGAGATGGTTTCGATGATGTGATTGTTAGCGCTGTTGATGCTAATTACGTGGTGTTTGGTAAGGCTTCGGGTTTTGATGCGGCGATGAATTTATCCGATCTTGACGGCAATAGCGGTTTTCGTCTGGATGGAGCGGGGGGATTCAGCGATGTAGGAGACATCAATAACGACGGATTTGATGATTTGATGATTACTCGTTCGTCTGCCAGTTACGTGGTATTTGGTAAATCTTCCGGTTTTGATGCAGCGATGGATTTATCCAAGATCGATGGCAGCAACGGTTTTGTTTTTATAAATGAAGGCGGATTCACGTTCAATAAGGCAGGAGACGTTAATGGCGATGGTTTTGACGATTTGATTATCGGTAACGGCAGAGCCGATCCGAACGGTGATGATTCCGGTTCCACCTACGTGATGTTTGGCAAGGCTTTGGGATTCGACGCCGAGATAAGGTTATCCGATCTTGACGGCAGCAATAGTGTCCGTTTCAATGGAGAAAGCCCGCGTGATTTAGCAGGCTTTGGCAGAGCTGCGGGAGATGTTAACGGTGATGGTTTTGATGATTTGATGATTGGCACTTCTACTGATTACGGCAATTCATTTTATGTGATCTTTGGCGCAAGCCAGTTTACCGGTACCGTAACCTATGTGGGTGTAACTGGGGATGGCGTGGCTACAGGCACTGCGGCTGCGGAACACTTCGATCCGAGCAATGGCAATGACTTGCTGATCGGCGGTGGCGGGGCGGATGTGATTTACGGAGGGAGCGGTGATGACATTATCCGGGTACCCGATCTGGATTTCCAGCGGGTTGACGGTGGTAGAGGGAACGATACACTGGGCCTGGATGGTGGCGGAATAAATCTGGATCTGATTGATGTCCGGGGAAGAATCAGTGGCATCGAAACGATTGATCTGAGTGGCAATGGCAATAATACACTGACTTTAACCACAGCGGGATTGCTTGCTCTGCCCAGCGATACTCCCGGTACTCTGATCGTCAAGGGTGATGCCGGCGATGAAATTGCTGTACGCGGCAATCGCTGGGTGGACGGAGGCCTTCAGGGAGGTGTCCAGGGTGGCTTCCATATGTATACGAAAAATGGAGCGGTATTGAAAGTGGATACCGCTGTGCGTGTCAATTTCTTAGATGCGGGTATCATCAATTTATCCGATCTGGATGGCAACAATGGTTTTCGCCTGGATGGGGTGGCGGAGCGTGATTCTTCAGGCAGCTCTGTCAGTAATGCGGGGGATGTGAATGGTGATGGCTTTGATGACTTGATTATTGGCGCTCCTCATGCTGATTCGAACGGAATTCTCTCTGGTTCCAGCTACGTGGTGTTTGGTAAATCGTCGGGTTTTGATGCCACAATGAACTTGTCCCATCTTGATGGAAATAATGGTTTCCGTCTGGATGGTGGAGCATTCGATCGTTCGGGTAATTCGGTCAGCGCTGCCGGGGATGTCAACGGCGATGGTTTTGATGACTTGATTATTGGTGCTCCTAATGCTAATCCGAATGGCGGTTATTACAGTGGCAGTTTCGGTTCCAGCTACGTGGTGTTTGGTAAATCGTCGGGTTTTGATGCCACAATGAACTTGTCCGATCTTGATGGCAGCAATGGTTTCCGCCTGGATGGTGAAGCAGCGTATGATTCTTCAGGCTCCTTTGTGAGCAATGCGGGGGATGTCAATGGCGATGGTTTTGATGATGTGATTATCGGTGCTTTTCGTGCTGAACCGAATGGCGATTTTTCCGGTTCCAGTTACGTGGTATTTGGCAGGCTATCCGGATTTGATGCGGCAATGAATTTATCCGGTCTCGATGGCAGCAATGGTTTTCGCCTGGATGGGGTGGCGAAGCGTGATTTTTCAGGCAACTCGGTGAGCAGTGCGGGGGACGTGAACGGGGATGGTTTTGATGATGTGATTATTGGTGCTCATGATGCTGATCCAAATGGTGACCGATCCGGCTCCAGTTACGTGGTATTCGGGCGCGCATCGGGATTTGATGCGGTAATGAATTTATCCGGTCTCGATGGCAGCAATGGTTTCCGCTTGGATGGTGAAGCAGAGCGTGATTATTCAGGCAGCTCTGTCAGTAGTGCGGGAGATGTCAACGGGGATGGATTTGGTGATGTGATTATTGGTGCTACTGGTGCCGATCCGAATGGCGATCGTTCCGGCTCCAGTTACGTGGTATTTGGAAAGGCATCCGGATTCGATGCCACGATGAATTTATCCGGTCTGGACGGCAGTAACGGTTTCCGCCTGGATGGTGAAGCGGAATTTAATTTTTTAGGCGGCTCGGTAAGCGGCGCGGGGGACGTCAATGGCGATGGCTTCGATGATTTGATTATTGGTAGCTCCGGCTCCAGTTACGTGATATTTGGCAAGGCTTCAGGCTTTGATGCAGCGATGGATTTATTCAGCCTTGACGGCAGCAGCGGTTTCCGTTTGGGTGAAGCAGCGGATGATTTTTCAAGCTCTTCTGTGAGCAGCGCGGGGGACGTCAATGGCGATGGGTTTGACGATTTGATTGTCGGTGCTTCCCGTGATGACCCGAATGGTATTTATTCCGGATCCAGCTACATCATCTTTGGCCGCAGCGATTTTACCGGTAATGATGTGGATTTTCCCGGCACGCCCGGCGATGATATTTTCACCGGCACCAAGGCGGCGGAGCGCTTTGAAGGCGGCGCCGGCAACGATCGCATGATCGGCCGCGGTGGCGCGGATTGGTTCGATGGCGGTGCGGGCAACGATTACATTCGCATATCGGATGACACCTTTCAGTTTGTCGATGGCGGTTCCGGCACCGATATCCTGGGACTGGCTGGCAGCAACTTTAATCTGGATCTGTCCAGCGTGATCGATAAAATTCACGGTATCGAGACTATCGGCCTGTATGGCGTCGGGGATAATTCACTGACCTTGACCGCGCAGGACGTCATCGATCTGTCGGATACGACGAATACCTTGAAGATCAAAGGCAATGCCGGGGATAGCGTGGTTGGGTTGAGCAGCGGCTGGACCGATGGCGGCATTCGCGGTAACTTCCATGAATATACGCAAGGCGATGCGGTGGTGCTGGTCGGGGTGGCTGTGACGACGGATTTCCCGGTGGTCTGACAAGCGATGGATCAAAAAGCGTGCCGGATAATTTTTCAGTGATGCGCAGGTTGTAAACAAAAATACATCAGCAGGGAAGCCTCCAGCTTTGCCGGAGGTAATCCAATTGATCTCGATTCCTGCTGAGTTATGCTGCCTGACTATCGCCTCTGGCAGGCGGCAGCGGATGAGTATGATTCGAACCGGTAGTTTCCGGGATAACCAGGGCGGCTATTGATTCATGATGAGGATTTGTCCGCAGATTGGTACAGTTTGCGGTGTTCCTCACTGCAAAAGAATGGTTCTTTTTCTCCGATGGCTTCCTGCCGTGGTACAAGCAGGTTGCAGTGCGCGCACTGAACGAGTTCTCCGGAACCCGAATCTACAGATTTGTTTTCCGGTTCATGAGATTGTTGCTTGGTTTCAGTTTCGTTTTTTTTCGATTCCTCAGTGTTATCAGCCGCCCAGTTGGCTTGCCGGTAATCGTGCCCGGATTCGTTATTTTTGAATCGAAGCGGTTCATTCAGGAAAATGTCTTTATAACTCACATAAATGGAAGTGAAAATTGTCGGGATCAGAATCACCAGCCCCACGCCGTAGGGCATTATGCTGAGAATGGTCAGGAGGATGAGCGTGATGCCATAGAGCTGGAAAGGTATGAAGTTTCTTAAGCAAGCAAAGAAGCTTTTCTGCATTGCAACGATGGGTGGAGTATTGTGAAAAATTACCAATAGCGGGGAAAACCAGGAAGCCATCATGAGCGGAATGGAAAGCGCTAATGTGAGCAGTGACGCTGTAAGAAAATTGCTCATTACGCCCATGAGCTCGCTTTCGTCGACTCGTTTTCCATATAGCAGCATATCCGTCATTTGAGAGCCTCCGATCAGGATGACCAGGCCAATAATCAGGATTTGCCCGATCAGATAAATGCCGCCGATCGTGATTAATGGCACCGGATTGGTTTTGAATGCCATGAATAGATACGATATATCCAAGGGTTTGCCCTGTTCCATGTCCTTGCAGCCCAGCATGATACCGGCCAGAAAGACGGGTGAAACCAGAGTGAAAATAAATTTCCCCAGTAATGGCACCAATGACATGGTTATGGCGATGAACATCAAGGAAAAGCACACAAATACCCAGGCCAGTGGCGCTTTGCGGAACAGATAGAAGCCGCTCAAGATCCATTGTAATCCTTGTTTTGCGCTAACTTGATGAATTTCCATTGATGTTTCTCCAGTTGAATTCGATGAATAATAGTATGAATAATGATTTACAGCCAAAGTTGCCGCAGTTTTATCGAGTCTGCGGCATGATTTTCCAATATTTCCCGGAAATGTGCCGGGTCTTTGGCATGCGTTAATTCTCCTGAGCGTGGTAAATGATAGTCGTATAGCCGGGAAATCCAGAAACGTAATGCGCCCGCGCGCAGTATGGCAGGCCACGCGTCGTGTTCGGCCGCAGTGAGCGGACGGATATCGTGATAGGCTTGCAGCAGGGAAAGTGTGCAGATTTCATCCAGAGTTTTGTTTTGAGTCATGCACCAGTCATTTACCGTAATAGCCAGGTCGTATAGGAAATTATCATTGCAGGCAAAATAAAAATCGATGACGCCGCCTATTGCATGATCGATAAACAGAATATTGTCGCGAAATAGGTCGGCGTGGATAATTCCATTGGGTAATGAGATGTTGTGTTGTGCCAGTTGAAAATCCAGTTCAGTCCGGAGCAAATGGTTTTCGGCATCGGATAAAAAAGGCGTGATTTCAGGTGCTCTGGCTTGCCACCAGGTTAATCCGCGAGGATTATTCATTTTTCCGTGATACGAATCTCCTGCCAAATGTATTCTGCCCAGAACAGTGCCGACTTCCGCGCATTGCATGGCGGTTGGATGGATCACCGATTGCCCGGACAAGCATGTAACAATCGTCGCTGGCTTGCCGTTCAGTTCGCCCAGTAACTTCCGGTCCAGCCGCGGGATTGGTGCAGGGCAGGGTATGTCATGTTGCGACAAATGTGCCATCAGATTCAGATAATACGGTAGTTCATGGCGGGTAAGTTTTTCAAAAAGAGTTAAAACAAATTTGCCTTGCGTGGTGGTGACCCAATAATTGGTATTTTCTATACCTGATGTGATGCCTTGTAAATGAGTGAGTTTCCCAAGTTCATAATCTTGTAACCAAATCGTAAGCTGGTTATCGGTAACAGGTGTGAAAACAGACATGAATTAGCAGAAAATAAAAGCGCGAAAGTAGAAATACCGGTTATTCATGGAATATAGATCTCTGCATGCTGATTATCATCAGAATCTCAATATTTGCCACATGGGCGGATTGACATCAATGCCGCCTTCACCCGCATGGTCGTGATGACTCCTGACAGGATTCTTTTTCAGATAGTAAGGGGGGCCAATACGCGGAATCACCTTGATCATCAGAAGTTCGCCGTTCACGCGGTGCTCTTCAATAACATCCTCGCCACGTTTAATAATGGTGACTTCGGTTTCCAGCTCGGGGTCTGCGGGAATCTCGGGAAGCAGCGGTGAAGAATCGGTTTCAGGGGGTAACTCTGGAACCTCGGGCAAGGGTATAAGATTGTCGGGGTGCTTGGATTTCTTCGATTGCTGAGGATGTTCTGATTCTGCCATCGCAGGCAGTATCGAACATAGTGATACAATTAAAATAAGTCGGTACAGATGCATGAGTGATTCCCGGCGGGTCAGGATACCCGTATTTTACCTAAAATCGCTGTTGAGGGTTACAAATTGAATTGAATTTCTCGTTCAGCAGCGGATGGCTCGAATCCACTGGTTTCATAATATTGGAAAATTGCACTGACAATTTGTTCGGGTTCATCGATAATTTGAATCAGATTCATATCATCGGTTGAGATAAAACCTTCAGTAATCAACGCATGCCGGAACCAGTCGAGCAAACCGTTCCAGAATTCTGAATAAACGAGGATGATAGGCATTTTACGGGTTTTTCCCGTTTGCACCAGGGTTAACGCCTCCATAAGTTCATCTAATGTTCCGAAGCCGCCGGGAAGGACGACGTAAGCGGTGGCAAATTTGACAAACATATATTTGCGGACAAAGAAATGCCGAAAACTTTGACTGATATCCTGAAATGCATTGCGATGTTGTTCGTGTGGCAATTGGATGTTTAAACCGATGCTGGGTGATTTTCCGTAATAAGCGCCTTTATTTGCAGCTTCCATGATACCCGGGCCGCCGCCGGAGATTACAGAAAAGCCGGCGTCAGAAAGTTGTTTGGCAATTTGCTCGGCTAATTTATAGTGTGGGCTGTTGGGATGGGTACGCGCGCTGCCAAAAATGCTGACAGCGGGCTGAATGGTGTCGAGCCGTTCTGTTCCTTCTACAAATTCTGCCATAATTCCAAACATGCGCCATGACTCTCTGGCTGACCAGGGTTTATCCATAGACGGGGGTACGGCTGGTTTAGGTTTATCTCGCAAGCTCATAGGAAATTTATAAATGAAAACAGTGTTGCTGGTTGATGGTTCATCTTATTTATACCGTGCTTATCATGCATTGCCTGATTTACGTAATCGCAATAATGAACCAACGGGCGCTATTCATGGTGTTCTCAATATGCTGCGGCGTTTGCACAAGGATTACCACGCGGATTATAGCGCGTGTGTGTTTGATGCAAAAGGTAAAACTTTCCGGGACGAGATCTATTCTGAGTATAAAGCACATAGACCGCCTATGCCTATGGAGCTGGCGGCCCAGATCGAACCCTTGCATGCCTGTATCCGTGCTATGGGCTGGCCGATGTTGATTATTGACGGAGTGGAGGCGGATGATGTCATCGGTACCTTGGCGAGACGGGCAGTCGAAGCTGATATGCGGTGCATCATCTCCACCGGAGACAAAGATATTGCGCAGCTGGTGAATTCTCATATTTCATTGGTCAATACCATGAGTAATGAAGTACTCGATGAAGCGAGCGTGTCAGCCAAGTTTGGTGTGCCGCCGGAACGCATGCTGGATTACCTGATGCTGGTAGGCGATACGTCAGACAATGTTCCCGGTGTGCACAAGGTAGGGCCCAAAACAGCCGTCAAATGGCTGACGCAATATGGATCATTGGATAACATCATTGAGCATGCCGATGAAATCAAAGGCGCAATAGGTGATAATTTACGCAAGGCATTGGATTGGTTCGATACCGCGCGCCAGTTAATCACTATCAAATGTGATGTGGATCTGCCGGTTAAAATCACGGATCTGGCCCTGCAGCCTCAGGATACCGGACAACTGGCACGGCTTTACGAGCAGCTGGACATGAAGACGTCGTTGCGTGAATTACGTCAACAGGAAGGGATTGCGAATTCGAATCAACCGGGATCAGCCACTGTGAGTGAAAACCAGCTGGCTGCAGGTGATGGCGGAAATGATAAAGCCGTTATGGGTCAATCAGTCACTTATCAAACGATCTTTACCGATGCGGAATTGGATGATTGGTTAACTCGATTGGATGCGGCGCAGCTGGTATCGATCGATAGTGAAACAACCAGTCTGAATCCAATGCAGGCAAAACTGGTGGGTATTTCGTTTTGCGTTGAGAGCCATCATGCGGCATACCTTCCATTGATGCATAGGTATCCCGGGGCGCCGCAGCAACTTTCGTTTGATAGCGCGTTAAAAAAACTTAAGCCGTGGCTGGAGAGTGCAACAAGGCCCAAATTGGGACAGAATTTAAAATACGATAAACATGTTTTTGCCAACCATGACATCCAGTTGAATGGTATTGCTCATGATACATTGCTGCAATCCTATGTGCTGGAATCCCATCGTTCTCATAATATGGATAGTTTGGCGTTACGCCATCTCGATGTTAAGACGATCAGTTATGACGATGTTACCGGGAAAGGCGTCAAGCGTATCGGATTTGATGAAGTAGCGATTGATACCGCCACGCAGTATGCTGCGGAAGATGCGGATATCACGTTCCGTTTGCATCAGGCGTTGTATCCCAATATCCAAAGTAACGCGCAATTGAATTACATCTATCGTGAAATAGAAATGCCGATACTGAATGTGTTATTTGAAATTGAGAGAAATGGCGTTTTATTGGACTACAAACTGTTACAAAAGCAGAGTCACGAGCTGGGTGAAAAATTGCATGCACTGGAACAACAAGCCTATGCCCTCTCCGGACAGCCGTTCAACTTGAATTCACCCAAGCAGATACAGGAAATTTTGTTTCACCAGCTTAAATTACCGATTGTCAAAAAAACACCTACGGGTGTCCCTTCTACCGATGAAGACGTGCTGCAGCAGCTTGCATTGGATTACCCATTACCGAAGCTATTACTTAATTATCGTAGTTTATCTAAATTGAAATCCACATATACTGACAAATTACCGCTCATGATGGATCGCAATACCGGGCGGGTGCATACCAATTATTCCCAAGCCGTTGCTGTGACCGGCCGCCTGGCCAGTTCGGATCCTAATCTGCAAAATATTCCAGTGCGTACCAGCGAGGGCCGCAGAATTCGTGAAGCGTTTATAGCCCCGGCGGGATACCGGATTATTTCAGCCGATTACTCACAGATAGAATTACGCATCATGGCGCATATTTCTCAAGATGAAGGTCTGTTAAAAGCGTTTGCGGCCGGGGAAGATATTCATAGCGCAACGGCTGCAGAAATTCTGGGAATTCCCCTGCATCAGGTCGATCAAGAGCAGCGTCGCTATGCTAAGGTGATTAATTTTGGCTTGATTTATGGTATGTCTGAATTCGGTTTGGCGGCGCAATTGGGCATTGAGCGTAGTGCTGCCCGTGCTTATATGGAACGTTATTTTGCCCGGTATCCGGGAGTGGAGAGATATATGCAGCAAACCCGCGAGAAAGCCAGACGGCTGGGTTATGTTGAAACCGTACTGGGACGCAGGCTATGGTTGCCCGAGATTAACAATGCCAATGGCAATCGCCGGCAAGGGGCGGAACGGGCTGCCATTAATGCACCCATGCAGGGCACTGCCGCCGATATTATCAAGCTGGCAATGATCGCGGTACGCAGCTGGCTACACAAGGAAAAATTACGCAGCAAGCTGATTATGCAGGTCCATGATGAACTGGTTCTGGAGGTTCCGGATGATGAAGTTGCATTAATGAAATCCGGCCTGCCGGAATATATGGGCAATGTTTTGCAGCTTGATGTACCGCTGGTAATTGAGATCGGAGCCGGAGATAATTGGGAACAGGCGCACTAGAAAACTATATGCACTTGCAGCGTGCACGGGCTTCATTCGCGTGTTTCGATTTGCATTAACGGCTCAGCGGGAGCATCGGAGGTTTGCTTGATTTTTCTTCTTCGCGGTCTTTTAGGAATAATGATTTCTTCGGTTGCCATCTCAACTTTTTCTGGCGGTGTCTCTATCATCACGAGGCCACTTTCCGTGAAATCCGGAAGTGTTTTAGTGATGTGAGATTCAGGTTGTTGATATGCAATAGCCGATTCATCCGGGAGATTATTGTTACTGGCTATTTGAGGATCGTTAGCAGGGTTTTTTGCAACTTCTTTCCTCGTAGATTGCTTCTTGGCAGGTTCAATGACTGGAGTCGATGTTGCAATATCCTGTATATGATTTGCCGAATTATCATCATTGGTCGATGCACTATCCGGAGCGTCCTGATTCTCAATCAAAGTCTTAGCGCGTACCGATTGATCGCGATTCTTATTCCCGCGATGCCGGCGCGTACGTTTACGATCTACGGGTTTTGCATCTATGCCGTCATGATTTTCTGTTTCATTGATGAGTGCATTGTCTGACGGTAATTTTTCTTCAAGATCCGGATCGGACTGTGGAGAAGGCCTGCTTCTGGCATTTTTTCGTTCTATGGATGGCTCCGGAGAATCACCAGATTCCGCCGGGGTGGCGTATTCTGCTGGTGTCGCAGCGACGATACCAGGATCTGTCAGTTCGCCTGGTTTGGTTTGTTTGTGCATAGAAGCATCTTTATTACGCTCATTGCGGTTTCTTCCACGCCGCCCTCTCGATCGCGTGCGTTCCTGAGACGTCTTGTTTTTATCAATGTCAAGCTGTTGTTTTTTCTCAAGCTCGGTTTTGATCTCTTCATTCTTAACAGGTTTAAACCAACCGAAGAATTTATCCAATAACGAAGTGTCGCGTGATTTATCTTCGCGCACTGGTGCGGGTAGAGTGGGGGTTATACCCTGAACCGCGGCTTGTGGACGGACAGGTTTATTTTTCTGCTCAGAAAATACGAGGTTGTTATCTTCAGTATTTTTCTCCACCAATTTATAACTGGCGACCGCTTCATTTGACCTTATGTCTTCCTGGCGTAAGCGATTAATACTATAGTTAGGCGTTTCGATATGAATATTGGGGATCAGAACAATATTGATCCTTTGACGTATTTCAATGTCATAAATTTCCGCGCGTTTTTCGTTTAGCAAAAAGGTGGCTACATCAACCGGCAATTGAACATGCAACGTGTTGGTGTTTTCTTTCATGGCTTCTTCCTGAATGATCCTTAGTATATGCAGCGCTGAAGAATCGGTTCCACGGATGAAGCCAGTGCCTTGACATCGCGTGCAAGGAATGTAATTACTTTCCCCTAATGAAGGGCGTAAGCGTTGGCGGGATAATTCCAGTAATCCAAAACGCGAAATTTTTCCTACCTGAATACGCGCGCGGTCTTGCCGCAATGCCTCATGCAATCGAGCTTCGACTTCGCGCTGATTGCGCTGTACATCCATATCGATAAAGTCGATAACAATTAATCCGCCCAAATCCCGTAGCCGCAATTGACGGGCGATCTCATCAGCTGCTTCAAGATTGGTATTGAGCGCGGTATGTTCAATATCCAGGCCGCGGATTGCGCGGGCTGAGTTTACGTCAACAGAAACCAGTGCTTCAGTGTGATCGATAACGATTGCACCGCCTGAAGGAAGAGAAACCTGTCTGGAATAGGCTGTTTCTATCTGATGTTCAATTTGAAAGCGTGAGAATAATGGAACATCATCATGATAAAACTTAAGACGATCCACGTTTGCAGGCATAACGTGCGCCATAAATTGACTGGCTTGTTCATAGATATCACGGCTGTCAATCAGGATTTCACCGATTTCCTGGCTAAAGTAATCGCGAATTGCACGGATAACCAAGCTGCTTTCTTGATAGATCAGAAAAACACCATCTTGATTATTGGCGGCTTCCTCAATGGCGTACCAAAGCTGTGTCAGGTAGTTCAAATCCCATTGCAGTTCTTCTTTGCTGCGACCGATCCCGGCAGTTCTGGCAATAATGCTCATGCCTGCAGGAATTTCAAGTTTTGCAATGACTTCGCGTAAATCATTGCGTTCTTCACCTGTGATGCGGCGCGATACACCGCCACTACTGGAATTATTAGGAATTAAAACCAAATACCGACCGGCCAGAGAGATATAAGTCGTTAATGCAGCGCCCTTGGTTCCTCGTTCGTCTTTGTCGACTTGAACGATGAGTTCTTGCCCTTCTTGCAGAAGATCCTGGATTCGCGCATTGGGAGTGCCGCTTTCAGCAAAACACGAAGGGGCAATCTCTTTGAATGGCAAGAAACCATGCCTTTCACAGCCGTAATCAACAAACGCAGCCTCCAGACTGGGTTCGACACGTGTAATAACAGCTTTGTAGATATTGCTTTTACGTTGTTCTTTGCTTACAGATTCTATATCGAGGTCAACCAGCGTTTGACCGTTTACTATTGCAACGCGCAACTCTTCAGGTTGTGTTGCATTAAATAACATTCGTTTCATTTACAAACCTTACGTGTTTTATTTGTCCATGCACTATCCATAATTTGCCGAATGGATAGATTTTTTCGGTGTACGTAGTTGTAATGAGGAGCTTTGGGTTTATTGTTTGAGTTACAAAAAATATTTGTCAATTATGTGTTTCTTTTTGTTAATTTATTTAATATGTTGGATTGTTCTTTATAGTTTCAATCTCAACGATATTTATAGATATTATGCAGACTGTTTAAGGTAACAGATTTTACATAAAGTTCCAAACGCAACTTTCCTTAAACCCGATCATTCATTAATCTAAGAGAGCATGGGCTTGATCAGCGAATTTATAATGCATATTTTGTCTTGAATAATTTAGTTCTTGCAGAGAAATAATGATTAATACCCCTTTAATTCCTTTGGAGTTTACATATTATATCTGGGATTTCATTAAATCAAATATATAATTAAAGTATGGAATCTATTACATCAATAACCAAAGAGTGTGTGAAAGAAGATGGAGATGATCAGCGGATCGATAATTTTTTATTCAAACGATTTAGGAATGTACCAAAAAATCATTTGTATCAATTGGTAAGAAGCGGTCAGGTGCGTGTTAACGGAAAGCGGATAGATGCTAACTATCGCTTGCAGTTAGGCGATATGGTGCGAATTCCGCCAGTCAGGACTGAAACAAAAGATTCTTTCAATCGAGCTGCAATTACTTGTGTAAATTTCTTCTCTTTTACTAATCTATATGAAGATGATGCAGTGCTGGCAATTGATAAGCCAAGTGGAATGGCTGTTCATGGTGGAAGTAACGTCAGCTTTGGCGTGATCGAGCAATTACGTGCGCAAAATCCATCATGGAAATTTCTAGAGTTGGTGCATCGTTTGGATCGGGAAACTTCGGGTGTGTTGTTATTGGCAAAAAAACGCAGTGCATTGGTCGAGCTGCATCGACAAATCCGCGAAGGCCTAGTGGAGAAACATTATCTGGTTATGGTCAAAGGCAAGTGGCGGAATGCTAAACAGCATGTAAGGCTGGCGCTTGACAAATATGTGACGGCCAGTGGTGAAAGGCGTGTCGCTGTAGTCACCAGCATTCGCCCTGGCAACAAGCCGATGACTTCTCATTCGATATTTAAGCTGGATAAATCCTGGGATAATTTCAGTTTATTGGATGCAGAAATAAAAACCGGCCGTACGCATCAAATCCGTGTTCACCTTGCACATTTGGGTTTTCCCATTCTGGGAGATGATAAATATGGTAATTTTGAGATCAACAAGCGACTCGCTAAAGGTGAGAGTGGCGGGAAAAGCAAACTGACGCGTATGTTTTTGCATGCTCATTCGCTGCAAATAACACACCCCGTTTCAGGACAGCGTATCAATCTGCGTTCGCCTTTGTCCAGTGATCTGCAGAAATTCATCGACGATCTGGATCGATTCTAACGGCCCGGTTTAAGTTCTTCTTATGAAGCCGCGATGATACAATGTACGATTAAATATCAGGATTGGTGGCAATTTGTTCAGTTTTAAACATGGTTTGCAAGACTTCCCAGACATTTTCTGCAATTTTCTTCTGTGCGACTTCGGTAGGGTGTATTCCGTCAGCTTGAAAGAATTCGTGTTTATCGCCAAAACCAGCGAGTAAGAATGGTATTAATTTGATTTGATAATTTTCGGCCAATTGCGGAAAGATGGCTTGGAACTTTTGTGTGTAGGTTCTGCCATAATTTGGTGGTAGCTGCATGCCGGCAAGTAAAACCAGTGCATTGTTTTGTTGACATTCTTCTATAATGGCAGCCAGATTCTCATAAATGGATTTGATCGATGCGCCGCGTAAACCGTCATTTCCACCAAGTTCAACGATAACAATCTCGGGACGATGTGTTTCAAGCGCTTGCCGGATTCGATTGCGGCCTCCCGATGCCGTTTCGCCGCTGATGCTTGTGTTGATGATGCGATAATCAGCATGTTTTGACTGTAATCGTTGTTCCAGCAGTGTAACCCAGCCTGCTTCGGTCGATATGCCATAACTGGCGGATAGGCTATCGCCAAAGACCATTATGGTTTTGGTCGATGCGACTGCCGGAGCGCAGATAGTAAAAACAACAATCAGAATAATCAGGAAATTTTTTTTCATGTTAGATAATGATGTTAATCAGCCCATTCTTTGGACTCATGCATTGACCAAGCAGGTCAATACCGGAGATACACAACTTACGATATTGCAAGATATCGATCTGCAAGTAAATGCAGGTGAGGCTGTTGCAATTATAGGCGCATCCGGTTCGGGAAAATCTACTTTATTAGGCTTACTGGCAGGATTGGATTTGCCAACCGCAGGGAAAGTTCATCTGGATGCAATCGATATTTTTACATTGGATGAGGATAGCCGCGCGGCTTTGCGCGGAAAAATTCTGGGTTTTGTTTTTCAATCATTTCAATTATTACCAGCGTTAACGGCGACTGAGAATGTGATGTTGCCTTTGGAGCTTTCTCAACAGAACAAAAATGCTGAAGCAATAGCCCGGAAATTGCTGGAGCGCGTAGGACTGGCCAAACGCCTGAATCATTATCCTAAACAATTGTCCGGAGGAGAGCAGCAACGCGTTGCCATTGCGCGTGCTTTTGCCACGGATCCTAAGTTATTGCTGGCGGATGAACCCACCGGGAATCTTGACTCGGCTACCGGTATACAGATAATTGATCTCATGTTTGAGCTTAATCGTGAGCATGGCACGACATTGGTTCTCGTTACTCATGATGAAGCGTTGTCACGGCGCTGTTCGCGTCAGATTCGTTTAGCGGACGGTAAATTGGTGCCATAGTTGCAGAAGCTTGGCATTATTGCTATTCATTCTATCTTTTTAGTACATTGATGATTTTCATTATGAACCATTTAAAATTGTCTTTCCGTATGCTACGCCGTGATTGGCGGGCAGGTGAGCTTAATGTTCTGGTGTTGGCATTGATCATTGCAGTGAGCGGTATGACCACGGTAGGTTTTTTTGCCGAGCGGGTGGAATTGGCTCTCACGCGTGAAAGTAATCAATTATTGGGTGCCGATTTGCTGGTCATTTCGAGTCGGCCCTTGCCGGATACTTATGCTGATGAGGCCAGCCGATTGGGGTTAACAATATCCTCGTTAACCAAGTTTCCCAGTATGATTTCTGATGGTGAGAATAATTTGCTCACGGAAATTAAAGCAGTGACTGAGGGATATCCTTTACGCGGGCGTATATATCTGGCCAGCCGCTCTTCAATGTCGCGTGCAGAGCAGCCAGAAATTACGATAGCCGACACCATACCGCAACCGGGTACTATTTGGGTGGATGAGAAGGTCATGACGCGACTTGATCTTAAAGCAAACGATGTAGTCGATGTCGGGGCGGCCCAACTAACCGTAACTGAACTGGTTGTGCGCGAACCGGATCACTCGGTAGGGTTCATCAACATGGGCGCACGCGCCATGATCAATGCATCCGATTTATTGGAAACGGATTTGATTCAGGAAGGTAGCCGTGTTTCGTATCAGCTGCTGGTGGCAGGTGAAGTAAAAGCAGTGCAGCAATTTCGCGATTGGATAAAACCACAACTGACAAAAGCACAAAGGGTGGAAGGTATTCGCGATGCGCGACCTGAAATTAAGGCCGCGTTGGAGCGTGCGGAAAAATTCTTAAGTCTGGCTGCATTGGCCAGCGTGGTTTTGGCAGCCGCAGCAATCGCGTTGGCGGTGCGCCGGTTTACTCAGCGCCATTTGGATGGATGCGCAGTAATGCGCAGCTTGGGAGCCAGCCAACAGCAACTGTTTCATCTCTATTGGTATTATTTTACTGCCTTGGGTGTTATTGCCAGCGCCATCGGCTGTTTGATCGGCTTTGCCGCGCAGCAAATTCTGACGCATTGGCTGATCGGTATCGTGGATACTGCATTACCCTGGCCAAGCTGGTTGCCAGCGTTGCAAGGATTGCTGGTTGGCTTAGTGTTATTAGTCGGTTTTGCATTGCCGCCGGTGCTGAATTTGCGTAGCGTTCCGGCGTTACGTGTGTTGCGCAGAGACATCGGCTTATCCAATACACACAGTTTGGCAGGTTATTTATTGGGATTGGTGACTTTGTCGCTGTTATTTATCTGGAAAGCGCAAGATCTGAAGCTGGGTCTTTATATCGTGACGGGGTTTGTTTCAGCGATTATCATTTTTGGCTGCCTGGGCTGGTTGTTGATTAAAGTGCTTTCAGGTCTGCGTCATCAAGCCGGCGGTGCCTGGCGCTATGGTTTGGCCAGTATTTATCGTCGTGCGATTTCCAGCGTATTGCAAGCCGTGGCTCTGGGATTGGGATTGATGGCATTGCTTGTGCTGACGCTGATTCAGAATGATCTGATTGACGATTGGCACGCTAGCTTACCTCCCAACGCGCCCAATCACTTCCTGGTAAATATACAAGTGGATCAAGTACAGTCGCTGCAAGAATTTTTTCAGCAATACGAGATAGAGCCGCCGCCGATGTATCCGATGGTCAAGGGGCGATTAGTCAAGATTAACGGTAAAAATGTATCACCTAAAAGTTATAAGGATGATCTGCATGCCGAGAGGCACATACGGCGTGAATTCAATTTAACCTGGGCAGACGAACTTTCATCGGATAACCAGATTGTGCAGGGGGCCTGGTGGAATACCGGTACCCATGAGGCTGAGCTGTCGATTGAAGAAGGCATAGCCAAAACCATTCGCGTTAAGTTAGGTGATGAACTGACTTATGATATCGCCGGAAGCCACTTCACGGCCAAAATTACCAGCGTAAGAAAAGTGGATTGGGACACTTTCAAGGCTAATTTTTTTGTTGTGGTACCTCCAGGTTTACTGGATAACTATCCGGCCAGTTTTGTCACCAGCTTCTATGTGCCACCAGCAGAAATTTCCATGATTCATGAACTTGTCAGAACATTCCCAAGCATTTTGGTCGTCGATGTGGCTATGGTTATCAATCAGGTACAGCAAATGATCCAGCAAGTTTCTCAAGCCATTGAATTTGTTTTCTTATTCACTTTGTTGGGAGGATTCGCCGTACTGTATGCGGCGATTGCCGCAACACAAGATGAGCGCATTTATGAAGCGGCCATTTTCAGAACACTGGGCGCCAGGCGGGAGCAATTGTCACGCGCTTGGGCGGCCGAGTTTGCGATTCTTGGCGGATTGGCCGGGTTATTCGCATCTGCCGGCGCCAGTGCGCTTGCCTATGTCATCAGCAAGCATGTTTTGCATTTCGACTACACATTTAATCCGTGGATCTGGGTGGTTGGCACATTGACGGGTATGATCGGTGTTTTGGTGGCAGGTTTGCTGGGTACGCGTTCGGCGTTATCCAGCCCGCCACTATTGACGTTACGCAAAATCGGTTAACTCGATGCCTGATTGGCCGACCCCGAAGCTTAAATCGCTGCCGCCACTGAGCTTATATGTTCATTTTCCGTGGTGTCTGAAAAAATGTCCTTATTGCGATTTTAATTCACACGAACTTCACACCGGCGAAAGCCGGGTGCCTGAAGAAGAATATGTTGCCGCGCTGATACAGGATCTTGAGTCTGCGCTTCAGGATGTGTGGGGGCGGCGGCTCAGCAGCGTATTTTTAGGGGGTGGAACGCCAAGTCTATTTAGCGCCGAAGCAATGGATGCAGTGTTGACAGCAGTGCGTACATTACTGCCGCTGGAACACTTCGTCGAAGTCACCCTGGAGGCTAATCCCGGAACGTTTGAAGCGCAAAAATTCGCGGATTTCCGCAAAGCGGGCATCAATCGCCTGTCGATCGGTATACAAAGCTTTAATCCGCAGCATCTGAAGGCACTAGGCCGGGTGCATGATGATCAGGAAGCGCATCGGGCAGTGAATATTGCACTGAAGTATTTCGATAATATCAATCTCGACCTGATGTACGCATTACCCGGACAAACCCTGGAACAAGCTCAGGCGGATATCGAGACGGCGTGTTCGTATGGTGTTACGCATATTTCCGCGTATCACTTAACGCTGGAGCCCAATACGCTGTTTTACCGCTTTCCGCCCAAGCTGCCCGATGATGAAGCAGCGGCAGCGATGCAGGATATGATCGAACAAACAACCTCGGATCATCAGTACCGTAATTATGAAACTTCGGCATTCGCGCGTGCAGGGAAGGAGTCGCGTCATAACGTGAATTACTGGTTATTTGGGGATTATGTCGGCATCGGTGCAGGCGCGCACAGCAAAATCAGCTTTGCCGATAAAATCGTGCGCCAGATGCGCTATAAACAACCCAAGGAATATCTGGCCAAAGCCCGAATGGGAGAGTCATTAATCCAGACCCGGCAGGAATTGACGGTCGCAGATCGGAGCTTTGAATTCATGATGAACGCGCTGCGGCTCACCGGTGGATTTGATACGCCGCTGTTTCAGGAGCATACCGGCTTACCGATTGCTGTCGTGCAGCAACAACTGGATGAGGCAGAACAGCGCGGTTTGCTGGTGCATGACCATCTACGCATTAAACCCACTGTGCTGGGTCGGCGCTTTCTGAACGATCTGCTGCAAATCTTTTTGCCCGAAAACACGCCATCCGATAATACGCTAAAATCGTTGCCTTGAATGGGTTCGAGGGAGAGCGGAGTCATGGCGTATGTAAAACCGGAAGAAATTGTCGAAAACATGTTGCAGGCAGGTGCCAAAAAGGCGAGCCTGCCAGTCAGGCAATTGCTGATCCGTGGTTTTCTGGCAGGCGCTTTTCTCGGTTACGCCACGACATTGGCGATTCTGGCAGCGACACAGACAGGCTGGGGGATGGCGGGTGCGCTGGTGTTTCCGGTGGGTTTTGTTATGATTGTACTGCTCGGATTGGAGTTGGCCACCGGCAATTTTGCGTTGATTCCAATTGCAGTCAAAGGCCAAAGAACCTCATTGAGCCGTTTGCTTGTCAACTGGACCTGGGTGCTGGCCGGTAACTTGATTGGCAGCGTTACGTATGCCTATTTATATTGCATTGTGGCGACCAAAATGGGGGCGATTGATCCGGAAACCATTCCCGCATTGCAACGAACCATTGCGATTGCCGAAACTAAAACGCTCGAGTACGCCAAATTGGGTTTCGATGGCACGATCACGGCTTTTACCAGCGCAATATTATGCAACTGGATGGTGACGCTGGGTGCCGTGATGGCTTTCACGTCCAGCACCACCGGCGGAAAAATAGCCGCAATGTGGCTGCCGATCATGACCTTTTTCGGTCTCGGTTATGAACACGCCATCGTCAACATGTTCGTAATTCCCGCTGGCATGTGGCTGGGCGCGGATATCACCATCGCGGATTGGTGGTTATGGAATGGATTGCCGGTGATTGCGGGGAATCTATTGGGTGGGATGATGTTTACCGGGTTTATGTTGTATTGGAGTTATGGTCAAGCAACCAATCAACTTTAACTTGCAATGTACTGTAGTTTTGCACCTGAATGTACGGATCAGATTTATGAATATAACGAATATTCTTCTCAGAAATTATTTGTAATCATACTCAAGGTTATTATGCCTCGAATTGGCGCTTTGCTTCCGTTATCCCGAGAACACCATACATCGCTAGTGTTAGCGCGTGCTGCCCGGAAAGCGGCGGAGAGTAATGACATGGCTACTTGCTTGGCGGCGGTGCAGCGTATCGAAGCGCACTGGCAGGATGTGCTGGTGACGCATTTTGCTCAGGAGGAAGCATTGTTGCAGCTTGCCAAAGACGTATTGGATGCTGATATTATTACGCGTATTCTTGCTGACCATGAAGAGCTGCGCAGGCTGGCTTGCGAATCTTGTGCGCTCGATCCCGCAGCGCGTCTGCGCCGGTTTGGCGATTTGCTGGCTGCGCATGTGCGATATGAAGAGCGTATGCTTTTCCCTCAATTACAGTCGCATCCGGCTATTGTTTTTGCAACCGAAGAATCAATCCAATCTATACAGAGAGGTAAAAATGGTGAATTTTCCTGATTTTTATGAACAGGCTCCAGTCGTGCGTACTCATGATCCGTTTGCGGCCATGTTGGGCGCTGCTCAAGATGGTCGGTTCGACTATCATTATCTGGATGCTGTGCGTCTGGCCGGGCATTCCTGTCCAACCGTTGCCGGAGCATTTTTGATCGGGCGCGCGGCGCTGGCCGTGCTTTATCCGGATGAGCCTGCGGAACGTGGCAATATCGCCGTGCATATGCCCGCACCGGAGGATGATGGCGTCACCGGCGTCATGGCGCAAGTATTGACATTGCTCACGGGCGCTGCCGCAGGTAACGGTTTCCACGGAATACGCGGGCGCCACCGGCGCAAGGGATTGCTCAGTTTTGCATCGCAGCGCGAAGGAGAAGCTATTGTTTTTACGCGCCTCGACACCAATGCAAGCGTGGCGGTGACGCTCGATGTTTCGTTGATACCGGCTGACCCCGCTCAGGGGGAGCGCCTGATGGCTATCCTGCAGGATTGTGCCGATGTGGTGCAGCAGACTGCATTTGCTGATGCGTGGCAGGAGCGCGTGCGGCGCTTGTTGCTTGAGTTTGCCGATGATCCCCGCGTAATATGCGTTACATCTGTGAATTGATTAGAAGATCGTGACTTCCCGCAGTTGCAATTGCATTCTTGGATCGGTTGTGCAGCGCGCAATAGAATCCGGCTATCCTCTCGATTTTATCCTATACTTTCTTCGCTGCGCTCGACCGAGAACCGGTAGCCTGTCCCGCGCACGGTTTGCACCAGATTTTCCTTACCGACTGTTTCAAGAATTTTGCGCAGCCTGCGGATATGCACATCAACGGTACGATCTTCGATAAAAACATGATCGCCCCAGACACGATCCAGCAATTGGGCTCGCGTGTGTACGCGTTCTTTATACGCCATCAGAAAGTGCAATAAACGAAATTCCGTTGGACCCAGTATGATTTCTGTAAGTTTGGCAGGATCATACTCCGAGTACACGTGAACCCTGTGTGTCGTGGGATCCAGTTTCAGGCCGCCAATATCGATAATTTCATCGGACATTTCGGGTAAACGGCGACGCAGCACCGCTTTAATCCGGGCCAGTAATTCGCGTGGGGAAAAAGGTTTGGTGATGTAATCATCCGCTCCGGCTTCCAGTCCGGCAATTTTGTCGTTCTCTTGAATCCGGGCTGTCAGCATGATGATCGGAATGGTTTTGGTGCGCTCTTCGCGTCTTAAGCTGCGTGCAAATTCTAAACCGGTAATATCAGGCAGCATCCAATCCAGCAATACCAGATCGGGCAAGACATTGTTGATCAGAAGTTTTGCATGTGTCGCATTCCCCGCGCATAAAACCATATGACCTGCCTTTTTTAAATTAAGCGCGATCAATTCCTGAATTGCAAGTTCATCTTCAACAATCAGTATTGTTACAGCCATCAACTACTCCATTGATATTCGCTATCAGCTAACAGATGTTGTAATAATATTAATAAAGCATGACATATTTATGACAATCAGATGAATGTAATAAATATTTCTCATTGACAGCTGATTGATGCATTCGATTGTAATCCAATCAATCAGCAGAAAAGGTGGAAAACGAATGGAGACAAGGCGTAGTAACGTCAACACTACAATGACAAGATAAGAGACCTCTGCACAATACGCGTGCTACACAGCAGTCGTGATACTGAGTCAATTTCATAGCCTGTAAAAGTGGCGGTTTTTGCAACGAAGGGGGAAATTCATAGGCGGATTTTACCCATGCAGAATTGATTCAGGCTAAGCCGCTTTTCTGAAGGTCAGGTTGATTCGATGTGTGCCTGTTAAGGGATGACAGGCTTCCTTGATTGGCAGCACACCGTGGTAGTGCAGTCTCGCCGGCCCTCCCCATACCATGATGTCACCATGTGTCAGTTGCACTCGCATCGGCTTGTCCTTCCGGCGTAAGCCGCCCCACAGAAAAATAGCCGGAATTCCCAGCGAAACCGAGACGATAGGAGCGTCAAAGTCGCGCTCATTCTTGTCCTGATGCAAGGAGAGCCTTGCCCCAGGATTGTAGCAATTGACGAGGCAGGCATCCGGCTTGAAGTCGTTGAAACCGGTGCTTGCCGCTGCGTCTTGCGCCAGTTTTACGAAAACGGCCGACATGTGAGGCCAAGACTTGCCGCTTTCCGGGTCTATCGCATCATAACGGTAGCCTGTGCGATCCGTGATCCAGCCATAGGAACCGCAATTCGTCAGCGCCACGGACATCCGGAAGCCGCCGGGAGTGACCATATGACGAAATGGGGCTCTGGTTGTAATATCGCGCAACGCTTCCAAAATAGCAACTTCATACGGAACCGCAAAGCCATGCAACACTATTGCGCCGGGACACAGCTCTTCCCGCTCTGACTGGCATTGCTCCATATCCTGAAACAGGCTCAATGTCATTTTTATCCGCTCTCAGATTGCATCGTGAAATATTATTCCGACGGTATGGCGATGGCCAGAGTGCAGGCGGCTGACGCCGTGCCGCATATTAACCCGATATATTCCCCGCGTGCCTTGCACCGGCCTGTAATGCACTGCAAACACCACCGCATCCCCCTGCCTGAGAGGAACAACCTCGGGGCGCGACTGCATGCGCGGCCGCTGCTCGGTCAATACAAATTCGCCACCCATGAAATCCCGCCCCGGCTCCGATAGCAGTACAGTGAGCTGAATCGGAAACACATGCTCCCCGTACAAATCCTGATGCAGGCAGTTATAGTCACCAGATCCATATTGCAATAGCAATGGAGTTGGACGGCGCTGGCCCGCCTCGTGACACCGTTTAATGAATTCCGCGTGCTTGACTGGATACTGAATATCGACGCGCATCGCTTCATTCCAGCGGTTTGCGATGGGCGCCAGCCACGGATATATAGACGTTCGCAGTTCCGAAATGATACCGGGAAGCGGATAGCTGAAATACTTGTATTCTCCCCGGCCGAAGCCATGACGCTCCATCACGACGCGGCTGCGAAAAATCTCATCGCGCGGATAAAGACCGGCCAATGCTTCGCATTCCTCAGGAGCAACGAGATTTTCGATTACCGCGAAACCCTGTGTATCCAGATTATCCGACATCCGTTTCCAATCGATGGTCTTTATAAGGTCGGCAATATCCTTGGCCGGTGTAATTTCTTGTACTTTCCTGCTCAGCTCGTTCATCGTATTCATGCCTGTAGCTCCCTAGCCGGTATCACCGTCTCTTTCTCAAGAAGCATACGCTTGCGTTCCACACCCCAGCGATAGCCAGCCAGGGCACCATCGTTGCGTACCACTCTATGACAGGGAATGGCGATTGCCAGCTTGTTCGTGGCGCAGGCCTGCGCCACGGCCCGCACCGCGGCCGGTGAACCGATACGTCTGGCAATTTCTGTATAACTAGTGGTCTGGCCTACGGGGATTTCGCGCAGTGCCTGCCACACGCGCTGCTGAAATGCGGTACCGCGGACATCCAGCGGCAACTCAAGACCAATACCGGGTGCTTCGATAAAACCGACTACCCTGGCGACGAGCTGCTCGAAATTAGCATCTCCCCCGATCAGGTTGGCGCGAGGGAAGCTATCCTGCAGGTCGCGTACCAGCTTATCGGGATCGTCACCAAGAAGAATGGCACAAATACCGCGGTCGCTTTGTGCCACCAGGATCGATCCCAACGAACATTCACCGATGGCAAAGCGTATTTCCGCTTTGGTACCACCAGCACGGTAACTGCTCGGCGTCATACCCAGAATCTTGTTTGATTTCTCATAGAAACGGCTGTTGGAATTGTAACCCGCATCAAAAATGGCGTCCGTCACGGCACTGCCACGGCCACGGCCACGGCCGAGTTCATCACGTATTCTTTTCTCACGCAGCGCCGCTGCATACTGCCGGGGCGTCAATCCAGTAATTTGCTTGAATATGCGGTGGAAGTGATAGGCGCTCATGCCCACCTGCTTTGCTAGTGCATCCAGACTTGGAGCGCTTCCCAATTCTTCAATAATGCGGCAGGCTTGGGTAATCCTCGCCGCATATTGCTCAACAAGTGATGATCGATCAGGGCGGCAGCGTTTGCACGGCCGGAAACCCGCTTTTTCGGCTTCTTCGCGCGTGGGATAAAAACCGACATTTTCCGGCCGAGCCAGACGGGCCGCACAGGAGGGACGGCAGTACACACCCGTGGTCTTGACCGTGTAATAAAACTTGCCATCCGCTTCAGGATCACGCGCGACAATGGCGGCCCAGCGCGGGTCGTTAACTGTTTCGGCAGCGAGTCTTTCTTTTTTCGCTAACGCATTCATGATGTGCTCCTTTAAGAAGTTGCAGATTGATTTGATACCGGCTAGCAATTTATCAACGTCAGCAATCGCGCGCACTCCGAGTCTTGCTTTCGAATTCAATGATCAGTTAGCTGTTGGCAGACTTGACCGGCAATCGTTCTACCGCTGATCGTTTGTGTCAATGCTTTATCGCAGGTTCCCACGATTCGGTTCCACACCATAACTTATCTGCCTGATCTGTTCCCCTTTAATTCCTATAGCGCCTTGCTCCAGTGCGCCCGCAACTCGTTGTTGAGTTTAACCAGGCCGGAATGACAGTTCAACGAAAACCATCCATCTCTGTCGCTCCGCATCGGTGTCGGGGTTTATTTTGACGCAGGAAGCAGCAAAGAAGAATCGATTTGAAAGCAAGAAGCGGAGTGCCAAAGTGAAAACATGCGGTTAACATTCATCCCAAGTCATTAGTAGTGTTGCTGTCGATGACCTACTCCACTTTCTTACAGCAACAAAACGAAAGGAGATTAATATCATGTCACAAGCAAATAAAGAAATCGCTGGCCGCTGGTTCACCGAATACTGGCAGAAGGGAAATGTGGCGATTGTCGATGAACTTGGTGCGGAAGATCTCGTGTTTAGCTACCCTATGCATGGAGAGCTGCACGGCCGCGAGCCGGTTAAAAAAATGCTGATCGAGTTTCGCGAAGCTTTTCCCGATCTTAGTTTCAAGGTGGTCGGCGACATAATTGCAGAAGGCGATTACGTAGTTGGGCGCTGGGAAGGTGGCGGCACCCATACAGGTTCGGCTTTCAGCGATCTGCCCGTCGGTTCCCTTCGAGCTGCAACCGGCAAGAAAATTCATTTTTCGGGAACAAGCGTTTTTCGTATCCGGAATGGCAAGGTTGCAGAAGAGATCGGCCAAGAACAGGCGTTGACCGCGCTACAACAACTCGGTCTGGTACCCACGAAATAAAGCTGAAAGGCACGCCTGGATGCCATCGGGTGTAGGGAGGAGAATTATGCTCCTCCCCCTGCCGCTTTTTCCCGGAAGCAACAGGGAGGAAGCGGTGCTATTTACAGATTCAAATCATTGGTAACTACTTGATCAAAATTTTCAGGGTTGTGCAGAGGTCTTTATAAGGATTAACTGCTAATAACGCGTATTCCTTATGCCCAGGTTCGATCTGCGTGCTAAATCTCCGCGCCTTCTTCTTTGATAATTACGCAGCCTCGATCTCAATCAGCACTTCGTTCGGATTCACCGATTCGCCTTTCACCACATGTACGGCTTTGACGGTTCCAGCGATCGGTGCAGTAATTTCAGTTTCCATTTTCATTGCTTCCGTGACTAAAACGGGTTGTCCGGCGGCGACTTTCTGGTTAACCTTGACCAGCACGTCCAGCACATTGCATGGCATGCTGACGACGACATCGCCTTCACTGGCGGGGCGCGGACGTTTACTGGCGATGCTGCTTTTGACGGCACCTTGCGTGCCGCCGTCCAGCACGATTTCATCGAGCGTTTCGACGACAACTTCTTCCGGAACGCCGTCCACCATAAAATAAAAGTGCCGCAAGGTTTCATTTTTTGGGCTGGTTCCGGTGACTCTGATGTGATACGACTCGCCGTGCAGTGCGACATTGAATTCAGTCGGTGCTTTTTGTACACCACTACCCGTTGTTACGGTTGTTTCCAAAGGTTCAGGTATCAGGTGACCGGTTGACCGGAGTTCCAGGAATTGCTTGCCGACTTCCGGGAACATGGCATAACTCAACACATCTTCATCGTTATTTGCCAGATGGCCAATTTCCCGGCGTAGCTGTTCAAATTCCGGTTTCAATAGATCCGCGGGGCGGCAATCGATAATGTCTTCTTTGCCGATCGCGCGTTTTTGCAAACTGGCATTCATCGGCGCGGGTGCTTTGCCGTAGCCGCCTTGCAAGTAGCGCTTCACTTCATTGGTGATGGTGGAATAGCGTTTGCCGGTCAGAACATTGAGCGCTGCTTGCGTACCGACGATCTGCGATGTGGGTGTGACCAGTGGAGGATAGCCCAAATCCTTGCGCACTCGCGGAATTTCTTCATAGACTTGATTAATCCGATCTAAAGCATTTTGTTCTTGCAATTGATTGGCCAAATTTGAAATCATGCCGCCGGGAACCTGAAATACGTGAACCCGGGTGTCGACGCCAGTGAATTCGCTTTCAAAACGGTGGTATTTCTTGCGGATCTGCACAAAATAATCGTTGACTTCCTGTAATTTTTGCAGATTCATGCCGGTATCATATTCCGTACCTTGCAGCGCCATTGCCAGACTTTCAGTGGGCGGATGGCTGGTACCGCCCGACCATGACGATAATGCGGTATCGATATGCCGGCAACCGGCTTCGATAGCCTTCAATTGACACATTTCGGCGAGTCCGGCGGTGGCATGGCAATGTAAATGGATGGGCAGATCGACCGCTTCTTTCAGTGCGGTTACCAGTTCATGGGTGGTATATGGTGTCAGCAGACCAGCCATGTCTTTGATGGCAATCGAATCGCATCCAAAATCGGCTAAATCTTTGGCCAGCGATACGAAGCTGTGGACATTGTGAACCGGACTAGTGGTATAGCAAATGGTGCCTTGCGCATGCTTGCCGCATTCCTTGACGGCTTGGATGGCGGTTTTTAGATTGCGCATGTCGTTCAATGCGTCAAAAATACGAAAAACATCCATGCCGTTTTCAGCGGCTTTGTTTACAAAGGCACGCACCACATCATCAGAATAATGACGGTAGCCCAGCAGATTCTGTCCACGCAACAACATTTGCAGCGGCGTATTGGGCAGGGCAGCCTTTAGTTTGCTAAGGCGCTCCCAGGGATCTTCCTTAAGAAACCGCAAGCAGGCATCGAACGTCGCGCCTCCCCAGCATTCCAAAGACCAGTAGCCTATGCTGTCGAGCATCGAACATGCTGGCAGCATGTCTTCGGTGCGCATCCGGGTGGCGATCAGGGATTGATGCGCATCGCGCAGGATGACATCGGTAATATGAACTTTTTGCATGATTTTCCTTGATTAACCAGTAAGTCTGCTCACAGACCGGTATGCGAAGCCATTGCGGCGGCTATGACGCTAGCAAGGACTTCGGGTCGTGGCTTGTCGGAATAATTGATCAGAGCAGGATTCTGCTCAACAAAGCCGGTATTGAATCGGGCCGCACGAAACTGAGGGTGCTTCAGAATCTTTAAATAATAGGGAATAGTGGTTTTGATGCCAAATAATCCCATATCGCGCAATGTACGCTGCCCGCGTTTAATCACATCTTCCCAGGTCAGCGCGTTGACAATGACTTTTGCGACCATGGAATCATAAAAAGGAGGAATTTCATAGCCGGTGTAAATCGCGGTATCAGTCCGAACGCCTGGGCCACCGGGTGCATAATAGCGGGAAATGCGGCCAAAACTGGGTAAGAAATTATTTTTTGGATCTTCGGCGTTGATCCGGAATTGCATTGCATAACCTCGCCGCACGATCTCATCTTGCTTGAAGCGCAACGGCAAACCGGCCGCCACGCGAATTTGTTCCTCGACAATATCGACACCGGTGATTGCTTCAGTAATGGTATGCTCGACCTGTACTCGCGTATTCATTTCCATGAAATAAAACCGGCCGTTGTCATCCAACAGAAACTCGACTGTGCCGGCATTAATATAACCGACCGATTTTGCGGCAATTACTGCGAGACCGCCAATATACTGGCGCTGTGCTTCGTCCAGTTGCGGGGATGGTGCAATTTCGATGAGCTTCTGATTACGGCGCTGGATCGAGCAATCACGCTCGTAGAGGTGAATCACATTGCCATGATGATCTGCTAGAATTTGTACTTCAATGTGTACCGGATTGACGATGCATTTTTCCAGAAAAACATTGGCACTGCCGAATGCCTTGGTGGCTTCGGAAATGACCCGGGCGTAATTGTGCTTCAGCTCGTCAGCGTTATCACAGCGCCGGATGCCGCGCCCGCCGCCACCCGAAGTGGCTTTCAACATGACGGGATAACCAATCTGCGCTGCGACTTCCTGTGCTTCTTCTATGGACTGCAAATTACCTTCTGAACCGGGCGTAACCGGGAGGCCGGCAGCTTTCATTGCCTTCCGGGCTTCGGTTTTATCGCCCATACGATGAATGACGTCGGCATTTGGTCCAATGAAAATCAGGCCGCGTTGCTTACATGCGCGCGCAAATTTTGCATTTTCAGAAAGAAACCCGTAACCCGGATGTACTGCATCACAACCGGTCGCCAGAGCTAAATCAACCAAGGCATGGATGTTCAGATAGCAGGATACCGGATCGCTGCCGATGTAATAAGATTCATCCGCTTTTTTGATATGTAACGCGAAACGATCCGCTTCCGAATAAATAGCTACCGAGCGAATACCCATCTCAGCACAAGCGCGAATGATGCGAACAGCAATCTCGCCGCGATTGGCAATAAAAATTTTACGTAACATCATATTTGTAATTTGGAGCGCTTTGAAAAACTGTAATGCGCGTATTCTACCCGATCAATTCTGGAATTTATCCGGCATTGAGTCAAGACGATCATTTTTCAATGCAAGATGATGGCTCAATACCGGAATTTGATTGATTTGTTGTGGTAATAGTTATTTGATAACAATGGATTAAGAAATTATTGTTTTCGAATGAGTTTGACACTTATTTCAATTTCCAGTACGTTTCTTTTCAATTATGAGCGATGCTTATTTTTCAAATGAATTTTACTTTTTTCTATAAAGGTTATTGATGAAGTTCGAAACCATCGCTATTCATGGCGGCTATAGTCCTGATCCGGCTACGAAAGCAGTGGCGGTGCCGATCTATCAAACGACATCCTATGCCTTTGACGATACCCAGCACGGCGCCGATCTTTTCGACCTGAAGGTTAGCGGCAACATTTATACGCGTATTATGAATCCGACCACTGCCGTCCTTGAGCAGCGCATGACCGAGCTTGAAGGTGGAATCGGTAGCCTTGGATTAGCCTCCGGTCAAGCGGCGCTCACTTACGCGATTATGAATATTGCCGGAGCTGGTGACAATATCGTGTCGGTAGGTACGCTCTATGGCGGTACCTATAATCTGTTCGCACACACATTGCCACAGTATGGCATTGACGTCCGCTTTGCCGATTATCGTGATCCATCCGGTTTCCAAGCGTTGATCGACGATCGTACCAAAGCGGTCTACTGCGAATCTATCGGCAATCCGCTTGGCAATGTCGTGGATATTACTGCTTTGGCCGAGGTAGCGCATACGGGTGGTGTACCGCTGATTGTGGATAATACGGTACCAACGCCATACTTATGCCGCCCGTTTGAACATGGTGCTGATATTATCGTGCATTCTTTGACGAAGTACTTGGGAGGTCACGGTAATAGCATTGGCGGAGTGTTGATAGATTCGGGCAAATTTCCCTGGACGGAGCACAAGGAAAAATTCAGGCGCCTTAATACCCCCGATGTTTCGTATCATGGGGTAGTATATACCGAAGCACTCGGTGCGGCGGCCTACATCGGCCGGGCACGAGTTGTACCACTGCGTAACATGGGAGCGGCAATTTCGCCGTTTAACAGTTTTCTGATTCTACAAGGTATCGAGACGTTGGCAGTACGTATGGATCGCATTTGCGAGAGTGCCCTGGCTGTTGCGCAATATCTCAGAACACATCCGAAAGTGGGCTGGGTCAAGTATGCCGGTTTGCCGGATCACCCCGAGCATGCGCTGATGCAGCAATATATGGGTGGACGTGCGTCCGGCATCCTGACCTTTGGTGTTCAGGGAGGTATCACTGGCGGCGCGCGCTTCCAGGATGCGCTCAAGCTGATTACCCGCCTGGTAAATATTGGGGATGCCAAGTCGCTTGCCTGTCATCCCGCCAGTACAACGCATCGTCAGCTAAATCCGGATGAGATGAAAAAGGCCGGAGTGTCTGAAGATATGGTGCGCTTGTCTATCGGCCTGGAACATGTTGATGATCTGAGAGATGATCTGGAACAAGCATTGGCGGCCGTTTGATTTTCTCCTAGAGCTGTATGGCATGATTTGAAATTTTAATGCATACGTATCATGTTTCTCCTGGTTTCAGAATATCTCCATCGACGTAAAACCATATTTCAGCTTCGCGAACAAACCGGCTGATTTCATGTAATCGATGAGCTCGTCCGTTTATTTTGTAGCGTGCGATAAATTCAACGATGGCGTGATTCACCGTGGATTGTTCATGGTGTTTGATGACCAATCCCAGCCATTGTTTTGGCAATTGATCGATTATTCCTAAGGAGGCCGGGCGTGTATTGCGGTGCCAGGTTGCCAGTAGATAGTCCTCATAATTCAGTGTGTACGCCGTGTAACGTGAACGCATGAGGATTTCTGCGGTGGCGGCCAGTTCGCCCAGATTAAGATAACGATTGCAGCAATCAGCATATTGTTTGCTGCTGCCGCACGGACAAGAGCAAGTCAATGTTTCTAAATGGATGGCTTTCGTATTCATATACAATGTGGTTTATCTGTCAGTGTAATTTATCATAGTCTGCAGGAATATTGCCTGGATCCCTATAATGAACACCTCATTACGTCGGATAGCGCATTTGGATATGGATGCTTTTTATGCTTCGGTTGAACTATTGCGCTATCCTGAGTTGCGTGGCTTGCCGGTTGTGATCGGTGGGCGCAACGAGCACCAGCCGGTGATAGGAGAGGATGGCAGAAGGCATTTTTACCCCTTGCGTGATTATATAGGTCGTGGTGTTGTTACGACCGCTACCTACGAGGCACGTGCTTTGGGAATCCATTCCGCCATGGGTGTCATGAAAGCTGTGCAACTGGCGCCGGATGCAATTCTGTTGCCGGTGGATTTTGTTACTTACCGGCATTATTCGCGCTTGTTCAAAGCCGCTGTTGCGGGTATAGCACCACAAATTGAGGATTCCGGTATTGATGAGATATACATGGATCTGAGTGACTTGCCTGATGAAATATTGCCATTGGCGAAACGTATCAAACAGGCGGTACAGGATGCCACCGGACTTTCCTGTTCGATTGGGGTCGCGCCGAATAAGCTGTTATCTAAGATTTGCTCGGATTTGGAGAAACCGGATGGTTTGACCATTATCGGGATGTCAGACATTCCGGAGCGGATTTGGCCGTTACCGGTACATAAAATTAATGGCATCGGCCCTAAAGCCGCCAATAAACTGGCGTTACTGGGTATTACTACGATTGCTGAACTGGCACAGGCCGAACTAAGTTTCCTCCGTGCTCACTTTGGCCGCAGTTACTCCGTTTGGCTTTATGAAGCATCGCGCGGCATCGATTCACGCCCGGTAATTACTGATGCGAAGCCTAAGTCCATCAGCCGGGAAATTACATTTGAACGGGATTTGCATCCGCGTCAGGATCGTTCCGATTTATCTGAAGCATTCAATGCATTGTGCATTCAAGTTGCCGATGACTTGAAGCGCAGAGGTTACGTTGGCCGTACTATCAGTATCAAGTTACGCTTCGAAGATTTTCATACGCTTACGCGCGATTGTTCATTGAGTGCATATACCGGGGATTCGATTCTGATACGTCGTGCTGCCGGAGATTGTTTGCGGCGGATTTTATTGAAGAAAAGAATTAGATTGCTCGGTATAAAAGTTACCACACTTTGCTCCATTAACGCCGCTACTGGAGCTGCGCTTCGGCAAAGAGAGTTGCCGCTGATGCCATGACGCGTTGAAAATGACGGCCTGCGAATGATCCAATTAGAACCGCTTTACATTGCAACCAAAAGAAAATTTAAAAGGATGTTGTTATGTTTGATCGTGCCAGTTTTTGCCGCATAGCACCATTCGGTACTTATGTTTTTTTCATGGTGCTAGAGGATGTGCTATTGAAATTTGGTTGGGAAGCAGATGATTTACGTATGCTCTATGCGGTCAAGATAGCTGTAGTGGCCGGTTTGCTTTGGGTGATGCGAAGCGCTTATAGCGAATTGCGTTGGCCGGTCAATAGCAGTTTTCGCATCTGGGTAATTGCAATAGCCGCAGGTATCCTGGTGTTTGTTGCCTGGATCAATTTGACTGCAGACTGGATGGTAATGGGAGAGGCTGTTGGCTTTGACCCACGCGATAATAATGAGATGGATTGGTTTCTGGTAGCTGTGAGGCTGATTGGCGCGGTTCTGGTGGTTCCCGTAATGGAAGAGTTATTCTGGCGGTCATTTTTGATGCGCTGGCTTGATCACCCCGATTTTCTTGCCGTTAATCCCGCGCAAGTTGGATTAAAGGCTTTCTGCATTACGGCAGCGCTTTTCGCAGTTGCACACAGCTTATGGTTGGCCGGACTGTTTGCCGGTATTGTCTATAATTTGTTGTATATGCGCAGCGGGACATTGTGGTCTCCCATTCTTGCGCACGCTACGACCAATGGGATATTAGGTATTTGGATTATCTATACAGGTAATTGGGGTTTTTGGTAAATGAGTTTGATGGTGCGATTATTTTTTACAGTCATTGTTTAAATTGCTTTCTCAGGATGCTCAACTATTTCCTGATAAATCAAGTGGTTTAACGTAAATTCTTGATCTGGATTTATTTCGATAAACTCAACTCCTGACGAAATTAATTTCTGATCATTCTTGTAGTTTTGTTTAGTAGATTTGATGATAGCTTTAATCAAAAGGGGGATTTCTTTGTCATGTACTAAGATAGTAAAAGATAAGGTTACGACCGAATTCAATGTTCCCAAAGGAAGGGTTGAATTGATTCCGGCGCCATAAATACTGAGGTCCACGATATTGGCTGAAATAGAATCTTCAGCGATGGTGGCTTGGTAATCGCACTTAATTCTTCGTGATTTACGTATACTTTGCCCTTGTATGTTTTTAGGGAAGGATAAGTGTAAATATTTAAATGGTGTTTTTATGACTTTATCGATAAATACTGAAAATTTATAAGCATTTTTCCCATTAGCTAAACGTACATGCACTTGATCTCCTTCAACGAAGGGCCCCCCGATTAATTGACCTGATAAAGGCATGGTTACCATTAACGTATTATTTTGTATATAACCGATCATGGATGTTGCGTATGGATTGCTTGGTTTACCAAAACTAGCATTTGATAGAGCCAAATACATTTTTTGACCCACCCTGAGGTGCATGTCTTCAAAATGGATCTTTTCTGAAGAATTATGGATTGATTCGGCTGGTTCAGTTTTTACATTTAGTTTATGCATTTTATAGGCTATTGATTATTAGATTTTATTGCTTGTTATGGCATTGTTTGGAAAATGTATCTGTGTTGTGATGTTTGTTGATGTGCGTAATTGAGTAAACCCTGTAGGGAGGATTAGCAAACGATTGCAATAATTGAATCCGATAAGTGGTTTTTAATATATTTGATCATTAAATTATCAATTCTTGGTACAGTAAGCTGATTTTTACAGGTGCTATCCGGATTTTTTAACGGTAGAGATAATTAAGAACTTTAACGATATCAAAAGTATTACATCAGCGGTAAGTGGGTAAAACAATACTTCTGATTTTTATCTTTTCATTTCTTTAATTGATTCAGCTGAAACTTGTTGTATTTTTCCCAATACAGGAGATATCAATGGAGTTCGCGTTGACCCTTGACATTATTCAGTGTTAGAGTGCTATCCATGTGAAGATCAGGGTTTTTGTGTGTGTGTTTGTATCTTTTATATAAACATTTTTAAGGGGGAGTTGATGGAACATAAAACGATCAATAAAAACCGGATGTTTCATGCCGTTACAGGAGGACTGTTACTTATCGGCATGAGTGCATCCGGTGTCTATGCCAACAGCATGACAAACAGTAGTAGCTTCATGGAAGCACTGAAAAGTACTGGCATCACGGCCGGTGGCTGGATTCAGGGCGGCGCAACATTTAATCCCAGTTCAACTCATGGCTTCAATGGTCCGGTCACTTTTACTGATCAGGCGAATAGATTTCAATTGAATCAGTTGAACTTCTTTGTGGAGCGCGCAGTAAAAACAGAAGGCGCCGGTTGGGATATAGGTTTTCGGGCTGATTTTTTATTCGGCACTGATGCGGTTTTTACTCAGGCCTATGGTAATCCGGCATTTGATGTAAACAACGGCAGGCCACTGGCGGATCGGGGTAATTGGGATCTGGATATATGTTGTAATTCAAGTCGTACCTATGGCATTGCAATCCCGCAGGCATATGCTGAGATTTATGCGCCAGTTGGTAATGGATTGAATGTTAAGGTAGGTCATTTTTATACACCGATTGGTTTTGAATCGGTTCCAGCACCTAACAACTTCTTCTATTCACATGCCTATACCATGCAGTATGGCGAGCCTTTCACACATACCGGTGTGCTGGGTAATTACACAGTTACTAAGAACTTCACTGCTATGGCGGGTACAATCGGTGGTAGCGGAACCGGCGGCTGGGACGGGAATTTTGATAAGCAAATGGAAAACTGGGGCGGAATCGGAGGTGTTACCTGGACCAGCGATGATAGCAATACCTCTCTGAATGTCAGCGGTACCGGTAGTACGACATCTACCCGTAATAGTAGCTTCTGGGGTATGTACAGTATTGTCCTGCAGCACAAATTTACAGACAGAACCCATTTAATATTGCAGCATGATCACGGTTTTGCTGATAACGTAATGCTATTCAATAATGTCTATAATGGCGTCATCAAAGATGCAGAATGGTATGGGGTCAATTCGCATTTTTATTATGATGTAACTCCCAATATCTCTGTGGGTGTGCGGGCTGAATGGTTTCGTGATCGCGATGGCTTTCGCGTTTTTGCACCAGGCAGGGTGACAGCGACAACCAATCATCTTGGAACTAGCTATGCAAGTAACGTTGGCTTACTGGGTACTAGCACACCTGCAGATTATTATGCGGTGACTATCGGTGCTAACTGGAAGGCTCTCAGAACATTTAAAATGGGTTGGCAGGGGATGAAAAATTTGAATATCCGCCCAAATATCCGCTATGACCGTGTAGATGCGCTGCATGAATCGCTCCAAGCATCTGCGTATCGGCCTTTCGGCGGCAATAAAGACCAGATTCTTTTCTCGCTGGATGCGGTACTGCCTTTCTAATGCGATATACAAATAGTTATGATGTATCAATTATGAAAAATGCGCTCTTGGGCGCATTTTTTTATTTCACACTGATAATTTTTTGTTCTGCCGTAACATCAGCAGCAATTCATTGATGTCTTCCGGAGTGGCGGCTTCCCACTGATTGAGTTGTTCAGTTTTCGGATGGATCAATGCAAGTTTTTGGGCATGCAGTGCTTGTCGCGGAAAGTCTGTCAATATGTGAGCGATTGTTTGTGCTGTTTTCCCGGGTTTGCCGCCATAGACAGGATCACCTACCAGGGCATGTCCGATGGTGCTTAAATGCACCCGGATTTGGTGCGTACGGCCGGTTTCAAGACTGCATCGCAGTAATGTGCAGCCATCAAAATTTTCGATGACTTGATAATTTGTACGCGCAGGCTTGCCTTTGGATGTGATGGTCATTTTGGTACGATGAATCGGGTGACGGCCAATCGGCGCATCGATATCTCCCGCTTGTTTGATTTCCCCTAGAACCAGTGCCAGATAATCCCGTTTTACTGTGCGCTGCTGCAGCTGGCGTACGAGACTTGTTTGCGCAACTATGGTTTTTGCGATAACCAACAGTCCGGTAGTATTTTTGTCCAGGCGATGAACAATACCCGCGCGTGGTATATTTTTCAGTTCCGGAGCATGATGCAGTAGCGCATTAAGCAGTGTGCCTTGCCAGTTGCCATTGCCTGGATGAGTTACCATGCCGGCAGGTTTGTTGATGACAATGAGCGCTTCATCTTCTTCAATGATGTTTAAATGGATAGCTTCAGCCACAAAAGGTGATTCGGCCGCGATCTTCAGAGGGGAAATTTCGACATGTTCGTTTCCCCATACCAGCTGTTTAGCCGTAGCTATTTGCCCATTCACAAGAACTCTTTTTTCAGCAACCCAGGTTTGCAGGCGACTGCGTGACCAATTTGGCACAAGCTTTGCTAAAGTTTGATCAAGGCGTGAACCTGCATAATTAATCGGGATCGTTAAATTTACAACATTCGTTGTTAATTCGTCGCTTACTGCCGCTTGAGGCTTTACGTTATAATCGCCCGTTGTATCTTTGTTTTTTACGGAATTTATCATGTTACATAGTTTAGCTTTATTTCTGGTTTTAGGGTTGTCAGCATGCGGCTTGTTACCGGATCGTACAGATGATCAAGAGGATTGGTCCGCTAATAAGTTTTATTCGGAAGCAAAAGAAAAATTGAATGATGGTAGTTACCCTGCGGCGATTAATCTCTATGAAACTTTAGAATCACGCTATCCTTATGGGAGGATTGCTCAACAAGCACAGCTTGAAGTTGCTTACGCACACTATAAAAATGATGAGCCTGCTTCGGCAATTGCAGCTGCTGATCGATTTATTAAATTGCACCCAAATCACGCGAATGTGGATTATGCATATTATATTAAAGGGTTGGCAAATTTTAACGAGGGTTGGGGGATGTTGGGTTTTTTGCTGAAGGGACCATTTAAACAGGATATGAGCGAGCGCGATCCCAAAGCTTCGTATGAGTCATTTGAAATTTTCAAGGAATTGGTTACCCGTTTCCCGGAGAGTAAATATGCGGCAGACTCCAGGCAGCGTATGGCGTATTTGCTTAATTTACTTGCTATGGGTGAAATTCATACGGCACGATATTACATGAAACGTAAGGCTTATATTGCAGCTGCTAATCGGGCGCAAAATGCCGTCAAGGAGTATCCTCCTACACCGGCGACGGAAGAGGCCTTGTATATAATGATCAAAGCCTATGAAGCACTGGAAATGTATGATTTACGGGACGACGCAGAACGTGTGATGCGAATTAATTTCCCGGATAGCATTTTTCTCGCGGAATTACCCGAGGTGGGCGCTAAAGCATGGTGGGAGTTTTGGAAAAACTGACAACCCTGGCTTCTGTCTGAATCATTGACTAATGATCTTCCAGATGAACAGCCAATATATCGCATTTAGCATGATATAGAACCCCCTTTGCCGTGGAACCCAATAATACAGCAAGACCGTGCCGTCCATGGGAACCCACGACAATCAAATCAACACCTTGCTTCACGGCAAGTTGAGTAATTTCCTCCTGCGGCTCTCCCCATATCATCCAACAGCGCTCTGGCGCAATGTTCAATTCATTGCTGATTTGAATCAATTTTCTTTTCTCCGCTTCCAGCAATTCATAGGATGAGCTTTCATTCAGAGGGATTACTGACCCATAGGGTGTGTCTGGCATAGGAATATTATCCAGTACATGAATGATGTGAAGTTGTGCATTGAATTGTGCCGCAAGGGACTTCGCCTTATCTGCAACAGCATGTTCAAATCCGGAGAAGTCAACAGCGAGTAAGATATTTTGATAATTGTTCATGTGAAGTATTCTTTGATTATGGCAATGAGCAAGAGGAAATGTAAATTCTACAGCAGCTGACACGGTATTACATTTTTACTTATCTTTATTTATATGCCGAGGGTTATTGCTCGGCATCATGCTTTCTTAGATATTTTGATAGAAAAGCGTTAACGTGTTGTTCATATTCTCTTCCGGCATAGGTATGCATATTAAAATGTTTTGCGCCAGGTACGATCCATAGGTCTTTAGGGATTCTCGCGGCTTCAAAGAGTCTTTCAGTTTCCGATTGAGTGGTATGCATATCATCGGTTCCAGAAATAAACAATAGGGGTGAATGAAGATTATTAATCCGATAAATTGGACTTAACTCATCGATAGAAATATCCAGATGAAAAGCTAATTGCCATAGCATCAGCGGCAATAATAGCGATCCATAGTCTCCAAAATGCAGCTTTAGACGATTCTCGACGGCTTCTTCAATAGTGGGGTGAAGCGATTCGAGAATAACGGCATTCAATCTCAATTCTTGTTGAGCCAGAACTATTGCCGCAGCACCCAAAGAAGTGCCAAGTGCACCTATTCGTTCGGTTGGAAATGTTTTTCGCAGAAAAGTGACCGCCGCTTCCACATTTCTAGATTCATGCAAACCAAAGGTAATGTGATCCCCGACAGTTTCTCCATGAGCTTGCAGATCAATGAGCAAAACGCTAAAGCCTTGATCCTTCAGAAACCGTGCCCGGCTTAGCATTTCAACTCGATTGCTGCGCATTGAATGAAGCAGTAATACCGCGCCATTTCCCGGCTCTCCATAAATCATCCAACCATGCACAGTTGGCCCGTCTACAGCAGGAATCTGCACTGATTCAACTGGAAAATCTGTAGTTAATATTCCTACAGCAGTCGGTGCCGATGCAGTCAAAACTGCACCGATAGTGAATATGCCAAGTATGATTGCGATTATAAGGGCCAGAATCTGAAAAAATAGTTTGTGTAGCATTATATTGGGTTCTTGATCGCATTATTGTTGTGAGCGCCAAGGTGCGATATCGCGTTCAGCTATCAACCGGTGCTTGCTGATACCGGTATCATCAAAATCAGCCTGTTCAAATGCACTGATCTGATAAACTCCGGAAGCTACGTGAACTTTAATATAACCATCAGCAACTGCAATATGGCGGCCGCCACCTTTGTGCAATTGGATACTGAAGCGGGTTCCGAAATCTTTAATGATTGTATTGCCAATTTTTACTTCAAGCTGATTGACGGCATTCTGCTGAATATCAAAATAAACACTTCCCTTGAGCAACTCTACTCGCAGCGGTTGACCTTCTTTCACTGCTATAGAGCTATGTGTATCCAGTGCCATATCGATACCCGGCGCTATCGAAGCGGTAAGCTGTTCTTCCGAACTTGTTTCAAAAAATCGGATATTATCAGGTTTGCCAAAATACCAAGTCATCAGGCCCAGCATGATACAAATGCCCATGATGGAGCAATGAAGTAAAAAACGCCGCCAACTGAAGACAAAGGTATAAGGTTGTATAACAGGTGGTTCAGGTTTTTGCATTTTTACTTAACAAGTCAATAATAAAAGCAGGAATTATATACTGTTGGCAATAATTTTTTAGCCTGGGGTTTAAACAAAGCTATCTACTTTCAGTTTTGTGAATTAAGCTGATAAATGTAGAGACTAAAATGAGGGAGAAAAAATGCTTAATTCTTCAATACTGGATATTGCTATGGGCATGGTGTTTCTTTTCGTCTTGATCAGTTTGCTGTGCTCTGCGATCAATGAAATGGTCGCGCAATTTTTGTGCATGCGGGCGAAGAATCTTGAAGCAGGGTTGGCAAACCTGCTGCAATCAGGCGCAGGAAAAAAACTAGTAAACGATCTTTATAGTCATCCGCTAATAAACGGGCTTTCAAAAGCGAGGCATAAACCCTCTTATATTCCGCCCAAAAACTTTACCCTGGCGTTGATGGATATCATGTCAGGCAACATGGGCAAGATTCCGGCCGACAATAAATCCTTGATCGAGGCGATCGAGAAACAGAGTCAATTTGCACGGACTGAAGCAGGGAAGTCTATTATCCTTCTGCTGCATGAAGCAGGAGATAATGCGGAGAAAGCACGTAGAAATCTTGAAGGCTGGTATAACGATGCAATGGATAGGGTTGGCGGCTGGTATAAACAGAAAACGCAAATTATCATTTTTGTGACCGCACTCATGATATGTACAGTACTCAATATTGATGCAATCAAGATTTCCCAGACACTGTGGGCCGATATCCCACTCAGGCAAGCGCTGGTTGTAGCTGCCTCATCATCGGATATTGCCCATTTGATGCCGCAAGAATCAACCGGGCAAGAGTCGGCAGTAGTGGGTGATGCTGTCGTGAGCCCCAGTGAGCAAGCGGCAATTAAAGCCGCAACGGAAGATATGGCGCAATCCGCTAAGAGCGCCGGAGCGCTGATCGAGCAAATCAATGCATTGCATCTGCCGATCGGCTGGAAGCTGCCGGATGATAAATGGGTTTTCGCAGGATTCGATGTGATGGATTGGTTCGTCAAGATCATGGGTATTCTGATCACAACGTTAGCCGCTTCTTTAGGTGCTCCATTCTGGTTTCAGTTATTGAATAAGGTTGTTGATTTACGGATGACGGGCAAACGGCCCGTAAAATCCAATAGTCAATAATTACGATATGTAAATAATTTTGATGTTATTCCTTAACATATTGTTCTGCCTTTTGGATCATCATCTTATTTCTTGAAGTTAAAACAATAGTTTCTTTGTCATTCGGATTTCTCACAGGTAATTCTCTATTAAAGAATGGACTAAGAAGTGCATTTTGTAACTCGACCTGAATATCGTATAGGAAACCAGCGAGATCGTAGGCGATATCTGAGAATGTGTTTACCTTTTCTTTGAAGGCTATAGAATCCTCATTTCTAAGGACAATTAAATTTTCTGTGTTATTAATTCCTTTCTCAGAAAGTAATACATATGGCAGGATTTGGATCAGAGGAATATATGCATCATTTAACTCACGAAGTTTTTTTGCTAAGGCTTGTCGAAATAGTGGGAGATGAGGTACGATTATTTCGTATTTTTCTAAAATGGCAGCTACTTTCCAAAGATTCGCGTGCACTCTTCTAAATTCTGAGTTTAGATCCTCTGAATGAAAGGGAGGAGAAAAGTATTTGCCAGTTTTATCGAGCTTGTCTCGAGCATTCTCCAGGGCTAAAAATAGCATATAGAAAGATGTGGCCACTCCGGTTGGAGAGCTGATCTCGATATTAGTAGTAATTTTTTCATAGACTTGAAACTGCAAGTCGATCTTATGTTTTTCTTTTTGCAACTGACGCTGTTTTGTAAATTGATATATGGCCACTCCTATTGCAACAATAAAACCAACTAGTTGTATGATTGTCGACCAGTTAATTGTCGGGTCAAAACAAAACATGAATTACCTCACTTGATTTTTATTACACCTAACAAATATTTACGAAAGCTATATATTCAGACTCAGCTTGCGATTCCTGTGATCTTGGTATGGAGTTTTTTATTGTTTTTTGTCAATTACCCGTTCTGTCGGATTGCTGATGTTGGTTCAGAGAGTAAATTGTGTGATCCTGGGTGTGATACAAGATGTGAATCTTTTAATTCGATTCTCTATATCATTAAGTCTTTGTTTTTTGACCATCTATCTCGAATTTCTCGTGCTTCCGAAAAAGCCTGCTCCAGCGCTCCGCTATCATTATTTTTCAACATCTCCCGCAAACTATTCAACTCGTCCTGATATGCATCAATCTGCTCGAGTAATGCATCACGATTCGCCAGGCAGATATCGCGCCACATTTCCGGGGAGCTGCTGGCGATGCGGGTGAAGTCACGAAAGCCGCTACCGGCGAAGCGCAGCATATTTTCAGGTTGATCGGTGCTGCTGAGGTGATTCATCAGCGTGAAGGCGAGAATATGCGGTAAATGACTGGTGGCGGCGAGGACCTGGTCGTGTTCGTTTGCAGGCATCAACGATACTTGGGCGCCGCAGATTTGCCATAACTGACGCACCCGTTCGATAGCGTCGGTGCCGGTTTCCGGTAGCGGGGTCAGGACGACATGTTTATTAAGATATAAATCAGGATGTGCGGCTTGTACGCCGCTTTGTTCTGCGCCGGCAATCGGGTGACCGGGGACAAAATGATGCCGGCTTTGTATCGAGAGATAGTGACGTGCAGCAGCGATTACATCCTGCTTGGTGCTGCCAGCGTCGGTGACGATGGTATGGGCTTGCAGATGTGGGGCGATTTTTTCCATGATGTATTTGGTTTGGCCTACCGGCATCGCAAGAAACACCAAGTCTGCATGATGCAGGGCGGAAGCGATATCGCTCGCAATTTCATCAATTACTCCAAGCTCAACGGCATATTGCATGTTTTTCCGGCTGCGGCCAACGCCGACGATATGCTTGACCATGCCGGCGCTGCGCAAGGCCTGTGCAAATGAGCCGCCGATCAGGCCTACACCTATAATAACCAGTTTATTGAGCGCTGTGGTTTGTGTCATTTGATAGCACTTGATTGAGCTTCTGATTAATTCAGTTCACTTCACTTAACGCTAGTTCCAGCGCTTCCAGGAATTGTTTGTTTTGCGCTTCCAATCCGACCGTAACCCGAAGATGATTAGGCATTTCATAAATACCGAGCGGGCGTACAATGATGCCTTGTTGCAGCAGATTCTGATAAACCTTCAGGGTGTTGGATGGATCGCCCTTGATGCGGAAACTGATGAAATTGCCATATGAGGGAATACATTCAACGCTCATTCTGCGGAAACCATCGGTGAGTTGCAGCATACCCGCACGGTTCAACGCATATGAACGTTGTACGAATTCGGCATCGTGCAACGCAGCCAGAGCCCCTACCAGGCCAATGCTGCTGACATTGAAAGGTTGGCGCACGCGATTCATCAAGTTAGCTACATCCGGATGTGTCAGGCCGAATCCAACGCGCACACCGGCTAAGCCGTATGCCTTGGAGAAAGTCCGCGTGAGCAGCAAATTGGAAAACTGCTTTAACCAGCTAATACTGTCCGGTTTGTTCGCCTCGGGTAAGTATTCGTAATAGGCTTCATCCATAACGACTAATACATCACGGGATACGCGTTCCATAAATCGGAATAGCTCATCTTCGCTGGATAGGGTGCCAGTCGGGTTATTGGGACTGGCAATAAATACGATGCGTGTTTCCGGCGTGATGGCATCCAGCATCGCCGGCAAGTCATGGCCATAATCGCGGGCGGGAACCGATATGCCATCGGCGCCGATCATCTTTACCACCAACGGATAAACGGCAAAAGCATGTTGTGAATATACAGCTGCGGCGCCCGGTTTTAGAAATACGCGTGCGGCCAGATCCAATACGTCATTCGAACCATTACCCAGGATAACTTGTTCTGGATCAAGTTGATAGCGCTTGGAGAGTGCGGCTTTCAATTCGTAGCCGCTGCCGTCCGGATAAAGCGCGATATCGTGTAGCGTATTCATTATCGCGTCTAATGCAAGTGGGCTGGTGCCAAGCGGATTCTCGTTGGAAGCCAGTTTGATTATATGCGCTTCATCCAAGCCCATTTCCCGCGCAAGTTCGGAAATGGGCTTGCCTGGTTGATAGGGCTGGATCGAACGGATATATTCCGGAGCGAAGTCACAAAGATTCATAAGATTAGATGTGTTATGGGTAAAATATCGAGGGTTGAATGATTCAATAATATGACTGTTTGGTGATAGTGAGCCAGTTATGTTACTGGATACGATCCGAGGATTTTCAGGAAGGCTGCTTTGTCGCGTAATTCTATCAGTGCAGCGGCCACGTTTTGATCTTGTTGGTGCCCTTCAATATCCACAAAGAAGACATATTGCCATAGACCTGCGCGCGATGGACGCGACTCCAAACGGCTCATGCTGACGCCATGCTGCGCCAGCGGCTCAAGCAATTTATAGATTGCTCCGGAGTGGTTATGGGTTGACATGATCAAAGAGGTTTTATCTTTGCCCGAAGCATCTACCAGCTGTTTGCCGATAACGAGAAAGCGCGTGGTATTTTTGGGATCATCTTCGATATTTTCAGCGCAGATGGAAAGCCCGAATAATTCGGCAGCTCTCTTGCTCGCTATGGCCGCTGCATGTACATCCGCTGCTGCCTGCCGGGCTGCCTCAGCATTGCTGGCGGTAGTGACAAAAGCAATATCGGAAATTTGCGGCAAATTGATTTTTAGCCATTGGTGGCATTGGGCGAAAGATTGCGGGTGAGTATATATTTTTTTGATGTGTGATAATCCGGTTTGTTGTGCCATCAGAAATTGATGGATAGCCAGTTGGATTTCGCCGCAAATGATCAGTGAGGTTTGTAGCAATAAATCCATCGTTCTGCCAACTGCGCCCTCGGTAGAATTTTCCACGGGCACTACGCCGTAATTAGCTGAATCCGATTCCACAGCACGAAATACTTCATCGATAGAATCACACGCCAGGGTGGAAATGGCGTTACCAAAACGTTTTAACGCTGCATCTTCTGAGAAAGTACCACTCGGTCCGAGATAAGCTACGCTCATCGGTTTTTCCAAGGCGCGGCATACCGACATGATTTCGATAAATAGTTGTTTGATGTGCTTGTTACTGATGGGGCCGGGATTTTGTTCTTGCACCCGTGTCAGTATTTGCGCTTCACGTTCAGGGCGATAAATAATGCCGCTCTTTTTAATCTTGCCAACTTGCTGCGCCAGCCCGGCGCGTTTGCTTATCAGCAGGAGCAGTTCATTGTCAATGGTGTCAATCTGATTGCGTAATTGTTTGAGTTCTTCTGACATGAGCGGTGAAAATTTTGGCTTAACGATAAGACATCGAATTTATTGAGGAGTAAGCGGCAGATAACGCGCCATAAGCACACCCGCACTGGCGGCGATTTCATCCAATGCATGTTGCGGCACCGGACTGTCGACATCGACCAGCGTACAAGCCATTTCTCCTCGTGACTTGTTGATCATATTATGGATATTCAGTCCGGCCTTGGCCATGCAAGTGGAGATTTGACCCACAATATTGGGCACATTGGCATTGGCTACCGCTACACGATAAGGAGATTCCCGTTCCATCCGGATATCGGGAAAATTAACCGTATGGGTGATGTTGCCGTTTTGCAGATAATCGATGAGCTGATCCACTACCATAACCGCGCAATTTTCTTCTGATTCCTGCGTCGATGCGCCGATATGCGGGAATGAGATGACCGATTTCTGACGCTGCAATTTCTGACTGGGAAAGTCACTGACATAATATCTTATTTTGTTCATGGCGATACCGGCCAGAACAGCTTCTTCATCGACGATCGCGCTGCGCGAAAAATTTAAAAGAATCACATTCTGCTTCATCAGTCTGATGCTTTTATCGTCAATCAGATGACGGGTGGAATCAAGCAATGGGACATGTACACTGACAAATTCGCTGTGGTGCAGGAGCTCTTCCATGCTGTTGGCTTTCTTAACTTCTGCCGACAAATTCCATGCCGAATCCACGGTGATTTGAGGATCATAACCGATTACTCTCATGCCTAGTTTAAGTGCGGAATTGGCAACCAGTCGGCCAATCTCACCCAGGCCGATAATACCAAGTATGCGCCCGGGCAATTCAATACCCGAAAAATTCTTTTTCCCCTCTTCGGCTTGTTTATTCAAAATCACATCATCACCTTGCAGATTTTCAACAAACTGCAAAGCAGGCACCAGATTGCGCGCGGTTACGAACAGGCTGGCTAGAACCAGTTCTTTAACCGCATTGGCATTTGCACCCGGCGTATTGAACACGGGAATGCCACGGTTATTCATATCGGGTACCGGAATGTTGTTGGTACCCGCACCAGCACGGCCAATTGCTTTAACGCTGATGGGAATATCCTGGTTTAACATGTTATGCGAACGCACCAGAATCGCATCCGGTTCTGCGATATCTTTGCCAATCTGATAATTTTCTGCTGGAAAGCGGCACAGACCATGATGAGAAATCTGGTTAAGCGTGAGAATCTTGAAGATTTTATGCTGATGTTCAGGCATGCTGACTGGCGAATTCATTCATAAACGCTGCTAATTTTGCTACACCTTCAACCGGCATGGCATTGTATATCGATGCACGCATGCCGCCCACGGAGCGGTGGCCTTTTAACTGAATCAAACCATTGTTGTCGGCTTGCTTGAGAAATTCTTCGTTCAATACAGGATTTTTCAATGTGAAGGGAACATTCATGCGTGATCGATCCGCTTTTGCTACCGGGCAATGATAGAAATCGTTGTTATCCAGCAAGTCATACAGTAAATTGGCTTTGGCAATATTGATTTTTTCCATCATTACCAATCCGCCTTTGTTTTTCAACCATGCAAATACCAGCCCGGTAATATACATGGCGTAGGTAGGTGGCGTGTTGTACATCGAATCATTTTGTGCATGAATCTGATAATCATATAATGTTGGAGTCCCTGCCAGTGGCTTACCCAATAAATCTTCGCGGACTACGACCAGCGTTAGTCCTGCAGGCCCGAGGTTTTTCTGGGCGCCCGCATAGACCAATCCAAAACGCGTGATATCCAGCGGTCGTGACAAAATATCAGATGACATGTCGACTACCAATGGAATACCGTTGCGCGGATCAATCTCGGGTATCCAATGAAACTCGACGCCGCCGATCGTTTCATTGCTGGTGTAGTGGATATAGGCTGCTTCAGGATCCAGATGCCATTTATCCTGGGTGGGTACGCAAGTAAAATTAGTTTCTGCCGAGGACGCGGCTACATTGATCGTGCAGTAACGGCTGGCCTCTTCGATGGCCTTGGTTGACCATTGACCGGTATTAATATAGTCCGCTTTTGTTTTTCCACGCAACAGATTCATTGGCACCATGGAAAATTGACTGGAAGCACCGCCTTGTAGAAATAACACTTTGTAGTTTTTGGGGATGCCAACCAGTTCGCGAAGATCGCTTTCGGTTTTCTCGGCGATAGACATGAATTCCTTACCTCGATGGCTCATTTCCATTACGGACATGCCGCTGTCGTGCCAATCCAGCATCTCATCACGCGCTTGCTGCAGTACTTCTTTGGGAAGAACCGCAGGGCCTGCGCTAAAATTATAGATTTGATCCATTGCGTTATTTGCGATTAGTTTTTGGCGAATTATTAACTGTCACCCTCATCGTCTTCGCTTTCCACCACGCGTTCCAGACCGGCCAGCTTCTCACCGGCATCCAAGTTGATTAAAGTAACACCTTGTGTGGCGCGGCTCATTTCACGTACTTCATTGACACGGGTGCGGATCAATACGCCACCGGAAGTGATCAACATGATTTCGTCATCCGGTTTTACCAGTTTTGCCGTGACAACCTTGCCGTTACGCGCGCTGGTAATGATTGCAATCATGCCTTGCGTGCCGCGGTTATGGCGTGTGTATTCGCTGATCGGGGTACGTTTGCCGTAACCGTTTTCAGTGGCTGTTAGTACTGCGAGACCTTCGTTCTCAGCGACCAGCATTGATATGACCTTATGCCCCGAGCCCAATTTCATGCCACGCACCCCACGGGCGGTACGTCCCATCGGGCGCACGTCATTTTCGCTAAAGCGCATGGCCTTGCCGTTGTCTGAGAACAACATCACATCATGTTTGCCTTCGGTTAATTCAACGCCAATGAGAAAGTCGCCTTCATCCAATCCGATTGCAATAATGCCATTATTGCGCGGGCGGGAGAATTCCGATAAGGGTGTTTTTTTGACTGTGCCGAAAGATGTTGCCATAAAGACAAAGCGGTTTTCGTCAAAGGTTTTGACCGGTAGAATCGCATTGATCTTTTCGCCTTCTTCCAGTTGCACCCAGTTGATAATCGGCTTTCCACGGGACTGTCGGCCGCCTTGCGGTACTTCATATACTTTGATCCAATACACGCGCCCCAAGCTTGAAAAGCACAGGATATAATCATGCGTGTTGGCAATGAACAATTTGTCAATAAAGTCATCTTCCTTGGTACTGGTTGCCAGTTTGCCACGTCCGCCACGTTTTTGTGCGCGGTAGTCATCCAGCAACTGGGACTTGATATAACCAGTATGCGACAGTGTAACAACGACATCTGCTGGTGTGATCAAATCTTCCATGCTTAAATCTTGTGTGTCGACAACGATTTCACTGCGGCGCTTGTCACCGAATTGTTGTTTGATTGCATCCAGCTCTCCGGTAATGATTTGAGTGATGCGCTCTGTATTTGCCAGAATGTCGAGATAGTCAATAATCTTTTCAATGACATCCTTATAATCATCAACAATCTTTTCCTGTTCCAGACCGGTGAGGCGTTGCAAACGTAATTCCAGAATGGCTTGTGCCTGGGCATCAGATAAATGATAGCCTTGCGCTTTTAGTCCGAACATGTCATCCAAGCCTTCCGGACGTAACGCATTAGCGTCCGCCATTGCGCGCGTCAGCATTTCTTCAACCAATTGGGAATGCCAGACTTTTGCCATTAGCGCTTCTTTGGCATCAGCCGGGGTCGGCGCAGCCTTGATCAAGGCGATAATTTCATCAACATTGGATAACGCGACTGCCAAGCCTTCGAGTAAATGGCCGCGTTCCCGTGCTTTTTTCAGTTCGAATACTGTGCGGCGCGTGACAACTTCGCGGCGATGACGCAGGAAAGCATCTAGAATCTGCTTTAAATTTAACAATCGTGGCTGACCATCGAGCAAGGCCACCATATTCATACCAAACGTATCTTGCATTTGTGTTTCTTTATACAAGTTGTTCAGAATGACCTCGGGCACTTCCCCGCGTTTCAGCTCAATAACGACACGCATGCCGGATTTGTCGGATTCATCACGTAAATCGGAGATGCCTTCGATTTTTTTATCGCGAACCAATTCTCCGATGCGGATGAGTAAGTTCGCTTTGTTAACTTGATAGGGTAATTCGTCAATGATGATAGATTGACGGCTGCCTTTCTCCAGATCTTCGAAGTGAGTGCGGGCTCGCATAACAACGCGGCCACGGCCCGTGCGGTAGCCGTCTCGTACGCCATTTACACCATAAATAATGCCGGCAGTGGGAAAATCTGGTGCCGGTATTAGATCAATAAGCTCATCAATGCTGATATCCGAATTCTTGAGCAGGGCCAGGCAGGCTTCTATTACTTCGTTGAGGTTGTGTGGCGGAATATTGGTTGCCATGCCCACGGCGATACCAGATGAGCCGTTGATCAGCAGATTGGGGATTTTCGCTGGCAGTATTAGTGGTTCCTTTTCGGAGTCATCATAGTTGGGACCGAAATCCACTGTTTCCTTGTCAAGATCAACCAGCAATTCATGTGCAATACGTGACATGCGGATCTCGGTATAACGCATGGCAGCCGCGTTATCGCCATCTACTGAGCCGAAGTTGCCTTGTCCGTCAATGAGCATATAGCGCAGCGAAAAGTCCTGCGCCATGCGTACAATAGTGTCATAAACGGCAGTATCACCGTGAGGATGGTATTTACCAATGACATCGCCGACGATACGTGCAGACTTTTTGTACGGTCTGTTCCAGTCATTGGAGAGTTCATGCATGGCAAATAATACGCGCCGGTGAACCGGTTTCAAGCCGTCACGGACATCAGGCAAGGCACGGCCTACAATCACGCTCATCGCGTAATCAAGGTAGGAACGCCGCATTTCTTCTTCAAGACTGATGGGCAGGGTTTCCTTGGCGAATTGATTCATATCTTATGATTTTGTGAGAACAGCGGGTTATGATGCAGAGGTGTATCTTCTTAAAGTTTAATATAAGAAAATTTATAAACCCCGGCATTCTAACATGCTGTCATAATTTCTTAGTTCTTTGCAGTGTAAAATTGCAAAAATAAGCCAATCATTAGAGAAAAAAGCTTGAAAAAGCAAATTAAATAAGTAAACATAATAGCTTTTCCAAAATTTTCTTGCTTTCCACGTCGGATTGAGTCAGGACGCATAATTGAATTTTCCAACTAAAATTAAACTAAATGTGAGTGTAGTGCAGTGTCTAATTTGATGAATACTTATTCGCGATTGCCCGTCACCTTTGTAAAAGGCGAGGGAGTGTGGTTGTGGGATGATCGTGGTGAGAGGTATTTGGATGCGTTGGCCGGTGTTGCTGTGTGTGGCTTGGGGCATTGTCATCCAAGATTGACCAGAGCTATCTGTGAACAGGCCGGAACGTTAATTCATACATCTAATCTTTATGGCATTCAGAAGCAGGAGCGATTGGCTGATCGCTTGATTGAGCTATCAGGAATGGATAACGCATTCTTTTGCAATTCCGGGGCAGAGGCTAATGAAGCGGCGATAAAGCTGGCTCGATTGCATGGGCATAATAAAGGAATTTCAGTGCCTACTATTGTAGTAATGGAGCGTTCATTTCATGGGCGTACCATGGCAACCCTGACAGCTAGCGGAAATCGTAAGGTGCAGGCGGGATTTGAACCTCTATTGTCGGGATTTGTGCGTGTTCCCTATAACAGTATGGAGGCTATCACGCAAGTTGCTGCTAACAATAAGGATGTTGTGGCGGTGCTGGTGGAGCCTTTTCAGGGTGAAGGCGGGGTTAATATTCCTGAAGTGCATTATTTGCGGAAATTGCGTGATTTATGCGATCAGAATGGATGGCTTTTGATGCTGGATGAAATACAGTCTGGGATCGGACGTAGTGGAAAGTGGTTCGCGTTTCAGCATAGCCATATCATGCCGGATGTAATAACGCTGGCTAAGGGTTTGGCGGGAGGGGTTCCGATCGGCGCTTGTCTGGCTAGGGGTACGGCTGCGGAAGTATTCAAGCCGGGTAATCATGCTTCTACCTTTGGGGGCAATCCGCTGGCTTGCGCTGCTGCGATTGAAACCCTCAATGTGATTGCGGATGCAAATCTTCTTGATCATGTTACCGAATTGGGTAATTTTATACGTGAAAGCCTGAGGAGGCAGCTGACTGATGTTGCCGGAGTCGTACAGATCAGAGGTCAAGGTTTGATTATAGGTATTGAGCTTTCAGTACCTTGTGTTGAGTTGGTCCAGAAAGCTTTAGAGAAAAAATTATTGATTAACGTGACATCCGATAAAGTGGTGCGCTTGCTGCCTGCATTTGTGATGCAGCAAAATGAAGCTGAACAGGTGATTGATATCACTTGCTCATTAATAAGGGAGTTTTTTAATAATTAATCAGTTTGCATCTGTGTAATGACTGATTGGTTATTTATTTTATTATGCAATTTAAGCATTTTCTGCAATTTAATGATTTTTGCCGCGATGAATATGAATATCTGTTTGAACGTGCACGCTGGATAAAAAAGGAATTCAAACAATACCGGCAATACTGGCCATTGAGTGATCGAACATTGGCGATGATTTTTGACAAAAATTCGACGCGTACACGATTATCATTTGAAGCAGGTATGCATCAATTAGGTGGTGCGGCCATTTACCTGTCAACACGGGATACGCAGCTGGGACGGGGGGAGCCTGTAGAGGATGCTGCGCGAGTGATTTCACGTATGGTTGATCTGATTATGGTCCGAACTTATCAGCATGACACGATTAAGCGCTTTGCTGAGAATTCGAGAGTTCCGGTAATCAATGGCTTAACTGATGAATACCATCCATGCCAAATCATGAGTGATATTTTTACTTATATCGAATTCAGAGGCAGCATAGAAGAAAAAACTGTAGCGTGGATCGGTGATTCCAACAATATGTGCAATACGTGGTTGCAAGCGGCTGAAATTTTTAATTTTCAAGTGCATGTATCAACACCACCGGGCTACGATATTGATCCTGAGCGGATAGGATTAAATGGTACTGCGCATTATGAAATCTATACGAATCCTCGCGAAGCTGTAATGAACGCGGATCTTGTTACAACAGATGTGTGGACGAGTATGGGTTTCGAGGAAGAAGTCGAGCGAAGGAAAAATGATTTTGCTGCATTTTGTGTCAATAAGGAAATGATGTCTTTGGCTAAATCAGATGCGTTATTTATGCACTGTTTGCCAGCACATCGTGGAGAAGAAGTGAGTGCTGAAGTTCTGGATGGACCGCAATCGGTAGTGTGGGATGAAGCGGAAAACCGGCTGCATACGCAAAAGGCGCTCATGGAGTATTTGCTTCTGGGCAGAATAAATACTGGAATATAGAGTGGAATTTAAAATTTTTAGTGAGCATATTTACTTGCTTGAATTCGCGAGGTAAAAAACGTGGTAAGAAAGAATAATGAAAAAAATAAATAAAGCAGTTCTGGCGTTCTCGGGAGGATTGGATACATCAGTTATCTTGAAGTGGTTGCAAGATACCTATCAATGTGAAGTAGTGACATTTACTGCTGATATTGGGCAAGGCGAAGAAGTTGAACCAGCGCGCGCAAAAGCAAAGCAGCTTGGAGTCAAGGAAATTTACATTGATGATTTGCGTGAAGAGTTCGTGCGTGATTTTGTTTTTCCTATGTTTCGAGCCAATACGATCTATGAAGGAGAATATTTGCTGGGTACAAGTATTGCGCGCCCATTAATTGCAAAGCGGCAGATTGAAATCGCCAAGGAAACTGGTGCTGATGCGGTTTCTCATGGCGCTACAGGAAAAGGTAATGATCAGGTGCGTTTTGAGCTGGGATACTATGCATTGCAGCCGGATATCGAAGTAATTGCACCTTGGCGCGAATGGAGTTTAACTTCGAGAGAAAAATTACTGCAATATGCCGAGCAACATGGTATTCCGGTTGAGATGAAAAAGAAGACTGGGTCACCTTATAGTATGGATGCGAATTTACTGCATATTTCCTATGAAGGGAGAGCGCTTGAGGATCCTGCGGTTGAGCCGGAAGAGTCGATGTGGCGTTGGAGTGTATCACCCGAAAAAGCACCGGATGTCCCTGAGTATTTGGATGTGGAGTTTAGGTGCGGGGATGCTGTCGCCTTAAATGGTGTTGAATTATCACCAGCTGGAGTATTAGAGAAACTTAATATGTTAGGCGGTAAGCACGGGATTGGCCGATTAGACTTAGTGGAAAATCGGTATGTTGGTATGAAATCGCGAGGGTGCTATGAGACCCCTGGTGGATCCATTTTGCTGCGTGCACATCGTGCAATGGAATCAATTACTTTGGATCGGGAAGTTGCTCATTTAAAAGATGATTTAATGCCGCGTTACGCTGAACTAATTTACAATGGCTATTGGTGGAGTCCGGAACGCAGAATGTTGCAAGTCATGATAGATGCAAGCCAGGAAAGAGTAAATGGATGGGTAAGGTTGAAGTTGTATAAGGGGAATATCGCTGTAGTTGGTAGAGATTCTCATACTGATTCATTATTTGATCCAAATATTGCAACATTTGAAGATGATGCCGGAGCTTACAATCAAGGAGATGCAGCAGGATTCATCAAACTTAACGCCTTGAGGCTGCGTATTGCAGCCAAGCGCTAGCGTCGGCTGGTTTAATCTAATTGAAGATCGGGCCTGTGACATGAATATGCAGCAGCATGCGCAAGAATCAAGATCATTTATTTAGTTGATCGGAATAAAATGCCAACATTTGATATAGTTTCGGAAGTTGATAAGCAGGAAGTGAGAAATGTAGCTGATCAAGTTAATAAGGAAGTAAATGCTCGTTTTGACTTCAAAGGCTCGGATGCAAGAGTGGAGCAAGTTGATTATCAATTAACGATATTCGCGGATGATGAATTTAAATTGGAGCAGGTTTTAGATATCCTCAGAACTAAATTGACAAAACGGAGTATAGATGTGCGATGTTTGGATAAGGGGCGGATTGATAAAATAAGCGGGAACAAAGTGAAGCAATTGGTAACAATTAAAACAGGGATTGAAACAGAATTAGCTAAAAAAATCATTAAAAGTATTAAAGATAGTAAGCTCAAAGTGCAAGCTAGTATTCAAGGTGAAGTGGTGCGTGTGAGCGGTGCAAAGAAAGACGTGTTGCAGGAAGTAATAAAGTTGATAAAAAAAACCATTGATAGTTTTCCATTACAATTTCATAACTTTAGAGATTAATAAAGGCCATTGAATATTATATATGATACAAAAAATGAATGGTAAAGCATAGCAAGATACTGGTAAGATGATGTCATCTGCTAGCGATGTTTATCTTGACACAAAAATATAAACCCAATAGAATCCGCTCTCTTTTTTGATGCATCTTTCCTTTTGTGAAAATGAAGATGACAGGTAATAGTAATTAGTTCTTACGTTATTGGTAAAAATAAAATTCAGCAATAGGTTAGTTGCGGACGGCTTAAAAGCCGTCGCAGTTTTTTAGGATATAGAAATGCCGACAATAAGTCAGTTAGTTCGAAAGCCGCGCATAGCTAAGCGGATTAAAAGTAGCGTCCCTGCATTAGAGAATAGTCCGCAAAAACGGGGGGTGTGTACAAGGGTATACACAACTACGCCAAAGAAACCAAATTCTGCATTGCGTAAAGTAGCAAGAGTGAGATTGACTAATGGATTTGAAGTTTCAAGTTATATTGGTGGTGAAGGACATAACCTTCAAGAGCACTCGGTCGTGCTGATTCGCGGAGGGCGTGTCAAAGATCTGCCGGGCGTGCGCTATCACACAGTAAGGGGGAGCTTGGATACGGCAGGTGTTAAAGATCGCAAGCAGGGAAGATCAAAATATGGTTCTAAAAAACCCAAAACTGCCTAGTGTTTTGATGCAGGTGACACGAGCATTTTTAGATAGCAGATAGTAAAAAGCAAGCGGAAAAGTAATGAATCTGATGAGGTTGCATAATGCCAAGACGTAGAGAAGTTCCAAAGCGGGAAATTTTGCCGGATCCAAAATATCACAATGTAGAGTTAGCAAAATTTGTTAACGTTCTTATGACACGAGGTAAAAAATCGGTGGCAGAAAGAATTATCTATGGTGCACTAGAGCATATCGGGAAAAAAACTGGAAATGATCCACTGGAGATCTTCACGCAGGCGTTGACCAATGTGCGGCCGATCGTGGAGGTGAAAAGTCGTCGGGTGGGTGGCGCTAACTATCAGGTGCCTGTCGAGGTGCGTTCTGTGAGGCGTAATGCACTGGCCATGAGGTGGCTTAGAGACGCTGCGAGAAAAAGAAGTGAGAAGTCAATGGATGCAAGGTTGGCAAATGAATTGACTGAAGCAGCTGAGGGACGTGGAGGCGCAGTTAAGAAACGTGAAGAGGTGCATAGAATGGCGGAATCTAATAAGGCATTTTCGCATTTTAGATTCTGATTGAAAAAATAAAAAGAGAAGTGTTCGTTTATTAACCGAATATCGTAAGGCATTAAACTGTGGCAAGAAAAACTCCTATAGAGAATTATAGAAATATCGGTATCATGGCGCATATTGATGCTGGCAAGACAACAACTACCGAGCGCGTATTATTTTATACCGGTGTGTCGCATAAATTAGGTGAAGTTCATGATGGTGCGGCGACAATGGACTGGATGGAGCAGGAGCAAGAAAGAGGTATTACGATAACATCGGCTGCTACAACGTGCTTCTGGAAGGGAATGGGCAGTAATTATCCTGAGCATAGAATTAATATCATTGATACGCCAGGACACGTCGATTTTACAATCGAAGTGGAACGCTCACTCCGGGTATTGGATGGAGCTTGTACGGTTTTTTGTGCCGTTGGGGGGGTTCAGCCGCAGACTGAAACGGTCTGGAGGCAGGCAAATAAATATCAGGTTCCGCGACTTGCATTTGTGAATAAAATGGATCGCTCAGGGGCAAATTTTATGCGTGTTTATGAGCAGATTAAAACACGGCTTAAAGCGGTTCCGGTGCCAATACAGCTGCCAATAGGAGCCGAGGATAAGTTTGAAGGTATAGTCGATTTGGTTAAAATGAAAGCTATCTACTGGGACGATGAAAGCCGAGGAATGAAGTTTGAGGAGCGCGATATCCCTGAAGCTTTGCAAGTGGATGCGAAAGCATGGCGTGAAAAAATGCTAGAGTCGGCAGCTGAGGCTAATGAGGGCTTGATGAATAAGTATCTAGAGAGTGGAGATCTGGATATTGCAGAAATAAAAACTGGCTTGCGGGCGCGTACAATTAACAATGAAATAGTGCCAATGATGTGTGGTACCGCCTTTAAAAATAAAGGGGTTCAGGCAATGTTGGATGCGGTCATAGATTATATGCCTTCGCCAACAGATATCTTGGCAGTGCAAGGTGAAAAAGAAAATGGTGAGCCTGATAAGAGATTGGCTGATGATAATGAGTCTTTTTCGGCGTTGGCATTTAAGATTGCAACTGATCCATATGTAGGGCAACTTATTTTCTTCAGGGTATACTCGGGTGTCGTGGTTTCGGGTGATACAGTTTATAACCCGATAAAGGGAAAAAAAGAAAGAATTGGCAGAATACTGCAAATGCATGCAAATCAGCGCGAAGAGATTAAAGAAGTACGGGCAGGAGATATTGCTGCGGCAGTAGGTTTGAAAGATGTGGTGACCGGGGATACATTGTGTGATTCTCAGAATGTAATAACTCTAGAAAGAATGGATTTTCCAGAACCTGTAATTCATGTTGCAGTTGAACCAAAAACAAAAATGGATCAGGAAAAAATGGGCATAGCACTTAATAGGTTAGCCCAAGAAGATCCGTCGTTTAGAGTTAGAACAGATGAGGAATCTGGGCAAACAATTATTTCTGGAATGGGCGAGCTTCATCTTGAAATTATTGTTGATCGCATGAAACGTGAGTTTGGTGTAGAAGCGAATGTAGGGGCTCCACAAGTGGCTTATCGCGAAGCGATAAGAAAATTAGTCGAGATTGAGGGGAAATTTGTAAAGCAATCTGGAGGGCGTGGACAATATGGCCATGTTTGGTTAAGAATGGAGCCGAATGAAAGCGGCAAGGGTTTTGAATTTGTGGATGAAATCAAGGGTGGTGCCGTTCCGCGAGAGTATATACCGGCAGTTGAAAAAGGATTGCTGGAAACGCTGCCAAGTGGTGTGTTGGCAGGATATCCTGTTGTAGATGTAAAAGTTACTCTCTTCGATGGTTCGTATCATGATGTGGATTCAAATGAAAATGCTTTTAAAATGGCTGCATCAATAGCATTTAAGGATGGTATGCGTAAAGCTAATCCAGTATTGCTAGAACCCATGATGGCTGTTGAGGTGGAAACGCCGGAAGATTTTATGGGGAATGTTGTGGGTGATTTGTCATCAAGACGCGGTATGATACAAGGAATGGAAGATGTTCCTGGTTTCAAAGTTATTCGAGCTGAAGTTCCGCTTGCAGAAATGTTTGGTTATTCAACAGCTTTAAGATCTGCAACGCAAGGAAGAGCGACTTATTCGATGGAGTTTAAGCATTATTCAGAAGCGCCAAAGAATGTGGCGGAAGCCATAATAAATAAGAAGTGATGAAATTGTATAGAGTGTAAAAGGATAAGACATGGCAAAGAGTAAATTTGAGCGATCGAAGCCACATGTAAATGTTGGAACGATAGGGCACGTGGATCATGGTAAGACTACGCTTACGGCGGCAATTACGACGATATTGACGAAGAAGTT
>NZ_FNUX01000023.1 GCF_900108305.1 Nitrosomonas ureae
CAGCGCCATTTTAACATCTTCGGTCGCTATGATCACTAACATACAGTGCATTTATAACTAATATCAAATGCTTAAGGGTTTTTCAGAATCGACTAATTAAACAAACCAGCACAAACGAAACTGCTGACTGGTTTGTTTGTTTTTTCTAGCTTGCAATCAATGTTGATTCTATTTCCGCAAAACTCCGGGCTACATTGTTCTGTGGAATAACTGTATCGAGCTGTTTCTCAATTTGAGTCCAAGAAAAAATGCCGCATATTCTGGGCACCCCGATAGTGAGATCGTCGATTGCTAACGCATGCAAGCGACCGCTCTCGCGTAAACTTGTGACGATATTGCCTACTCTGGCGTGCATCACTTCCTCCAGTGGGATGGCTTCCAGCATATTTAATGGCGTCATCATGTCCATTACCAGGATTTCGCTGTGCTTTATACCTCTCTCTTGAATAAAACGCATGGGCTTCTCACCTAGAATATCAGTCGCAGTGATAATCCCTGCCAAAGAATTATCATCATTCATAACCAGCAATGTGCGCACACCGCGTTGCATCATGTATGTATTGGCTATTTCCATTGTAATACTAGGTGATATGACGGCTGCTTGCACGGTACGCAAATCGGTCATTACCTCGGAAGCTGGAGAATCATACGTTACCGGATTGGGTAATACGGGGTTGGAAATGTGTACCGTGCCTGTCAGATACTGCACAGCGAGAGACTTATATTCTTTCATCATTTTGTGCGCTCCTCAATCTTGGTTTGAAGGGAATCACCTGATTTCAAGATAGATCATTAATCTTGAGTATGCACTTTACGCCCAAAATAATTTTCAATCAATAGTGCTGATTCCATTAGGGGAATACCTATTTCCGGCGATAGATCCATTGTATCAATCTATCCATGACGGCATGTGATTGTTCGGCCTGATCATGATTAATAAAAAAAACGACAATAACGCGCCGTCCCATTTCGTCAATCAAATACCCTGCCAATGCACGCACGTTATTCAATGCCCCGGTTTTCATATGTGCCAGCCCCTTCACCGGCGTATCGGCAAAACGATTTTTCAGAGTTCCATCCACTGCGGCAATCGGCAATGATGCGATAAACTCCGGCATCACCGAACTATTGAAAGCAGCAAGTAATAATTTTCCCATATGCCTAGCGCTAATCCGTTCTCTGCGCGATAATCCAGAGCCATTCTCGATTACTAATTCTATAAAATTCATTTGCTTGCTGGCTAACCATCGTTTGACCGCTGCATCCGATTTAGCCAAAGTGGCTGGTGAGTTATCAATTGACGAATTTCCGGTGCCCAATGCAAGATACAATTGACGTGCTGCAATATTATTGCTGAATTTATTAATACCGCGGACGATTTCCGCCAACGGCGGTGATTGATGAATTTTGAGCGGGAGCAGGTATTGGGGCGCTTGTCCAAAGATGGCATTACCATTAAAGATGCCGCCTTGCTGTGTCCACAATTGCTTGAACAAATCACCGGTATAACTCGCGCTGTCTTGCAGACTCAATATATACGATTGCTTTCCGCAATATTGGGAGAAACTTCCATTCAGAACAACTGTAAAGTTATTTTCACTCTCTTTATTAGCAATCGCTTCAATTGTCATGGAATTCTGCCATGTACCGCATTTGTCTTGTGTAAGTTTTAAATTATTTTGTACTCGCAAGGATTCTGGAACCGGGTCAATCGCAACACGTACAGAATTTTTCTCAGGTTGTGGAAACAAATGGAAGGTAGATGCGCGGTAATTGATTAACAATGCTTCCGGAGGCACGTTATAGGTACGATAAGGTTGTCCGTCAAACTCACCGGGATCTTCACGAGGAATCTCATAATGTGAATGATCCAGGATAAGATTGCCTTTAATTTCACGCAATCCGGTTTGGCGCAGGCGATGAATCAACAGCCAGAAATTTTCCAGATCCAGCTTGGGGTCACCATAACCTTTGATAATCAAGTCTCCATATAAAACATCATCAGTAATTTTTCCATTGGCATAAAGAATGGTCTGCCAGGTATATGCCGGACCTAATAATTCCAGCCCGGCATACGTGGTCAGCAATTTCATCACCGAAGCCGGATTCATACCGGAATCGGCGTTGATCGTGAGCACTGGCTGGCTTGAGCCAATTTCATGTACATATACGCCAATCGCCGTTTCCGGAATGGCAAGTTGAAGGAGTTTTTGTTTAACTACGAAGGGCAATTCATCAGCGAATAGCGGGGTTGCTAATGCCGTCAGTTCGATTAGAAAGCCAAGACATAAACAGACTCTGGTCATTTTAATGGCTGAGATTCAGAATAATTACCGTTTATCTTTGCACATGGAAAATCCATCATCCCATCCCATTCGATATTGTCCATCCTTGTCATAGCGGTTCAGATCTTTAAAGGCCCAACTTGTTCTTTTGGCGGTTTCGCAGCCATCGATATAACCTTGTTGAGTACTCACCGGATAACCGGTCAAGTTGTATTTGGGTTTTACGCTCTCAGGGATAGGGCCTGCCGGTCTCTCGGGTTTTCTGACAGGGAGCGGTTGCTTGGTGGAGATTCCGCTACAGGCAGAAACAATGAGCATGGTTAGAATAATAAGGAATGATAAACAATAACGCATAGCAGATACCTTCAATAATCCCCCTGGACTACAAAACCGATTTTAATAACTTACCCATCTCAGCCGGATTGCGCGTGATTCTGATGCCGCACGATTCCATCACTTCAAGTTTCTCCTGAGCTGTTCCTTTACCTCCGGAAATAATTGCACCGGCGTGTCCCATGCGCTTACCGGGTGGAGCTGTCACACCAGCAATAAATCCGACCACAGGTTTACGCATATGATCTTTTACCCAGCGCGCGCAATCCTCTTCATCCGTACCGCCGATCTCGCCGACCATCAGCACGGCATCGGTCTCGTCATCGTCATTGAACAGCTGGATTACATCCAAGTGTTTCAAGCCATTTACCGGATCACCACCAATACCGATGCAAGTGGACTGTCCCAAGCCCATCTCCATTAATTGCGCCACTGCTTCATACGTCAATGTACCCGAGCGCGAAACTACCCCAATCCGGCCTTTTTTATGAATATATCCCGGCATAATTCCGATCTTGATCTCGTCCGGCGTAATAATTCCTGGACAATTTGGACCAATCAGCCGGGTTTTCTTACCTTGCATTTTATAGCGGGTACGGATCATATCGCGTACCGGAATACCTTCAGTGATGCAGATCACCAAATCCAGCTCAGCTTCAACGGCTTCGTCAATCGCTGCAGCAGCAAAAGGAGGAGGAACATAAATTACCGAAACATTGGCGCCGGTTTCTTGTTTGGCTTCTTTGACCGATGCATAAACGGGTATGCCTTCGAAATTCTCACCGGGTTTGCGCGGGTTCACGCCTGCAACAAAGCACGCTTTGCCGTTCGCGTAGTCGCGGCACATGCGCGTATGAAACTGACCGGTTTTCCCGGTAATGCCTTGCGTCATCACACGACTGTTACGATTGATCAAAATAGACATAGCAAAGCGCTCCTTATATTGCTGGCATTAATTAACATGCTGGCTTACCCGGCTGCATTAACCGCTTTTTGCGCCGCATCAGCCATATTATTCGCGGAAATGATCTTTAAACCCGAATCTGCCAGAATTTTCTTTCCAAGATTCACATTGGTACCTTCCAGCCGCACCACCAATGGCACCGTAAGCTGAACATCGCGCGCAGCTGCTACAATACCTTGTGCAATTACATCACATTTCATTATGCCACCGAAGATATTAACCAGAATTCCTTGCAGTTTTGGGTTGCGAAGCATTAATTTAAATGCCTCCGTGACTTTCTCTGCCGTCGCTCCACCGCCAACATCGAGAAAGTTAGCAGGATTACCGCCGTACAGTTTGATGATATCCATCGTTGCCATTGCCAAGCCTGCACCATTTACCAGGCAGCCTATATTTCCGTCCAGAGGAATATATGACAGTTCATGTTTTGATGCTTCGATTTCGATGGGATCTTCCTCATCCAGATCACGCAATGCAACGATTTCGGGATGGCGAAACAATGCATTTTCATCAAAATTAATTTTGGCATCGAGCGCCATTACCTGCTGTTCCGCAGTTAATACCAATGGATTGATTTCCAGCAATGATGCATCGGTTTCATCAAATGCCTGATATAAGCCTTGCAGCAAGGTGACAGCGCTTGACAAGCTTTGTTGAGGGATACCAATCTTTTGTACGACTTCTTCAGCCTGTTGTTGACTTAAACCTGTGATGGGATCAATAAGCACTTTATGAATTTTTTCGGGTGTTTCGGCTGCCACCTTTTCAATTTCCATGCCACCTTCCGAACTTGCCATCAAACAAACACGCTGGTGACCGCGATCTACAACCATGCCTATATAGAATTCTTTTTCTATCTGTACGCCTTGTTCGATAAAAAGTCTATGGACAATCTGTCCTTCCGCACCGGTCTGATGAGTTATCAAGCGCATGTTCAAAATTTCGGTAGCGCGCTGCCGTACCTCTTCCAATGACTTAGCCACTTTTACTCCACCGCCTTTACCACGCCCACCAGCATAAATCTGAGCCTTCACTGCCCACACATCGCCACCCAGTTGTTGCGCAGCTTGTACTGCCTCGTCAACACTAAAACAAGCAATACCTCTTGGGGTGATCACATTATATTTGCGTAAAATTTCTTTGGCTTGGTACTCATGGATCTTCATCGGCATGTCCTTATCAGAATGATTTAGAATATCAAGATTCGAAGTATAACTTAATCCGCAATAATGATTCGATTTCAGAATCTGATATAAAATAATACGTGTCAATTCATATTATTTATTATGAGCTTACTGTGCGTGGTGATAATTCTGAAATAGTGAATTTCCAGAATAGAAAATCTAATTATCTATTCAGCATCTATTCAGACTCTCGCTCTTAATATATCAATAAATGTGAAATCAATGGACGAGGGTTATATGAAAAAATTTAAAATGACATGTATGGTGATTGCGCTATGCGGCGTCTTTTCATTAAATCCTGCGGGAGCCGAAGACGGCGGAGGCTTCGATGGAGGTGGGTTTGATGGAGGTGGTTTCGACGGCGGTTATGACGGAGGTGGTTTCGACGGTGGTGGATTTGACGGCGGTTATGACGGAGGGGGAAGTGATGGTGGCTATTACGAAGGAGGGGATTTTGACGGAGGGGGTTACGATAGCTACGATAGTGGCGGTTATGACAATAATTATGATGGTGGAGGGTTTGATTCTGAGGGTTATTATGACCAGAATGGCGGGTTCGAAGAGAGTTATGATCAGGGTGATTTTGGACAAGGCGATGCATTTTCCTCAGATCAACAGGAAAGCGTCGATTTTTCCGATGATATAAACTCAGAGAGTGATTTTGATCAGGCAGGCGAATTTAATCAACCAGATGATTTTGGGGTTAATAATGACTCTGATTCAAATGCCGATGCTGCACAAAGTAGAGAAATTGCGCCCGAATCTTCCCAAGAAAATTTGGCGGTTCCCCCTAATGAATCGAGCGAAACCGGAGTATCCGTTCAAAACGATGGCGCTACTCAAGCCGATTCAGCTGTTCAGAACGCAAATGGTGAAATTAATCCTGAGGCTAAGCAAACTTCATCAGATCAGGAGGATTTAGCCGCACCAGATACTCCATCCAATGGGGTAAATTCATCGATTCAAGATAGTGCTGCTTCACCAGATGCCGAGGCCCAAGATAATCCAATCACTGAGAATAATGATTCAACCGGAACAGACCAATCGACTCAAGTCGATGGAACAAACCAAGATGGATCGAATACTCAAAATGTGAATGTTCAAAACAACGTGCAGACGGATCAAAATAATGCCAACAATAGCAATTCTGACCACCATCATGATCACCACCACGGACATCACCACCATCTGGATGGATTTGGTTTAGGATTTGGCCTGGGACTAGGACTAGGCTGGGGATTTGGTCCAAGTTGGGGTTGGGGCTGGGGACCTGGTTGGGGATTTGGTTATGCTGGTTTCGCACCTTTTAATAGCTTTGGTTTTTACAGCAATTGGAGAGGCGGTGGTTTCTATAATAACTACGCGTTTGGGCCATATCGGCGATTTGAAAGCTATTATCCATTAGGGGGTTATCCGGCAGGTGTTATTACCGCACCTATGGTGCAAAGACCAACGTATATTCAACAAAATCCTGCGCCTCGGCCAGCTGCTGTGCAAAGAAATAATTATTGGTATTATTGCCGTAATCCGGAAGGATATTATCCATATGTCAAGCAATGCTCTGGAGAATGGATAAAAGTGCCTCCCCAACCAGCATCCTGAAAATAAATATGAAACTTAATAAAATCATTTTTTTGGAAAAAAGCTAGTTAATAAATTATTTTAACAATAAAGGCTTTAGATCAAGATAGGCTATGAAAGAGATTGCTCGACGGTAAGCCAGTATGGCGGTGGAAGATTTAACTTGGATCTTAGCCTGATGTTTAAATTAATGCTTTGGTAGTTAAAAGAATAAAGACGAGATAAATATGAGAGAAGAACAAAAAGACGCAGGAGTTACAGCGGATGAATCACACAGTGTACGATTACGGGCTGTTATAAGCTGGGTTGTTGTAATTATCTTGATCTGTTTTGGAGCATTCATGCTGTACAAATTGACCAATTTTCATAATACGCCAGGTGACTACTGGAGAATCATGGTTAAAGAGCAATTTCCGGTTTTAGTGGGGCTGCCAATGGCTGGCCTCGGATCACTTTTCGTTACTCTTATTTTGCGCATATCGACAGGGCCAATAGAATTCGAAATCGGTGGTCTCAAATTCAAGGGTGGCGCGGCTCCAATTGTATTCTGGATTATCTGTTTTATGGTTATTGTTTTGTCTATTAATTTGCTTTGGCAAAATTAATCAGATTCAGAAGATTGACGCAGCTAAATGGGAAGATGATAGGCTTTGTAAGTAGTGGTCTTCGATTGGATGATTAAACTGTGCTAATGAGCTTAGTTAACTATATCTCGAGAGTGGCTCGTGCTAATCTGCATTTATCCATAAGGTACTCCATTTCAATATTCAAAAATAAACGTATCAATTAATTAACCGGGAAAACTTATGACTATTCCTTATATGTACAAAACATCCATACCCATTTTCAAACAACTATTAAACAGTTTGAGTGCCATTCTCACCAAAGCTGAAACTTATGCAACCGAGAAAAAGTTTGAACCGATAGTATTGCTGAATGCTCGGTTATATCCTGATATGTTTTCCTTGCTGCGTCAGGTGCAAGTTGCCACCGACTTTGCCAAGAGCGTATCAGCGCGGCTGGCAGGGGTTGAAGTACCAGTATATGAAGATAACGAACAGACTTTTTCTGACTTACAAGGCCGAATTAATAAGACTCTGACGTTTATTGAAAGTCTCGTGCCGACCCAGTTCGAAGGCAGCGAAACGCGTGAAATCGTGTTGCGCCCGGGCACACCAAAAGAGAAAAAGCTATCCGGACACAACTATTTAAATAACTATGGCTTACCGCAATTTTTCTTTCATGTAACTACCGCCTATGCGATTTTGCGGCACAATGGACTGGCAGTGGGCAAAGGCGATTTTATGGGCAGCTTCTAGGTTTTGTTGTAATGAGTTATCGTTATTGATCGATAAAATACCAATTTTTTGATGAAATCTATCACCGCGAATCACGCCGCAGAATTGATCGTGGCACTCCTTAAAGCTAATTCATGACGCAAGCTGCTTTGGTGATGTCAGTCAATCGATAGTCAGTGGATTCCTGTTGGATGCGTGGTTTATGAATCATACAGCTACACCCAATAATCTACCGACTGCTGCAGTCAGGCCCATTGCGAGCGCCCCCCAGAATGTAACTCTGATCGCACCAACAAACATTGCTGCACCTCCTGCGCGTGCGGCAAGACTGCCCAAGATTGCCAGAAATGCAAGTGATGATACTGCAACGATGGGAATAAGGTAGGTTCCTGGCATATTCCATGCCACCAACAATGGCAGAGCAGCACCCATAGTAAATGCGCCCGCCGAGAACAATGCCGCTTGAATGGGGCGGGCTCTGGCATGTTCCGCCAGACCTAATTCATCTCTTGCATGCGCACCCAATGCATCATGTGCCATTAACTGCCTTGCTACCCGCAAGGCTAAATCTGATTCCAACCCTCTTGCCTCATAAATATTGGCAAGTTCATTCAACTCAAATTCAAAGTCATTTTTTAAAGAATCTTTTTCAAGCTCAAGATCTGCTTGTTCTGTATCCGATTGAGAGCTGACCGATACATATTCACCGGCAGCCATGGACATGGCGCCTGCAACCAAGCCGGCAATGCCGGCAATAAGAATATCCGCATGCGCTGCCTGAGCTGATGCCACACCGATAATCAGGCTTGCTGTTGAAACGATACCATCATTGGCGCCGAGAACAGCGGCACGTAACCATCCCGTGCGGTGCGATCGATGTATCTCATAGCGGCTCATATATTCTCCGAGGTGTTTTTTAGGTATTTTTAAACAAACTGTTTTAATTTTTATCGTGGATTTATCAATCTATTCAGTTTTCATTTATCTTTATTGGCATAAATTAGCATCGATAGGAATAGACTTGTATCAACTATTTGTATGGAAAAGCGCATTGGAAGCTTGTTTATAGGTATATTCGATTTGTGCAATGGAAACTCGGCCCAAACCACGAGAACGTAACAATCATGATTAAATTACTCAAGTATCTCGGTATCAATGTAATGTTTTTATTACCTATGTTGATTTATGCTCCTGGATGGACTGCTGCCGGGCCGCTCCTGCATACTACGGAAGGTTACGCCTCCGGTCAATTAAGTAGAATAAGCCGTGATAATAATGTAACCAGAGCTTATGTCGGGGAAATTTCGCTCGGACATGAAAGTATGACTTTTATTAGTCTTGGAAATCAACCTCCGAACCTGGTTTCCAATCCATGGCAGTTTTGTTTTGAAAAGGATCGGTACGATGAGCTCGAGAATCTCATTGGTAATGATGTCGTGCTGGAGTTTAAAACACCTAAAAATAATTCGCTGTTATCTTGCGCCTCTGTAAGCGAATTGGTGGAGGTCTACCCGATCATTAAGGATCAACCACTGGAACAAAAACATTTCATTGGTAACATTTATACTATGGACCGGGAGATTTCCCATGGTGTCGAGTTCGGAAGAATAACAAATTTGATTAAAAACAAGGGCACCAATAGAAGCTACTTCATGACGATACAAGTGGGCACCGGCGGGAGTAAATTCCGCCATTTCGTCATCGATGATCATGACTTATATGATTTTGCAATTACAGCCTTAAAAAATGCCGCCATCGTTAAAGTACACTATAGCGATCGGCTTGCTTTTTTCACTAGTTTTTATGGATTTGGATTCAGATCGGTCGTTTCGGAAATCGAGGCTGTTGATTAGATTTCAAGTAATAAAGTGATTCTTACGACCGTGCGATCGAAGCGGATAATTCTTAATATGGTTTTAATATTAAAAGATAATTGCGGATTCCATCTGTTGGCAAAGTAAACCGGATCAATCTGAGTGACTCGCGAAACTACTTTGGATACGGCAAAAGCAAGGGTATTGTTGGCGATTTATCAATTGCAGCACATTCTCCGGAAAAATTTCAGGTAAGCACATAACACCTTGTTCTTTATTAGAAGATATATCTGAATTGCTACAAGTATAAGCGTATGAATGGTATTTACAACATAGCTTGATTAAGGCATCAGCTCCCGGAATGTGGTAATTTTGTCTTCTAATAACAACAACTTCCATGTAATTTTATTTATTGAGCTGGTAATCTTGTATATGATGATGAGAAAGTTTGGAACTAATTTAATTTAGTAATTGATTTTTATATGTTAGATTTGAATATTAAATTTTCTTGCTTAAGATGAATTAAGTAAATGTGGAGGAGTGAATCTAAGCGACTTTATCTTGACAACAACAGGCGGGGCTGAGAAATTCCATTCGCAGTAATTGATAGCTGAAATCTCATATCATTAGGTAGATAAAACTATGAACACAACAGAACACAGAGAATTCCGGGAAAGGATGCGCTTGTTATTGGCATTATTTGCACACGAGCTTCCAGATAGAATGGATGAAATTGAAGTCCTCTGGGATAAGTTACAAATCGAATGGGATATCAAAGTGCTTCAAGAGCTGCATCGTTCTGTGCATAATCTAGTCAGTAACGGCAAAACATTTGGCTATCCCGAACTGAGTATAGAGGCGAGAGCATTGGAGCAAGTTCTCAAGAGTCTGATGCAGAAAGATATACCAGCCGATGCTTTGCAATCCTCACGAATTTTGCAGCAGATTCTTGAATTGAAAAAAATTGCGACTGAAAAGGAATCCATATTAACCATTGAAGTTATTTCAAAGGCTACGGATGAACATGTGCTTGTTCCGGAAATTCCTGCATCTAATCTGATTTTTGTGGTGGAAGATGATGTCGAGGCAGCGCAAGAGCTTGCTTTGCAGTTACGTTATTATGGTTATGAAGTAGAAGTTTACAATCATCTCGATAAGTTCCGTGCCGCTGTTGAACAAAGCCCTCATGCGATTATCCTGATGGATATTGAGTTTCCCGAGAATGAAATGGGCGGGATTCAAATCATGGAGCAAATTCAGAAAGGGCGCACTCAACCCGTTCGAGTGATATTTATTTCAGCTCATGATGATATGGCGTATCGGCTAGGCGCAGTACGCGCCGGCAGTGTCGCCTATTTTACAAAACCCATTAACTCCAATGAATTAATTGATCAGCTGGATTTAATCACCGCATCGCAAATTCAGGAACCGTTTCGTATATTAATTGTGGATGATAGTCCAACGCTGCTTGCTTACCATGCGGCCATACTGGAGCAAGCTGAAATGCATGTAAAAACGGTATCCGAGCCAATGCAGTTATTGGAGAAACTGAATGATTTTAATCCGGATATTATTTTGATGGATTTGTATATGCCAGGATGCAATGGCTTGGAATTGGCAAGAATTATCCGGCAGATAGATGGTTTTCTGAGTACGCCTATCGTCTATCTTTCTTCTGAAAACGATTTCAATACGCAACCGGAAGCTATGAGCCTGAGCGGGGATGACTTTTTGGTTAAGCCCATCGATCCGGCATATTTGATTGCAGCCGTAACAACTCGCGTAACACGATCGCGGTTTTTACGGTCTTTAATGATCCATGACGGGTTGACCGGCTTATTGAACCATACCGCTATTAAGGAAGAGCTGGCACGTGAAGTGATACGCTCCGGTCGACTGAAATCTTCGTTATCGTTTGCGATGGTGGATATTGATTTCTTCAAGAAAGTCAATGACACGTATGGGCATGCAGCGGGAGATCGCGTAATCAAAAGCTTAGCGCGATTGCTGAAGCAACGCTTGCGGGAAACGGATATTGTCGGACGTTACGGCGGCGAAGAATTTGCAATTATTATGAATGATACTGATGCGACTTCGGCAGCAAAAGTAATTGACGAGATACGTAATGTTTTTTCACGGCTATTGCATTTGAGCCATGATGAAGAATTCTCGGTAAATTTTAGTTGCGGCATAGCGGATCTTGCGCATTTTCCCGATGCGGCAAGCTTGAGTGAAGCAGCCGATGCTGCGCTTTATCAAGCAAAACAAAGAGGACGGAACAAAGTGGTTGTTAATAAAAACGATTAGGATGCACACTTGTTAAGTTTGATTTTGCACGATAGTTCTTTTTTAGATCAAAGGTCATCGCTGCGTGTACGTAGCTGACGAGGTGGTTGAACATCTGCATCGACGGTGAAGTGAGTTTTGCTGAAAGCAGCGCGTAATTGTGGATCGGGATCAATGGTTTTAAGCGCCTCGATTACGGCAACACGTGGCGCCAGACCGGCGAAATTGGCCACTTGGATAGCCAGTCCGGGGCGCGCGTTGAGTTCAATAATCATGGGACCTTGATCTCTATCCAGCACCAGATCAGCGCCCAAATACCCCAAGCCGGTCATTTCATAACAAGCAGCGGCAAGCTGCAGTAGTTTATCCCAATGGGGAACAGTTAATTCTGAAAATGTCTTGCGTGTATCCGGGTGGTGCAAAATGGTATTGCCGTACTGCACCGCATGCAGCGCTTTGCCTGAATTTATATCGATCCCGACGCCTACTGCGCCTTGATGCAAATTGGCCTTACCATCCGAGACATGTGTCGTCAGCCGTAGCATTGCCATAATGGGGTAACCTCGAAATACAATAATACGAATATCCGGAATGCCCTCGTAACTATAGTCGGAAAAAACCGGATCCAGCTGTATCAATGATTCAATCATGACGGTATCGGGTTTGCCACCCAGGCTATGTAAGCCGCTCAGAATATTTGATACATGTCTTTCAATATCCACTAGCTGAATCGAATCACCACTGGGTTTAAAATAGAGATTATGATCATGCTCGGTAATGACCAGAATGCCTTTCCCACCGCTTCCTTTAACGGGTTTGATAACAAACTGATCATGTGGGCGCAGTAATTCTTTTAGTAATTTGACATCATGCTGATATTGAACAGTACCGAGTAGTTTTGGCACTGTAATGCCGGCTTTCTGCGCTAACAGCTTGGTTTTGAGCTTATCGTCAACGAGCGGATATAAATGGCGAGGGTTATAGCGGGAAATCAAACCGAAGTTTCTTTGATTCATCCCGATAATGCCCAAACTTCTGAGTTTTCTAGCGCTTGCCAGAAACATCGCGTCTTTCCAATGAATGAAAGCGATACAACTCGGTTAAACGATAACCGGTATATTGTCCCAGAACCAGAATGAGAGCCAAATTAACCAGCATCAATTCGGGAAAATTAAAAGACAGATATTCAACGGTCCGATTGGTCATGAATAAATAGGCAATTACCGCTGTCAACATGCTTCCGCCTCCCTGAATAAATACTTCCCGGGGACCATCTTCCTCCCATAATACCGACATACGTTCAATGGTCCATGACAAAATGATCATCGGGAAGAAAGTGACCGTCATAGCCTGATCAAGTCCGATTTTGTTGCTAATAATGCTGATACTGGCGATGATTGCGATCACTACGATGATTACAGCTGAAATGCGCGCAACAAACAGAAGATTTAAGCGCGATAAATATGATCTTATCAGCAATCCAATTCCGACCACTGTCAGAAAAATGATGATTCCGGTCAGCAAGGTTGTTTGTATCAAAGCTAATGCAATCAGGATAGGCATAAAGGTGCCGGAAGTTCTTATGCCGATCAGTAACCGCATGATAACGACGATTAAAGCGCCAATGGGTAATAACAAAATCATTTTGAACGCATTCTGCTGTTCAATGGGCAGGCTGTAGATGGAAAAATCCACCAGGCCGGCTTGCTTGTTCATGCCATCTCTAACCACCAGATTGCGGGTTGAATGAACATTCTTGATAATTGCGAAAGATATTTGTGAATTCTTGCCGCCTACTACATCGAGCAAAGATTGATCGCCTCGTTGCCAGATCAGAAAATTTTCCGGTTTTCCGTGTACGCCGGAATTCTGATTAAACAAGAGCCATTGCCCGCCAATATAAACTTCCACGAAGTTGATCAGTGATTGCCTGCGCCGGCCATCTTCCAGGTATAACCCGCGAACGATGCGCGCACTGATTCCTTCCATTGCCAAGAGATTGATAATCAAGTGCGTCTTATAATCTTCACCGGATTTTTCATTAAGTAGCAGACTCTGATTCTGGCTGGGTGTTTTGGAGTTTAATGTAGTGATCAACTCACGAGTGAAAATTTCAGTATTGGCAGATCTGCCATATACTTGTTCCAACAAAGTGATTGCCGCTGTTTTGATTACTTCATCAAATTCAGGCTTTTCAGGTTCTGATGGAAGGTCGTCTGTTATCTGAGCTGGAATAATTTGCTCAGTTTCATACAGACTGAGCCGGTAATAAGCTGTTTGCGGGCCGCTTGCGGTTCTTTTGCTCCACTCGGCACGACGCCCGGTAGGTGAAATACTTTCACTAAACCCGTAATCAGGAGAAGCAAAATCTTCTTTCATGAAAACAATATCCGGGGTCTGCGGAGGTAATGCAAAAGATACGACTATAGGATCGCCGCGCGCGACAAAATCTATCCGCGCCTCAATAGTCCAGACTGATTTCTTGTCATCTGGCAATAAGGGAAATCCTAAGGCAAAGTGCTTGTACAAAATCAGACCAATTCCAAATCCCATGATCAGGATAACCAGAATATAGAGTCTTAGTCTTGCATGCATTATTTGATCTCGCTCGTTGTATCCGGATTTTCGGTTTTGGGAGTTGCAACATTTTTCTTGCTGACATCGACAATAGCCAGATCCTGTAGTAAATTGCGTCCGATCAGTACTTGATGTTTGAAGCGGCTGCGATCTTCCAGCGTGAAATTGATCTGCTCATCGATATCGGCAAGCATTACACGAATTCTGACTACCGGACGGCGGTGCGATTCCCTGCTACCGCGCCCTTTAATACGCACGTGCCGTCGCAGTCGCCGGGTCAATTCCAGTTTATCTCCAGTTAATGGATGAATTAAACTGAATTTTACAAAAGGTTTCCCGTCCCTCTCAAACTCGATAATATCAAGCGCATTCAAGGATGAAGTCTGTGCCCCGGTGTCGATTCTCGCACTGAATTCCATACCAGGGGGATCAAGAAAAGCATTCTCTATGCCGCCCAATAATGTTTTAGTTTCAGCGATATTCGATGGTTCTTTTACGGTTTCTGCATCAAGGTCTGAATCGCAAGAGCAAGTTTTTTCCGCTGAATTCTTCATTGTATCGGGAAGATCATTGGAATCGTCCTTTTCTAACAATTTTTTTTGTTCGATCATCTCGGCAAACAGGGTAACTAGCTCTGATTCTCTAGCACTAACCATAGCTTCACGCTCTGTCAGCTGATTTTCATGCGTGTTGCAGGCTAATAAAACGAAAACTGCAAGCATTAACAGTAAATAACGGCAATAAGTTTTTGCGTAAGACCGGTGAACAATTCTCATAACTTTCTTATTTTTAATTATTTAAACAGAGACATTGCCGTTGCACGAATAATATCAGTTAATCTATTCATTTATTGGATTTATGTTGCGATGTTTGATAGCCATGCATGACAAACAATCAATGTTAGGGATTGCTTAACTGGATGGATAGTGTCTGATTTTTATAAGTACAAGCGTATCGATGAATTTCCAGACAATGCGATGTGACATTGAATTGATAAGTACCGGGGGGGTCGTTTTTGGTATCAAATTTGAATTCAAAATGACCTTTCTGATCACTGGGATAGGATTGATCCACTACTATCGATCCATCAGTATGGATCAGTTTGAAATTAAGTAAAACATCGGGTGCAGGCTGTGCATTGTATTCTACCCATCCTTTTAGAATCATGGTGTCGCCAATAGTGTAGTGTGTTTTAGGGTCGATCAAGACAGGTTGTGAAATATGTGTTGCAAACGAATTTTTTATTCCACTGCATAGAATGAGCAGGATGATGAATGAAATGAGATAAATTTTTTTAGCGGCCATTATAGAAATCAAAGTAATTATAAAGATTGTTCTGTCAACATAACCTATTGTTTTATTTATCAGGCTATTTCTTAGGTATAAAAAGATCAGTGATGGTTCCTTCCGCTATTTCAGCAGCAAATAAAACCGTTTCTGAAAGCGTGGGATGTGGATGTATTGTCAAGCCAATATCTTGCATGTCAGCACCCATTTCCAATGCCAGTACGGTTTCAGTAATCAGCTCACCGGCATTGACGCCTGTAATACCGGCACCGAGGATGCGGCGCGTATTTTTATCCAAGAGCAATTGTGTCAATCCTTCTTCACGGGCGATCGAGATTGCTCTGCCACTGGCAGCCCAAGGGAAACTGGCTTTCTCGTAATCAATGCCCTGTTGAATGGCCTCTTTCTCGGTCAAGCCCATCCACGCAATTTCGGGGTCAGTATACGCCACTGAAGGAATGGTACGGGCATCAAAAATAACCTTGTGCCCAGCGATTATCTCGGCTGCCAGTTTGCCTTCATATGTCGCTTTATGAGCTAGCATCGGTTCGCCGGCAATATCTCCGATTGCCAGGATATGCGGAAGATTGGTACGCATTTGTTGATCCACGGAAATGAAACCGCGTTCATTGATTTTGATGCCAATTTTCTCGGCATCGATCTCCCGTCCGTTAGGGCGGCGCCCGACCGCCATCAGAATGCGATCATAAATTTGAGGCTCCGGAGCATTTTTACCCTCAAAAGTTACGGTCAGTCCGGCTTTCCCAGTTTTAATCCGGGTTACCTTGGTTTCAAGGTAAATTGCTTCGTAGCGTTTCTTGATGCGGCGGTGTAATGGTTTCATCAGATCGGCATCGGCGCCCGGAATCAATTGATTCATCCATTCCACTACACTGATTCTGCTTCCCAACGCGTCATAGACTGTCGCCATTTCCAGGCCGATAATGCCACCACCGATAATCAGCATGCGTTGAGGTATATCGGTCAGCCGGAGAGCATCGGTGGAATCGATCAAGCGTGGATCATCATAAGGAAAACCTGGAATACGGGTTACGCTGGAACCTGCCGCAATAATGCAGTTGTCAAATGATACCGTTTTTACACCTTCACTGGTTTCAACCTGTATCAGGTGCGGTGTGGCAAATTTTCCGGTACCGTGCACGATTGTAACCTTGCGTTGCTTAGCCAGCGCTTTCAGGCCTTTGGTCAGCTTATCGATCACTGATTCCTTCCAGGTGCGCAGCTTGTCAATATCGACTTGAGGTTTACCAAATACGATTCCCTGTGCCTGCGCTTCTTCCGCTTCAGTAATGATTCTGGCGGTATGCAGCAGAGCTTTGGATGGAATGCAGCCAACATTTAAGCATACCCCGCCGAGCGCGGCATGACGTTCGATCAAAACCACTTTTTTCCCTAAATCAGCTGCGCGGAAAGCAGCGGTATACCCTCCAGGACCAGCACCCAGTACCACCACTTCAGCATGGATATCGCTTTGTGACCCGGGGTGGGTTGATGTTGTTGCGGGGACTAGGGGCGTAGCCGGAATTTCCTGGTTGACTTCGGTTTCTTCTTTTTGATTCTTTGTATCTTCGGGCTGTTCGTTTGCCGCCAAAGTGAGAATAACCGAACCTTTGGATATTTTATCGCCAACTTTGACTTTGATTTCTTGAATCACCCCGGCGTGAGGCGAAGGCACTTCCATTGAAGCCTTATCAGTTTCCAGCGTAATGAGAGAGGTTTCTTTCTCAACGGATGCGCCAGGCGCAACAAGCACTTCAATAACCGGAACATCTTTAAAGTCACCGATATCAGGAACTTTTATTTCAACGATTTGTGCCATAACACCCTTTTATTGACGAATTTATTGCCTTATCTGGCCGTTACCCAGCACGATAAATTTCTGGCTGGTCAATCCTTCCAGGCCGACCGGGCCGCGCGCATGAATTTTGTCGGTAGAAATGCCAATTTCTGCACCCAGCCCGTATTCAAATCCGTCCGCGAAACGCGGAGTAGTGTTGACCATCACCGAGCTGGAATCGACTTCGCGCAGAAAGCGGCGCGCACGAGTATAATTCTCGGTAATAATTGCATCGGTATGCTGCGAGCCATATTTCGTAATGTGATCAATCGCTTGATCCAATCCCGCTACAATGCGTATGCTTAATATTGGTGCCAGGTATTCTTCATACCAGTCCTGCTCAGTCGCCGCTCTCATTAGTGGAATAATGTCGCATGCTGTTTCATCGCCGCGTAGCTCAACACCTTTATCAATATAAATTTTTCCCAGCACGGGCAATATTCTCGGTGCAATCTCCGCGTGGATCAATAGCGTTTCCATCGTGTTGCAGGTGCCGTAGCGTTGAGTTTTTGCGTTATCCGCTATGCACACCGCCTTATCAAAGTCCGCTTCATCGTCAATGTAGACGTGACAAACACCATCCAGATGCTTAATCACCGGGACGCGCGCTTCTTTTGTAATGCGCTCGATCAAGCCTTTGCCGCCACGTGGTACTATCACGTCAACAAAATCTTTCATGACGATCAGCTCGCCAACAGCCGCGCGATCGATGGTTTCAATCACTTGTACTGCTGTTTCCGGCAATTCGGCTGAGCGCAATCCTTCTTTTACGCACGTGGCAATTGCCTGATTACTATTAATGGCTTCCGAGCCGCCACGCAAAATTGCCGCATTACCCGCTTTCAAGCACAAACCTGCAGCGTCAGCCGTCACATTCGGGCGCGCTTCATAAATAATGCCGATTACTCCCAGAGGCACGCGCATTTTCCCCACCTGAATGCCGGATGGACGGTAATTCAATCCACTGATTTCGCCCACCGGATCAGCCAACGCAGCAATCTGCATCAAACCTTCCGCCATCGTTGCCACGCCTTTGGCCGACAAAGCCAAGCGGTCGATCATTGAAGCTTCGAGGCCTTTCGCGCGCGCGCTTTCCAGATCTTTGGCATTGGCTGTTAACAATAATGATTCATCACGCCGGATGGCATTGGCCATGGCAATTAATGCTTGATTTTTAGTTGCAGTATCGGCCTTTGCAATCAAACGAGAGGCTATGCGCGCCTCCTGACCGACGAAATACATATAATTTTTGATGTCTGTGGTATTCATGGATTAAGTTTTAATCGAATTCGGAATCTGTAAATAGCTTGGAATTATAGTACAAGATAAGGGTTCTATTATAAGCCGCCACGGACGCAGTCGGTTGCAAAACTATTTTTTATTCAGTCATCACACACAAAATGTGTGAGAAATAGCTTCTATTAATTGCTTTTTTTGTTAATTTATTCTTTAACTTCTTAGCGTAGCCTGAAAGCCGGTCAGAATAACTCATACGTTGCCTGGTACAGTGGACAAAGGTATTTATGGAAAAAAATGCAATATTAGGTGTATTGGCAACCGAAGTGGAGCAAGGGCGATTGATTTTCCCGACATCCGCTGCTGCGGCGATCAAGATCAAGGAAAAATTAGAAGATCCCAATTGTAGTATGGATTCTATGGCGCGGTTGATTCAAGCTGAGCCGTTGCTGTCGACAAAAGTGGTTGCAATAGCCAATTCCCCTGTGTTTAATCGCTCGGGCAGGAAAATCACCAGTGTACGCTCAGCGGTTACATTAATCGGCATGCGAACGGTGCGAAATCTGGCAACAGCCGTGGTGGTACAGCAACTGGTAGGATCGTTAACCAAAAGCGAGCAGGTTGCCCAATTATGGAAACATTCCGTTTATGTGGCCGCACTGGCCCAGGTTATCGCACACCGGGTCACCTGGCAAGACCCAGAAACAGCCATGTTTGCCGGAATGATTCATGAAATCAGCTGGTTTTACCTATTGGCCCGGGAAAAGTATTATCCGGGATTAACTGATGAAAGCATGACGAGTTCATGGAACAGTGACGAAGAGCTGGAGGAAGACGAAGGTGAACTCAATTGCGAAATTATCATCGGCACTGCCGTCTTAAAAGCACTTTCAGTCCCGGATCCGGTATTGGAAAATATTATTTATCTGTGGCAAGGGTATTTAACATTTCCACCCAACTCACTCGGCGATACACTGCAAATTGCCAATCAGCTGGCTCCGGTCAGATCTCCTTTCACTTTACCCTCTGATCAGAGATATAGCGATGCCTCCGCTAACATTAATTTGTTAATCGATGATACAACACTGAGCGAGATCTTAAAGGATTCGGAAGATGAAGTACGATTATTGACTGAGGCTCTATGCGCGTAACCTGGCTTCGATGTACATAAAATCTATCGCTTAAACTACCCTGGTCAGGGAAGCTCAGGAAATTATCATTACGCATGAAGCAATCGGATGTTTTCATTCAATTGCTTCGGATGAAATCCGGCAACATATTCGATGGAGAGACGATTTCCGGCGCTACAAAACCTTCATGATTGGAAAAAATATTAAAAAGTGCTGTGATTGTTGCAGTGATCGTATTCAAAAATATTATCAGCTTTTTCGATATCAACCATCGGTTGAGAAAATATTACATATCTAACTGATTATATTGATATAGTATTGAGTAATCAGTACAAATGTACTATGCGGGGTTGTGCAGGCATAGTAAGAAATGAGTAGGAATTTCCTATAGATACAATCAAATAATGAACCTAGAATGCCACCCGTACCCAAGTAAGTCCAAGGCGGTTGGTTTTTTAATATTTTTCTTTATTTACTCTATTGGAGATTCAAATGAGAAACAGTTTTAAACTGAAACTATTAGCAGCTGCAATTCTGATGGTCAGTGGTGTTGCTCATGCAACACCGACCGTTATGGGCAATTGGGGTGTTCACGATGATCCTGTCGGGCATGCGAGTGCATTGCTAGGAACTGGTGCTGGAGCGTTTGATCATGTATTTACATTTAACCTAGCTAGCTGGAATGGTCTCGTGTCTATCGCGGTTACCAACGATTTTGGAAAATTTAATATTGATGGCTCTTCTTTGCAGTTGTGGAAAGAAACCAGTGCTGACGGCAACTACACTAATGACACTTCTTTGGGTTCATTTGCATTTGATTCTTCATCAGTGGGTATGGATTTTGGCAATCTTGGACCCGGTAATTACTATTATGAAATTACAGGCACTGTATTAGGCCTGAAGGGGGGATCTTATACAGTGGATTCTTACATTTCTCCAGTTCCTGAACCGGAAACCTATGCAATGTTATTGGCTGGGTTAGGGATGGTTGGTTTTTCTGTACGGCGCCGTCGACCAATCTAGAAGATTTGAAACAGCATAATAATAATTATATTCTGAGTAATGATCTTAAGCCACAGGGAAGATTTTCCTGTGGCTTTTTATTGATCTGGAGAGTGAGCGGTATTTGGCTGCATGCAAACTATCGCATGGAATGCAAGCCGATCATGTTGCCTTCAGTGTCACGAATCAGAGCAATAAAGCCATATTGTCCAATGGATACTTTTCCGCGTACAAGATATCCGCCCATAGCGGTTGCGCGATTGGCTTCAGCAGCACAATCCGCGCACGTGAAATAGACGAGCACGCCGTTACCCCCTTCCGGGCCATTTTCCATTTTCACCAACGCTCCGGATGCGCCCGTCTGGTCACTCTTCATTGGGAAACTCCACAACTCAATTTCCATTTCCGCAGGACTGTTTAAACGTTCCAGCTTTACTTGAAATACTGATTCATAAAAATATCTGGCCCGGTCCATATCCTGCACATAAATTTCAAACCAGCCGACAGGATTATTATTCATTTTCATTTCTCCTGAAGTAAATTAACGCTCTGAGATTTAACTCCTCTTACAGCCATACCATCAAACCCATTTCCAAAGGATGGGAGAGCAATGAATGGTAAGGATAAATGCGGATGAAATATTCCTGTTTACCGCATAATTCCGGAATCAGTTTAAGTTCGAACGAATGCTCGTGTGAATCCTGAGTGCCGGTGAATTCAAACTTGAAGTGATCAAAATTGCATAGCTTGGTGGTTTTAAACTGACGGCATATCAATAATTCAATAATGACGTCTTCCGGGGATAGGCCATTCAGATTTGCGGCCACCTTGAAATTCAGTGCTTCATTAAAATGAATTCGTTCGCAGGGCGTGTCCAGTCGACGTAGTGTAACTCCTTGCCACGCATGCTTTATTTTTGTTTTCCACGCAGCCACATCCTTTGCCACAGCAAAGTCGTTCGCCGCATATAACATACCTTTCCTGCTGGCCGGACTATAGAATTTTGTCACATACTCATCGACCATGCGGGTTGCGTTGTAACGTGGTAATAGGGATATCATCGAATGCTTGGCCATTTTTACCCAATTCGGCGAATAACCGAGTTTCCCATAGTCGTAATACAACGGAACGACCTGATCCTGCAAGATCTCATATAATGCGCGGCCTTCTTCTTGATCACGCAACGTTCCTTCCATATCCTCCGGACCGGGTTTGATCGCCCAGCCATTTTTACCATCGTAACCTTCCCCCCACCAACCATCCAGTACGCTTAGATTGATTGCGCCATTGATACCGGCTTTCATGCCGGAAGTGCCACTTGCTTCCAGAGGGTAGATCGGATTATTAAGCCAGACATCGACGCCTGCAACCAAGCGCCGGGCAAGCCGCAAATCATAGCCTTCGATTAATAAAAGCCGCCCTTCAAGTTCAGGAAGGCTTGCAATTTGACTGATGCGCCGGATCAGATCCTGTCCTGGAACATCGGCAGGGTGGGCTTTGCCGGCGAAAAGAAGCAATACGGGACGTTCCTGATCGAAAATAATATTCCGTAACCAATCGAGATTATCAAATAGCAATGCGGCGCGTTTATAAGTAGCGAAACGACGTGCGAAACCCAATGTAAGAATGCTCGGGTTGATGGGATCAACAAATTTCAGCAACCGATCGAGATGTGCTTCGGAGCCGCGATTCCTGCAATTCTGCTCACTGATGCGAGAACGAATACCATAAAACATTTGTGACTTTAATGATTGCCGTACACTCCAGAACAAATGATCCGGTATCGCATCAATACGCGACCAATAATCGATATCGCACATTTTGTTGCGCCATTCATGACCCAGGTATCGATCAAACAAATCGGACCATTCCTGCGCAAGGAAGGTGGGGACATGAACGCCATTGGTAATATAGGAAATCGGGTTTTCTTCCGGTTCGATTTGCGGCCACAAATCCCGGCAAATATTCGCGGAAACATTACCGTGTATCTTGCTGACGCCGTTATGAGTGCGTGAGCCGTGGATTGCCAGCGCGGTCATATTAAAATCCGGGCTTCCTGATGCATGTCCGAGCGCCATGAATTCCTCGCGTGTAATATTCAGGTTGCGATAAAAGCTGTCAAAATAGGTTTGCATCAGATCCGCATCGAAATGATCATGTCCTGCGGGAACTGCGGTATGTGTCGTGAAAACCGTATTGACTGCCACACTTTCCAAGGCGCTTGCAAAATCGAGCCCTTGCTGCACCAAAGAGTCAATGCGCTCCAGAATCATAAATGCCGCGTGACCTTCATTGATATGCCATATGGTGGGTTTGATGCCGAGGGCTTGCAAAGCACGCACTCCGCCCATACCCAAAATAATTTCCTGTTCTATGCGCATGACTTTGTCGCCGCCATAGAGATTACGGGTGATGTAACGGTCCTGAGGAGAATTTTCCAGCAAATCGGTATCCAGCAGAAACAAGGTGACATGGCCGATTTTTGCCTGCCACACTTTTATGGTGATCTCTCGATGCGGGAGTGGCACTTTAATTTGCAAACTCGAGCCGTCCTCGTGTAATACCGGTGTAACAGGTAAGTCGTCAAAGTCCGAAATGGTATAAGCGACTTGTTGATTACCGAGGATATCAATGGTTTGAGAAAAATACCCCTGCCGATAAAGCAAGCCAATCGCCACAAAGGGAAGATGTAAATCACTGGCTGCCTTGCAATGATCGCCTGCCAAGATGCCCAGGCCGCCCGAATAAGTTGGCAAGCTTTCATGAAAGCCAAATTCAAAACAGAAATAGGCGATCTGATCTTGCGAATCCAGCTCTTTATTAATCGGAACTGCAGAAGCATCGTGGTAGGAATCATATGTGGACAGGATGCTATTGTAAGTGGCAAGAAAATCACGATCTTTTGTGGCTTTTATCAGTATTGATTCATCCACACGTTTTAGAAATGTTTTGGGATTATGTCCGACTGCTTCCCATAAATGAGGGTCAAGGCGGGAAAACAGTGCGCGTGTAGCGCGATCCCAGCTATACCAAAGATTGTTGGCCAATTCCTCCAATCGTTTAAGACGATTCGGTATTTTAGGATTGACGGTAATAGTGAAAGCGGTACGCGGAAACATTCATATTCTCCTTAATAAGAATTATCTTTATATTGATTCGAATAGTAAGGTAAGCGGGTTAAGCCTGAGATAGTCAAATTTTCAACTTTGACTATTGAGCAAATGATGCGCCTCCTGTCTTGCACCAAGCAAGCTGACCTCAGGATTAGTAATTATATACACTGGGAATTCGTGCATTAATTCAGAAAATCTTCCTTTGGCATGGAATGCCCGCATAAAGCCGCCAAGCTTCAAAATATTGAGAATCTTAGGCGCGATGCCGCCAGCAATATATACACCACCTCGTGTAAGTCCGGTCAAAGCCAGATTGCCCGCATAGGCGCCATAAATATCGGCGAATATATTGATGGATTTTATCGCGATTGGATGTTGGTGAGTAAGCGCAAGTGTTGTAATAGTGGCACCGCTATCTTCTTCCAGGTGGATAGGCGCAAGGTTTGAGGCTGTTGCGGAATTCATTTGCAGGAATTTAAAAATATTGGTTAATCCGGATCCTGAAAGTAACCGCTCTACGGATACATGGCCGAATTTATTGTGGAGTGCTTCAAGTAACTGAATTTGTAACGTACTGGTTGGAGCAAAATCCATATGACCCGCTTCGGTAGGCACTGCAAAATAGCGGCCCTCCAACCAAGTGAGCCAGGCGACACCCATGCCGGTACCCGCACCCAGTACCACGCGCATCGAGTGTGCCAGTGATTTCCCAGTCTGCAGTATTGTCACATCGTCAGGCGATAAGCTTTCAATGCCCAAAGCAGCCGCTTCAAAATCATTAATCAGTTTGACGGAAGGGATTGAAAATTCGGCAGAAATGGTACTGCTGTTGATTTGCCAGGGTAAATTGGTTAGTTCCGTCTGTTGCGTGACAACGGGGCCTGCGACTGCGAAGCATGCCGCAAGCGGACGATTGGTACCTCGGGTTCGCTCCAGAAAATCCTGGAAAATTTGGGAGAAGGTTGCAAAATAATGATTGTCATAACGGTGTGTGAGTAACGCTCGCACCTTACCATTACTTATTTCTGCTGATTGCAGAATGGTTTTGGTGCCGCCGATATCTCCACAGACGAATTGCTTGTTCAAGTGTTGTTTATTCAGAAATTAATCAGAAGTATTATTTTGAGCCAGATAAACGACTTCAAAAAATCAATGAGTCGTATGCATCGAACGGGTAGTATACATTGATCTACATGTTTTCATTGTCTTTCCTGTTAATTGGCATACAATGGGACATTCAATAATTACTTCTAGTATTGCATAATTCAAAATGACTGAACCATTGATTATTGCCAAAACCGCCAGTGCTGAGTTGGAGCTTTTGCCTGAAATGTCTACCCGGCACGGTTGTATTACGGGCGCAACGGGGACGGGAAAAACGGTAACTTTGCAGAAACTGGCGGAAAGTTTTTCGAATATCGGTGTGCCGGTATTTATGGCCGATGTCAAAGGCGATTTAACAGGGATCGGCAAGCCTGGCTCACTGACGGATAAAATAAAAGATCGTCTGAGCATGATGCAGGTGGATACTCCTGAATGGAAAGGTTTTCCCGTTACCTTGTGGGATGTGCTGCAGGAAAACGGACATCCGCTGCGTGCAACAATTTCCGACATGGGACCGTTGTTGCTGGCTCGTCTGCTGAATCTCAATGAAACGCAGGAAGGTGTGATAACGCTGGCTTTTAAGGTGGCGGATGATCATGGATTGTTATTGCTCGATCTAAAAGACTTGCGCGCATTGCTGCAATTTGTCGGTGAAAATGCTGATAGCTTTAAAACTCAATATGGCAGCGTTTCATCTGCATCGATTGGCGCCATCCAGCGTAGTTTGTTGCAAATAGAAGAACAAGGCGGGGATCTGTTTTTTGGCGAGCCCATGTTGAATATTGAGGATTTGCTGCAGACTAGCGATGGCAAAGGTGTCATTAATATTCTGGCTGCTGACAAGCTCTTAAACTTTCCGCGGTTGTACAGTACCTTTTTGCTTTGGATGCTATCCGAGTTATACGAGAATTTGCCTGAAATCGGGGATCGTGATAAACCTAAGCTGGTATTCTTTTTCGATGAAGCGCATTTGCTGTTCAGTACCGCATCATCTGTCCTGCTGGAGAAAATCGAACAGGTTGTCAGGTTGATACGTTCCAAAGGTATCGGGATTTACTTTGTAACGCAAAATCCATTTGATATTCCGGAGAAGGTATTGACTCAGTTGGGTAACCGTATTCAGCATGCATTACGTGCATTTACGCCGCGTGATCAAAAGACTGTGAATTCTGTTGCTGACACTATGCGCCCTAACCCGGAACTGAATATCAAGCAGGCCATCCTTGAGCTTTCCGTGGGTGAAGCGCTGATTTCCTTTCTCGCGCGCGATGGCTCCCCAGGTATTACCGGACGTGCGTATATACTTCCTCCGGTCAGCCAGATCGGACCGATTACACTGGAAGAACGGCAGCAACTACTGCAGTCTTCTATTGTAACTGGTGTGTATGAGCAGGAAATTGACCGTGAGAGCGCCTTTGAATTATTACTGGCGCGTACGGATAAAAACATGTTGGATAGCACTTCGCAGGTTCCTGACGATAAGAACCTGAATAAACCTTCGGAAGAAGGGATTCTGAAAAATCTGGGTGATTTATTCTCGAAGCCATCGGGAAGACGAGGAGGGCAGCGTGAGGGAGTCATTGATGTCATGGCAAAAAGCGCAGCGCGTTCAATAGGCACGTCAATTGCCCGCGAAATCACTCGTGGTCTGCTCGGATCGTTATTGAGCAGGCGGCGTTAGCAGGCTGGCATTTAAAAACATAGCGGATTATTGTCCGCCATCTTCACCGGATTGCTCAATTTTTTGCCATTCCAATTAAATTAATATCCGCGGCGCACATACCATTACGCATTAAGCCCTCCCTACAACAAGAGCCGTTAATCGAACCCTAAAACGAGACGGTGCCGAGTGTCTGGAACATCATCCGCCAGATTCAAATCCAAAAACCTCATGATTGCAACTTCGCATTAACCATTGATTCAACTGATTCATTACTGAATAAGCACTATCAGATTTCCGTCCGTAGCTTTCCGATTGCACCTGTCAATCCGGAAAAAATTACTCAGCGCCGTGTAAACCGAACAATTGAGTTGGCGTTAATGAGCATGGTTTTGCTTAATTTAAATTTCTTATTGCATCGATTGATTAAATTTCCAGGGTTTCTATAAAACCGGCCATGCAAAAACTCAATATCGCTTATACCTGCAATATCCGCCAGCCAGGCATGGAAGATGAGCGCTACGGCGAATTTGAAAGCCCGGTGACCATTGCGGCAGTAGCAACAGCGCTTGAACGTATAGGGGCGGATGTTGAAGTGATTGATGTGGGTAAAGATATTTACCATCAGCTCGAGAAACGCAAACATCAAATCGATCTGGTATTCAATAACGCAGAGGGCCTGGAGGAGCAGGAGCTGCGCGAAGCCATTGTTCCCTTCTTTTGTGAGCATTTGGGTATTCCGTATACCGGCAGCAGCCCCAAGACTTTTATCAACAAAATGGATAAGGCAACGGCAAAAAGAATCGTTGCCTATGAAGGAGTGCCAACAGCGAAATTTCAACTCATGGTGCCGGGTGACCAACTCAAGGATCTGGCTTTTCCCTTAATGGTTAAACCTTACAGCGAGGGGACCAGTATCGGTATCAGCCAGAAAAGCAAAGTGCATAATGAAGCAGAGCTTAATGCCGCCATTGCAGCGGTTTATTCTCAGTGTGAGCAAGCTGCGCTGGTGGAAGAATTTCTGCCTGGAACCGAATACACGATCGGTTTGATTGGAAACTATGTGTTACCGATACTGGAAATTAATTTTGCCCATATTCCCGGGCATCCACAACTGCGCGATCCGCACGTAAAAAGTATTGAGAACCCGTATATTTCTCATCTGGCCTGGACAGATCAAGCCAGAAACTTTGCGAAGCTGGCGATAACGGCGCATGGAGCACTAGAGGCGCGTGATTATAACCGCATGGATTTTCGCGTGCGTGAGGGTCAGCTGTATTTCCTCGAGGCGAATGTCATACCCGGTATCCACCCGACAGATGCGGATCTCACCAACATGTGCCGACACGTTGGTATCGCGCACCAGGATATGGTCGCATTAATTGTCGATAAAGCGGTGAAGCGATTGGCATTGCGTTATCCCAGATTTCATGACAAAACCCAATTACTTGAAGACATAGCGGATTCAACTCTCAACAAGGTGGCGAAAGCCGGTTTTCTTACTCATCAGGGGCGGATGTATACCCTGCTCGGAAAATAATTCATCTATAAATGAAATCATGATTGTTCCCATTTCTAAAGACCTGTTTCCTGATCTTGTGAAAATTGCATTGCAAGATTTCAGCTCCCTATATCAAACCGAAGTTCATGCTGAACTGGAAGACATTGTGCATGGCCGCTGTTTCGGGCTGTGTGCCGTGAATGACGGTCGCCCGATTGGGTATGTGATCGCAAAAAGAACGGTTGATACCTATCATTTGCTGACGATCGCGGTGGATGAGAACCATCGGGGCAAAGGATATGGTTCGCGCTTACTGGATGGAATTTTTGCTGAGGTCGCGCAGCAAGGGGGAAGAATACTCAATGTCATTACCGATGCTGATGCCAGCGAAAGTCTGCGTTTTTATCTTAAAAACGGATTTTTCCTCACGGGCATCGTGCAGGATGAATTTATCTCAGGTGTGGCCCAAGTGCATCTAACCCGAAGGATGGGCTCAAGCCTGAAACAAATCAATTTTACAACCGCTTAACGTTAGAAAGGGCAAAGCAATGAGGATTATGGCAACAAAAATGGACGGTTGCGGCAACTCATTCCTGTTGGTTGATGAGATGAAGAACCCTGTGCCCGGATTCGATCGCGCGCGAATCTCACATGCCTTGGCAACACAACATGATACCGATGGGATTCTTTATGTGGATCAACAGCAGGGAATGCCTACGATGAAAATTTTTGATCGCGATGGTACCGAAGAAACCATGTGCGGCAATGGGCTGCGTTGTGCAACGCGTTATTTCCGCGATACTTATGTGCACAGTAATGTGTTCAACATCATTACCGGCGATGGTCTGAAGGAAGTGTTCGTCAATAACGACTGCGTTGAGGTCAATCTGGGTGCCGCGCGGGATTACCGGCAAATCGATCAGAATTGCCATTATGTGTATACCGGCGTGCCGCATGTCGTGGTTATCGGTTCCGAGATCAGCCTGGAAACCGCAAGGGCACAGGGGCAATCGTTGCGCAACGATAAATCCCTGTGCGAGTTGGTCGGCCACCCGGAAGGCGTGAATGTCAATTTCATTTGGCGCACTACAGATAGCATTACCCTGCGTACCTTTGAGGTTGGCGTGGAAGATGTCACGCAAAGCTGCGGGACCGGCAGTGCGGCAAGTGCTTATGTTGCAGCTGAGGTGTTTGGAATCGATTTGCCCATCCTGACGCATTCTCTGGGTGGTAGCCTACGTATCAGAAACGATGATGGTGGGTTGTCGATCAGCGGTCCGACGCGCTATCAAGGAAAAGTGATCGGATTTGACCATGCAAACTTTGCCAGATCCGTCGAGCCGGTCGACTTCTGGCAGCGCAATTATGCCTGGCAGGGAATGTAGACCGCTTGCTAACCCGTTTGTAGCTGAAAGATCGGTACGGTTTTTATTACTGCGGCATTGTTAAATGCCGGAAAATTTTTTCATAAGGCAGGATATGGAATTCTCATTCGTTACCTTCTTTCTCATCATGGCTGCAATGGCGGTGGCGGATGTTTGCTGGACGCTGTATTTTATCGATGTGGATGAAAGAAGGGCTCATGCTGCCGCGTTCTGGTCGGCAATGATCATACTGGTCACCGCATTTACCGTCACCAATTATGTCGAGAACAAGATTTATATCGCAGCCGCTTTCCTCGGGGCGTATTTGGGCACCTATGGCACGATTGAATGGAAGAAAAAAATGGAATCGAAATCAAAGCCTGAATTGATCGATTGAGTTTTTCCAACGCCTGCCCCGCATCAGCCGCGGTATTATATCTGCACTCCAAATAACAGTGGTTCAGCGATTTCTGAAGAATTAATCAACACTCATTATCGCACTTGCTCGAATCGTTGGCGCAAGCTTTTCACCACGCCGGATTCGCCGCGGACCCGGAAGAAAGCGCCTTCACCATCTGCACGTTCTTCCAGCACTTTACAATTGGCGTAGATTTGGCTGCGCAGTTGCTGCGCCGTCCAAGGCAGAAAAAGCTCGTCTTCCACGAGATCTTGCTGGAAGAATGCGACGATTTGCTGGTGTAAGCTGGCGATATCGTCAGGGCGGCGCGCGCTCATCACGATGCAAGCCGGGTACAGGGTTTTGAGCACGGCTTCGCATTCAGCTTGCGCTGCGGCATCTCCGGTATGATCGATCTTGTTAAAAATACGGATACGTGGAATATCCTGTGCATCAATTTCTTCAAGCACTTTGTCGGTGACTTCAAGCTGGCGCTCATAGCCGGAGTCGCTCGCATCGATGACATGAAGCAACAGTGATGCATCCAGCGCCTCGTCGAGCGTTGATTTGAACGATGCGACGAGGCCATGCGGCAGATTTTTTATGAATCCGACCGTATCGCTGACGAGCACGCGCGGCACACTTTCGGGGTGAAGGGTGCGCACGGTGGTATCGAGCGTGGCGAAAAGCTTATTGGCCACCAGCACTTCGCTGCCGGTGAGTGCGCGCATCAAGGTGGACTTGCCTGCATTGGTGTAGCCGACGAGCGCTACGCTGGCGTTTCCCCGCCGCTCCAGCCGGCGTGCGCGCTGAATCTGGCGTTCGGCATCCATCGCGACGATTTCCAGTTGCAATTCTGCGATGCGGTCACGGATCTTGCGCCGATCCAGTTCAGTGTGCGATTCTCCGGCACCCCGTCCGCCGGTGCCGCTGCGTTGCCGGCCTTGCGGTCCCGCCAGCTTGGCCATTTCGCGCAGGCGCGGCGCCATGTAGCTGAGACGTGCGATTTCCACCTGGGCACGCGCAGCGGGGGAACGTGCATTACGATGAAAAATCTCAAGGATGACCATCGTACGATCCATTACCTCGCAACCGGTTTCTTTTTCCAGGTTGCGCGCTTGTGATGGCGAAATCTCGTGGTCAACCAGAATCACGTCAATAACCTTTGTGTCAGATTTGGCATTTTGCGGTGTTTCCTGTCCATCACCATCAAATTCGTTGTTTACAAATTGGCGGATCTCCTGACGTTTCCCGGCTCCTAAATATGCTGCCGCGTCAAAGCCGGAACGTTTCTGCATGAATCTATGCACGACTTTAAACCCCAGTGTCTTAGCCAGTTCGCATAACTCGGTTAACGATGCTTCGAACTCCGCGTCTGTCACGCTGGACAGCTGTACAGCCGCCACAACCGCGCATCTGGATTTTTCTTGGGATTCGTTTTGCATGTGCTAATAGCCTTTGTTTGGAAAATTAAGCCGGGTGACCATTATTGTTGATAAAGATCATCAGCAGAAAAAATATGCATTATGAGAATATTCTGCATTAACAGTTAGAGCACATAACTGAGGATTATTGTCTGTTCACTTATGCGCTGATTCAGAAGGATGCGGCTGGGTATCAAGTGGTGAATGCGAGTTTAATCTTCTATGCGGCTGATGGTGGAAATTTCGCGAAGGTGTCTGAGGCCGCGGATAACTTGTGAGAGATGAAGTCTGTTGTTAACTTGCAGAACGAAGCGCATGTGCATGTAATCATTTTCACTTTCCATGACAATATCGTCAATATTTGAATCGGCTTTGGCTATTTCAGCGGCAACCCGCGCTAATACGCCTTGTTTATTGACCGCAATGATTTTAATCGCGGCTTCAAAAGTGCGGGTGATATCTTTTCCCCAAGTAACGTTCAGACAATTTTCCTGACTTTTGGCGTTGTGTGAGATGTTACTGCAATTCAGCATGTGAATGATCAGGCCGGAATCTTTTTTGATGATGCCGACGATGGCGTCTCCCGGTATCGGACGGCAACATTTGGCAAATTGGACAACCAGACCCTCAGTTCCCATGATGGTAATAGGAATAGCCGTTTGTTCATGGGAAATGGATTCTGCCGGTGTTGTCAGCCGTTTCGCTACAATAGCCGGAAGCTGTTTTCCTAGGGCCATTTCCGTAAATAATTCTTCCCTGGATTTGACGCCGCTATCGCGCACTAACTTATCCCATTGTATCGCGGTAATAGAATCCGGATCGATATTGAATGAAGTTAGCGCCTGATTTAACATGCGCTCACCTAATTTAATCGATTCTTCGTATTGTATCGTCTTGAGAAAGTGGCGAATATGGGAGCGTGCCCTACCGGTTGCGACATAGCCGAGCCAGGATGGATTGGGCTTGGCATACGGCGCTGTAACGATTTCTATGCGGTCTCCACTTTTCAGTTTTGTGCGTAACGGCGCATTTTCACCATTAATTTTGGCGGCAACGCAGCAGTTTCCGACATCGGAGTGAACGGCATAGGCAAAGTCGACGGCGGTTGATCCCCGTGGTAGTGTCAATATCTTACCTTGCGGGGTGAAAACAAAAACATCGCTAGGGAATAAATCGATTTTCAGATGTTCCAGAAACTCGGATGAATCCGTTGAGCTGCTCAATGTTTCCATTAAATTCTGCAGCCACTGGCTGGTTTTTAAATGCAGCTCATCAAAATTTCCATCCAGATTTTTATAGAGCCAATGAGAAGCCACGCCATTTTCAGCAATTCGATGCATTTCCGCCGTGCGGATTTGTATTTCGATGGGGATGCCGAATGGACCCAGTAATGTGCTATGCAAGGATTGGTAATCGTTATTTTTGGGAATTGCTATATAATCCTTGAATTTCCCTGGAATCGGTTTGTACAGGCTGTGCAGCATTCCTAATGCAACATAGCATGAGGGAATGTCTTTGACGATTACACGGAAACCGTAAATATCAAGTACTTCAGAGAACGATAAATGCTTCTCCACCATTTTGTTATAAATGCTGTAAAGATGTTTCTCGCGCCCGGTTACTTCCGCTTCCAAATGCACTTCTTTTAGTTTCAGCGAGATGGTTTCCAGAATTTTTCCAACAACTTCACGGCGATTGCCACGCGCTGCTTTGGTCGCTTTTACCAGTACTTTATAGCGCATGGGATAGGAATATCTAAAACCCAGTTCCTGTAGTTCCTGGTAGATATTGTTAAGCCCCAGCCGGTGGGCGATGGGTGCATAAATTTCCAGTGTTTCACGGGCGATGCTGCGCTGCTTTGCCGGAAGCATGACCTCCAGCGTCTGCATATTGTGCAAACGGTCTGCCAGCTTTATCAGAATGACGCGGACATCTCGGGCCATAGCCAGCAACATTTTGCGAAAGTTTTCAGCCTGAGCTTCTTCTTGCGTTTGGAATTGAATTTTTGCAAGTTTGGAAACACCATCAACTAATTCCGCAACTGGTTCACCGAATCTTTCGCTGATTTCCGCCTTGGAGATATCGGTATCTTCTACGACATCATGCAATAAAGCCGCTGTCAGGGTAGGGGCATCGAGATGCAGTTTGCTTAGAATTCTTGCGACTGCTACGGGATGAGAAATGTAAGGTTCCCCGGACTTGCGGAATTGTCCTGAATGAGCTCCTAAACCAAATGAATAAGCATTTTTGAGTTGAATAATATCTTCTGGTTTAAGATACTTCGATGTTTCTGAAAAAAGAAAATCTGCTTCTGGCATTGAATTTAATTCATTGAGTATGCATCATCAAATTACATAATATTTAAGCGATGGATTCTAGAAAGCACTGATTAATTGGCTGCACGAACGAATCACTTCGTTGCGCGGCGCCCGCACCTTCGCCTATCTCGTTGATATGTCTCAGTTGCTGTGTTCCAGGCATCTCGTGTTTCATCTCGTTCGCCGAATGAATCGGCGCTTCCCTAAGTTTAAATCAAAAATTGATACTTTGTGACTTTGGATTTGGTATCCGGCAGATTGATGAAGAGTAGCCAGGCCTAAGAAATTACCAGGATTTATGGGTCTTATATTATTGAAGTCGATTTACATATTTCTTGGGTTGAGAATCTCCATGCCCACTTTGCCATGCGCAACTTCACGCAGCGCCACGACCGTAGGTTTATCGCGTGCGGCTTCAACCAAAGGAGCAGAGCCAATCGCCAGTTGTCTTGCGCGCGTTGTTGCAACAAGAGTCATATCAAATCGGTTAGGTATTTTTTTTAAACAATCATCAACAGTAATTCGCGCCATCTCATTCGCCTCCAGTTATGATAATAATGTGCAAATTTTACAGTAAAAAAGATGAAATGATGGCGTTTATTCGTTCATTAATAAATGCCTGTTATGATAGCTGAGCAACCAAAGCTTGGTGTCTCATTATTTGCCGTTCTGTCTTCAAGCATTCAGCTTTGACAATGCAGATTAAATCGCTGAGTGCTTCATCCAGGTTGTTGTTAACAATGATGTAATCAAACTCTGCGATATGATTGACTTCCTCCCGGGCCGCCATAAGCCGTTTTTTGATGACTTTGGAATCATCCTGCGCGCGAGTTTTTAGCCGGGTTGCCAGCGCTTCGACTGAAGGCGGGAGAATAAAAATGCCGACGGAATGAGGAAAAATTTTCTGTATTTGTTTTGCTCCCTGACAATCTATTTCAAGCAAAATATCCTGCCCGGATGTCATGGCGTCATTGAGCCAGTGTTGCGAGGTACCGTAAAGATTGCCATAAACTTCTGCGCTTTCCACAAATTCGCCATCAAATAGCATTTGTTTGAATTTTTCTTCATTCACGAAATGATAGTCGCGGCCATTGATTTCTCCATTGCGTGGTGGCCGGGTGGTGTGTGAGATGGATAAACTAAGATTCAAGCCCGATTGCAGTAATTCTCGAACCAGACTGGTTTTTCCGGCTCCTGATGGTGCACTGATAATAAATAAACAACCTGGAGTTTTAATCATGGTACTTGTGCCCAATCAACTTTATACGTCAATAATTTCTTATTTTGAGTTAAGAGCGATCAGTATTTGCCCTTTCAGAATTCTAACAAGCTTCGCTTCATCGTGGGTTATTCCTTCAGGTGATTCTGTCTCACGATCTGCATAAATTAAACCAATGGGTTTTTTATTCACTACCAAGGGAAGCACAAGGATGCTGCACGCATCAGGTAATAAAGTTGTATGCCACAGCGGCATGAGTTTACGAATTCTGGGTGTAAAAGCGCTTGCAATGACGATGTCTATATTTCTTTGCATTGCAAGATGAAATAAATCATTAGTTGGTACAGTAGAGAAATTGAAGCCTTTTTGATATTCCAGATTCTTTTTTCCTAACGAACTACGTGCGCGAAATGAATTTATTTTAGAATCTTTTAAGCATAATGTAATAAAACGAAATCCAAATGCGGAATAAAGAGAATCCAAACCCAGATTGATAAGATTATCGAGCCTATAATCACCCGATGCCATCATCTCCGTTGTTTTCTGAATACCATTTAATAGTAATGAGGATGCATTATAGGGTTTGTTGCATGCATAGCGCTCAGTAATTTGCAGATTATGAGGTTCATTGTCATTGATCGTCAGCTCATTGATTAAATTTTCTTCCGCAGCAATATCGAATTCACAATGCGTTGAATCCTGGCTGATTTTATTATTCTTATCCAAAGATTCCAAATCTGCGCTAACGAGAAGTTCGCGCGTTTCCAAAGTAGCTTTACTGATTAATTCATTCAGTACGGGCATAGTCAGATTAAACACTTTGCCAAAACGATTAAGCAATTTTTCCTTTAGCTCGATTTCCTCGGTGATTAAGTTAGTATTTAAAACAAGCGGTGCGGCTTTTTCACAAAATTCTGCAGCTATCTGCATCCATTCTTGTTTATTCCTGGGTGTGATCAAGGCACCGGATGGTTTTGCGCTGAGGGCCTGAATCACATTGGAAGGTACGTTCCATTCTTCTAACAAGGCTTCTGTCAAGGTATCAAGACTGAAGCCAAGTACCTGCATGGACGCCTGTGCTGGCGTGTGCTGACCTTGAGTGACAAGCGCCATCATTGAGTGATAAAGATCCGGCTCATAAGTAGCTAGCAAAATACGCCCAAGATTTTTGAATAAAGCAGCAATGGAAGCTTCTTCAATATCTTTGGTAAATGACACAGCTAATTTACGACTAATCACGCTTGCTGCCAGTGCATGAATTAATTCGATACGTACATGTGCTGCATGTTTTGCGGGCATTCCATCGACTAACAATATAGCCAAGGCGCTGGTTTTGACAGCATCGAATCCTAGCAGGAATATCGCTTTATTGATGCTGGAAATTTCTTTATTCGTAATTGCTTTAAACGCTGCCGAATTGGATAAGCGCAGGATCTTTTGCGTTAATGAAACATCGGATAAAACATAATAAGATAATTGTTGTATCGATTGATCATCCGATGAGGACAGCTTTACAATGCGCGCGATGGAACTGCCAAGCGCCGGAAGATCGGGATCATTGGCGACGGCATCGATCAACCGGTCTTTTAAGGTCTTGGCACCGCTTTTTATTATTGCCGTAAAAACAAAGGAATTTGATGAACCTTGGGGAAAATAAGGTTTTTGTATAGAACCCATCGTAATGCTCTTTTCTATAAGATGCTGATGTATATAAAATAATTATGTTTCTGGCTATTCATATCAGATTCTTTATCTGAATGCTAAAAAAATGAAGTTTTTCTGTTTTTAAGTTATCGACACGAATAGGAATTGGTTGATAATAAAGTTAATCTCTATCAGGTTTAATTTGCCGCTCCCAGGGACTGGGCTGTTTACTTAAACACCACGCCACGCTTGGCAAAATAATTCTGATGATATTCTTCTGCGTCATAGAATTGGCTGGCAGGTAAAATTTGCGTTACGATCGGATCTTGCCAGCGTCTGCTTATCTCGAGTTTATCCTTGAATTCTCTTGCGGATCTTTCTTGCTCCGGTGTGAAATAAAAAATGACAGAACGGTATTGCTCTCCAATATCGGGACCTTGCCGATCTTTCGTAGTAGGGTCATGGCAGTTCCAGAATTCGTTTAGCAAGGCTTCAAAAGAGATTTCATCGTCATCATATTTCACTAATACTACTTCAATATGGCCGGTAGTACCGGCGCAGACCGCGGCATAAGTCGGATTGGCGGTGTGCCCGCCGGAATAACCGCAGGTGACGTCTGTAACCCCTTTATTGCGCCGGAAAGCTGCTTCGACCCCCCAAAAACAACCTGCTCCAAAAATGATCTTGTCTGTACTCATTAATTTCTCATTATTCCTTGCGTGCTTTTTCTATGAGTCTTTCTAGGGTTTTAATGGTATCTTGCGGCGTCGCACCCATCCTACCGCTGGTGAGATACTTTCCATTAATAACCAGAGCGGGGACACCATTAAGCTGATATTGACGGGTCATTTGCGTCGACCTTGCGACCTGATTTTGTACGGCAAATGAATTGTAAGTGCTTTCAAATTTTTTTCTATCGATACCCTGTTTTTCGATCCAGTCGAATAAAACAGATTCATTATGCAAATCAATTTTGTCGCGATGAATGGCATCATAAATCTTATCGTTCAGCGTATCGGCTTGTGCCATGGCTTCAATGGCATAATAGATTTTGGCGGCGGATGCCCAGTTCGCGCGAAGAATAGCGGGTACGTAGCGGAAGCTAACATCATTCGGGATATTCATCAGCCAGGTTTTAAGATGTGGATGCAGGCTATAACAATGCGGACAGCCGTACCAGAAGAATTCCAGAACTTCGATTTTGGCGCTATCCTCGGTAGGCTGAGGTTTAGCCAGGACAATATAATCCTTGCCTTCAACAATATCAGCTTGCGCACTGGCTATATTGATAAAACCTAAAGTCGACACTAAGAGCAGAACTGCAAGGAACTGATAGCGATTCATTTTAATCTCCTAATAAAAAGCGCTTCGTTAAATACTGGGGAAAGCTCGATTAAACTAAGCTTAAACCTGTTTTATTGTATTTTGATAAGGTGGGTGTCTATACCGTTTTCTTTCAGAGAACTACTGGTTTCATGGCTATCCGATTGGTTTGTAAAAGGACCAATCCGTACTCTATACCAGATTCCTTTTTCGGCTAAATCAATCGATTGTACGGACGCAAACACACCGAGCAGCGCGAGCCGTGCCTTAAGGTTTTCCGCATCATCATTTTTTCTGAATGCGCCAGCCTGTAAAAATATTTTTTCTTTCACGGCTGGGAGGGGGTTAATTTGAGGTGATATAGGCTGTTGCGTTTGTGGAATGGATTGTTTGGGTTCAGCGGGAAGTGTGCGTGATGGAATGGTCACAATCTGTTGAGGAGATGTAGGCGTGCTGCCAGAACCCGGAAAAGCTGGCCGTGATGGGATTTCCGTTGGCCTGTTACGGACATCCGGTGTTCGGACGGGCACTTGCGGTTGCGCTGGCAGCTCAGCGCTTCTTCGATACTCATGATCGATCTCAGGTTCATCAATACCCGGCAATATCTTGTAAAAATCAAATCGGGGTTTTTCTTCCACCAATTTTTCCGGTTCTTCCTGTAAAGGCATTGCAGGTGTTTTGAGTGTTGCAGTAGTTGGCTGAGTTGTGCTCCTTTCAGATGTGCTGGCTGTTTTTTCAGTAGGTAAGAACGGACTGGGCGCATAGGTAAGATATAGCCATATGCCAATTGCGCTTGCAAGACCTAAAGCATAACCGACAAATCCACCCAGGAATGCTGAGCCTCCTCTTTCATTTGCGGATTTGGTTGAAGATTTGCGAGTTTTATAATCCCGACTCATGAGTGTCCTTAATTAATTATCAGGTTACATTTTATCAGGTGCACTCACACCCAGTAACGTCAAACCGTTACGTAATACCTGATGAATTGATGCAATCAACGCCAATCTGGCATGCTGCAATGGAATTTCAGGTACCAGAAAACGCGTTGAATTATAGTAACTATGGAATTCGCTGGCTAGTTCTCTGAGATAAAATGCGATGAGATGAGGTGAAGATTCTTTGGCAGCTGTTTCGATTGTATCGGGAAAGTCGATTAGTTTCTGCAGCAGAGCCAGCTCAGCCGGACTGGATAATGTATCCAGGTTAACTTCTTGCAGATCGTCGATATTACCCTCCCATTGCGTTAATACGCTGCATACGCGAGCGTGAGCATATTGGACGTAATAGACCGGATTTTCATTGCTTTGCGATTTGGCCAGATCCATGTCAAAGTCTAAATGCTGATCGCTTTTACGCATCACGTAAAAAAATCGCGCGGCATCCTTGCCGACTTCCTGGCGTAATTCGCGTAATGTGACGAATTCGCCGGAGCGGGTAGACATCGGGGCCTTTTTGCCATCGCGGTAAAGTACGGCAAATTGCACCAAGGCGATTTGCAATCTTTCGGCATCCAGTTCCAGTGCCTGCAGCGCGCCTTTTACTCGCGTAATATAACCATGATGATCTGCGCCCCAGATATTGATCACCTGATCAAAGCCGCGTTCAAATTTATTCAGATGATAGGCAATATCTGAGGCGAAATATGTAAATTGACCATTTTCCCGCTGCACAACGCGATCTTTCTCGTCGCCAAAATCTGTAGAACGAAACCAGATCGCACCGTCTTGTTGATATAAGTGATGTTTCTTTGCCAATAAATCAATTGTGTGTGCTACCAGACCATTGTCATATAGCGATTGTTCTGAAAACCAAGTATCAAATTCAACGCCGAACTCCATCAAATCATTGCGGCAATCGCCTAATTGCTCAGTGAGCACAAAATTATGTATATACATATAATCCTGACCCAGTATTTTCTTTGTATTGGCAATCAGCCTGTCCAGTTGCTCATCGGTGTTTACCGCGGTTGCTCGCACAGCTTCCGGCAAACTGTCCAGCAAGAGCTCGGGCTGGTGAACATAACGTTGCGCATGCGCCTGAAAAATCAATTGCGCCATGGTTTTAACGTATTCCCCTTGATATGCATTTTGCGGAAAAGGGATATGGATGTGATTAAGTTCGAGATAACGCAGCCATGTTGATAGTGTCAGGATATCCATTTGCCGCCCCGCGTCATTAACGTAGAATTCCCGGGAAACATCAAATCCTGCTGCAGCCAGGATATTGGATAAACTCGCTCCAATCGCTGCGCCACGGCCATGACCAACATGCAGGGGGCCTGTCGGGTTGGCTGAGACAAATTCCACCTGGATTTTTTTCCTTTGGCCAAAGGTGCTATTTCCAAATGTATTTTTGCTACGTAATATCAGATGTAGAAATTGTTGTTTGGCGGAATCTTTCAGATACAGATTGATAAATCCCGCGCCTGCGACTTCCACTTTTTCCAGATAGGGTGACGGTGGCAGTGCATTAATCAATAATTGTGCAATTTCCCGCGGGTTTTTGTGTAACGGTTTGGCTAGCTGCATGGCTAAATTGCACGAATAATCGCCATGACTGGCTTGTTTGGTGCGTGTCAGTTCAGCACTTATAGCTACGGTTTCGAGAGATGTAATAGCATTGGATGCTTTTTCGATAAGCTCGATAAAATGGGTTTTGAAGTTGGGGAAATCAGATAATGTCATAGTTGAGAGCAAGCAATAATATTAGTTTATTGCGCTGAATTAAAGCGCATTGCATATAGATTTATATTTGGATCGTTTGAATGTCAGACACATTTTATCAGGTGCGTGGCTTCAACCCAAAGATTGCTGACGATGTGTTTCAAAGAGGCAGATTCCTGCGCTAACGGCGACATTCAAGCTTTCGATATTGCCCTGCATCGGAATTCGAACCAGCTGATCACAATTTTCCCGCGTCAAGCGCCGCAACCCTTTTTCTTCAGAACCGAACACCCAGGCAATAGAACCGCTAATTTGGAAATGAGTTAAATCGTGTTCAGCGTCTTCGGCGGTACCAAAAATCCAAATGCCTTGTTCTTTTAATTGCTTTAGTGTGCGTGCCAGGTTGGTGACAGATATGTATGGTACGGTATCAGCCGCCCCGCTGGAAACTTTGTACACAGTGGGTGTTAATCCAACAGCCCGGTCTTTCGGGGCAATTACTGCATGTACGCCAAAAGCATCGGCGACGCGCAGGCACGCACCCAGATTGTGTGGATCTTGGATTCCATCCAACACTAGCAATCGTGCAGGCTCGGTTAATTCATCGAGGATGTCATCAATGCTGGCATAATTGCCCATACTATCGATATTGGCCACAATCCCTTGGTGGTGGTCGTTGCCTGACATGCTGGTGAGTTTTGATCCATTGCAGGGGATTATGTGAATCTTCTTGTTTTCTGCCAGTTTGATTAATTCCTGGGCGCGTTGATCTGCACGTGCAGCATCGATAAAAATTTCCCTGATACTATTCGGGTTTTGTCGTAATCGACTGGTAACCGCATGAAAACCAAATATAAAGCGAGTGCTGGACACGTTCTAATTAAACCTGAGACAATGATGAGACATTATGTGAGAATAGAAATAGGGCAGGTTGCACAATGGCGTTTTGTGTATACGGGTATTGTAAAGCAATTTCAAATACTAAAGCGATTTCTTGTTTTTGGCTGGCCCCTTTGTTCTGGGCTGCCTTGTTTTCTTTTCCGGCTCAGCTATAACAAAATCTATTTTACTGGTTTCCAGATCAACTCGAACCAGCTTGACGTGTATCCGGTCGCCAAGACGATATTGTTTGCCGCTGCGCTCTCCCAGTAAAACGTGCTTGATTGCATCAAAATGAAAATAATCACTCGGCAATTCGGAAATATGCACCAGTCCTTCTACAAAAATGCCGTCTAGTGCGACGAATAAGCCGAATCCGGTCACACTGCTGATCACTCCGTCGAAACATTCCCCGATTTTATCCTGCATATAATAGCATTTTAGCCAGGATTCAACGTCGCGCGTGGCGTCATCGGCACGCCGTTCGGTCATTGAGCAGTGTTGCCCAAACTCCTGCCAATCACCGGGTTGATAAGTTTCTCCTTTTAATGCCGCTTTAATTGCACGATGCACCAGCAGATCAGGGTAGCGCCTGATGGGCGAGGTGAAGTGTGTATAAGCATCGTATGCAAGCCCGAAATGACCGGTTAGATCAGGACTGTAGATAGCTTGCTTCAGCGATCTCAGCATTACGGTTTGAAGCAATTGCGCGTCCGGCCTATCTTTTATTTTGAGTAAGGTCTGCGAGTAATCCTGCGCACCAGGTTTGTTTTTTCCTCCCAGTTGAATGCCGAATTCTTTTAGGAATTTGCGCAACGTATCAATCTTTTCCGGGGTAGGGCTTTCGTGAATGCGATAGAGTGTGGTCTGGCCGTGTTTTTGCAGAAAATCCGCCGCGCAGACATTGGCAGCCAGCATGCATTCCTCAATCAAGCGGTGTGCTTCGGTGCGTTGCACTGGTAAAATCTTTTCGATTTTCCCTTGATCGTTGAAGAACATCTGCGTTTCGGTAGTTTCAAAGTCGATTGCGCCGCGCTTCTTGCGTGCTTTTAATAAGGATTTGAAAAGTGTATAGATTAATTGCAAATGGGGTAACAATTCTGCATATTCCTGTGCTTCGCAGCTTTTTGCGTCATCCAGCATTGCAGCAACTTGGGTATAGGTTAAGCGCGCGTGTGAAAGCATTGTAGCCGGATAAAAAGAATAATCCTGTATGTTGCCATTGGCTTGGAATTGTATTTCGCACACCATGCATAGACGTTTTTTGTCAGGATTGAGTGAGCATAATCCATTAGATAAAACCTCTGGCAGCATCGGAATGACACGACGTGGAAAATAAACCGAATTTCCTCGATTGAATGCTTCCCGGTCAATCAAATCGTGCGGTTTGACATAGTGACTGACATCCGCGATAGCAACATACAATCGATATCCTTTGCCGTCATTTGTGCAGAAAACGGCATCGTCAAAATCCTTTGCAGTCTCACCGTCAATGGTTATCAGCGGTAAATGACATAAATCCTTGCGTCCAGATAGTTCTTTTTTTAATACATTTTTCGGAAATTGGGTTGAGAGTTTCTGAACATCGGGCGGAAACTCATAAGGTAAATCGTGTTTACGCAAAGCGATCTCAATTTCCATTCCGGGTGCGGTATAGTTGCCGAGAATTTCAATAATTTTACCGATGGGCTGAGTGTGCTTGCTGGGTTGCTGAATGATTTCCACCATGACAACTTGACCAGCTTGGGCCTTCAGCGAGTGTTCCTGGGCGATTAGAATATCCTGACTGATGCGCTTATTCTCTGCTGCCACCGATAGAATTCCGTGATCAATGTGTAACCGGCCTACTAATTGCTTATTGCAAGATTCTAATACTTCCACGATCGCGGCTTCTCTGCGTCCGCGTCGATCCATGCCAGTTTCGCGTACTACAACATGGTCGCCGTGCAATGCTTTTTGCATTTCCTTTGCGCTTAGATACAAATCCGCACTACCATCATCCGGAATCAGAAAACCGAATCTATCGGCATGACCCTGGATTCTGCCTTTGATCAAATCCAGTTTTTCCATCACGCAAATATCGCTTTTGCGGTTACGGAAAATCTGGCCTTCGCGCATCATTGCCGATAAGCGGCGATTAAACAAATCTTCTTCTTTTTTTGTAATGGATAGCAGTTTCTGTAATAAGCGCTCAGCGACTGGTATACCTTGCTGTTTTAGAATCTGCAAAATATATTCCCGGCTAGGCAACGGGTGCCCGTAGCGATTCTTTTCGCGTTCATAATGTGGATCCAAGCTCCGCAGGCTTTGTTTCTTCTTATTTGACAAAGTAGTGATTTCCTATAAAATTACGCGTTCTATGGCGGCCTATCCGGCCGTTTTTTGCCCAGATGGCGGAATTGGTAGACGCGCATGGTTCAGGTCCATGTGCCTTCGGGTGTGGAGGTTCGAGTCCTCTTCTGGGCACCATATGACACACCTATTATATTGACAATAAACAAAATTATTATTCAATATAAGAAATATATGCCTAAATAATTTTGCTGGCTGATTTCTAAGCACTAAATTATGTCAGTTGTTCTTAATTTTGATTTTATATCACATCTTCTATTTTGATACCCAAGTATCAAGGTAAATTCAATACCCCCGCTCAAAACTCCCGTACATAAAAATCTGATTAGGTGAATGGCCTTGAAGAAATAAAGTTGAGGTTGCCCCCTTAGAACGGACACATTATGTTCAGTGATATGTGCTGTCAAAAATGGAATCCATTGATTTAAGCAGCCGATTGTTGAGAACCACACCACCAACAATTACAACACCAATAATGAATTGACCGGATCAACCACCACCATATCCGGAGGAACCGAACAGCAACAACCGCAAAGCCAAAGTGTTGAAATTGAAATTGACAACATACAAGCAACGCCATTGCAAGAAAGGGCTGTTCCATTCCCTTTTGAAACTGATTCATGGAGTTCGGGTTCATGTCCCTCTGACAGATCGGTTAATTATCACTATGGCACTTTGAATCTTACCTTTGAACCGGCTTGTCAGTTTGCTGAGGGAATTCAGCCAATTGTTTTGATTCTGGCCGGATTTATTGCAATGTTCATCATCATGGGGGTACAAAGGATGCTAACTAAAATTTTATTGCCGCTCGGTAAATTCTTTGAGGGCAACATCGGAGCGATTATTACTAAAGCACTGTCATTCATCGGTGTAGGCGTTCTTACTTATGGCGCACTAACCACGGCATTCAATGCCGCCTTGTCATTCACACAATCACACTATAACGGATTGGCTCCTGACATTTTGTCGCTTGTCGGCCTGGGTGGATTTGGTGAAGCTGCAGGAATCATCGTCGGTGCCATGGCCGGAAAAATCGCCATGCAATCCATCAAAAAATTAGGACTGTTACCATCATGAGCATAAACCTTTTAACTTCTGTACCTGGTGGCGGTAAAACCTCATATGCGGTTTGGAATATCATCAAAAAAGCGCATGAAGAAGGCAAAATCATTTATACGGTTGGAATTCCAAAGCTGACACTCCCAACCATCGAATTAACCTATGACCAGGTGAAAAACTGGTTTAAGCATGATATTAATCAAGAGTCCGGATTGCCTGAATTACAAAACATTGAACATGGTTCAATTATTGTGATCGATGAAGTTCAAAAACTCTGGCCAGCCTTGGGAAGTAAAATATCTGAGGATATCAAGGAACTGAGCGTACACCGGCATTACGGCTTAACATTCTTTCTAATTACCCAGGCACCGAACCTGATTCATAGAAACGTCTTGGCATTGGTTGATAAACACTTGCACATTCGTGTCACTTGGGCCGGAAGAAAGATTTATGAATGGCCTGAATTCACTAGGTCGCCATCCACTGAAAGCGCTAGAAGAAATGCCGTTGTATTTAATTACAAGCTACCAAAAGAATCATTCGAGCTTTATCACTCAGCAACGCAACACGTAAAGCCCAAAAAGAACGCCCCAATGGCTTTTTTTGTCTTTGTGGTTGCTCTGCTGTCAACACTTTCATTTGGTGCGCTCTCCTTTCAACGTGTCATGAATAAGGGTGATATCCAACTTGAAGAAACACCACAAGAAGAAATAACCGCAGAAGAGGAAATTGATTTTTCAACTGTTCCGCTTGCTGTACCTGAACCGCAGCCAGTACAGCAACCAATCAAACAATATTTCAATACGCAGTTACTTTCAGAAGATATTGATTGGTCGAATGTTTCTGCATGTCTATCAAACTCCGGCTCATGCGTTTGCTATGGTCAATCAGCACAGCGTTTAATAATTCCAAAGGAAACCTGTGAATTAGCGGTTCAGAATGGATGGATACGAAAGGCGGGGTAAGTTTAAGACGACTTATATTTCCGTAATATCTTGACTGTTAGCTTTAATTAGCGTAGAACAAATTAACACAATGAATTTGTTTCAAAGCTTTTGCAGTACTGGTATTCCATGTGCAATCTTCGATTCAAATAGCTTTACGGAAGCTTTTCCGTTTTTTTATAGGAAGTAATCACATGGCAACAGGTACAGTTAAATGGTTTAACGATGATAAAGGTTTTGGGTTTGTTACACCCGATGATGGAGGTGTTGATTTGTTTGCGCATTTTTCCGCAATTAATATGGGTGGCTACAAGACACTAAAAGAAGGTCAAAAAGTTTCTTTTGACGTAACACAAGGTGAAAAAGGCAAACAAGCAGCCAATATCCAAGCTGCTTGATTTCGACTTCTGAACTAACAAAAAACTCAACTGTTTTGAGTTGGGTTTTTTGTTGTGCGGAACTGCTAAACACGTTTTTTTAACCAATCAATCTGAATATGTATGGATTAAATTAAAAGACTAGTAGCAAATCTTGAAAGGAGGCTCCGAGGCTTTGCCAAAGGCAAAATGTAGGAGTTCTCAAGTTTGCGTAAACGGGTCATCACTAATCTGTAACTTTAATCATGTTCATTAATTTCACTTTACACATATTAATGAACGCACTTATTGTGGTTTTTTATTAGGTTTTATAATTAGACTATCTTCTTGAATTTTATTCATGTCTAATATTTTATTTTCTAATTGTAAATTTTTTTCTTTTTCTAAACGCTGTAATTCTCTTAATTCTTTATTAATATTGTAGAGCTGAATTTTCCGCAAATTATCGTCAGCATTCTGATTATATGATGAAATTGTATATATAAGAGTTGCAAATGACAGTAATGCAGATACTCCTAGGGTATAAAGCGCAATTTTAATTTGCTTTTTGATATGAATGTCTGATTGTTCACTACGTAAATCAAACCGTTCTAAAAATATTGCCGCTACTTTTGATAGGTCTTTTAGTAGCATAGCTGATTGCTGGGTCATTTCTCCTATTACACGATTTAATTGCAACATTTCCTCACGTTCGCGATTTTCTTTTTCCTTCATCTCTAATTGAAGGTTAAGATGGGCTGCAGATTTGGGTAATTTACTTTCGACTTTACTAAATTTGGGAGTATTTAGTGTGTCAATAGTATTTTTGTATATATCAAGGTTTAGTGGATTATCTAATGCACTAGAAGCTAATTTATTATATTTATCTATTGATAGCCCTAAAAGAGCGCTATTCTCCATTAATTTTTTTAGCTCATCTGTTGCAAGATGAGCCTGTTTATCTTTTTCAATTAATAATCGATCCAAGTATTGAACCGCCCCGGGTTTATCGGAGACTCCATTTCTTGAGAGAATGGAGCTATGAATAAATCGATAAGATACTCACCTGAAATCCGTGAACGAGCAATTCGCA
>NZ_FNUX01000065.1 GCF_900108305.1 Nitrosomonas ureae
CGTTGATACCGGCGAAGATCACACCAGTTGCATCGGTATCAGGTTATTTAAAACTACGCTGTTCAGGGGGTCATACACTCGAACTGTCGACAAATGTTTCACCGCAATGGCTGGGCGAATTATTGAAATGTCTGGATTGATTGCCCCTGTGGGGCAAATCTGGATGGTTGTTGAGCCTGTGGATATGCGCCGGGGTATTGATGGATTATCGCTGATTGTCCAACAGACATTGGGTCATTCACCCTGTGCGGGATCGGCTTTTGTGTTTTGCAATCGTACCCGCAACCGGATGAAGGTGCTGTTATGGGATGGCACTGGCGTCTGGTTATGTCATCGCCGGTTACATCAAGGGCGGTTTGTGTGGCCGAAGTTGGAAGAAGGTTGTTTTGAATTGACCCAATCATACTGGGAATGGCTCATAGCGGGCGTGGACTGGCAGCGTTTGTCGGCATTGCCCCCTGCTCATCTACAGGCATAAGAAATCACTAATAATCTATTATTAACAGATGGTTGGTGTCGTTTTGTAGTATAATGACGACCATGAAACCACTGGCACAGCTTGATCAGTTGAACCTTGATGCACATACCAAACAACAGGTCACTGGAATTGTTCAAGCGCTGCTCGATCAGGCGCAACAAGCTATCCGTGTACAGGAACTCAAGATCCAGGCACTCACGATGGAATTGGCGCATTTGCGCCGTATTCAGTTTGGCAAGAAGAATGAATCGCTGTCATCGCAACCCAACCTGTTTGAAGAATCTGTGCTGGCCGATATTGCAGCTGTTCATGCAGAAATCGAGCAGATTGATGTCACGGTAAAAACTAATGCGCCCAAATCACCGCGTGTACGCGCAGGCCGTCAGCCGCTGCCTGATCATCTGCCACGCATTGAACATCGCCATGAACCGGAATCTTGTCAATGTGGTCAGTGTGGCAACAAACTGGTCAAAATCGGTGAAGATGTGACCGAGCAACTCGATGTGGAGCCGGCCAGGTTCTTCGTTCACCGCCACATTCGGCCACAATATGCCTGCAAATCCTGCGAAACTATCACGGCAGAACCGGTACCACCGGCAATCATTGACAGTGGCATGGCAGCACCTGGTCTGTTAGCCTGGGTGATCACCAGCAAATACCTCAATCATTTGCCACTTTATCGTCTGGAACAGATCGCTGCGCGCGAGCAGGTTACACTATCGCGCTCCACGCTGGCCGAATGGGTGGGCCGCATCGGTGTCGCGCTACAACCGTTGACAGAGCAGTTGAAATGGCACCTTCTGCAAGGCAACACACTTCACGCCGATGAGACACCGGTGACGCAACTGGAACCCGGCAACGGCAAAACGCAGCGCGCTTATCTATGGGCCTATCGCAGCAACGATCTCGATCCTGGCCCGCGCATTGTTGTCTTCGATTATCAAATCAGCCGCAGCGGTCAGCATGCACGTAATTTTCTGCAAAACTGGCAAGGTCATTTGCTGGTCGACGACTATGGCGGCTACAAAGCATTGTTCTCCAGAGCAGCCTTGTCCTGTACTGAGCTGGCGTGTTGGGCGCATGCCAGGCGTAAATTCTTCGACCTGCATCAGGCTAATGGCAGTTCGATGGCATTCGAAGCACTGCAGCGTATCGCCAACTTATACGCCATCGAGAAAGAAAGTAAACACCTGAACATCGAATTACGCCAGCAACTGCGTGCAGAAAAAAGCTTGCCGGTACTCGACGAACTACATGACTGGCTGAGGCAAACCCGAATGCAAACCGCACATGGCGGCGCATCTGCCAAAGCATTGGACTACGCGCTTAAACGCTGGCCGAGTCTGGTGCGCTACGCACACACCGGTTACTTGCCGATCGACAACAATCCGGTGGAAAACTCAATTCGCCCCATAGCGATTGGTAAGAAAAATTGGCTCTTTACAGGATCTCAACGAGCCGGACAACGCGCAGCTAACATTCAAACCCTGCTCGGCACCGCTCAACTCAACGGCCTCAACCCGGGTGCATGGCTTAATGATATCCTCACAAAACTTCCTACCTGGCCTAACAGCCGCATTGACGAGTTGTTGCCATTTGCGCCGGAATTCATTCAATCACTTAAATTGAAGCAATAATAGGTGGTGGGGTTGGACGCTTAC
>NZ_FNUX01000027.1 GCF_900108305.1 Nitrosomonas ureae
AACTTCTTCGTCAATATCGTCGTAATTGCCGCCGTAAGCGTAGTCTTACCATGATCCACGTGCCCTATCGTTCCAACATTTACATGTGGCTTCGACCGCTCAAATTTACTCTTTGCCATGTCTTGTTTCCCCTTTACGTGCTTTAACCATAAAATCCATTCAACCTATGGAGCCCATGGCCAGAATTGAACTGGCGACCTCTCCCTTACCAAGGGAGTGCTCTACCACTGAGCTACATGGGCAAGCATACACAAACAACCATTAATACAATTGATACCATTCAAACTGGAGCGGGTGAAGGGAATCGAACCCTCGTCGTAAGCTTGGAAGGCTTCTGCTCTACCATTGAGCTACACCCGCATTACAAACTTTGCAAGAAAGCGCAAAATCTACCCATCAAAGCATGGCGCCCACTCCCTAAAACTAATGTTATTACTATTCTATTTGGTGGAGGGGGAAGGATTCGAACCTTCGAAGGCAGAGCCGTCAGATTTACAGTCTGATCCCTTTGACCGCTCGGGAACCCCTCCGAACGAAACGGGAGATTATGAATATATTGCCATCATAAGTCAATCTTGTTTTATATTAAGTAATATAAAAAACCAATAATATTTCAAAAATCATTAATACAAACCAGAAACGCCTGGTTTGACAAATCTTGTTGTCAGAAAATCAAGCCTAAGTAAGCCGAATTCTTGGATCAACAAACGTATAAGAAATATCGGTTAGAATCAAACCCACGATATAAAGCATTGAGCCCAAAAAAACCATCGCCCTGACAATCGCAAAATCCTGTGAATTAATCGCATCAATTGTATAACTGCCAAGTCCCGGGATACCGAAAAAAGACTCAACCAGCAAGCTGCCCAAAAACAATAGAGGCACCACAACAACCGCACCGGTTAGAATTGGAATTAATGCATTCTTGAGCACATGTCTGAACAAAACGATACGCTCCGATAACCCTTTCGCTCTAGCTGTGCGCACGTATTCTTTGTTCATCTCTTCTAAAAATATTGTACGATACCAACGAATATGGGATCCAGCACTAGTAATAATCCCGATTAAGACCGGCAGCACCAAAAATTTTGTTGCATCCAGCCCAGTTCCATAACCTGATATGGGCACCCAATGCCATAATTTGCTCACTAAAAACTGCCCAACGATAATATAGAATAAACTTGAAATAGACATCAACGCCACACATAGAACCACGCCCCAGAAATCGATATAAGTAGCACGAAAAAAAACCATCAGCAATGCGAAAGTAATATACACAAGCAATCCCACTACGAATACAGGTAGCGCAATGGCAAGACTTGGCATCATGCGTGATTTGATTTCTCGCGCGATATCCCGACCATCATCGGAACGCCCAAATTCAAAGACAAACATTGAAATTGATTTCTCAAAGAAAATGGTATTCGTCAGCTTTCCCAGTTTCTCAGCTTCAGAATTGAACAATAAAGGTTTATCGTAACCTCGCTCGACTTTCCATTTCTCAATTGCTTCGGGTGTAACATACTTAATACCCAACTGCATGCGCGCCATGTCGTCAGGTGTATTCACTACAAAAAACAAAGTGAATGTAAGCAAATTAACCCCGATTAAAATTGGTACCGCATAAAACAAACGCCTAATAATATAACTCAACATTATTAGTAGCTTATTGTCAATTCAGACTGCACGTATCGCAACACTACTTTCATGACGACGGAAAGCCCTTACAGCAGGGATAATACTAATCACCAGAATGAATGATATCAATGCGATAGGCCAAAATACCGGTCGATTCCATTCCTGCCGCTTAGCCTCTCGCAAATTGGCATCGATCTTGAAATATTTAAGATTATTATTCGATATTCTGTTAGGTTTAACATTCTGATACCAAGAATGATACAAACCATAGTCTTTGGGATGATACCCCCACAACCAAGGCGCATCGTAACGCAATATCTCCACCATGCGATCTATGATCAGCTGTCGCTCCGATCCATTCTCCATATTCTTCATCTTCTCAAATAACTGATTATATTCATTATTGTTATAATTCACAGCATTCTCACCGCTATTTCCAACCTTGCGTTGAGGACCATATAATAAAAACAAGAAATTCTCCGGGTCAGGATAATCCGCATTCCAGCCCCATTCGAAGATTTGTGCGTTACCTTTTCGAATTTTATCCTGGAAACGATTGTAATCTGTACTTCTGACTACCAATTGTATATTTAATTTTTGAAATTGCTTACGCATCCAATCAAGCTTGGACCTATCTTCAGAACTACGCGCTGTAACATCAAAATACAAAATTAATGGCGCCCCCGTTTTCCGATCAATTCCATTTGGATACCCCGCCTCCGCAAGTAAGGCCTTGGCGGCTTTTATTGATTTTCGCTGTGGCTGATCGCCAATCCAGTCATATACTATTGGATTAATACCTGCTCGACCATCACGATAGCCAAAAATCCCAGGAGAAATGGGGCTTTGCGCAGGTATCCCGCGACCATTTGCAAAAATTGAAATAAATTCTTCGTAATCTACCGCAATCGAGATTGCTTGCCGAAGCTTTCTAGCTGATTCACGTTCGCGATCATCTCTTCCGCCCACCACAGGATCCAACATGTTAAAACCCATGTAATAAGTTGAGACCGCCACGGTTGTTTCCAATCTGATCCCTTGTTCTTCCATTTCTCGAGTGACCGTAGCCTCTCCTTGTCCTACGAGCTGAACTGCTTGATCAAAACTGTCTGAGCCTATGCCGGTAGCATCATAATAGCCTTGTAAGAATTTATTCCATCTTGGAATGCTTTCTTTTTCCCGGGTATAAACAACTTTATCAATAAACGGCAGTTTTTTTCCTGCATCCTCTAGCAATCCATTTTTTTCATCTTCAGACATACCATTTGCCGGATAGTATTCGTCACGAAAATTTGGATTCTTTTCTAATACCATGCGCAGATTGGGATCATTTTCAGTGAGCATATAGGGGCCTGTACCCACCGGATACCAATCTAGCGTTATGTTCTTTTGCACTAATCCCGGCTGAGAATAAAAGCGATCTGCTTCCCAAGGAATCGGCGCAAAAAAAGGCATGGCCAACCAATATAGAAATTGAGGATACTTACCGTGTATCTTTATGCTATAAGTATATTTGTCAATTAGTTGAATCCCTTCTAACTGATACTTCCTCAGATCCAAGTATGTCTCATCCTCGGGCCGATTCTGTTCTGCGTGTTTCAATTTAACAGCGTAATCCTTCAACCCTACTATGTAATCCGCCATGAGCCCATATATTGGAGAATGCAATCTTGGATGAGCCAGACGCTTAACCTGATATACATAATCTTCGGCCTCTAATTCTCTAGTATCCGCGTATGAAAAATCGGACAGCTTAAATATCGATGTTAATGCGTCCTCGCTCAGTACATGATATAGCCAATTACCTTGTTCATCCATTACAAAAGCTGGATGTGGTTGAAAGGAAATCCCTGGTTTAATCGAGATCTCATAAATACTATAAGCAATATCGTCGGAATGCGCTTCATCCGGCAATTGATTACCTTCGGCATCAAAATATTTCACAACCGGTATTTTTTCCGCAGTTGCCGGAATTAAAACAAAAGGCCGTTTCAAATAATGATACTGCAATGGAGGCTCGTAAATCTGGGCAGTAAACTGAATTTCGTTTGAACTGTAAGATTGCACCGGATCAAGATGCTTAGGGCGTTCACTAAATACGCTATAAAGAATATTTTTCCCTGCATCCGACGCAGCATAAGGATTATTCCAACTATACTCGCCGCATGCGGCTAACTGCACAATGATAGCAATCAACAACCAAAATTTAATTAATGAAATCTTCATTGCACACGCGGCTTGCCGGAATCTGTTTAAAGCCAATAATGATACTCGCATCTTCAACTTATTCTTGTGTTTAACGCCACCTTATTCAACCCTTCGGCTATAATTTGCCAAAATGTTCAACTTTACAAGGAAAATTTATGGGATTTCTCGCAAATAAACGTGTGCTCATTACAGGATTACTCAGTAACCGCTCGATTGCTTATGGTATCGCCAAGGCCATGAAACGCGAAGGCGCATTGCTAGCGTTTACTTATCAAAGTGAAGAGCTTCGTGGACGAGTTGAGAAACTGGCCGCTGAATTTGATAGTAGCTTACTTTTTCCCTGCAATGTAGCTAGCGACGATGAAATATCGATGTGCTTTGAGCAACTGCAAAAACATTGGGATGGGCTGGATTGTATTATTCATTCAATTGCCTTCGCGCCCCGTGAAGCTCTAAGTGGAGATTACCTGGAAAATGTTAATAGAGAAGCTTTTCAAATTGCACACGATATCAGTACTTATAGTTTCTCAGCTCTCGCCAAAGCTGCTCTGCCATTAATGCAAGGTAGAAATGGCGCACTTTTAACATTAAGCTACTTAGGCGCTGTTCGCGTCATGCCCAACTACAATGTAATGGGATTAGCCAAAGCCAGCCTTGAAGCAAATGTTCGCTTCATGGCTTCCAGCTTGGGCCAGAAAGGAATACGCGTTAATGCTATCTCTGCTGGACCAATTAAAACTCTGGCAGCTTCCGGTATTGGAAACTTTGGAAAACTATTAGGTTATACCGAGAAGGTCTCCCCGCTACGGCGTAATGTCACCATCGAAGAAGTTGGCAATGTCGCCGCCTTTTTATGCAGTGATCTGGCTAGTGGAATTACCGGTGAGATAACTTATGTGGATGCAGGCTTTAATACAGTCGCATTTAGTCTCAATGATTAACCAAAATCAGAGATTATTCTGTTTGATTTTGACATCATACCGTTGCCTGATTGCAGCCAGATAAGACGATACTTCTTCTTGCGTTATCATCTGCTGCAATTGTTTAGCGAAGTTTTCAGATGCTATTTTTTCATCTGACTCAGGTTCTATGACTTTGCTAATCCGTATCAAATTGAATCCGCCTTCCGGCTCAACCACGCCGACATAAGCCGGAAGCTCATCAACTTCTGCCCTAAAAATAGCCCCTAAAGCCTCATGATCCAATTCCTGGGGCTGCATATAAGAAATCAACTGCGCATCATCCCAAGCAACATCATCAAGAACCTCTCCCGCCTGCAATCGAGCAAGCCTTTCTTGTCCCTCTACTACAGCCATTGATACAGCCATTTCTTTCTTGAGTTTCTCTACAATCTCATCCTTAACAACCGTTAATGATTGCGAAGTAGCCGGTTTATATTCAATAATACGAGCAGAAACAAACGTATCAGGCTTAACCTCGATAGCCTCCGTATTACGGCTATTTGAAATAACATCATCTGAGAAAATTGCTGACAACAAATTTTCATTGGCAAGGATTTCAGGCTCTTCTTTTAAATCTCTTGTAATCCAATCACTCTTTTCTATGGTTAATTCAAATTTTTCTGCTGCTGCTTGCAGGCTTTCACCTTGCTCATAGACAACATTACTAAAATCTTCAACAATCTCACCAAAAACACTTTCTACCATTTCAATCTTGAGCGTATTCTCAATTTGTTCGCGAACTTCTTCCAGTTCTGGATGTTGCTCTTCTTTAATTGCGGTTAATTTGATTATGTGCAGACCAAAATCTGTCTCCACTATGTCGCTGATTTCATCCAATTGCATCGAAAAAATATTATCTTCAAAAGATTTAACCATGACTCCACGGCCAAAGAAACCAAGATCGCCTCCTTGCATGGCTGAACCAGGATCATCTGAATGCTCCTTAGCTATTTCTGCGAATTGATCTGGATCTTGTTTAACCTGCTCCAAAATTCTCTCAGCCTTATCTCGCGCTATCTGCTTTTCTTCCTCCGGCACATCTGCAGATACACTGATTAATATGTGACTAGCCTTACGCTCTTCAGGTTGACCAAACTCCGATTGATGTTCTGAAAAATATGTATTGATCGCTTCGTCACTCACAAACTCATTTTTTGCTGCCCTGTCCAACGACAAAACCAGATATTCAACTTTGGCACGTTCCGGCAAATCAAAATCCGTTTTATGTTGTTCATAATAAGCCGAAATATCTACTTCTTCAGGTATGGCCTGAGAAAGGAACTGATCCGGTGCAATTTTCGATTGACTGATTTCACGCCGCACCTCACTAAGATACTGTACCTTTTCAGTAGCAGTTCTTGGCGTAATGGCATTTTCACTATATCCATCCAGTAATTGTTGCAGCAATAATTCATTACGCACACGCGATTCAAATATTGCAGGAGTAAGACCCTGATTACGCAACAATTCTTCATACTGCTGCTTGGAGAACTTATTATTCTTTTGGAATGCCTGGATATCTTGAATTGTCTTGATTAACTGTGAATCCAAAACAGCGAAGCCATTTTTAACAGCTTCTTGATACAATAACCGTTGCTGAATCAGTCTTTCAAGTACAGAATTTCTTACTTCAAAATTATCAAGTATCGCACTATCGAAATTTGCGCCAAGCATCGCCCGTAGTCTTTCATGGTGATCACGTAATGCTTGTTCAAATTCTCGTCGAGAGATCTCTTCACCTTCGACGACCGCAACATAACCTTCGCTACCATCGTTCCTATAGGATTCCACACCCCAAAACATAAATGGTAAAACCGCTAAGCCCAGAATTACTTGAACAACACGCTTTTTTCGATTGACTAGATCAAACACAATTAGAATCTGCGAAAACTATTTTAGTGGAAAAAACTCGAGGAATTAAAATTTTATTACTCATTTTTGTTTTTGGCGGAGTGGACGGGACTCGAACCCGCGACCCCCGGCGTGACAGGCCGGTATTCTAACCAACTGAACTACCACTCCCAAACTGGCTTATCGATTGGTGGGTGCTGACGGGATCGAACCGCCGACATTCGCCTTGTAAGGGCGACGCTCTACCAGCTGAGCTAAGCACCCCAATCAGAAAGTGCGCTAGTTTACTGCATCTTTGAGTGCTTTACCAGCACTGAATTTAGGAACCTTAGCCGCTTTGATCTTAATAGCTGCACCAGTGCGAGGATTACGACCCGTACGCGCAGCTCGTGTACCTACTTTAAAAGTCCCAAATCCGACCAAAGTTACACTCTCATTCTTTTTAAGCGCTCCCTTTATTGCAGTTAATGCTCCATCCAATGCGCTTCCTGCCGAGGCTTTGGAAATTTTAGCCGATTTTGCGATAGCTTCAATAAGTTCGGATTTGTTCATATAATTCCCCTTCTAAGTTTAATGGTAATTAAATCACAAGCAAATACTGCAGTCGCACTTATATCAAGCCGTTAACGCATGGTCAAGCAAATTAAGGCATTTCGGCAACATCATTTATTGATTGATCAACGTCACGAAAAAACATGTTTTATATTACTCAAATAAAGACATATAAAAACAATACCCTATGAAATAGGATAAAAAATGCCCACACTTCCTCACATCGATTAATTATCAATAAATTTCTGATTTCTGTTCACGATTTAACAACACCTCGACAGCACGTCGCGCTGACACACCTTCATGTAAAATACTGCAAATTGCCTGTGTGATGGGCATTTCAATATTTAATCTCTTACCTAATTGCAGCACTGATAGCGCTGCATGCACACCTTCAGCAACATGTCCAAGTTCATTTAAAATATCATGTAATGTTTTCCCTTCGGCTAACATCAATCCTACTTGTCTATTACGTGATAAATCACCAGTACTTGTCAGAATCAAATCACCTACACCCGCTAACCCGATAAAAGTCTCCATCTTTCCGCCCAGACTAAGACCCAGCCTAGTGATTTCCATTAATCCACGTGTGATTAATGCGGCACGCGCATTGTGACCAAACCCAATGCCGTCAGAAATACCTGCAGCGATAGTAATTACATTCTTTATCGCACCCCCAGTTTCTACACCAATAATGTCTTCACTTGTATAGATTCTCAGTCTTGGGCTATGTAATTCTACTGATATTCTGCTTGAAAACTCATGATCGTTAGAGGCAAATGTTAAAGCTGTCGGTAATCCTTGTGCAACTTCTTCCGCAAAACTGGGGCCCGATAAAACTCCGCAACAAGAAAGCGTTGCGTCATATTCTTCCGCAACGATCTGATGCGGAAGATAAGCAGTTCCCGTCTCTAAGCCCTTACATCCCCATATAAGCGGCACTCTGATATTGCCTGCAACGATAGTTCGTAAAGTTTCGCGTAAACCTGCAATGGGAACAACAAGCAAAGCAAGATCAACATTATCAAGCGCTTCAGTTAGTTGCGAGGTAATATTTAGCGATTCAGGTAACGAATGCTCTGGCAAAAAGGATTGGTTAATGCGCCTGCTATCCATGTCAGTCGCATGATCTGGATTCTTAGTCCACAAATTTATTTGATGACGTGCAGAAAAACTAATTGCTAATGCGGAACCCCATGCACCTGCGCCCAGTACAGCAATTTTCATGAACCCCAAACCTGATTGACTTTGATGTAGCCTGTCTGACCATCTCTATGCCGCACTTTTACCCATCCTTGGATATCCGACTGCATCCACTCCATAACAATATTCTCTTCAACCTGAAATATTAATTCTGATTTAATATCAGCAGACTGGTGAACATCAGCCAATGGTGCTGTCACAATAACATAGCGTTGCTGGCTCAGATCTTTCTTTTGAACCCAAGCAAGACTCCCGCTACTATCACGGACTTTTGTCCATCCATCGACATCCACTACGACCTCAACCGGAAGATGACGACCTGCAACAAATAATTTATCAGCTTGTAGAGACGGAGCATCATACATAACGATTGCATTCTCGGCTATTGAAAGAAATTCCATATCAGCCGCGACATACCCTGGATATAAAAGCAATATGCTCATCATCACAGTCAGCATTTTATATTCCAATCTAAGTGTTAGCGCCTGGAATCCTTTTTTCATCGTCAAATCACTTCTACTTTTCAAGTTTTTTTATTCGTTTAATGTGTACTGGGTTCTGCTTTTTTTTGTTGATAGATCGCTTCAAAATTTACCGGATTAAGGATTACTGGCGGAAAACCGGATCTAGTCACAATATCCGATACTACCTCACGCAAATAGGGAAAAAGAATATTAGGACATCCAATACCCAGAACGGGATCTATTTCCTCATTCGGAATATTTTGAATACGAAAAATACCGGCCTGCTGAGCCTCAACCAGAAACATTATCTTATCTTTAATCTTAGCAGTAACCGTTACCGTTAACTGCACTTCGTACAACCCAGTGTCAATACTCTGATTTCTAGTTCCAAGTTGCAGATTAATCTCGGGCGTATCCCTTTCTAAAAAGATATTGGGCGCATTGGGGATCTCTAAAGACAAATCCTTTACATAAATTTTTTCTATGGCAAAAACTGGTTGTAGTTGCTCACTCATATTTAATATCCAGGTGAATAAAAAGTTAACTTATATTTAAATCGCAATTAAATGCTCTGATTATGTGTTCACATTGCCAGTAATGCCGCCAACTCCCCCTTACGATCAAGTTGTGTTAAATCATCATAACCTCCCACATGATGTCCGTCGATATAAATCTGGGGAACAGTGCGTCGACCAGTTTTATCCATCATCTCAACACGCTGATCAGGCTCCAGGTCAATACGAATTTTCTCAATTACCTCAACGCCTTTTGAACGTAATAAGCTTTCCGCCATTTTGCAATAAGGGCAGAAACCTGTCGTATACATAATTACTTTGGGCATAGGATTCCCTAGCGCTTGGCAATAGGTAAACCAGCGCGTTTCCATGCGTCAATGCCACCCATGAGATTAATTACCTGAGCAAAGCCATTTTTCCTCAAAACCAAGCTGGGATTATTCGATCGAATACCACCACGATATATTACGATAATGGGTTTCTCTTTAAACTTCTGAATCTCTGTCCAGCGTTCCGCAATTTTTTCAGCCGGAATATGCTTAGAGTTGGGTAAATGACCTGCGGTATACTCGCTATCATCACGAACATCAAGCACTAGTGCATCCTGGTAGTTGATTAATTGTACAGCCGCTCGCGTATCAACCTCTTTTATGCCACGCTGTGTAAACATTGGCCAGAGCAACAACGATCCGCTGACCAATGCCGTAATAACAAAGAGTAAATTTTCCAATCTGAGCAAAAAATGATCTTGAAATAGTGATAATTCCATATAAATTTTATTCTGTTTTTAAACGACGATTTTATCAGAAACTAAAAAACTGCGGGATTCCTTTATCTTCCTACAAAGAACAAATTACTTAATTCAGATAACGCGCTGACTGAGTTCGGAAAATTAAATCTAACAAAGCTTGTGCTTACGCACAGCTTTGCTGCTCGGATCAAACTCATTCACTGATGAATAATAAAAATTTAACCGTTATTATGGCAGGTTAACCGCTCGTCCAATAATTCAATCCAGTGTTTAACGGGTACCGATATGCCGTTTTGCAGATGCATCAAACACCCGATATTCGCAGTAGCAACCTGAGCCGGTTTTCCGGACTCAAGAGCAATGACTTTGTTTTTCAATAACTGCTGCGAAAGTTCCGGCTGCAAAATTGAATACGTACCTGCTGAGCCGCAACACAGATGCGCATTAGGCACAACGGTTAAATCAAAACCGGCAAGAATCAGAATTTGCTCCACTACACCACGAATTTTCATGCCATGCTGCAAGGTACAGGGAGAATGAAAAGACAATTTCGTGTGATTCGGCTCTAATCTCAATTTGATCAATTCTTGGAGATTTCCGGCTTCAGCCAGTAGTACCTCACTAATATCTTTGGTCAAAGCTGAAATGTTTGCCGCTTTTTCTGCATAATCCGGATCATGGCTTAATAAATGTCCATATTCTCTGACCGTTACGCCACATCCACTGGCAGTCATCACAATCGCCTCGATCTCTTTTTGCTCAACTATAGGCCACCAAGCATCAATATTACGCCGCATATAATCGAGTCCATCCTGCTGAGCATTCAAATGAAAAGTAACCGCGCCACAACATCCCGCATTTTTAGCCTTGATCAGTGATATACCCAAGCTGTTCAGTATGCGTGCAGTAGCGATATTAATATTAGGTGCCAATGACGGTTGCACGCAACCAGCAAGAACCAGCATTTTGCGCGCGTGCCGCTCTGCAGGCCATGCGTTGATGAAACCAGACTTGACCGGAATTTTTCTTTTGAGACTTTGTGGCAAGAATGGTCGAACAACTTGACCAAGTCTTAATAATGTATTGAACAATAATGGATTAGGTAGAATTTTTCGTAATGTATAACGAAAAACTTCTGATCTAAGATTGCGTTTTACCTGTTTCTCGACAATATCACGGCCGATATCCACCAACGCGCCGTAACGCACTCCTGATGGGCAAGTTGTTTCACAGGCACGGCAAGTGAGACAACGATCCAGATGCAATTGCGTTTTTTGCGTTACCGGTTGCCCTTCCAGCATCTGCTTCATCAGATAAATACGACCGCGCGGACTATCCAGCTCATCCCCCAGAATCTGATAAGTGGGACAAGTAGCCAAACAAAAACCACAATGTACACAACTACGCAGAATAGCATCCGCTTCCTGTCCTTGCGGTGAATTCCTTATAAAATCAGCGAGCTTGGTTTGCATTTAAAATTCTGGATAAAGTCGACCGGGATTAAGGATTTTTGATGGGTCAAACTGCTCTTTCAACAGACGATGAATTTTCATCATAACTGGATCTAGCGGATGAAATACAGCATCGCGAAATTCATGGCTACGAAACAAGGTAGCGTGACCACCCGCATCTTTAGCCGTTTTACGAATAATTTTCTGATCCACACTTGCGTCGCAAAGCAACCACCGTAAACCGCCATTCCATTCCAGTAATTGTTTCCCAGGCAATGCAACCGGTATTGTTGTTGATTTAATTGATAAACGCCACAGAAGTTTATCTGACTGAAAAAAATCGTGCCACTGCTCACGCACCGATTGCCAGAAGTCCCTGTCTTCAACCAGCTCTTCACCTCCCAATTTTGCCTGCGCTGCGCGCACTGCTGATTCAGCACCAGACAGTCTGAGAAACAGCACACCCTCAACATAACAAGTTGCCGAAATTGGCAATGGCTTGCCAGCCCATTGATTCATTCTCTCGATCGCTGCAGCTTCATCCATAGGCATTCGCAATGTTATTTCAACCGGTGGTTTCGGCAAAACCTTCAATGAAATTTCCAGCAACACACCCAAAGTACCCATGGCACCCACCATTAATCGAGAAACATCATAACCAGCAACATTTTTCATCACCTGCCCGCCAAAGCGCAAATCTCTACCTTTCCCATCGAGCAAGCGCATACCCAATACAAAATCACGTGCCGCACCCGCAGCAGCACGGCGCGGACCCGATAAACCAACCGCCATACAACCGCCCAAAGTTGCATTAGCACCGAAATGGGATGGTTCGAATGCTAGCATTTGCCCATGCTGCGCCAGCAAAGACTCCAGATCTGTCAAGCGTGTTCCCGCACATGCTGTAATTACCAATTCCGTCGGCTCGTAATCAATAATACCGTGATACATCGTCGTATCTAACAATGTATCCCCCCGCCCAAATGAGGAATTACCATAAAAATGCTTGGTGCCACCGCCACGTATTTGCAATGGCGATTTGTTCTCAGATGCAGCACGAATGACTGCCTTATACTGATCGATAATAGCTTGTCGCATAGATTCTAAAATCGCGGTAATTCCGCAAACTTCTCCTCACCTCGATGTACATGCATGGCGCCCAATTCCGCACAACGATGCAAAGTCGGAACTGCCTTACCGGGATTCAACAATCCCATCGGATCAAATGCCGCCTTCACAGCATGAAACATTTCCAGCTCCTCCTTGCCGAATTGGATGCACATCTGATTGATTTTTTCTATCCCCACGCCATGTTCCCCGGTTATCGTACCACCTGCATGAATGCACATCTCCAGTATTTTTCCACCAAATTCTTCTGTCCTTTCTAATTCGCCAGCCTGATTGGCATCATATAAAATTAGAGGATGTAAGTTACCATCTCCGGCATGAAATACATTCATACATCGTAACCCATATTCCTGGGATAGCTTCTCAATACCGCGCAATACATCGGCTAACCGTTTGCGTGGAATCGTCCCATCCATGCAATAGTAATCCGGCGACACCCTTCCAGCGGCTGGAAATGCTGCTTTCCGTCCGGCCCAAAACCTAAGGCGCTCGGCTTCATCGCGCGAGGTACTGATTTTGGTTGCGCCACCTTGCTGCATAATGGCATAAATTCGCTTGATTTCATCCGCCACTTCTTCTGCGCTGCCATCGGATTCGCATAGTAAAATTGCCGCCGCATTCAGGTCATAACCCGCATGTAAAAATTCTTCCACTGCATGAATAGTAATTTTATCCATCATTTCCATCCCTGCCGGGATGATACCTGCGCCAATCACATTCGCCACCGCATTGCCTGCCTTGATCACATCATCAAATGCCGCCATCACCAGTTGCGCTTTTTCCGGCGTTGGAATCAGTTTCACGGTAATTTCCGTGACTATGCCGAGCATGCCTTCGCTTCCGGTCATTAACGCGAGCAAATCATACCCCGCACTGTCCAGACTTTCGCCACCGATTTCCAAATACTCTCCGTCAATCATCAGCACCCGCAATTTAACAATGTTGTGCACAGTAAGGCCATATTTCAGACAATGCACACCACCCGAATTTTCCGCCACATTACCACCAATCGAGCAAGCAATCTGCGATGAAGGATCAGGCGCATAATATAAACCATACATCGCCGCTGCTTCACTGATTGCCAGATTTCTGACCCCCGGCTGCACACGCGCCATACGCGCCAATGGATCTATCGCAACGATTTGATTTAACCTGGCCAATGACAGCAGAACACCTTGTGCATGCGGAAGCGCACCTCCTGACAAACCAGTACCCGCACCTCGTGCCACTACAGGAGTTCTCGTTGCATGGCAAAGCTGCAAAATTTTGATGATCTGCTCTTCCGTGTGCGGCAACACAACCACCAGCGGCAAAGCCCGATACGCTGATAAGCCATCGCATTCATACGGTTTCAAATCTTCGATTTCGTATAGCACCGCCTCATGCGGCAATATCATAAACAGTTTGTTAATAAGTTCTTGTAGAGCCATGCGGTTAATTATTCCAAATGCTTCCGGATTTCGTGATCAGCAAGTTTTTCCAGTATTTTCACAAGAGCGGAATTATCCCATTTTGCACCGCCATGTGCGATACAAGCAGAAAATAATTCACGCACAGTTGCAGTATTCGGCAAACTTACACCCAAGGCGGATGCGCTATCCAACGCGATATTCAAATCTTTTTGATGTAATTCAATGCGAAAACCGGGCTCAAAACATCGATTAATCATGCGTTCCCCATGTACTTCCAACACCCGAGAAGCCGCAAAACCACCCAACAAAGCTCGCCGAACCTTATCCGGATCTACTCCTGCCTTGGATACAAACAAGAGCGCTTCAGCCACTGCTTCGATCGCTGAAGACACAATAATTTGATTGGCAATCTTACAAACCTGACCTGCACCATTTTCCCCCACATGAGTTACATTTTTTCCTAACAATCCAAGAATAGGCTTCACTTTCTCGAACACTGTCACGCTCGTACCCACCATGATCGTCAGTGCCGCATTTTGTGCCCCGACATCACCGCCAGATACGGGCGCATCCACATAATCATGACCCAACGCATTAATACGCGCTGCAAATTTTCGCGTTTCCAGTGGCGAAATCGAACTCATATCCACAATCGTTTTAACCTGCCCCAAACCAAGCCTCAACCCTTCGACAATGCCATGCTCGCTAAACAAGACTTTCTCAACATCTGGTGTATCTGGCAACATAGTCATAATAATATCTGCGTGCTGTGCTACTTCCTTGGATGAAAGAAATTCCCTTCCACCCAATGCGATCAAATCTCCGGAAACCCCACTGCGCGAGTGCAGAAAAAGACTATGCCCACCCTTGATCAAATGCCCTGCCATAGGCTTCCCCATAATACCCAGACCGATAAAACCGATATTTGCCATAATTAAAATACAAGCCGGATTTTAAAAAAGATTAAATAAAAGAAGTTAATTACACCATACTTTAGCCATTTTTTAGAAACCATTTATTGGAGCAATTGTATCGGTAATCCTTCCATTTCTAATAGAAGCATGCAGTAGAGAGTTTAATTTGTAAACTTCTGCCGGTAATCCCTCGAATATTAAAGGAGCAAAGCAGTAGAATTTTCTATCCCAGACGAAGAGGAATTTTACTGATGAAGAAGGAGCGATTTACGGAAAGCCAGATGCAGAATGAATTGTTGAAGGAGGCACTAGGAAAAAAGTGGCAAAGCCCTTACAGCGCAAGATGATAGCGCAGAGGTGGTACAGAACAAGTCTGTTAGTATTGTTTTAGCCTGTGCAACATTTGGCATTTCTGAGAGTTGCTATCGTTATCGGCCGGTTCTCAACGATGAGAACGAGGAAATCGCCGATTGGTGGTTACTACGTCTGACGGCCTGTCACAAGCGCTGGGGCTTTGGTTTGTGTTTCCTTTATTTGCGTAATGTGAAGGGTTTTGGATGGAATCACAAACGTGTGTATCGTATTTACCGTGAGCTGGAACTGAATTTACGGATCAAGCCGCGCAAGCGGTTAAAGCGGGAGAAGCCGGAACCACTGGCTGTGCCAGAACGGCCCAATGACACATGGTCGATGGATTTCATGGCTGATCAACTCACCAATGGGAAGTCTTTCCGCACCTTCAATGTGCTGGATAACTTCAACCGCGAGGGATTGGGAATAGAAGTGGATATATCGCTTCGATCAGAACGGGTTACGCGCACCCTGGATCAGATTATTGAATGGCGTGGCAAACCAAGGAAGATTCTCTGTGACAATGGACCGGAAAATATCAGCGGTACGCTCAAAGTTGGGCAAAAAATCGCGAGGTATCCAGCTTGATTACATCCAACCAGGAAAGCCGCAACAGAATGTTTACGTAGAACGCCATAACAGAACTGTTCGGCATGAATGGTTGGAGATGAATGAATTTGCAACCATTGAAGAGGCACAGCTTACCGCTACACAATGGTTATGGATTTACAATAATGAACGTCCGAGTATGGCACTTGGAGGTATCACGCCAGCAATGAAGTTGGCATAAACTTTAAACTAAAACTCTCTACTGCAAGCCCCTATTAAAAATGGGAGGATTACCGCATGAGTCGCGCCGGAGATTGTTTCGACAATGCTGTGGCTGAAAGCTTCTTCGGCAGTCTTAAACAGGGACGAGTCCAGTAGGCGGCATTACCAAACCCGTTATGCAGCACAGCAAGATGTGTTGCAGTATATTTCCATGTTTTATACAGTCATCGACTGCATTCATACTTGGGATACAAAAGCCAAATCAATATGAGGTAGAAACGGAAGATTGAAAAAAACCGCTTAACTGGGCTGTTCGGTTTTATTTAACCAAACCAACCAGCACAATTACACAGCGATATATACAAATCTACTCACTGCATAAGCCAACAGACTTAATTTTAACGACACATCTCACTACTTCTAACTTCAGTCGATAAGAAAAGTACTCCTCACATTCTGACAAAACAGTTTATTGCCAGATCAAATGGAAACAGATACCTAATACTCATTCAACGACCTACCCACGGTTGATTCTATGTGTTGAAAATGTTGCTTAGCATAAGCAAATAAGCTGAATCTATTTTTAATTCCCAATTTGCTAAAAATAGAAGTTAAGTGATTACGCAAGGTATGTTCACTCATGCATAATTTCGCTGCAATTTGCTTGTTTTGCTCTCCACCAGTCCCATCTGAAAATGCTCTAAGAATTGTACACTCCTTACGAGTCAGCATCGTAATCTTATTAGTACTAGTATCAGGAGAAAATTTACCTCTTATACGTGAATTATGAAGTAAAATGCGACCTGTCGTTATTCGATCAAGCCATAATTCACCATCATGAATTTTTTCTATAGCCCTAAGCATCGTTTGCGTCGATTCTTTTCTATGAACAATACCTCGTGCACCACTTAGTACTGCACGATCAATTACCTCTTTATCATGTGTATCGGTAAAAATTACCACTCGTGTATTCCCATTACTAGAAAAATCTGAAATATAATTTACACAATCAATATCATTCAAATATGTATTTAGTATAATAATATCAGGTCTCTTCTTAATCGTAAGCTGTTTAGCATCAGAAATATTTGATGCTGTACCAATAACCACCATTCTTGGCTGCTTACTATTTATTAATTTCTCCAATCCCCATAATACTATTTGTTGATCATCAACCAGCAGAACTTTAATCGGCTGTACTACAAGCTGGTTGACCATACTATTAGCATCATCAATTCCAAAATGCCGGCAAAGACAAGACTCAAAATCAGCAGCTCTCTTCTCTGTACCATACTTATTGATACTACAACCCATCGCAGTAGCAATCATTGTTATATGTTGCACAATTGTATCACTTGTATAGGCCGTAAAATATATGCAAAGATTCACATTGTCCGATTGTAAATTTAAATGTTGTGTTAAATCTATTCCATCACAACTCTTTAATTCCATATCCGTTAGAATAAGATCTGGCTTATCTTTATTTATTCTTACTAAAGCTTCTTGACTTGAAGTACAGATACCGATGATATTGTATTCCCATTCTTCAGCTATATTCTTCAAAGTCTTACCAGAAACATATTTGTCAACGATCACCAACACGTTGATATCAACTTTATGTTTATGCGAAATTCTTACTAGTGCTTGCTCTGCTTTGTTGGCCATTATCTTTACCTTTAAACAGGTTTGCTACATATTTATTTTAACATATATCTCTTCATCTTACTGCAAGAGATAATTATTTAACCAATTGAATATAATATTAATTATATAAATATTTTTAGATGGCTATTACAATCATCAAAGTATATTTGTTTAAAATAAAGCAACCTCTAATAAGCTTCTCTGCTTAACATTTTTATTTTAATAATGTGTAATTAATAATCTAGATACTATAATTCAATATTAAAAATAATCATTAAAAACTTCTTTCTCATTAGATACTAAATTAGCATTTCAGAATCTAATTAAAAGATAAATACGGATTTTTTTGATATAACTTTAAATATTTTAATGTCACTTGTGAAAAGTTTTACAGATACGCATGTTATCCTTTTATTGATGGATTCTTTAAGATACAAATTAATCGCCACGCTGCCCCAGCTTATAAATTCTTAATTTTCAGTCAATTCTTAATCGATCTATCGGATTACATTCACATATTAACAAAATATACATAATTAGAATGTGACAAAACCCACATGACAAAACTGACATAGATGCTCATTGAATGGTTTTGAGAAAAAATCAATGCTCTTTTATTCATCTGCTTCGATCAGGGCTACAGCAGCAATTTCTTGTTGCGTGCACTATCAGCTTATGCGATCAATTCTCTAGTTCAGCCTTTTCTCGACAAAGCTAATAGCTATCGCACTCCATAAATCAAACAAGGCTCGTCGGTGCGTATTACCTCGCTTACTGAAGCCAAGTAAAATCTGCTTACCGCACTAGGGTCTATTGACACTTTACTGATCTGATCAGTTGCATGCTAGCCGCTGCAGTTTTTATTTCGTAAGCTACACGCCACATATATACTTTTTTGGCACTTTGATATTGTTGGAGTAGTAAGCACCCGTTTTATCAAATAACCTCCCGCAATTCGGAACGAGAACTAATCAGCGATCGTTTCTCATGGTTCAGCTGTCTTATCCTTATCTGTGTTTTCACTTGATAATCACTTTGATTTTCACAATGAACTATTGAACACACATCTTATAGTTATCCATATTTTTTCCGATTTCGCCGCCTGCGATTATGTGCGCGTCTCGCTTCTGCTTCAGTTGGCGGAGCAGGTTTTTTATCAGCGTATGGATTATGACCAATTTTAAAATCAACCCGTAATGGAGTACTCCACAGCTTAAAAGTTTCACGAAATGTATTTTCCAAATATCGTCGATAAGTTTCCGGCACATGATTCAGCATACTGCCATGTACAATAATCAATGGTGGATTAGATCCACCTTGGTGCGCATAACGCATTTTGGGACGCGACATGCCACCACGTGGCGGCGGGTGTTTCTCAACCGCAGCAATCAAAGCACGCGTCAACTTTGGAGTCGACAAATCGGCCATAGCTGCTGCATATGCTATATCTATCGAAGGCAGCAAATTTTTTATCCCGATACCATGCAGTGCAGAGATATAATGCAATTGTGCAAAACTCAGAAAAGCTAATTTGCGATTCAAGTCACTTTTGATAGTAGCGCGCTGGTATTCATCCAAGTTATCCCATTTGTTGACTGCGATGACCAACGCACGCCCCGTTTCCAGTATGAATCCGGCAATATGAGCATCTTGATCAGAAATCTCATTTCTAGCATCTAATATCAACACAACAACATTGGCATCTTCAATAGCCTGCAATGTCTTGATAGCTGAGAATTTTTCTATGGTCTCATGCACTTGACCACGACGCCGCAACCCGGCTGTATCAATCAGCGTATACTGTTTGTCTTTATGCGTAAAATCGACGTAGATACTATCCCGCGTCGTGCCAGGCTGATCAAAAGCAATGACCCGTTCTTCTCCTAGCAGTGTATTGATAAGTGTGGATTTTCCAACATTGGGACGACCAACAATGGCAATTTTAGGATGCTTGCTTGAGAATTCCTCTATAACTTCTGGGAAATCAGCTAATGCCAAGTCTGCCAACTCATGGATGTTATCACCATGCATCGCTGATACCGCACAGGGATCACCCAGGCCTAGCTCAAAAAACTCTGCCGTGACAACAGCAGCCGCCATGCCTTCTGTTTTATTTACGACCAGTAGGATTTTCTGCCCAGATTTGCGCAGTTGCTCAGCAATAATTTTGTCATGTGCAGTTAAACCCTGACGACCATCAACAATAAATAATACCTTATCTGCTTCATCAATTGCCTGAATCGTCTGCTTTGCCATGGCATGCAAAATACCCTCTTTAATTACAGGCTCAAAACCGCCGGTATCCATGACCAAGTAAGGTTTTTCCCCTACTCTACCTGTGCCATAATGTCGGTCTCGCGTCAAGCCTGGGATATCAGCAACGATAGCATCACGAGTACGAGTCAACCGGTTAAACAAAGTAGATTTACCGACATTAGGGCGGCCAACCAAAACAAGTGTAGGTTTCATGAATATTTACAGCTTTTTTCAGGACAGTAGCATTAATAAAGATATCGCTGAATCTTTAAGATTCTAGACGAATTTAGAAGAACAACTAAAATTGTGTACTATAAGCGTACACCCCACCCTTCGCTGTTTGAACTACAAACCCATCAGGCAATGGAGAAGCAGGATTTTGAATCATGCTACCATCGGTAGCTGAGCGGGCGATTAAAACTCCATCATAGTTTCGTAGCAAATTAACATTTCCTTGATCATCTCCGACAACTATATACTGTCCTTTGATAATAGGCTTCGTTAATTTCTTACTACCAAGTCTGCTCTGCTTCCATACACTGGCTCCACTGAGCAAATCATATGCAGAGACAACACCCTTATCTTCAGTTACATAAACATAATCATTATCCATTACCAAGCCTGCACTGCTGGAAGACTCACGAGTCCATATTTGGGTGCCGTCATTGATGGCAAAACATGCAACACGTCCTTGATATGCAACCGCGCAAACTAACCTATCGTTAACCACAGGCACACTGGTAATGTCTGTCATACGCTCTAGCTCCGTAACGCCTCGTGGGTGGGAAACGGCAACTTCCCATCCAATATTGCCATTAAACAAGCTCATTGCCACCATTTTTCCACCAGGAAAACCCGCAAATACAGCGCCATGCGCAAGTGTTATTCCTGCAGTGCTTCGCACTGTCAGTGGAGGAGTTGCGCCTTGATGAATCCATTTCCGTTTTCCATCAATGGCATCTAATCCAAATATTCTGCCATCAACGGTTCGCACAACCACAATATTATTTTGCGCTTGAGGTGGGCTTAAGATTTCGCTGGTGACTGATGCTTGCCATAGCATATGGCCAGATTCGTTATAAGCGAGCACTTCTCCTTTAAAAGTCCCGACCAGAATAAGCCCTTCTCCGACACCTACGCCAGCGGAAAACCTATGCTTAGTTTTGACTTGCCATAATTGCTTACCAGTTGCCGCTTCATATTTGGTAAGTTTTCCAGCCTCATCAGCTGAATATACTACATCATTTTCATAGACGACATAGAATGAGGCAATTTCATTTTCACTGACTTTATTTTTCCATTTTAATGGAATCCGATCAACGGACTTTAAAGCATCGAGCTCTTCCTTTTCATAAACGATGACTTCGTCTGTGACAAACATATCTGATAGTTGCGTACTCATTGCTTCAACAATACGCATATCAAATGGATTCATCGTACTACCACAACCTGGCAGCAATAAAAAAGACACTATCCAAAACGTAAATAATCGCCTAGTCCTAGTAAAATTCGATTCAACAATTATTAAATGTTTATTCAGAATTGCCCAGTCCATCCAATTTCATTTGTACAATATTATAGTAATTATTGCTCTTATCAAGCGCATTTATAGCTTCCTGATAGCTTAAACGCGCCTCAGAAATTCTCTGTGTAGCTACCTGAATATCTCCCTTACGATCCAAATATAATCCAGCAAAAGCTTCGCTATATCCAGCATCTAGAAGTCTTAGTGCTTCATCATATTTTCCTTCATCAAGTAAAATCCCGGAAATTCTCAATCGCACCAAATCACGCATCTCGATTTCTTTTGCATGATCAAGAATCCATTGTAAGTTTTGTATTGCACGTTTATTATTCCCTGCATGAACATCGGCTTGTGCCGCAATCAATGCAGCACGTGGCGCATAGCCACTGGATGAATAACCTTGCATAAGCAACTGGGCCGTATCATTAATTTTCTCTGAATCATTGCCTGCTTGCACCTGCTTTAACAAAACGTATAAATCCGCCGCCTGCTGTGCTTGCCGTTGTTGATAATACTCCCAGGCCTTTATAGCTCCCGCGGTTGCTAACATTACTGTCAGAATAATGACAATTGCAGCACCATACTTGTCCCACCAGCCTTTAAGTCCATCAACCCTTTCCTGATCTTCATGATTATAAGTTACCATGGCATTTCCCTGGTTAATTCTGAGTTATCGTTAATACAAATCTTTTTTATTAATTATTTCAGTAACACTGCTTAATTTCAGACTTACTTGTTCAATCAGCTCACGCAATGGCTTAATAGTTACTTCTTGCGCCTCGAATTCATCATTCCCGATAATCAATGCGTAAACAGCACCAGATGAATCAGCCTTTTTCATCTGAGATTTAAAGCCGCCGCCGCCGCAGTGCAAAATAACGTCGAATCCCTCATCACGAAGAAATTCTGCGCATTTCCAAGCATAATCCATAACCTGCTCATCACCTTGATAAACAATATAAATATCAGGAACTGACTGCTGAATCTTTTTTCCACATTCTTGCATCAATGACAACAACCGTTCTACTCCCATAGCAAAACCGCAAGCCGGAGTGGATTTCCCGCCCACCTGCTCTACTAAGCCATCATAGCGCCCACCAGCACAAACAGTCCCTTGCGCACCTAATTTATCGGTAACCCATTCAAATACAGTGCGATTATAATAATCCAATCCCCTTACCAAACGTAAGTTGATATCATAATTAATACCTTGCTCACGTAATATTCTTTGCAAGGATTCAAAATGGCTACATGATTCAGAATCCAGATCATCAATCAACTTTGGTGCATTCTCAATAATTTGCTGCATTCCTGGATTTTTACTGTCAAGTATGCGCAAGGGATTGGTATACAGACGTCGCAATGAATCTTCATCCAAATTGTCGCGATGCCGCTCAAAGTATTTAAGTAGTCGCGAACGATATAATGCGCGTGATTCAGTATTTCCCAAGGTACTTATTTCCAGACGCAAATCCGAGATTCCCAATAATTCCCATAATCGAACACACATCACTATTAGTTCTGCATCGATATCAGGACCAGCATAACCCAATGCCTCCACGCCAACCTGATGAAATTGACGATAACGCCCTTTTTGCGGGCGCTCATGCCGGAACATCGGCCCCGCATAATACAATCTTTGTGGTCCAGCATATAAAAGATTATGCTCAATAACTGCGCGCGCGCATGATGCAGTGCCTTCAGGCCTCAGCGTCAAGCTATCACCATTGAGATGGTCGATGAAAGTATACATCTCTTTCTCAACAATATCAGTTACTTCACCAATAGAACGGATAAACAAATCGGTTTGCTCGACAATCGGGGTACGAATATTCCGATACCCATAAGCAGTAAGCCACTGACGCACCGTTTGTTCAAAATATTCCCAGAGATAAGATTCATCCGGGAGGATATCATTCATTCCGCGAATTGCTTTAACACCACTAGCCATCAGACTACTTTTCTCGGGTACTTCTCACTTACATATTGATCAACAATTGCACGAAATTCATTGGCAATATTATCGCCTTTTAGCGTTACGGTTTTTTGTCCGTCGACGAACACAGGTGCCACAGGGGTTTCACCGGAACCTGGCAAACTAATTCCGATATTAGCATGCTTGCTTTCTCCCGGACCATTTACCACGCACCCCATCACAGCTAGTGTCATATTTTCGACACCATCATATTGTTTGCGCCAAACCACCATCTCATCACGCACATAAGCCTGGATACTTTCAGCCAATTCCTGGAAATAGGTACTGGTTGTACGCCCGCACCCTGGGCAGGCAGCGACTAGCGGAACAAATGCGCGCAACCCCATTGTCTGCAGAATTTCCTGAGCCACAATCACCTCGCGCGAGCGTGTCCCCCCTGGCTCTGGAGTTAATGAAATCCGAATAGTGTCACCAATTCCTTCCTGTAAAAGGATAGCCAATGCCGCTGTAGACGCCACAATCCCTTTAGAGCCCATACCCGCCTCTGTCAATCCCAAATGTAACGCATAATCGCAACGTGCAGCCAAATCGCGATATACTTTAATCAAATCTTGCACACCGCTTACTTTGCAGGATAATACAATCTTATTGCGATTAAGTCCGATTTCTTCTGCTTTTGCTGCGCTTTCCAATGCCGATGTAATTAATGCCTCCCGCATTACATACTTAGCGTCTTGCGGATCACTTGAAGTGGCATTTTCATCCATAATACGCGCCAGCATTTCTGGATCAAGGCTCCCCCAATTAACGCCAATACGCACAGGTTTATCGTATTTACAAGCTGTTTCAATCAAGGTAGTAAATTGCTCGTCACGTTTCTTACCATGACCAACATTTCCCGGATTAATGCGAAATTTTGCTAAAGCTTTAGCACATTCGGGGTAACTGGTGAGCAATTTATGCCCATTGAAATGAAAATCTCCAATCAAGGGCACATGGCACCCCATTTCATCGAGACGCGCACGAATTGCCGCTACCGCTTTTGCGGCCTCCATTGAATTGACAGTGATTCGAACCAACTCAGACCCAGCACGCGCTAACTGTGCAACCTGTTCTGCAGTAGCGGCTTCATCAACCGTATCAGTATTAGTCATTGATTGCACCACGACCGGCGCACCACCACCCAACATTACAGAACCAATCTGAACACCCACACTAGATCGGCGATTTATCGAGAAACTATTTTCAGGCATAATTAATTGTATAAAGTCTAGAGATTGCAGATACGCCTACTCAAGTGTAAAGCGCGCGGTCCCATCCCGCTTTTTATAAGAAGAAATATTAATTTCTTTGTCATTATAGGTGAGATTAACACCCGATGCATTGCCTATGACAATCGATAATGGTCTTTTACCTACGACAATTTGCTCGCTACCACCTTTCATAAGTTGCTCAAACAAAGCAACACCCTTAGCATCTACCACCTTCACCCATGAATCCGCAGTAAATTTAAAATATAAATTACCCGAATCACTGGATTTTGCGTTCTGCAAATCAGCAGATTGAGCAATAATATTTTCTTCAGCCGGAATGATCTCAGTTTTTGCATCTAGTTCTGCTACTGCATTTCCCTGATCATTAACTGTGCTAGGAGCCACTGATGCAATTACTGGCGAGTTAGCTGTGCTATCTACAGCTGTCGGGATTGGTAATCGAATCTCCATGGAAGTAGTGTCAGATTCTGATTGTGCGGCGCTACCCACCGGACTGATATTAGAATCTTTGTTCCATCCATTATTCTCAAAAATAAAATATATACCTAAAACCATAACAGCTAAAATTACGGCGATCACCAATGGGTTGTTACCAGAGTTCTCACGACTTGAAGAAAACGATAATTGTTTATTTCTAAATGGAGTGCGCTCATAGGTTGATATTATTCGAGTTGACTCTGGAAGTAATTGTAATAATTGCATGGGGTCTAGTTGTACAAGATTGGCATAATTACGAATAAACCCGCGCAAAAATGTTTTTCCAGGCAGCTTCTCAAAGTCCTCGTTCTCGATTGCCTCAATCTGCTGTATTGAAAGACGCAACTGCCTTGATACATCCTCAATACTCATATTTCTCCTAACTCTTGCTCTATGCAGCAAATGCCCAACACTTTGCACAATACCCATAGAATCAATATCATTTAATTCATTTTGGGCTTTTATATGTTCAAGACTGCTCACAACCTCATCCTGGCCATTACTTACTTCAATATGTTCATGGTGATGAACGTTTAAATTTGAAGCAATTGAATCGAGATTGTTATGCTGCTCCCCAACAACTGATTCGATACCTCTCATTTCTGCATTTTGCATATTTTCGTGTATCGCTTCATGCGACTTTGAAGTACCGTATCCAGGTGGGTTATTCTCGGTTGTTATACTAGAATCAGATGTGAGAGAATCAATATTCTCAGCGTATTGATTTACATTTTTGTTCATTTCATCATTAACATTCGTCATCTGATCTTTCCTTCTCGAATCGCCACGGCTTCTTTGGATTCAGGAAAATGCTTTTGCAGCTGATAGATATAACTATCAACTGCCAATTGATTATCCAAGGCTCGCTCAATTTTTATTCCCAACAATAAACTTTCAGCTGTAGGTACATAATTTTGCAGAAACTGAGAAAGCTTAGATTTTGCCTCTGTTAAATTTCCGCGTTCAAAATCAATATCAATCAACCCAATAATTGCAGGTGAATAATTGGGCTGGATTGATAATGCATTCTGAAAAAATAACTGCGCTTCAGTAAATTTTTGACGTTTAGTTTCACAGATCCCTGCATTAGTGTAAGACATTTCGGGTGTTGAATGGAGGGGATCTCTAGCAGCTACCATAAAGTGATTAATGGCATCATCCATGCGTTGCGAAAAACGCTGACATAAAAACCATCCATAATTATTATTAATTTCTGGATTTCTTGGCGCCATTCGAATAGCTCGCTCAAAATTTTCTAGCGCCTTACTGTTTTCATTCAAGGTCATATTTATAAGTCCCAACACACTGTATGCGGGCGCATAATTCGATTGCACCTTCAATGCCTCATTAACCTCTTCAATTGCAACATCTAATTGCCCCCGGTAAAAATATTCAGCCGCCAACTCTGTATGAATTTTTGCACTTTGTAATGCACGATCTCCCTTATCCTGAATTGGCATCCCGGTTTCTGCGTTGTGCTGCACACAGCTACCCAACCCTATGAGAAATAGAAATAATAAGAGCGAATATAATTTCACTGGATCGTTTCTATTTTTAATCGAGTCAAACGATGCGTTTTATCTTTCACCTGACCAGCAAGCTGACCGCAAGCAGCCGCGATATCATCGCCCCGTGTTTTTCTGACAGTTGTAACAAGTCCTGCATGCATTAACACATCACGAAACGCTCTTATTGCTTCAGCTGATGAACGCTTATATCCAGAATCTGAAAAAGAATTGAACGGAATTAAATTAAACTTGCAGGGAATGTCCTGTACCAATTTCGCAAGCTCACGCGCATGCGCCACACTATCATTAACGCCATCAAGCATGACATACTCAAAAGTTATAAAATCTCTGGGCGCTGCCGACAAATAACGCTGACAAGCGGCCAATAATTCTTTAATCGGATATTTCTTGTTGATTGGAACCAGTTGATCACGCAACGCATCATTCGGAGCATGTAATGAAACAGCCAAAGCAACCGGACAACGCTCGCGTAATCGATCGATAGCGGGCACTAGCCCGGAAGTACTAACCGTTACACGACGCCGGGAAAGACCATAAGCATGATCATCCAACATTAAATCTAAGGCGGTTACAACATTCTCAAAGTTGGCCAGAGGCTCGCCCATTCCCATCATGACAACATTAGTAACCGCTCTTTTGGCCTGTGATTTTGTATCACCACCACAAGTTTCAAGCATTTTATTTGCGATCCACAACTGTCCGATAATCTCAGCAACAGTTAAATTGCGATTAAATCCTTGTTTTCCCGTAGAACAGAAAGTGCAAGCCAATGCACATCCAACCTGACTTGAAATACATAGAGTGCCACGACTTGCTTCTGGAATAAAGACAGTCTCTATACCATTTCCTGCACCAACTGATAGCAACCATTTACGTGTGCCATCAGCTGCCGCATAATCAGACATAATCGATGGCAGATCAATAACCGCCTGCATTGCAAGCTTCTCTCGTAAACCTTTTGCCAGATCGCTCATTAAATCAAAATCAACTATGCCAAACTGGTGAATCCAGCGTAATAATTGCCTTGCACGAAAAGGTTTTTCACCAATTTCAGCGCAAAAATCAACCAGACTTTTGCCATCATAATTTAACAAATTAACCGACACGATTTAGATACTCATTACTTTTAACGAGAATAGATACTTAATGCGGGAAAAAAACAGGCAATCTCGGCTATTGCCGTTTCTAATGCATCTGAGCCATGTACTGCATTGGCATCAATACTATCAGCAAAATCAGCACGAATAGTTCCTTTTTCTGCTTTTTTAGGATCGGTTGCCCCCATTAAATCGCGATTTTTCTTAATAGCATTCTCTCCTTCCAGTACTTGCACCATCACAGGCCCGGATATCATAAAGCTAACCAGATCGTTAAAAAACGGTCGTTCACGATGCACCGCGTAAAATTGCTCCGCATCAGATTGTGACAAATGTACCATGCGCGCGGCAATAATTTTTAAGCCTCCTGATTCAAAACGAGAATAAATCTGCCCAATTACATTTTTTGCAACAGCATCCGGTTTAATAATTGATAAGGTTCTTTCAATTGCCATTAAATACTCCAATAAATTAGTAAATTTAACATTACATTTTAACAAAATACGTACCCAGTTCGCAAAAACACATAACCTCTGCCCTAAATAAAAAATATTTTCATAAAAATTTCCGCAGGGAGCTCATCCAGGGATAATAAGAAAATTATGGCTCTATCGCAAAAACTGGGTAGCCCTTCGAATTCCAATCTTTAATACCTTCGCGATAATAAAAAATATTTTTCCACCCCCACTCAACTGCTTTCTCTATTGCAATTGAACTACCCAAGCACGAAGTACCATTACAATACATAACAACGGGTTGATCTTTTTTTACAATCACACTTAATTTCTGCTCATCAAAATCACTTCTTACAGAAAGATGATACGCACCAGGAATATGCCCCGTTCTATAATCATTCAAGCTTCTAACATCAAGAAATAAATATCCCTTATCGAAAAGCAACTTAGCAGTTTCTGTACTCACAGTACGAGCACCCTCAACTCTTTCCGGCGACAAACTATCCGCCTTAGATATAGTGACGATAGAAAATAACGCGATTAATAGCGCTACTAAGATTTTTCTCATTTCTATTTTTCTAGTAATAAGTTATTCAGAATAAAATGTGATTTTATTTTTTAAGTGCACTTAAATTGACGACGCTCACGAAAATATTCCTTATTTTCATAATAGGATTCACGGAAATTATTTGCATCCCACTCTGGATAACCTAACAACGGGATTGGCGTCAAATCAGTACCGGATGATAGTGCACAAAGCAAAAATTGCTCTAGCATTAAATCAACTGAGTTGAGTTGATTTAATAAATCTTGCAAGAAAAAATCTTCCTTCACCTTAAAAATAATTGCCTTACCAGTCATACCTATATAAGGGTTCAATGCTTTTTCGTATATTCCGTGGCCAAAAACAAAAAATCGCATTGATGATAATACGGTGGCGCGCTGCTGCCAAAACAATTCTTTCCACTTGAAGTTCTTTATTAACCTAATCAATAATTCATGACTGCTGATGATAATGACGCCAGATTCATCGAAAAGCGTTGCTGCATCCCTTAACTTACACCTATTCACTGTCTTAATCGATAACTCAGATAGTTGCGCTTGATAATGCAATTGATTAAGTGCTGATTTAGCACGCGGTAATATTTTCCATACTAAAGCATTAAAAAAATCATGCCAATTATTAGCTCTAGTTTGCACTTGACCCGTTAAATAAATTTCCGATTCATAGTTTTGCTCATGACGATGTTTCACAATTTCTTGAGGTATAAATAAAATAGACTTACCCGATCGAGTATATATTTGTTGATTTGACATAGAACATAATTTATTAAGCTCATCGGGCTCAGGCCAGCATTGCATATTTGAGAAATCCTTTCTCAAATATGCAAATGGTTCAAATATAAGCGAAAGATCCATAAAATTTGGATCCCAACTACGCATGTTCACAGCTATTGGAAGCTTGATCAAAAAAGAAATCTGTTTGAATATCTAAAAGTTTATTTTTATTGACTAATATTTTGCCTTGCCATTTCTTCCGCACGCAAAAGCTTTAGATGCTCTAATCCAAAATGAATAAATGCAAGTGCAGTAAAAACTGGGGCCAATAAATTAAGAAAAGGTATAAATTGCACCAAGCCCGTCAACAGTCCCAGCCCCCATAACGAATATCTGTTCTCTGAGAAAATCCTATTAATCTCGTGCTTGGTAGCATGCTCCGATAACGCATCATAGCGAAATAATTGTTGATTCATAAAAGCTGCGGCCACGAAAGGGATAATAATTCCTGCTCCAACCGTCCACAATGGTAGTGAAACTACCCAGATAAATATAAAAACAATACTGGCGATTATCGCATTGACAATACTACCACTAATAGAACCCCCATACTCACGCTTCAAATCGGGATAAAAACGGCTCGCCACTAAACTAATTAATGCCGGCAATACAAATATGGCCGTAATAATCAGTGTCGTAACGATTACAAGAGGAATAAACACTAAAACATCAAATAAACCTAGAACTATCGATGCAATCCAATCTGGTTTCAAATTTTGCAGCCACTCACCAACACCAATTTTGTCCAAAATCTGATAAATTATTTCAGAAAAATTATCCTGAAAAATAAATCCGACTATCAACCAAAATAGCAATGAAGCTATAATCGGCCAAACAGTAATCCATGCAATTCTTAAACGAAACAAATCACGAAATGCACTCACAATCGCTCTGAATATTATAGACATTTTACTACTGACATAAGGTAATACATATGCTCACAATAAACGATAACATTAACATGACTAACCAGAAGTCAATTGAAAAGTATATTTTCTTTAAAACTTCTAAAGTTCCTACCAACTAACACCGTAGTAATCAAAACTAGCCTATTGTAAATCATTTCTCCTATACTCCAGAGCCCCAGCAAACACTTTAATTCTAAAGTTATAAATAAAGATGTCGATTAAGCATTTAATGAATTCGCTATGAGGTATAAAAATGAAAATAGATAAATCTTTACAGCCCGTATCAATTGTATCTGTTAGTGATGGAAAAAGACGCGCTGATCTCACACCGAACCCGAATACGAACCAAGAAAATAGCGTGCATTTAAGTCCTAATGCTACGAAACTACAAACAATCGACAGCACTTCCGTAAACGGTTCAGCTGTAAATACAGCGCGTATTCAGGAAATAAAACAAGCTATAAGTGAAGGAAATTTTCAAATTAATCCAGAAGTTGTTGCCGATAGATTACTTGAGACAGTAAAAGAGTTGATTCAATCCAAGAAAGGTGCTGCGTAATGTCTGTGCTGCAAGACGTCACATGCCTCATGAGTGAATTGAAAGATGAAAGCAACACACTGCGTATCTTTATAGAAATCCTTAAAAAAGAAGAAAATGCTCTTATTGAAGGAAAACTAGAAGAAATAGATTGTCTTGCTTTCAATAAAACAAAGCTGATTCAAGAACTAATAAAACACGATGATCATCGTAATGTCTTTTTCCTGAAAATAGGACTACCTTTAGAAAGAAAAAATATAGACTCCTGGCTAAATGAATTAGCGGAGCAGAGTTCCAGTTTTTCCGAAATAAAAGCTTTATGGAAAGAATTATTAGATCTTGCCAAAACAGCCCAACAATTCACTCATTCTAATGGTTTGATTATTACAAACCGACTGCAACACAATCTACGATCTTTTGCTGCTCTACATGGAGCAGCAAATAATGTTGCACTTTATGGACCTAAAGGTCAGACCTATATTTAAGGCACACTTTCTGAACAATCTCATTTGTGATTCCTAGAGTAGCGATAATATCTTTAAATCAGAGATATAAAATTATCTATCACGCTCGAAATCATAGCTACTCAAGAATCCCTTAAACTAATTTTCAGTGATGGGAATTTCAGTTATCTTATCAGGATCCGCAGATAAGATCATAACCGTCACGCGACGGTTTCTTTTTCTTCCTTCAAATGTCTCATTGCTTTCTATTGGTCTATTTTCACCGTAACCTATCGCAGTAAGCCGATGAGCTTCAACGCCCTTTTCGATGAATAACCTGATTACACTGCTTGCACGCGCGGATGATAATTCCCAGTTTGATGGGAAATTTTCTGTATTTATTGGTAGATTATCTGTATGACCTTCAACATTAATTTCATGCTCATGGTCTTTGATTACATTTGCAACCGCTTGAAGTGATAGGATCGAGTTTTCGGCAAGCTTAGCTTGTCCTGGTGAAAAAAGAACACTCGCATTAATCTCAACTGTAATCCCTAATGAATTTTGAGTCACTCTTACTTGACCATCTTTCACTAATGGTTCCAACGCATGAAGAATATTCTTAGCCATACCCTTCATCTTCTCCTGTTTTCTTACTTTCTGAATATTGAAATTATCTGTGAGCTTGATCAAGCTGCCTTGATTTGAATGCTCATTTTTAAGAGGTGAAAATTCTGTTGCCTGTGGAGATTCAGAAGTAAATGAGCTGCTGTTTTTAAATGCGCTAAACAATGAAGAGCTTAACACACGATATTTACCATCATTCACCGATGAAACTGCATACATTACTACGAAAAAAGCAAATAATAATGTTATAAAATCTGAATAGGATACAAGCCAACGCTCCTGATTGTCAGTTGGTCCGTCGTTCCTTTGCTTTCTTCTTATCATTCAATAGCCTAATAATGAAATTAACACTTAACGGGTATTAAATATAGTATCCTTTCAGCCGACTTTCTATCAATCGAGGATTTTCACCGTTCGCAATAGCGATAAAGCCATCCATCATCATTTCTTGCATAACGACATGCTCACTAATAATATTTTTTAGCTTATTTGAAATTGGCAAGAAAACCAGATTAGCCAAACCAACACCATAAATGGTTGCTACAAAAGCTACTGCAATGCCGCTACCCAACAAACTAGGATCCGATAAATTTTCCATCACATGAATCAAACCCAACACAGCGCCCAAAATGCCAATGGTTGGAGCATAACCACCAGCTGCTTCCCAAATTCGTGCAGATTGCCGTTGATGTGTTTCTAAAGCCGTGATATCAATTTCCAAGACTTCACGTAATTTCTCCGGAGTACTTCCATCAGCGAGCAATTGTAGACCTTTCTTTGAGAATGAGTCTCTAGCCGTAGATATATGCGATTCCAGCGCCAATAACCCTTCTTTGCGTGAAATATTGGACCAATTAACAACTTGCTTAATTAGATTCTGTGGAGAATTTTCAGGGGGATAAAATACCCAGCTGACCATTTTGACTCCATTGATAAAAACTTTGACTGGGCTTTGTAACAATACAGCGCCAACAGTCCCTCCCATAACAATCAAAAAAGCTGCTACCTGCAATAAAGAACCAACATGCCCCCCTTCAAGAAATTGTCCGCCGATGATCGCAACAAAAGCCAATACAATACCGGCAACACTATTCACATCCATCTTTGATTTTTTATTCATCCCAAAATCCAATTAGAGCACTGGATAATCAGCATTTCTTACTTCTCAAAGATTTCTCAAGCGACTACGAAGTCTTGCAATGGCTTGAGTATGCAGTTGACAAACCCTGGATTCGCTGACTCCAAGCACTTCGCCAATCTCTCTTAAATTCATTTCCTGCTCGTAATGCATCCCCATCATCTGTTTTTCCCGAGGAGGCAAATTATCAATCGCAGCAATCAACTGGTTGCGAAAATTCTCGTCCAACAACGCATTTAAAGGATCTCCCTCAGAGTCAATAAATAAACGATCCAAGAAAGGCTCTTCATCATCTTGTTGAAAATCTTCGTAATAAATTAATTGCGCACCTCGTGCGCTCTGCAAAGTTTCATGGTATTCCTCCAATGACATATCCAATTCTTTAGCCAAGTCCAGTTCATTAGGTGCGCAACCATTGCGCTGCTCTAATAAATTCACAGCTGCTTCAATACGACGCATTTTTTTTCGTATACTGCGCGGCAACCAATCCGCCTCGCGTAACTCATCCAATATTGAGCCCCGTATGCGCTGTGCCGCATAACTCTCAAATTGCCGCCCATATGACCCCTCGTAACGATTGATAGCATCCAGCAAACCCATCATGCCGACTTGAATCAGATCATCAACCTGAACACTAGCGGGTAATCGAGTCATCATGTGATACGCAATACGTTTCACCAGTGGCGTAAATTCAGCTATAAACTGATCTTTATCAATTGCTTTAGTTCCAGTCGCAGTATACATATTAATCACACCATAAAATTGGCCATACTCAGATGACTTGTTTGAATCAATCGTTGTATGAAATTATCAATCCCCCCGTGATACTTGTCCGGGCAAGAGGAGCGTAAAATATTCTGCACCACTTGCCCAAAACAAATTGCAGCCTGTGAAGACGGGTATGCTTCCAGCACAGGCTTGCATAATTGTGTTGCACTACGTAATCTCTCGTCATTTGGAATATAGCCAGCATATTCAAGCGTTACCGATAGATATTGACGGGCCACTTTGTAAAAATTTTGGTAAATTGCAAACGATTCGGCTTCCGATTCCGCTTTATTCACCAATATGAGAAAATGCCTTCTCGTATACTCCTGGCTCATGATCTTAATCAGTACATACGCACCCGTAAGGGATGCGGCTGATCCCGAGATCACCATCATCACTTGCTCTGAAGCCAAACTTAGCGGCAATACGTGTGTTGTGCCTGCAATAGCCGTATCTATCAAAACGATATCGACGGAATGAGTTAGCTCTGAGAAACTTCTAACGAGCCAATCTTGTTCGAGCGGGTTCAACTTGTTTAATGCATGAATACCACGCATAGCGGATAATATGGCGATATTTTCAGGACCCCGCAAAAGCACCTGATTTAACTTTTTATCCTTATAAATCACATGGAGTAAGTCAAAGCGTGCCTGCAATCCGAGACTAGTACAAATGTTGTTATGACAAGGATTCTCATCAATCAGCAATACGCGCTGCCCTCTCCGAGCCAAAGCAACAGCCAGATTCACAACAATACTGGTTTTCCCAATCCGAGATTTTCCTCCCGCAATAGTGAAAACACGCGCCGAATCAGGTGCCTGAAATGATGATAGTTTGCGTAGGCCCATCGCCTGATCGTGCAGCATCAATTTAGTCATAGAACAATCCTGCCGATGATTTTTTCCCGGATTGCGCTATTTCAGAACTATTCTTTGTCGCCATTACCAAAGCAAATTCGGCATCTTGCAGAGTAAAAGCCGAGTCACCAGGGGTAGATTTAAAAATACGATGCAATAAATAACGCGGATTAGCTGCGTGAATATCTTCCGGAACTTTCTGTCCGTTGGCGACATAATGCAGTACCAACTTCCTGCGAATAACGGCATCCAGTGCCACACCCAGGCTGGCAGCTTCATCGACTTTTGTGATGACACAACCGTAAATACCATTTTTATGATAGGCAGAAATCACCTCATCCAGTGTTTTCCCATTGGATGCTGCACTTAATATCAACAGGCGTTTGACATCGGGACCACAATTACTCAACATCGTAATCTGCTCGGCAAGCATTTGATCACGCTGACTCATCCCAACAGTATCAATCAACACCATATGCTTGTTTCTAAGCTCCGATAGCGTCAATTGCAAATCTTCAGTATCTTTAATCGTACGTACAGGAATACCTAGTAATCGTCCATAGATTCTCAACTGTTCATGACCACCGATGCGGTAGCTATCAGTAGTGAGTAATGCCACCCTATCCGCGCCATGCCGCATTACGCAACGAGCCGCCAATTTTGCAGTCGTCGTCGTCTTACCAACACCTGTGGGACCGATCAATGCATAAATGCCGCCCTTTTCAATTATTTCGTCGCTGGCAACAGTATGCAGATTAAAGGCTAATGCAGACATTGCCTGTTTCAGGCTCAACTCGTAATCAAGCTCGGAGGGTAATTTCTCCACTAACCGGCGTGATAATAGCGGACTAAAACCTGAATCCAGCAAAGTGCGAAGCAGTTTCAATTTTTCCGGTTTACGTTGGATAAAATTTCCCCATGCAACGGCGTTCAGTTGATCCTCCAGCGCATTTTTCATGGCTTGAATTTCAGCAATAATGTCGCGCGCAAATGAAGCTGTCATCCCATCATTTGCGTTTTTTCGGATGCCTTCCTGATCATGCGCTAACGAAAGCAGTTCCGAATATGATTCAGATGAAGCGATTTCTTTACTCAGTTTTTTATTTTGTTCATAGTAAGCAGCGCTCGCTGACGGCGATGCAGGCAAGGGCTGTGCTGGCACTAGATTAGACATTTCAGAGTCGGCCAATGCCATGATTTCCACACCATCTCTGGTTTTTCTGTTGGACAATATGACGGCATTGTCGCCAAGCTCTTCTTTAACCTGACGCATCGCCTCTCGGGATGTGGATGCAATATAACGCTTCACTTTCATTTGTTACCTCCAATGACGGAAGTGATCTTGATTCTTCTCGAATCGGGAATTTCGGAGTGAGCCAATACTCTTAATTGAGGCAGTGCCCGGCGCAAAAATCTAGCCAGTAAGAAACGAATAGCTCCCGGAACAAGCAATACAATCGGCAATCCGAGCTTCTCTTGCTGCTGTGCTGCACTGTGGGCTTCTTTTAACAATGTATCGGCTAGCCCGGGCTCAATCCCGGCGCTTTGTCCTCCGCCAGTCTGCATCACTTGACTAAGAATATTTTCCAATTCGTGATGCAAGCTCATCACCTGCACTTCTGAACCTGCAGGGTAGTATTGATCGAGAATGGCGCGCCCCAAGGCTATTCTGACAATTGCAGTCAACTCGATAGCATCCTGTGTTTGAACTGCATGCTCAGTCAAAACATCGATAATGGTACGCATGTCCCGGATATGTACACTCTCCTGCAGCAAGTTATGCAAAACTTTCTGCACTGTTGAAAGCGGTAATAATTTTGGAACCAGATCTTCAATAAGCTTGGGAAATTGTGTATTAAGATGATCCAGTAGTTTTTGCAATTCCTGTCTGCCTAATAATTCAGCAGCGTGCGAATGGATCAAGTGATTGATATGCGTCGTTACCACAGTACTGGCATCAACCACGGTGTAGCCATGCAATTGCGCCTGTTCGCGCAGGGCGGCTTCGATCCACACCGCCGGCAATCCGAATGCCGGGTCACTGGTTGCCGCACCCGGTAACTGCATCGTGACCTGTCCTGGATTTATCGCCAGATACATGCCGGAGTAGGACTCCCCCTGACCAATGACGGAACCTTTTAACGTAATACGATAGGCGTTAGGTCGTAACTCCAGGTTATCCCTGATATGTATCACCGGTGGCAAAAAACCGATTTCCTGAGCAAATTTCCTGCGTATGCCATTAATTCTTTTGAGCAGATCTCCTTGCTGCGCTTTATCGACCAAGGGAATCAAACGATAGCCGACTTCTAACCCCAATGTATCGATTGGAGTTACATCATTCCAACTGGCATCCGTCTTCTCAATCGTTGGTATTTCCGGAACAATGGATTCAACAGGTTGCATGATTGGACTTTTTCTCTTCCAATAAGCTATTGCACCCAGGACAGAAGCGATAAAGAGGAATACAAAATTTGGCATACCTGGAATGAGCCCCATCACGGCTAAAATTCCGGCAGTAATGACTAATACTTGCGGTTGATTGAATAACTGACTTAAAACTTGCTCACCCAGATCTTGATCAGTCGTCACACGACTTACCACCAAACCCGCAGCAGTTGAAATAATCAACGCTGGGATTTGTCCAACTAAACCATCACCAATCGTTAGCAAAGTATAGTTCTTCGCTGCTGAGCCTAATTCCATATCGTGCTGCATTACACCGACCGTCAATCCGCCGACAATAGTTATCAGCATGATCAATATGCCGGCAATTGCATCGCCGCGCACAAACTTGCTGGCACCATCCATGGATCCATAAAAATCGGCTTCCTGAGAGATGACTTGTCTACGTTTACGTGCGTCTTCCTCTCCGATTAATCCAGCATTCAAATCGGCATCGATAGCCATCTGTTTTCCGGGCATAGCGTCCAGTGTAAAACGTGCGCTGACTTCAGCAATGCGCCCTGCGCCTTTTGTAATCACGACAAAATTGATCACTACCAGAATAATGAATACCACCAGACCCACCGCATAATTTCCGCCCACCAGAAAGTGTCCGAATGCTTCGATCACTTTACCGGCAGCATCAGGTCCGGTATGCCCATCAAGCAAAACAACCCGGGTTGAAGCGATATTTAACGATAATCGCAATAAAGTTGTGATTAGCAGAATTGTCGGAAATACTGCGAAATCGAGCGGATTCCTGGTGTATAAGCTCACCATGAGCACGATAATGGCAATAGCAATATTGAAGGTAAACAGCAAATCCAGTATAAAAGGCGGCAATGGCAACACCATCATCGCCAGGATCATAATAATCAAAACAGGACCCGCCAAGGTTCTGAAATTATTGATATCTGCTAAGGATGACAATGTAACTGCAGTATTCATAGTGTCGAAATAAAAACTTAAGGAAAAATTAATTAAAAAGCTACTGACTCAACTAAACCGCAAGCTTTGCCTGATTCAGCTCCTCCGGAACCGGCACATCAACCGGTGGCTTCGGTTCAGCACCACCATATTCGTTATATCGCCGCAACTGAAAAACATAAGCCAGAACTTCGGCCACTGCGGTATACAGTTTTTCCGGTATCTCACTTTCCAGTTCCGTGTGGTGATACAAAGCCCGCGCAAGCGGTGGCGCTTCAAGAATGGGTATGCGATGCTCCGTAGCGATCTCCCGAATGCGCGCAGCCAGTAAATGCACTCCTTTTGCAACAACCTTGGGGGCACGCATGTTACTCTGATAGCGCAACGCCACGGCATAGTGTGTCGGATTAGTGACGATGACATCTGCTTTGGGAATTTCAGACATCATGCGACGGCGTGCAGCCTCCCGTTGCAGGTTACGGATGCGGGCCTTGACGTACGGATCGCCTTCACTTTCCTTGTGTTCTTTACGAACGTCTTCTTTCGTCATGCGTAATTGCTTCGCGTGTTCCCAAATTTGGAATGGCACGTCAACCGCAACTATTATGATCATTGCGCTAATGATCAGTAGAAAACTCATTGCCAGGAAATCACCGGTGCGGCTAATTCCCAAGTCAATGGATACTGTTAACAACGCCATCACGGAGTCTTTGTTATGCCAGATAACCAATACCGCGACGCCTCCGATGAGTATGGTTTTAAGAATGGCCTTGACCAGTTCTATCAAACTACGCACAGAGAAAATACGGCCAAAACCTTTAATCGGGTCAATACGTTTGAAATCGGGAATAATCGCCTTAGCACTGACAAGCCAGCCACTCAACAGCATTGGAGCAAGAAATGCGACAACCAAAAGCAAAAACAGCAATGGCGCCATCGAGACCAAGCCTTCAATCGCAAATTCATAAAAGCGATTAATCATCAATTCAGACTGAAACGCCAGTTCCCGGTCCAATTGCATGCCGGATTGCATGATTTTCACCAGCTTCTCCATCAAAGCCGAACCCATCATCAATATCCCGACAGCTGCAGCCATCAACAAGGTAAATGCAGTGAGTTCCTGAGAACGCACCACCTGACCCTCTTCCCGCGCCTTCTCCAGGCGCCTGGGCGTAGCCTCTTCCGTACGTTCTAAGTCACTTTCTTCAGACATGGCAAGCTCCAAATTTCTACGGATGAATTATCATGGGTATTATCTGAATTCCATAGTGGGAATAAAGAAGGAATCATCCCCTTTATTGCCGGAACATGAATAGTCGTCATATATCATTCCTGTTACCAATGCGTTAGATAATTTTTCAGCCAATCGGCTATGGCAAATCTGAAGTGGATTGAGATATGATTCACCCGTTTATTTTTGTGATGATCCGATGCAGCTTACTTTACGTTTTGCCCGATACATTTTTGCAACAGGGCTGCTTATCGCAGGTTTATTGATTCTTATCAGCGGCTCGCTGCTGCGCGCAAGTTTGCCGCAGTATGATGGCGAAGCGGCGCTTTTTGGATTATCCGCGCCTGTACTCATCGACCGGGATGCGCTCGGCAGCGTAACCTTCAAAGGCGAAAATCGATTGGATCTGGCGCTGGCGATGGGCTATGTACATGCACAGGAACGCTTCTTTGAAATGGATTTGATGCGCCGGCAGGCTGCAGGTGAATTATCCGAATTATTGGGCACTGCATCGCTCGCGCATGATCGCAAAACTCGCGCATTTCGTATGCGTGCCCGCGCTGGCGCAGTTTTACAGCAATTGCCCGAGACTCAGCTGCAATTACTCGATGCCTACCGGGATGGGATAAATCAAGGTATTACGGCGTTGACAGTACGTCCTTTTCCATACCTGCTGACACAAACTCAACCTGTGGAATGGCGCAATGAAGACAGCATCCTAGTGATTGCTGCAATGTTTTTTACTTTGAATGAATCCAATATTTATCGTGAGCTGGCACTATCCAGTCTGCGCGCGGCGCTACCCGAGACGGTTTATCAATTTCTCAACGCTCCAGCAGGCAATTGGGATGCACCGTTGATTGATGAACCCATCGCATTACCGGAACTCCCGTCAGCGGCACATATCAATCTGCAAACATTGAATAAAAAACTATTCAATGATAATACGCTACCCACCGAACAATCGCCGGGCAGCAACAGCTTTGCTGTTGCCGGCGGCCTAACCAACGGCCCTGCCATCGTCGCCAATGACATGCATTTGACGTTGCGCGTACCCAACCTTTGGTTCAGAACCCGTCTTATCTATCCTGATGCAACATCCACGGATCAGTTCCACGACATTACCGGCATCAGCTTACCGGGGGTACCTTCAATTGTAATCGGCTCAAATCGGCACATTGCCTGGAGCTTCACCAATAGTCATGGTGATTTTTCCGACTGGGTACGGATAAAAACTGATGCCGGCGATCAAACACGCTATCTTGGTTCAACCGGATGGCAACCGATCAGAATTCACCATGAAACCATCCGTATCCGCAATGCCGCCGATGAAACGCTACACATATCAGAAACTGAATGGGGTCCTATTCTGGCGCAAGATTACGATAAAACCCCATTGGCGTTAAGCTGGACGGCATTGCGCCCGGAAGCCATTAATCTTAGATTGATCGACCTGGAGCAGCTCAGATCGGCGCAACAGGCCGCAGAAATCGCACCCTTGTTTGGCATTCCGGTACAAAACTTTATCGCCGGTGATCGTCATGGCAATATCAGTTGGACGCTGGCAGGCCGCATCCCTATCCGGTCCGGCGCTTATGATCCTCACATACCCGCTGATTGGACTGCTGCGGCTACCGGCTGGAGCGGCTGGCTGGAACCTGAACGCTATCCGCTCATCAACAACCCTGCCACGCAGCGATTATGGTCAGCGAATTCACGGCCTGTTTCAGGCAACCTGCTGGATCTCCTGGGCAACGGCGGCTATGACCTGGGTGCAAGAGCTACGCAAATTCGCGACAGCTTATTTGCGCGCGACCGGTTTTCCGTAGCAGACCTGCAAGCCATCCAGCTGGATCAGCGCGCGCTCTTGTTAACACGATGGTATCAATTACTGAGCACTATACTGGAATCGGCGGACGATAAGCTACCGTGGGTTTCAGCTATGAAGAGTGCATTAGCTGATTGGGATGGACAGGCTTCCACGGACTCGATCGCCTACCGGATCGTGCGCACATATCGCCATGAAGTGACAAAAATGGTACTGAGCGGCTTTACCGCTCAAGTGCGGCAGTACGATGCAGCTTTTATACTACCCCAGCTGAGCCAGACGGAAGTAATCGTGTGGCAACTGATCGAACAGCAACCTCAACACCTGCTGCCGGCGCTGTATAAAAACTGGGAGGAATTGCTCTATCTTTGTGCGCAACAGAGCGCGGAACAAATGCAACAGGATGGCGGCATTACCGAGAGAAGCTGGGGGGAAGTCAATGCAGCACGTATCCGGCATCCGCTCAGTCAGAAACTTCCACTCTGGGTTGCACGATGGCTCGATATGCCGGGTGATCCGCTACCCGGTGACCACAACATGCCGCGCGTGCAATCCCCCAACTTCGGCGCCTCGCAACGCTCCGTAGTGGCTCCAGGCCAGGAAGAGCATGGCTATTTTGATATGCCGGGAGGTCAAAGCGGCCACCCGCTCTCGCCATACTACGGCCGCGGACATGCCGACTGGGTTAATGGGAATCTCACGCCTTTTCTTCCAGGCGTCGCGGAAAGGCAATTAAAGCTTATTGCAGTTCAATCCAAGTGAATGAACTTTAGTGAAGAGTTTACTTGGCTAATTAGTCGATTCTGAAAAACCCTTAAGCATTTGATATTAGTTATAAATGCACTGTATGTTAGTGATCATAGCGACCGAAGATGTTAAAATGGCGCTG
>NZ_FNUX01000028.1 GCF_900108305.1 Nitrosomonas ureae
TACGAATTGCTCGTTCACGGATTTCAGGTGAGTATCTTATCGATTTATTCATAGCTCCATTCTCTCAAGAAATGGAGTCTCCGATAAACCCGGGGCGGTTCAAACCAGGCAATGCTGGATGCAATGGTTGAAGCACATGCACGAGGTAATCAAGTTGTAGGGCTGTGTTTGGGCACTTACGTGCTTGCGTATGCAGGTTTACTGAAAAACCATAAGGCGGCTACGCATTGGGAGTTTGAACAGGATTTCATAAATCGTTTTCCTGATGTAGAACTCGACTGTAATGCGCTATATGTTGATGATGATCGTTTGATTACTTCGGCAGGGACAGCAGCCGGTCTCGACTGTTGTTTATATCTAGTTCGTCAGCGTTACGGCAGTGTAATTGCTAATAGATTGGCTAGACGTATGGTGATTCCTCCTTATAGAGAAGGCGGTCAGGCACAGTTTATTGAACGTCCCGTACCTGTTTCAACACAGGATGCCAGAATCAATAGGCTTCTGGATTATTTGAGAAATAATCCAAATAAAATGCACGGTTTGGATGAACTTGCTCGTTATAGCATGATGAGCCGACGCACCTTCACCCGGCAATTTTACAAAGCAACGGGAATGTCAGTGGGAGAATGGCTATTAATTGAGCGTCTTCAGCGAAGCCAGGAATTGTTAGAATCTATTTCTTTAGCAATAGATACTATTGCAGAGCAAGTTGGATTTCAATCTACTGTTTCCCTGCGTCAACATTTCAAACATAGATTTAATGTGACACCTAGTGAATGGCGAAAAACCTTCCAAGGTAAGCATCCACGCTTGGCATCCGCCGAGATAGCCTAAGAATCTTTGTTATTGCTGTATTAATTTTACTGCGGAGAACTATTCATGGCAGTGTATGCAGATGAGGTCGTTATTCCTTATGATCGTGATCTGGGGCCGGCGCTTTTCGATCATTATGGCATCGCACACTAAAAAAGAATATGGTTAAAATCCAATGCACTATCCGATGCAAGCCATACTGTTTTAAACGGAAAGACTTTAAGTATTGCGAGGCGGATGTTATTTAAATCGAAAATTAACATCCAGCAAATCGAATGAATTATTTTTTTAGGATCTCAGGAAGTTAAGCACTTACTAAAGTGTAAAGTGCGCTCACTTACTGAGATGGCTTCCTTTTTATAAAGCAGCATACGAAATATCATACCCACCGGCGAGTCGATTTCAAATATCTGGCATAGTCATTACCAAATTTAGCCAATAGGGCATTTTCTTCCGGAATAATCTGAAATCGATTTAAATACACAACAAACAGCGGTAACAACAAAACAGACAAGACATTTGCTAAAAATACGCCCCATGCCGCAAGCATCAACAAAAATCCGGCATACATGGGATTTCGGCTCAATCTATAGACACCGGTGGTGACTATAGAAGTGGCCAATCCAGGAGTCAATGGATTTGCTGTTGTTTTTGCTGAAATGAATTCAATGGCAGCGACAATGATCAATGCAAGACCCATTATCCATAATGCCCCTGCCCCCCACTCCTTGCCCGGAATTTGAATCACCGCCCAAGGACTCATCGATGAAACAAACCACATGACTACTGCAAACAAAAGAACCAATATAGCCGGTGGAATTTTAAGTTCAAGACGATACATAAAATGAAGCAATATCCCTAGAAGATTCTGATTAAATAAAGTTAATTGGTATTTTGAAATACGCAATCCCATTTTTTTCGGCTGGTGGTAATTTTCCGGCTCTGATGTTTACCTGTATCGAAGGCAATAACAAAGCGGGCATTTTTAATTGTCCAACTGCAAGCGGCCCTGACAGATTCATCATCATATTCAGGCGATTGTAAATAATGGATTTAACCCCACTGCTGCTATTTCTGCCAAATCATTTACACTAATTTGACGAGTAACAAACAGCTTCTCATCCAGTTTTGTTGTAACAATGCTCATTTCCTTCTTCTTCCATAAGGATTGATTTTAAATCACCCAAGCGAGTTTAAACAGCAAATCCGCACCCAATACTAATGATGCTTACATCCGCACCCAGGTGCGTGTACATGATTTACCTGATCAGTTTTTGGCTGCAGCGAACGCATTGCCAGATCCCGGCCATGCGCCATGTTGCCATGCATCGCAGGGGCGGAAAGAATCACTTTTTCTGCCGTACTCCCGCATGCCGAACAATCCGGGCTGAGCGTGTTGATTGAATGGCGTACTTCAAATTGGAGCTTGCACTGTGCACACAAGTAATCATAAGTTGGCATCTGGAATCCTTATTCATTACATTAATGGCATTCTTCAGAAACGTTAAGACGTGGCCACTGGCTATGCCAAGTGGTCACGCTATTAGATTTTTTCTCTTAAACTTAGCTCCAACGAGGCGGTTGTTTTTCTTTGACGCCGAATTGCGCAGAAATGACATCGGTTCTGGCCCGCTTTTCAGTGTCTCGTGTCGGCGCTCTCAGCCGGCGCGTTTCAACTTCCCAGATCCAGCCGCTGATGACTACATCTTTGGGAATGAGCGGATGATTTTTGAATGCTTCGATGGTCTTCATGCAGGTTTCGTCCACGTCATCCATCATTCCGATCCACTTGGCGAATGCGCCTTTCTCCAGCTTCTGCTCCGGCAGCGTTGGATCCAACGCGATATTGTCCGGATCGATTCCCTTATCGCGTAGCATTTTTTCCAGATCGGCTGCATTCGCCGACAGCATGCCACACTGCGTATGCTGAACGATAACGATTTCCTTGGTGCCAAAGAAATTGCAGGTCAGCATCGCCGAGCGAATGGCATCGTCAGTAACGATTCCTCCGGCATTACGGAAGCAATGCGCATCGCCATGACCCGCCGGGGTGTCTACGTGAATACCGAGCGCTTCGTCTATCGGTAAGCGTTCGTCCATACAAGCCAGCACCCACAACTTCCGGTTATTATGCCCACCCGCTCCATGACGGCGACGTTGTGCCCAGTGATCGTATGCGGCTAAACGTGTATCCAGCTCATCCTTGAGAGTTTTCATTTTGAGTCTCCTCGGTAATAGGTTGAAATTTAAAACTCCTTGAAAGGATCTACTTTCTTAGTAAAACCTAAAGGGATTCCTAGGGGTATTTAACCCGTGCACTTGGTTATTCTCAGATGCAATAAAACTATAGGCAAATACCATGCCACTAAGATAAAAATAATATTTGATTTTAATTACAATAAGTTAAATTTTACTTGTTGCTAGGCTAGTGAAGCTATGCTTCAATGAATGAAATTTCACTTCACACATCACCCATAATCTATGAACAACAATCCTCTTTCTGAGTTAACACCGATCTTTTTTCTGCAAACCTTTATTCTTGAACTGATGCATGCCAGCGAACAACAGGGACAAAAGCATTGTGAAGAGCTGATTGAGCATATAGCCCAAACCGCAGGGTGTTTTTTTGAAGAAACTTATCGAGAAAATACTCATAAAAATAAACAGCTCGACAATGAAAGCTATACCGAACTGATACTCGGCATCAAAAACAATATCGGTGGTAAATTTTCATTGGTTTCCAGTAATCAGGACTGTATTACGGTTACCAATTCCCGCTGTCCTTTCGGCGAACAAGTTACCAACTTTCCTGAATTATGTAGAATGACTTCCAGCGTATTTGGGGGTATTGCAGCCAGAAACTTTGGTTACGCCAAAGTTGAAATCAAAAAAAGCATAGCCCTCCAGGATGGCAAGTGTGACGTATGCATTTACACCAATCCACATGCAGCAAAAGGACATGCTGGAATGGAATATACCGATTCTACGCCAGTCAAGGAAATTAACGACATCAATGAATTACACTGCAAGATTGAGACCAGCATGCAACGGCTTTGGCACAAGCAAAGCAAGCAACTATCAAAAAAACAACAGCCCCCTGCAATCGTAGCGAAATCACCAATGATGCAGAAAATACTGCAATCAATCGAGGTTATTGCACCCACTATGGCAACGGTTCTGATTCAGGGCCAAACAGGTGTAGGTAAAGAGCTTATAGCACGCGCCATACATGCAATGAGCGATCGCTACCATAAGCCATTCATCGCCATTAACTGTGGCGCGATTCCGGAAAGCCTGATTGAAAGCAGCTTATTCGGGCATGAAAAAGGCGCTTTTACAGGAGCAATCGAAATACACCAAGGCTATTTTGAGCGAGCCGAAGGCGGTACTTTGTTTCTGGATGAAGTCGACTCATTGTCGCCAGCAGCACAAACCAGATTGCTTCGTGTAATCCAGGAAGGAGAGCTGGAGAGGGTTGGCGGCAAGCAAACCTTGGCTGTTGATGTAAGGATCATTTCAGCAACCAATCAGAATCTGGAAGGTCTTGTTAAACAGGATCTGTTCCGCAATGACCTATACTACCGCATCAATGTAGTGCGCTTAAGCATTCCCCCCTTGGCCGAACGACCGGAGGATTTACCTTATCTTGTGCAATTGGTCATTCAGCGATTGAACAAGCGGTATAACAAGCAGGTCGAATCAGTAAGTCGTGAGGTTATGCAGAAAATCCGCGCTTATCATTGGCCGGGCAATGTTCGTGAGTTAGAAAATATCCTTGAGCGCAGCATCTTGTATGTTAGTGGCAAAGAAATGACTGAACTGGATTTAGAGCTTCCAACTAAAACAAAAAATATTAGTGAATGGAAAGACGAAAAAGAATATGCTCTTACCAAAATTGAAAAATCATTCCTTGAAACAGCTTTGAAACAACATCACGGAAATATAAAGAGAGTCTCTGAAAACATGGGAATTACATCACGCGCAGTTTACACTAAGCTAAAAAAGCACAATATTAGCTTGGCAGATTTCCGTGCTGTTGATTGAAAACTGTGATGTGTGCAGAGATGCAGAACAATCAATAGCATCATAATAATTTAGCTTTCAACTACAGCAAACAAAGAACAGGCTGACACTTTTCTCCGCCTTGCTTTCCGAACTCCATCCAACTATGATCGGACAGGGCTAAAGCGCGGGGTACTCAGTGAAAGCCTATGATGGTAGTATTTGTTTCGAGTTTAATTCAGTTTTATCTATATTTATTGTTTTGATAGTTCGTTGTTCCCCGTAACTAGTTTTGTCTTGCTACCTGTTAACAAGTTGGGTGGCGGACCTATCGGCTCAAAATCTTTCAGCAAGGGAATATCATCCTTATAAACCCAGCGGATATCCGTGTCGAAAGTACCTTGCGGCCCCCAACTGCCAGTGAATTTCTTGCCATCCGGGGTAAAAGTCCAACACATGTCCTCACCGTCAGTATTGATGGAATCACCGAGATTGATTGGCTCTTGCCATTCACCATTTGCGTTTTGATGTGAAATCCACATATCATGCCCGCCACGGGAACCCAGATCAGTCCGCATACTGGTGATGACTAAGCTTTTTCCATCTTTTGACAACCCGGTCCAGTGCATGTGATCACGCTGCGGAGAGTTAATTTTCGATCCCAGGCTTACCGGTTTTTGCCATACTCCATTTTTCTTCTCGACTTTCCAGATATCACTTTCTTGTGTTACCCCTGGCTGGCTATAGTTGAAATAAATCAGGCTGTCAGAAACAATAATCGGACAGTGTTCCTCACCGGTCGGCGTATTGATGCTGGGAAGCTCCGGCACATCATTCCAGTTCCTGGCCGATTGCCATACGCCATCTACTTTTTGAACGACGTATAAATCACCCGACAATAAATTACCGGGTTCATATCTTGTAAAATAGATGACATTTCCATCATCGGAAAAACTCGGTTCCAGTTCCCAGGCTGACGTATTAATATTTGGCCCGACGGCAGGATCAATATCAGATCCTAAATGAATGGACGGTTGCCAGACACCATCTACATTGTGAGACATCCATATATCGAAGTTGTACGGGTTACCGGATGATTCCACGCTACCTTCACGGGTCGACACAAAAATTGCAGTTTTGCCGTCTGCGCTATAAGTAATCTCGATTTCTGAACCAGGCGAATTGATCGGCTCACCCATGCTTTTTGATATGCGCGGCAACTCCGAGGCACTTCCGTGGCCGGCTCCATGCATACCTGGCATTGCATGAGAAACATCATACGCTAACGACAATACAAGCGATGCAAAGCCAAGTTTTGCAGTAATCAGTTTACTTCTCATCATGATTGTTCCCCCTTAAAATAATAGACCCAGATTTAATGTGACGATCCCGAAAATCTTTCCAATCACCGGCAAAGCACATAATTCCTATTTATGTCAGTCAAAGATCAATTAGCGCTTTCTTTATTGCTTAGTTAATTTTAATTGTTGCGTTTCTGGTTTCTGATTTGCTTAAATTGCATTCTTATATACTCCTCTATCAGTATTTGATGGAGTTTATTATGAATATACTGCTGGAGAATGGCAGTGACCCACGGGACATTTCTCGCAACATTTGGGCCAGAAAAGCATTCAATTGACCTACAATCTTCCAAACGAAATAGCCAATAGAGACAGTATAGCCTACGTCACATAAAATTATTCAATTTCAAAGAGTTGCTCAACGGTTTGTTTTTGTTGTTTTCTGATTGCTTTGGCTTGTGTGATTGCATTTTGAATATCCCGCCTTTTGTGAAAGGTCGCGTTATCCATAACCACGGCTGATGCTGGCGGGAGCTTTGGTAACAGATCGTGTACGTCCAGCCGAAAAAAATATCTGCATCAATATGGCTTATGAACAATCCCAGCGTCAAAAGACATTTGCCGATCAACGCACCGATCACATTGACGCGACCTCCGGCATGCCAATGGGTGCGTACCCATGTGTTTGTGGCATATCGTGAGCAAAACCGCTTTCGTCAATATAGACGATGACACGGTTTTGAGCTTTGCCAAACCATAGTCCGGTGGCAAATCACGCCAGGGTGCACCTGGTGCGTATGATCCAGAAAACGGCATTGATAATCTTTTGCTATGCCGTCCAAGCGCCTGCGCGGCCAGGCAAATCGGGTTCGAGCAATGTCCATGCTTTATCTGAAATATCATGTCTACGATGGGAATGTGTCATATGAGATCCTTTTTGTTTTCAACAGAATCTCATTTTTTATCTCATGACTACACTATCCAAAATGACACGGAAACTGCAAAGGGAAATGTTAGCTGGTTGATATATCAAATATAGCCACGAGTTCGAATCCTGCCTTCGCCGGTTAAGTCAGAGTTATTGCAAAATCACTCCCCCTCCCAAACATACCTGACTCTCATAAATAACAACGGATTGTCCCGGTGTGATTGCCCACTGATTTTGTGCAAATTCTACCTGGCAGTATTCATGCGACAAACTTGTAATGGTGCAAGGCGCATCAATTTGACGATAGCGCGTTTTTGCAGCATAAACCCAATTGCAATGTGGCTGTGTGTCATCGATCCATGATAAATCGATTGCCTTCAGAGAAGGGCGAAATAAATCCGGATGATTATGACCTTGAACAACAATCAAGACATTTCTGATCATATCTTTGGCAGCCACAAACCACGGTTCATCGCCACCATTCCGAATACCTCCAATTCCTAATCCCTGTCGTTGCCCTATGGTGTAATACATTAATCCAATATGCTCACCAATAACCTTTCCATCAGTTGTCCGGATTTCTCCAGGCTCATGGGGAAGATAACGGTTAAGAAACTCACGAAACGGGCGCTCGCCAATAAAGCATATGCCCGTACTGTCTTTTTTAGAGGAATTGGGCAGCTTCAACTCCATGGCTATTTTACGTACTTCGCGCTTATAGAAATGACCGATTGGAAAGAGCGATTTAGCAAGCTGTGCTTGATTCAGTCGATATAAAAAATAACTTTGATCCTTGTTTCCATCTTCACCTTTTAATAATTGAAAAACACTGCCAGCTTTACGCACCCGGGCATAATGACCTGTTGCAATATAATCGGCCCCCAGTTTATTGGCATGATCCAGAAATGCTTTGAATTTGATCTCGGCATTGCACAGCACATCAGGGTTCGGAGTACGCCCGGCTTGATATTCTGCAAGAAACTGTGAAAATACCCGTTCTTTGTATTCGATTGAGAAATTGACTATTTCGATCGGAATATCAATAACATCAGCCACTGATACTGCATCGATAAAATCCTGACGCGAAGAACAATATTCGTCAGTATCATCATCCTCCCAATTCTTCATAAATAATCCTACAACATCATAGCCTTGCTGCTTCAACAAATATGCGGCCACGGATGAATCGACACCACCAGACATACCGACGATTACACGATATTTTTTCATCGCCTTAGGCTTCATAGTGCATCAATAATTCAAGCGGATAGCGCTTACCGGCAATATGATCATGGATACATTGCATAACCAGGGGGCTGCGATGACGATGAATCATTTGACCCGCTTCATCAGAATCAAGCCAAAATGCTCGCAGAATACCTGTATCGAGTTTCCGCTCAGGGTCGTGATGCGTGACGCGTCCACCAAACGCAAACCGGATATAAACAGTGTCCGCATGCTGTGAATACCACTGATATATGCCCAACAAATATTCAGGCTCGAAGGTATATGCAGTTTCTTCCAATGTCTCGCGGATTGCTCCTTGGATGATGGATTCTCCCGGATCCAAATGCCCCGCGGGTTGATTCAGAAACAATCCGCTATCCGCTTCCGGTTCTTCCTCTACCAGTAAATATTTGCCATTTTGTTCAACAACAACTGCAACTGTTACATTAGGTTTCCAAATCATGATTTCCCAAGTAATAAAAATAAAATGCCATTCAGCAAATCACCGCATAACTATGCGTTAATCTATTACCGCATATTATCGCACTGGAGCATCAGGTTTTGTTACGATAAATAAAGATCCTTAGGCATTCTCAATACCATTCATAACGTACTAAGATAATTTATTGCAACAATTGATTTTGAATAGCGCTTAAAATGGTTAAAAGTTATGTGAAAATTATTACTTCTCTAACTTTCTATCCAATATTACAGCTAATGTGGCTTGGTTTTTATTTCTGGATCATTCTTGCTTGCGCCGCGAATATTCAGAATAGCTAAAGCAATCTGCAGGACTATGAGGGCATAAGCATGGGCATACCAGCTCCAAATCACCCAGAGAAAGTTACTAAAAAGTGAACACCAAAAACCGATCATGCGCCTACGTCTGTTTTGAGACGTAATGAGCCAAACGCCCAATACCGTAACAATCATCGCAGGCCACTGCAGTTGATGTAGATAATTCATAAGAACCTTACGAAACTCTGTTTGTACAAGTGCTATACAATTGATGCTGCGTCAATGGATTTGAACAATCCATGAGTGTGAACAAGGAAATGCATTAGCATAAAAAGACAGTGATTAAGCAAAAAACACTGTCTTTTTATGCTATTAAACAAATAGATTATTTTGCAGCTTGCTTAAAATGCTCTATAGCATCCGACGCAGCTTTTTTAGCTGCATCCGCTTCACCATCCTTACCTTCATTAACAGCTTCATCTAATGACTTAATGCCTTCGCCCAGATGGTTAAGATCAATTTGGCGATCTTTATCGTTTTTTGCGGCATTCGCATGTTTCTTTGCTTCCATTGCATGTTTGGCAACAGTCTTTCCATCGGCTGATTTAGCCGCGGTTTCAGCATGCTGAATGGCGTGATCCAAATGGCTTGCACCCGCTAACACACTCAACGAAAAAAAAGCCATTATAATGAAGCTTGTAAGTAACGTAATAGTTTTCATAGAATTTTAACTCCCGTGATAAAAAATATTTAGAGCTAAGTGTTGATAAAAACAACAAACCTGTCTCTCATCACTTAATTCTGATGCTGATGATAGAAGCAGGAAACAAAACAATCTGTACGATACCCAACATTGGAAAAATACTTTAAAACTTGAAAATACCGGAAAAAACCATATGTTATTATCAGTTTTGTATCAGCGCAGTGTGATATCAATAGCATTTGTTCAAATAAATGTTATACGGAGGATGATAGCGATGATCAAAGAACTTTCTTTTGATGATAATGATGACGATGACGGATTTTATCCCGTCAACGGTTTGGATGGTGAAGAGGATGCAGTAGCCAATAGCAAAATTCCATCCAGTCATTTAGCACAAATTATTGATGAATTTGAGGCTGACAAAGATGACTTTGAAGATAACGAATTCGAAGCTGTCAGAAAAGATTTTGCTGACAGAGACGACAATGAGGATGACATTACGCTTGATTCGTTAGGGTTGCGATAGTCTGCTATCACCCCTGCCGACCGTGCACACTACATAGTTCGTGGCGGTACCGTTCTTCAGTCAAGCTTTATGCGATATCGTGCTTAAACGTTTTGTTGTGTGCGTTACTTCATTTCGTGCAAAGTTTCTTTATTTTTGAACAAAGAACAAGACTGAATTCAACGCCTGATTTATTCGTTTTAAAAAATTAAACTGTTTTTGGTGTATATTTACCAACTGGCACACATATTGTGTAGCAGTTTATTTTGTAATTACTATAACGCTACATAATAAGTTTTATGTATTATCACCAAACGTTCTTTATTTACTGTACAAACCTTTATGAGAAAACAAGCCATTATCCGCGGCTCTCATTAAACAAAATACAAGGAGAAGCATCATGAATAAATTAAAAGCCTTAACCATAGCCATTACCATGGGTACAGTTTGTTACGGAGGAAACGCATTGGCTTTCGATAAATCTTTTCATCCCAACCATCAATTTGTGGATCAAAACAGCATCGGACCCAATTTTGAGACTGGCTATATTTTAGACAAAGAGAAAGCCGAGCAAACCAAAACGGCAGAGGAAGAGATGCAACTTCCTTCGGAGGTAGTTCCAAGTGATCCCACGCCCAAGAACTCAAATATCCCTGATGGGGCAGAGCGCAGATTAATTCCGTCCATATAGAGCGGATTCGTGCCACTGATTATTTCTGCAGTGCGAAGCAAATCTCTTCCAGCAAGTTTCTGTAAGAGATTTGTTTTTTAATTCTCCATCTTTTCACTCCCAGCGACGAAAACCACCCGCAAACTTTGCCGGGTCATCGGCGCACACATTCCCAAAGCTTTTGTAGCCGTTTAACAGATACCGGATAGGGCGTTTTTAGTTCTTGCGCAAACAAGGAAATACGCAACTCTTCGATCTGCCAGCGGAATTCGCTTAGATTTTTATCTGCGCGCTCAATTTCCTGATATTTCTCCAAGTGTTGCACATATTGTTGCCAAAGTGCATTGACTTCGCGGCTATTGTGCTCATCACGCGCCGGATTTGCGGACAATTTATCAATCCGCAACCCCATGCCTTTCAGATAACGTGGAATGTGCAGAATATTGCTCCAGGGTGTATTGCTGACAAATCCAGGATAAATCAGATTTTCAAGCTGCACGTTCAATTCGTTTTTTACTTTATCGATCCGGATTCGGGTGAATTTTTGTAACAGGGTTTGATACTCGCGACCTATCTGCTGCAACAGCCCGGCCAGAGTAATGGAAATTTCCGGAAAGCGACTCTTGGCGCGCTGTTGTTGTACAATAAATTCTGATTCTGTCCGTGGCAATGGATCATCGCCCAGCAATGCGCGATCTATGATGGCCGTCAGCATATCCTGTTTCAGGTCACCCGGATTGATCCGGGTTGTCAACTGCATGCTGATTTCCCTTAATCCCGGCAAACTCTTTTCCAATTGCTTAAGTTGATCTTTCAGCGCCAAACATAACAATCGTCGAATACCGGAGCGCATCGCAATTTCCGCCGCTTCGCGCGTATCAAACAATCGAATGGCAACACTATCGGCACGATCAATCAACGCCGGATAACCTGTCAATTGTTGACCCTTGCGCATAAATAATATTTCATCGGGCAAATCGCCAAAATCCCATTGCGTTATCTGTTCACGCTCAATAGAAATTTTCTCGCTTTCGTCGTTACGCTTCACAAAGGTCATTTGCGCCGCTTCACCAAGCCGCTTCTGTAATTCTTTGAGATCACGGCTCATGGCCAACTCTTGCCCGGCATCATCGATTACGCGAATATTCATCAGCAGATGTGTTGGAATATCGCTGATTTGCCAAACCCCGGGAGGAACGGTCAATGTGGTTTCCGTTAACACGAATTTCGCTAAGGCCTCCTGTAATGTGAGCACATGCAAAGCGATTGACTGACGTTGCAGAAATTTCGTCACTGATTCCGGAAGTGGCACAAGAATACGGCGGATATTTTTCGGCAATGCTTTCAAATGCCAGGTAATCTTTTCGCGAATTAAACCGGGTACCAGATAATCCAACTGTTTGCCGTCCAGCCGGTTTAACAAGGGTAATGACACAGAGACGGTAACACCATCCAATATATGGCCCGGTTCAAAGCGATAGGCCAATGGCAGCACGCTACCATCCGGCGCAGTCATGCACTCAGGAAATTGCACCTCGGTCACATGATCGGCTTGATGGCGCATGAGTAATTCCCGCTTCAAATAAAGCAGCTGTGCATCCTGCTGCTCGGCTTGCTTGCGCCATTTTTCAAATCCGGCACCGTTGATTACTTCTTGCGGAATAATGGCATCGAAAAAGGCATAAATCTCCTGCTCATCAACCAGTACGTCTTGCCTGCGGGTTTTGTGCTCCAATTCTTCAATTTCTTGAATCAATGCCTGATTATGGTGAAAGAAAGATGCCTGCGTAATATATTCACCGGCCACTAACGCCGAACGGATGAAAATCTCACGCGCTTCCCGTGGATTAATGACACCATAATGTACCGGCCGTTTGGGAACAATAATCAAGCCATATAGCGTGACCTGCTCAAAGGCCACGACCTGTGCGCGTTTCTTTTCCCAGTGCGGATCAAAATATTGCCGCTTGCACAAACTACCGCCAATTCTCTCCAACCAGGCCGGATCAATTTTTGCCGCGCAGCGCGCATATAACTTACTGGTCTCGACCAATTCCGCAGCAACGACCCATTTGGTTTTGCCTTTTCTCAACACTGATCCAGGAAAAATAGCAAACTTGATGCCGCGCGCTCCGAGATACTCGTTATCTTTCCCGGTTCTAAAGCCGATATTACCGAGCAATCCGGCAAGCAGCGCACGATGAATTTCATCATAACCCGCGGGTATTTCGTTGGGTCTGAAACCAAACTCCGTCAACAATACATGCAATTGGCCATGAATCTCGCGCCACTCACGCAAACGCCGATAGGATAAAAAATTTTCCCGGCAATGGGCGATCAGTTTGCGGGTGGATTTTTTATGCTTTAATAATTCATCAAAAAAATCCCAAAGCTTGAGATACGCCAGAAAATCTGAGCGCTCGTCTTGAAAACGCCGATGCGCCTCATCAGCCGCCACTTGCTGTTCAAACGGCCTATCCCGTGGATCTTGCAGGCTTAATGCCGAAGTAATGATCAGTATTTCGCGTAAGCAATTTTCATGCTTGGCCGCTAAAATCATACGCGCGATCTTGGGATCAATCGGGAATTTAGCCAAACGCCAACCAATCGCGGTCAGCTGTCTTTTTTCATCGACTGCACCCAGTTCCGCCAGTAATTGATACCCATCGGCAATCATGCGTGGCGCAGGCGCTTCGAGAAACGGAAAACTTTCCACATCGCCAATTTTCAGCGATTTCATGCGCAGAATTACGGCTGCCAGCGAAGAGCGCAGAATTTCCGGATCCGTATAGGGCTTACGTGCTTGATAGTCCTGCTCGGAATATAAACGAATACAAACACCATTGGCCACCCGGCCGCAGCGCCCCGCCCTTTGATCAGCCGACGCACGGGAAATTTTCTCGACCAGCAATTGCTCTACTTTATTGCGATAGCTATAGCGATTTACCCGCGCCCACCCGCTATCGATCACGTAATGAATGCCTGGAACCGTCAATGAAGTTTCAGCCACATTGGTTGCCAGCACGATGCGGCGGCGATTGCTATTCAATTGAAAAACCCGCTCCTGCTCGGCGAACGATAAGCGTGCAAATAAAGGTAAGATTTCTATTCCCCTGCGCAAACGTTCAAAGTGATGTTTACGCAACGTTTCCGCCGTCTCACGGATTTCGCGCTCGCCCGGAAGAAAAATCAGAATATCACCCGACCCCAATGCCATCAATTCATCAACCGCATGAATGATGCCACGCTGCATATCGCTCTCTTCCGCATCATCGGTGTGCAACGGGCGGTATAACATCTCCACCGGATACAGGCGCCCGGTCACTTCAATGACAGGCGCATCATTAAAATGCTGCGAAAAGCGTTGCGCATCGATCGTAGCGGAAGTGACGATAACCTTGAGATCGGGTCTCTGGAGCAATAATTGCTTGATAAACCCAAGCAGAAAATCGATATTCAGACTGCGCTCATGCGCCTCATCGATGATCAGCGTATCGTATGCCTGCAACAGCGGATCACCTTGCGTCTCCGCCAGCAGAATCCCGTCGGTCATCAATTTGATATAACTATCCGGGCTGATCCTGTCCGAAAAACGCACCTTGTAGCCGACCGCCTGACCCAACGGCCTATCCAGCTCAGCCGCGATACGCGCCGCCACTGTCCTGGCCGCGATGCGGCGCGGCTGCGTATGCCCGATCAAACCATGCACACCGCGTTTGAGTTCCAGGCAGATTTTGGGAATCTGCGTGGTTTTGCCCGAACCGGTTTCGCCGCAGATGATCACCATCTGATGATGCTCAATCGCCTGCTTGATTTCCTCGCGGCGCGCATTCACCGGCAGATCGCCGGCATAGGCCGGGTTAGGAAGCTGCGCAAGCCGCTTTGCGATGACTCCGGGAGCGAATTTTTTCATAATAATGTTGCTGAAGCGGCAACATTGCGCTCAACCGCAAGATATGTCAAAAATGCCTCGACTTCCGGCCCACCTGAATCCTTTGGATGACGCTTGCCATGAAACAAAATAAAACACCTCGCCCAATCAACGCAGGAATCCTCGGTACGAATGGAATAATGTCTGACACGAATACACTCATGTACTTGATCCAGTAATTCAGGTGATTTATTCATCCGTATTTTTTTAGGCTCTAATAAAATAGAGCCGCATTATATCAATATAATTATATTGAATAATAACTTACGAATATTGACTTGGTAATCCCAATGAATGAAAATGCAGCCTTTCCAATTCTAGTTAGGTGATGAATGCCGTTGTACACCTATGTCATTTCTTTCAAAGGCTCGACCCATGTTGCGCAAAGCAGTCACAGCAACTTTTACGGCTTTATTAACTGGATTGAAACTATTCCCAACCTCAGCCCTGCTCTTCGCCAAGAGCTGGCGCACAAAGCGTATCGCGGAGAGTTTTCAGCCCTTGAAAACAAAAAGCATGTCTGGAAAAAATCAATTGAATTTAACGGCAACGAGCTCATTGTTCACGCAATTCAGACTCAGACCTAACCCGGCGCTCAAGCCGACCCGCATACTGCGGGCGGCTTACCTAGTCCGTTAGCCCGCACCATAACTTTGCCGCGAATTGACGCACCAGAAAAGGATTGGCTATGATTTTCTTTACATACCAGATTCAGCAAGGCACTCCCACTCAGTTCGTAGATCATTGGTCGCTTCAATACGACCATTCTGAGGATGCGTTATATGAGCAAAACATTGGAAAGCCACTTTCTGCGGAGAAGGTTAATAGTCTTTTCGTGTGGAAAAATGGATCAAAATTGTCCAGATTAAAAGGGGAATCGATCAACAACAATTTCATCAACAAGCTTGCGGCCCTGTCCAAATTGCCATTGGATACAAGTGCGCAAGACTTTCTAACTATATTTCCAAGTGGTGGAGCAATTTGGCGGGTATTTTGGCTTCATTGCTGGCAACCTGATCGTTTTCCTATCTATGACATGCACGTTCATAGGGCGATGGAGTTCATTGAAAATCAAGACCTTCTGGAGATTCCTGCCAATGACAATGCAAAGATAGACTGCTATTTACAGCGGTATCTTCCTTTTCATGCTAAATTCAGTGGGGATCAACGCGCAATCGATCGCGCTTTATGGGCATATGGTAAATTTCTTAAGGGCTATAGGTTCCCATATCCTTCCCATGTTCGTGCAAATTCGGGCTAACATTTCATTCGAGCCGACGCCTTTCGGCGCGGCTCAATTCAAACGTTAGACTGTACACACCTATGATGCTGGGACGCACTTAAGGAAACCGTTCGATGACTACCTACACATACGAACTGTCACTTGACGATTTTGAAATGATCGCATTAATGGCAGCATTAGAAATGTACGAGAAATACTGTTCCGAGCAATTGGTCGATGGCGCCAAAGCTCCATATTTTGCACATCATAATTCCTTAAGACGCATCCAATCCAAACTCCTGAAAAACACAAGCCAGACAAGCGGAAATAATTTTTTTAATGAATACACGCTATTCAAAATTATGTTTTCAAGTGAATACCATATGTCGCCCACTGGAAATACCAAGGGATAAGTGGTGAATACTCATTCAAAGCATCGCATCGTGATTGTTGGTGGTGGCGTGGTGGTGACCGAAAACATGAGCACGCACCAAGCGTCATTCTGGTTGACCGTGATTCCGCCCATGTATGGAAGCCTATGCTCCACACGATCGCCGCAGGTACGCGCGATGTTTCCCAGCAGCAAGCCACCTATATTGGCTTGGCAAAAGACGCGGGATTTTCATTCCAACCTGGAGAACTTGCCGGACTGAATCGCAAGGCGCGTGAAATCATGCTGGCGGAGCTTCGTGCTCCGGACGGGCGGTTGCTGATCCCTGCCAGGAACCTGGCCTATGACACGCTTGTCATTGCCCTGGGCAGCCAAGCCAATGACTTCGGTACGCCGGGAGCTGTTGAGCATTGCTGGACGATCGACTCACGCACGCAGGCAGGCAGGCAGATGCTTTCAATCAGGAAGTGCGGCTGCGCATGTTGCAGTGTCTTGCGCAGGAGATTCCCCTTTCGATTGCTATCGTCGGCGGTGGGGCGACTGGTGTTGAGCTTGCCGCAGAGCTGGTCCAACTGACAGAGTTGGCTATTAGCTATGGCGCTGTTGGCCTCGCTGATCGCATCAGTATCACGCTGATCGAAAGTGGGCCAGGATTACTGGCGGCCTTTCCCAAGGACATCTCGCAAGCCACGCAAACAAGGCTTGAGTCTTTAGGAATCAGGGTTATGACGGGCACCAGCATCAAATCGGTCGAGTCTGAAGCTTTTGTGTTGGGCGATGGCAGTCGCGTAGAGGCTGCGCTGAAAGTTTGGGCAGCCGGCGTGAAAGCACCAGACTTCCTGCAAGGGCTTGATGGTTTGGAGACCGGGCGCAATAGCCAGCTCATCGTACAGCCATCCTTGCAAACCACACGAGATCAAAATATCTTTGCCGTCGGTGATTGCGCTAGCTTGATGCTGCCTGGCACCGAGCGACCGCTCCCCCTGCCGCACAGGTAGCGCATCAGCAGGTCCAACACTTGATTCGTCATCTGCCCAAAGCCATTACCAATGGCGCTCCCATCCCCGCGATGGCTTATAAGAACTTTGGTGCGCTGGTGGCACTCGGCGAATATGACGCCTTTGGTTCATTGGGTAAATTCGGCCTATCCGATGACCTCACCATTAAAGGTCGCTTGGCTCAGTTCAGCCATGCCTTGCTGTACAGGAGCCACCAAGCAAGACTACATGGTTTCTGGCGCGGCGGTTTACTGTGGTTGGTTGATCGTATCAACTCACGGGTTCGTGCAAAAATCAGGCTCGACTAGCACCGTTATGGAGGCCTCTGTGTGGGGTTAGCTGGCAAGATACAGAATCTTCAACCTGAAGAAGGGAACGCATATCATGACTTCATTTATCAGTTCCTATGCTGGTCACTGATCGTCAACTACACAATCCTATTCATTTGGTTCTTTGCGTTCGTTTTTGCTCGTAATTGGCTCCACAAGCTGCATGGCCGCTGGTTCCAGTTATCGGACACAACCTTTGAAGCCATCCATTACGGTGGCCATCTACAAGATCGGAATTTTTCTGTTAAATCTGACTCCCTTGCTGGCACTTTGGCTCATCGGCAATGGCACCTAATTCAGATGTTAGCCGTCATAGGGATGAAGCAACCAATAGGCATACTTGAGGTCAATTCACTTCGCTCATTGGCATTTGCATCATGCCTGCTGATTTCCGCCTGCGCAAGCTCCTCGCAAGAACAGGAAACCACCCAAGCGTCGGCAGCGGTGCCATCAACCTCGGTCGTACATAACTACCGTTGCGAGAGCGGAGAAACGGTTTCCGCAACCTATCCATCTACAGACTCGGCCACAGTTCAATACAAAGGCAGTCGCTACAACATGCGGATCGCGGTTTCCGGCAGCGGCGCGCGTTACGTTGGCGGTGGGTTGGAGTGGTGGACAAAGGCTTCGGGCACCGGATCTGAGGGCATTCTTCTCCGTCACATGGCAGATGGCAGATGGCACTTCTGGTGAAAGCATCGAGCTTTGCACGGAATCCTGAGTATGGTCTAATATAAACGTTAGCTGACGTGAATCATGAACCAAAAGGAGAAAACAACCATGAACCAGAAGGAAGAAACAACCATGAATCTCGTTGAAAAGAAGATGGCCGCTATTCTCCATCGCACTTGGTGGGTGCTGCTGCTGCGCGGTCTTGCAGCCATTGCATTCGGCATTCTCACCTGGGTACTGCCCGGGATCTCGCTCGGCGCTCTGGTGTTGCTCTTCGGAGTGTATGCGATGGGGGACGGCATCTTCGGCGTCTGGACCGCCATCGCAGGACGCAAGGAGCATGAGTCCTGGTGGGTATTGCTTCTCGGGGGTCTGCTCGGCATCGGTGTCGGGGTACTGACTTTCCTCGCCCCCGGGATCACCGCGCTTGCGCTCCTGTTCTACATCGCGATCTGGGCAGTCGCCACGGGTGTGCTCACGATTGTGGCCGCGATCCGCCTGCGCAAGGAGATCGAGGGTGAGTGGTGGTTCATTCTCGGCGGACTCGCCTCAGTCGTATTCGGCGTCCTCCTCATGGTGCGTCCGGGAGAGGGGGCACTCGCTCTGCTTTGGCTGATCGCCGGCTACGCCGTCATCTTCGGCGTCCTCCTCGTGATGTTGGCGTTCAAGGCGCGCACATTCAATAGTCAGGCCGCACATTCGTGAAACCACACACGAGTATCCTGCCCGCCGCTAAGTTCTCCATGAAAAATGGACTTCGCTTGTGCGGAGCGGGAAAAGTCAGCTAATAACCTGTTGTCTCTCCGAATATGAATCGGCGTTGCTGCGGCTTGCGGTGATAGGCGATGTCTAACCCAACGCTCAAGCGGGACGGTCGCTATCGCACATACCTCTTTGCTTTACGTTAGGCGCGCATGATGTCACTTCTTAGTTCACTGAAAACAAAGGCAAAAGAACTGAGGCAGTTCACGCTCATTGCGTACTACGCGGCACGCGATCCAAGAACGCCAACTCACGTTCGTATGCTCGCATTGTTCGTCGCTGCCTACGCGCTCAGTCCGATTGATCTCATCCCAGACTTCATTCCTGTTCTCGGCTACCTGGATGACCTGGTGCTTGTCCCACTGGGCCTTGCACTCTGGTTATTCGTCTGCTGCCCCCATCTGTCATGGCATCCGCCCGTGCGCGGGCGCAATACGCAACCGAGCGGCCGACCAGCAAGCTGGCGGCCAGCATCATTATTGCGATCTGGCTACTTATCCTATTTCTGGCTGGACGGTGGGCACTCTCGTTGGTGCGCACCTGACAATTCATTCATGCGTTAGTGCAGATGCAGGAAAAGCTTCTATGATTTTGATCTCAATAATGACGACAATTGAGGATTATGCTTCGCAAGAAGAAGAATTTTTGATTCCAGATTCGATACCTCTTATATTCTTTTTCCTTAATTTTCCTTATCTTAAAAAATCCAAGAGTTTCACTTAGCGAATAATAATAGTTTCCCCAATCCAAGAACCAAGGGTTCCCTGATTTACCTTTGAAGCCGGGATTATTAATATGTCACCATGTTAAACAGATTTAATGTGGAGGCGAAGATCATGAAAACTCAAAAAACTATCACAGTAACTTCTTTAATCGCTGCTTTGTTTTTCGTCGCTTTGCCATTCAGTGCAGCAAATGCAGGAGAAGTTCTGACTGCGCAGGATCATGTGCAAATGGCAAAACATCATGAAGCTTTATTAGAAGAAGCTCAGGTTAAGCTTGCAGAGCATTTAGCTGCTTTGGAAGATTATGAAGATAGACCTTATTATTATGGTCGCAGAGGTCAGGACTTTCAATCTCACGAAAAAGCCAATATCCGTGAGTATGAAAAAATTGTAGCGGAAAACAAAGCGCAAGTAGAATTGCATTACAAGCTCGCTGCTGAAAACCAAGAACCGAAATTCGTCAGCGGTATTAATAAAACTCAAGTGAACTAGAAATCTCCTTTCTAATAGTTCAGCAAGCCACTTATTATTAAGTGGCTTTTTTATTGCCTGCAAACAGATCATTAGCATGCGCTGTCAAAATGGAGTCCACCGGTTTAAGCAGCAAGCGGATTGGCATAGTACTGCTGCATAAATTGTGCTGATGACAAATAACCCGGTTTTTTTCTATCGATTATAGAAGATCTCTATGTATTCGGTAATCTCCTGAATAGCTTGTCGCCGTATTCTGAATTTCCGATGGTGTGCCAGTTCGGTTTTAAGTATTCCCCAGAAGCTTTCCATCGATGCCTTATCGTAGCAATCACCCTTGCGACTCATAAAAGTGATCATGCCAAATTGTTGCAATAAATATGGATGATCTAGGAATCTGTCGGATTTTTAGTTACCCGCTTTCTTTCTGCATTACATCTTGAAATAACTGCGAACTGATCAACCGATCCAGCCATGCAATCAGATGAGAATAAGAAGAGGCATAAAACCAATCCGGGTTGACATTACAAAACTGCCGGATGAAAGGAAAGATCGCCATATCCGCTAATGTACAACGGCCATGCATCAAGTAGCCATTCTTACTCAACCGCGTATTCAGATCAGCTAAAAAGGGTTCGGCTTGTTCGCGGTAATACGCTTCGGAATGTTCCGGAAAGCGCACGGCATATTTATACAGATCCAGCGCGGGTTTAAACGATTCGTCATTTTTCTGAATCAAGGACATGACTGCGTTTGATTTGGCCTGATCGTTCTCCAGCCAATGTTCGGGGTCATTGATGGAAAGCGCCCACTGCATGATGTCCAGGCTTTGTTCGAGCACGCTACCATCGGCAAACTTCAACACCGGCACGGTGCCTTTGGGTGAACATTCCAGCATTGCTATCGGCTTGGCACGCAAACTGATTTCCTGCATTTGCACTGCCACCCCGCTAACCTTGATCGCCAGCCGGGCACGAATCGCGAAAGGACAACGGCGGAAGGTATACAGAAGCGGCTTCATGATTCAACGAATGATGGATCGATCAGGCGTTCAGCGATTCTGCTCCCGGCTCTTCTTGATCAGATCATAGGCAGTCTGGACTTCTTTGGCTTGTTCGGTTGCCATCGCAACCATTTCCTCCGGCACGCCCTGACCCATCAATTTATCCGGATGATATTGACTCATCAGCTTGCGATAAGCGCGTTTGACTTCCTGGTCCGTACTATCCTTACTGATACCCAGCGCCCGGTAGGCATCCTCCAATGCACTGGGCGAGCTTGTTTGTCCACCGGCAAAATGCATTTGATTCTTCACCATATCAAGCAAATGATCGAATGCCGCGTGATGATACCCCATACGCGCGGCGATCTCTCTCAGAAGGTTTTCTTCGGCAGAGTTCAGCTGCCCGTCCGATAGTCCCATGATGATCAAATACACCAGCAACATCTGTTTCAAGTTACCGGATGCACCGCATACGGAAAGGAATTCGTTAATTTGCGGATGAATATCATAGTTAACCGATGAACCTTGCTTGAATAAGGCGATGGCCTTTAACCGGTGTTCGCGCGTCATGCCAAGTTTCTGCATGAATTGCTCCACATGCGATACCTCGGTTTCAGAGACACGTCCATCCGCTTTCGCCAGCTTACCCATCAATATGAAAGTAGTTTCCAGGAAGACTGATTGACGGCGCGCGGCATTAAATGGATTCATTCCAACAGAACCATACGCATTAAACCGGTCTATAAAACTTCCAACAAAATAGCCCAGGAAAATGCCCAAAAAGCCAAAGATGAAAAATCCGACGAAGGCACCAAGTATTCTAAACAATGAAATTCCAGATCAGTAAGTAAGGAGTGATAATAAATTATCTTTCGATTAAGCTATATTAATCGAATTGCCGGTGATTGAATCATTGGGATGTTGCTGCCCATTGTTCAGGCGTCAACGTTTTCATCGATAGCGCATGAATTTCCTGCTTCATTTTATCGCCCAGCGATTTGTATACCAATTGGTGTTGCTGCACGACATTCTTGCCGTTAAATTCAGGACTGACGATCAGTGCATGAAAATGAACCCCGTCATCTCCTTCCACCCACACATGTTCACAAGGTAGCGATGATTCAATATAGGTTTTAATATTCTCGGCGGTAAGCATTGTAATTCTCCTAAAGCATTATGCGCATGTAAAATAAAGCAAAATTATTTATTGCCTCAGTTTATATCCACTTCTGAGCAACTTGATGGTCAGGAGAGATATCACGACCAAGCTCACCGAGACTATCAATAAGCTAATATAGGGCGAAATATCCGATATCCCAAAAAACCCGTAGCGAAATCCATCAATCATATAGAAAAATGGATTAAAGTGAGACAAATATTGCCAACTGGATGGCAATGAATGTATGGTATAAAAGACGCCTGATAAAAACGTGAGCGGTAAAATTATAAAATTCTGAAAAGCTGCTAATTGATCGAACTTGTCAGCCAGAATTCCTGCAATTAACCCCAATGCGCCAAGTATTGCACTTCCCAGAATGACAAACGATATTGCCCACAAGGGTAATAGTAACGGAATATCAAAAAATATCAATGTAACCAGATAAACGCCCAAACCAACCAAAAGTCCGCGCGCAATGGCCGCCAGAATATACGCAAAAAATATGGCACGATACGTCATAGGTGAAAGCAAAACAAACACGATGTTGCCACTAATCTTGGATTGAATGATGCTGGAAGATGAGTTGGCAAAAGCATTCTGAATCACTGCCATCATGATCAATCCAGGGATTAGAAAAACGGCATACGCCACTTCCGGGTAAACTTCCGTGCGCGTTTCCAGCACATGAAAGAAAACCAGCAGATACAACAGCGTAGAAACCATCGGCGCTATGATGGTTTGAAAACCAACTTTCCAGAAACGCAGCAATTCTTTATGCAGCAAGGTAAAAAAACCGGTCATTGCAGTTTATTCCCGCTATTTCTGATGAGACTGACAAAAGCATCCTCCAGATCAGGTTGCTGCAAGTACATTTCCTGTATTTGCGTATTCCCAGCTCTCAAAGTCGACAGAATAAATTCTATTTGCGCATAACTATCTATTCGCAGCTCATACAAACCGTTACTACAACTTTTTTGTAACGGCTGGAGTACCGGTGGTAAACGATCGGGCAGCAATCTTATTTTTACCGAGTTGCCCGAAGCCAGTTTTCCAATCAGGTTTTGCGTGCTATCCAGCGCGATGATCTTGCCTTCTTTGAGCATCGCCACGCGGCTGCACAGTGTTTCAGCCTCCTCCAGATAATGCGTAGTCAGAACAATCGTATGCCCATCCTGGTTAAGTTGCTTGATAAACTCCCATAATGTCTGGCGCAATTCAACGTCCACCCCCGCTGTCGGTTCATCCAGAATAATGACAGGTGGTTTGTGTACCAGTGCTTGCGCAACCAGAACACGCCGTTTCATGCCTCCGGATAAAGAGCGCATATTCGCATTGGCCTTGCCGGCAAGATCGAGACGCTCAATAATTTCATCCACCCAGCGATTATTGTGCTTTATCCCGTAGTAACCGGATTGAATGAGTAAAACCTCGCGCACACTGAAAAAAGGATCAAATACCAATTCCTGCGGAACGATTCCCAAATTCCGCCGCGCCTGCTGATATTGCGTAGTGACGTTGTATCCCATTACATTGACCGAACCACTATGGGCCAGAGACAAGCCGGCAATGATATTGATCAACGTTGTTTTGCCGGCACCATTGGGTCCCAGCAATGCAAAAAATTCCCCTGGGTGGATCTCCAGATCGACATCGACCAATGCGCGAATCCCTCCAAAGTTCTTACACACGCGTATGATTTCAATCGCAGGTAACATCGTCAAAGGAATTTAACTGTAAAAGCTTCAGCGAAAGAAAAATCGCATCAGATCAAGGAGGGACTTTGGTTTATAACGGGCGACACCGGAAGCGAAATTAACTCCGCCATCCCATATAACTGAATCAGGCTGGTAAGACTTAAAGGCATATTTACAAACTGCAGCGTATGAGCATGTCCGCGCGTTGCACGCAACCATTCAAGCAGCATGCTGATTATGGTTGAATCAACTTCAGACACTTTCTCCAGATCAATCGTTAGAGGCTGATCATCAAACAGCGCAATTCCATTTCGCGTCAGCAACACAACATTATCTATAGTGACCGGACCCTGCACGACAATTCTGTCGTTATCGCGAAAAATCATGGTGGCACAAGAATCCAATCGATTCACCGCCACAACTATCTTTTTCCTTCAAGCGATTTGTTTTTATCCGTCAAGGCCTTCAAAAGCCCATCCACGCCGCCTTTACGAACCTGGCTGTTGAATGTTCCGCGATAATTCGTCACCAGGCTCACGCCAGCCACCGTAACGTCATAAACTTTCCAGCCATCCGGTTTTTTTTCCATACTGTAATCAATCGGAACCGGCTCTTTTCCTTTTCCTTGAATCACCATGGTGCGTACCTTGGTTTCAGTACGGTCACCCAGCTCAGGTAATGGATTTACTTTAATCGTTTCATCGTGATAACTTGTCAATGCATTGGAATACGTGCGTACCAGCAGGGTACGGAATTCATCCACGATCCTGTTCTGTTGCTCCGGTTGAGCTTTGGACCAATGCTGCCCCATGGCAAGCTGCGTCATGCGTGTGAAATTGAAATGCGGAAGAATTTTAGTCTCGATCAAATCGAACATTTTCTCTCTGTCACCATTCTTCAGCGTTTCATCTTTCTGGATGATCTCGATCACTTCCTTGACTGTTTTATCGACTAATCTGTCCGGCGCCAGATCCACTGACCATGCAGGCAGCGCCAGCAAATTAGAAAGCATGAGTATTATTACCCCTAGAAACCTTTTCATTATCACCTCATCAAGTTTTAAATCGTATAATCGTAATACTAACCAACCAGAATAAAATTAACAATCCAATGAATTAGGGAAACGCTGAATAATCTGGCGAATAATCAGATACAAGACGAACGGGGCAAAGCTTGATTCAGCGTTTCCTTAGAAAGAATCATCTTCCGCCGCTTTATTAAATAAAAAACGTCCGATTAATTCCTCAAGCACCATGGCCGAATTGGTTTTCATGATTTTATCACCCGCTTTGAGCATCGCCTCATCACCACCTGCAGCCAATCCGATGTACTGTTCTCCCAATAACCCCGACGTCAAGATGCTGGCAAACGTATCTTTAGGAAATTGAAACCGGGCATCCATGCTCATCGTCACGACTGCGTCGTAAGTTTCCGTACTAAACTGAATATTCGTCACGCGCCCAACAACAACACCCGCGCTTTTAACCGGGGCGCGCACCTTTAAGCCGCCGATGTTTTCAAAATTCCCTGTAATTACATAGCTTTGAGAAGGATTATAAACATTCAGGTTACCGACCTTGAGACTCAGGATCATGAGTGCAATAATCCCCATAACCACAAACAATCCCACCCATAAATCCATCGTTGTCCGCTGCATTAACTCACCCCTCTAAACATGAAAGCGGTCAAAATAAAATCAAGTCCTAAAATGACTAACGAAGAAGTCACAACCGTACGCGTAGTCGCGCCAGATACACCTTCCGCCGTGGGCGGCGCATCATATCCTTCAAAAACCGCAATCGCGGTAACCGCCACACCAAAAAAACAGCTTTTAATAAAACCATTCAAAATATCAAAGCGGAAATCAACTGCACTTTGCATCTGCGACCAGTAGGAACCTTCATCCACACCAATGAACACCACAGTAACCAGATAACCGCCAAAAACACCCATCACGGAAAACATCGCCGCCAGAAACGGCATGGAAATCACACCAGCCCAGAACCGTGGAGCGACGACACGGGCAATCGGGTCAACGGCCATCATTCCCATCGCCGCCAATTGCTCGGTTGCTTTCATCAAGCCTATTTCTGCAGTAATTGCAGAACCCGCGCGGCTGGCGAACAATAACGCGGCCACCACCGGGCCCAGTTCCCGCACCAAAGACAGCGCAACCAAGGTGCCAACGGCTGATTCCGAGCCGTATTTCTGCAACGTTTCATAGCCCTGCAAACCGAGCACCATCCCCACAAACAAGCCGGATACCACGATAATGATCAGCGACAAGACACCGGTAAAATACAACTCCCGTATGACCAGATTAAACCGGCGCAAGCTGGTGCCCGATTTTAATAGCACCAGAATAAAAAAACGGCTGGCAAGACCCAGCCGCCAGATACTTTCAATCACACGATGCCCGATACTCTGAATACCGGATACAATTCGCTTAGGCAACGCTATCCTCCAGATTCAAATCCTGCCGGTAGGCCTGGGTGGGATAATGAAACGGCACCGGTCCATCCTCTTCGCCATGAATAAATTGATGTACAAAGGGAGCGACAGATTCACGCACTTCCTGGGGCGTGCCTTCGGCCGCTATCACGCCATCTGCAATAAAATAAACATAATCAACAATCTTTAACGATTCCTCCACATTGTGCGTCACCACAATCGAAGTCATGCCGAGCGAGTCAGTAAGCCGGCGAATCAGATTACCAATCACACTGAGCGAAATCGGATCAAGCCCGGTAAATGGCTCGTCATACATGACCAACATCGGATCCAGCGCGATCGAGCGGGCCAATGCCACACGCCGCGCCATCCCGCCGGATAATTCATTGGGCATCAACCGGTGCGCGCCGCGCAAACCGACTGCCTGTAATTTCATCAATACCAGATCACGAATCATCGATTCCGGCAAATTGGTATGTTCGCGCATCTGAAACGCTACATTGTCAAACACGGACAAATCCGTAAACAATGCGCCAAACTGAAACAACATGCCCATCTTACGCCGTAGCTTGAACAGCGCATCGCGATCCAGTTCATGCACTATTTCTCCCGCAAACTTTACGTATCCTGAGGTAGGTCGAATCTCGCCGCTGATTAATCGCAGCAACGTTGTTTTGCCCGATCCGCTGCCGCCCATCACCGCGATAACCTGCCCACGGCGCATGGTCATATCGATGCCCTTCAGAATTGCGCGCGTATCATAGGAAAAATTCAGATCGCTGACTTCAATTAAATTGTCAGATGTCATTGATATAGACGATTCCATAAATGGTTATGGCTGAAAGGTTCTAATTGTAGATGATGAGGCACAAAAGGTAGGGAAAATCCAGATATCGATCAAATAGGTGTTAATTTTAATCTACTTTTCTTCGGAATATTGCGCTATATTCATTTCACCCGTATTTCTTTTACCAAAAATTTCTTAATAAATCCGCAAAAATGCATGATCTTGCACATGATCCAGCAATCTCCTTCGCGCATCAACCCGGCAGGCAATCAAAAATTCAGTGCAGCATTGATTATTCTTGTATCACGCCGATGCACCTGACTCTATCGCTGTTAGGTCATGCAAATTAATTCCATGTTTACTATCAAGAAATTTTCTCTGTTCTTTTGCCTGATTCTCAACCTTGTCACGCCCGCGCTGCTGGCAACCGAGATTTACCGCAGCGTCGATGACCGGGGCCGGGTCACCTATTCGGATGTACCCTCAACCGGTGCTCAGAAACTCGATATTATCAGTCAGCCTGGACGTCATTTACATGACGTTGCCAGGGTATACGATGGCGACACCATCATATTGGCGGACAAAAAACAGATTCGTTTATTAGGAGTCAACACTCCAGAAATAGAAAGTCGGCTACGAGCTGAAGAGCCTGGCGGAGTAGCGGCTAAAAAATGGCTGCAGGCTCAGTTGCAGGAAAACAAAGTCTATCTGGAATATGATCAAACCAAGCGGGACAAGTACAAGCGCTTGCTCGCGCACGTTTTTACCCCTGATGGCAAACATATCAACCAGGCATTGTTGGAAAACGGCCTGGCCTTCGTCAGTATCATCCCGCCCAATATACGTTACAGCGACAAATTGATTCAGGCGCAGCAGCAGGCCGAGAAACAGAAGCTCGGTATCTGGTCAATGTCGGCTTATCAACCCAAACCAATCGAACAAATCGCCAATCACAACAAAGGCTGGCAGCGGTTCATCGGAATTCCTGCATCCATTAAGAAAAGCAGAAAATACACACGGCTGATGTTTGATGACAAGATTGATATACGCATCCAGAATACCAATCTCGATCTGTTCCCCGCACTGAATATTTATGTAGGAAAATCGCTGGAGATCCGGGGTTGGGTATCACGCAACAAGGATCACTACACTGTGTTAATTCAACACCCCAGCGCGTTGATCGTACGTTAGGTGCCAATGGACAAACCGTTCCAATGTGTAGGTTCTTCTTCAAACGCTCACGTTGGCCGGGAGTTCGAGCATATCGCATATCGCTTCTTCTTGCAGCAGGGGCTTCATCTCTACCCCGGCCACATTGTTGAAGTTGGTGTCGGCTCGACAAAAAAGGCGCACGCCTTTGATCTTGGCTGTTCTGAGCAGAAAGTCGTTGTTGAATGCAAATCCCATCGCTGGACGGCTGGCCACAATGTTCCTAGCGCCAAGCTCACGGTCTGGAATGAGGCAATGTATTACTTCCATGTATCACCGCCGGACTACCGCAAGATCATGTTTGTTCTCAAAGATCTTCGTCGGGGCGGCGGAGAGAGCCTTGCAAGCTACTACCTTCGCACTTACAACCATCTTGTTCCGGTTGGCATTGAGTTCTGGGAGTATGACGAGTCAATTGGCGGCGCCTTGCGTGTTGGCACCTAACTCAGGCGATAACCACCAGAAAAAGCTAAAATCCCGATGTGCAGAAATAGCCGGAAATTTGCTTAATGTGTGTCAATCACTAAAAAATCGCTTCAGCACCTTGATCATATATTCGTGGTCTTGCACCCCTGCGCTTTCGCGAATGCTGTGCATCGCCCACATCGGACAGCCGACATCGACGCTGCGTATGCCGAGTTTCGCTGAAGCAATCGGGCCGATCGTACTGCCGCAGGGCAAGTCGCTGCGATGCGAGTAGCGTTGATAAGGAATATCCGCTTCCTTGCACCAGCGGATAAAATGTGCGGTAGAAACGCTTTCAGAACTATACCGCCGATTCGCATTAAATTTAATCGCCGGGCCTTGGTTGACAATAACGCTATGGTCCGCTTCATAAGCCGAAGCAAAATTGGGATGATAAGCATGCGCCATATCCGCACTGATCAAGAAACTGTTCGCCGATGCGCGCGACATGGCTTCCCGGTCGGATGAGGTGGCGATACTGACGCGCTGCAATACATCGGTTAGAAAACTACCCGCAGCTCCGACATGACTTCTACTGCCAATCTCTTCATGATCGAAAAATGCGCAAACCAGCGTACCCTCCACAGAATTTAATACATCCTCATCAAGCAGGGCCTGCAATCCGGCATGGCAAGATGCCAGGTTATCGATTTGACTGTTGGCATAAAATTCCTGATTTGCACCCCAGAATGCGCCTTTTTGCGTATCGTAAACCGCCAGATCCCAGGATAAAAGCTGCTCGGATTCTATTCCTGCCAACTGCGCCAATAGCGCAACAAAATAAGGCTGTGGCGGCAATTGATCCGCGGTCAATTGGGCGAACAATAGAAATAGCTCATTTTGCTTATGCAGCTTCAATCCATCTTCATTGACACCCCGGTTCAAGTGAATCGCAAGATTCGGCAAGCGTAACAATGATTGATCGATGCGCACTGATTTGTGCAAGAGCCTTCCTTGATCATCAGTATGACTAACCCGTCCGGCCAAACTCAGATCACGGTCGGTAAATGTTGCCAGAATCGGTCCGCCGTAAATTTCAACACCCAGCCGGGCAATACCATTGCTCGCAGTCGCAGCGTTTGGCCTGATGCGGAATCCCGGCGAATCCGTATGCGCCCCCACTATTTTGAAGCCTGATTCGGATGGCGCGCTACGCCCCAGCACAAACAGCACGATCGAAGAATCATCGCGCACTACGTAATACCGTCCGCCTGCCTGCAACTGCCATTTGACCGTCTCATCCAGCCGGACAAACTGAAATGCCTGGATCGCCGACTCGATCGAAGCAACGGCATGCCAGGGGCTCGGGCTTTCATCGATAAAATTCAGTAAATGCTGCGCGTATTGTTTTGCACTCATATTGCACATTGTATAAATATCAAAATACCGGCTCTTACAATCCGATATAACAGGTGTCAATCTTTGATCATCTCATTCAATTCTCGAAGCCTTGAAATTTGATTACGCCTGATATCCACAGAAAAACAGCTCACTTTTATTTAACTATATTATTTTTACGGGCTTTACACCAGAAATTCATCACAATCGCCCGTCATCGTGCAAAAACATACTTCATCCAAATGGCAACGATCTTTCCGTATTCCTGGTTTTGCAGAGTACGCTGCGAATTTCCACCGGAACTCCTTCCTTTTCGGAACAGCAAATATTCTCACATCGAAACCATTATATTAATTGAATCCGGTTAGCTATTCGGGATATTCATCCCGTTTTATTCGGGACATCTTCTTGATTGAAGCATTCAATAAAATATGTTCCCATACCAGGCGCGGAATCGAGTTCAGATATCTGCTGCATATATTGGTCATTTACATTTGAAGCGAAGTAATAATCATCTCAATTCACTGCAGAATAACGATGCAAAATCACAAACCCGGTGCTTATTGGAATACACCGGGTTATTGATTGCAGCTTTATGAAAGCTATCCCTTGCAGCCCGAATTCTCATGAAAGAATAAATTCTTATAAAATCAAGGAGACACAATGACAACAAAAACAATCAATGGCACCGGCGGCAACGATACAATTTCGGTTGCCGATAATGGCGCAGACTTCGATGTAACGCTGAACGGAAACACAACCGGTCCATTCGCCGACGATACTATTATTGTGAATGGCAGTTCCGGTAGCGATACCGTCGATTTATCCGCACTGACCTCCGCTTCCGGTGTAATCAGCGTCACTGTCAGCGGCGGTGCCGGCAACGACACGCTGACCGGCAGCACACTGGACGATACTTTCCTGGTTTCCGGCGGCGGCGAAGGCAGCGATGTCTACGATGGCGGTGACGGCAACGACACCATCAAAGCGCAAAGCAACGGCACCTTCATCCAGCTGGCGGGAAATTTCGGCGCCAGCAACAACATTGAAACCATCACCGCTGACGGTAAAGCCAACGTGACGGTTTTAGGCGATAGCGCCAGCAACACCCTGGATTTCACCGGCATTACCCTGAATGGCGTCGTGGTGGACGGAGGCTCCGGCAATGACGTCATCACCGGCAACGCTGACGCCAACACTATCCGTGGCGGCGCGGGCAACGATACGCTCAACGGCGCGGGCGGCGACGATACTTTCCTGGTTTCCGGCGGCGGCGAAGGCAGTGATGTCTACGATGGCGGTGACGGCAACGACACCATCAAAGCGCAAAGCAACGGCACCTTCATCCAGCTGGCGGGAAATTTCGGCGCCAGCAACAGCATTGAAACCATCACCGCTGACGGTAAAGCCAACGTGACGGTTTTAGGTGATAGCGCCAGCAACACCCTGGATTTCACCGGCATTACCCTGAATGGCGTCGTGGTGGACGGAGGCTCCGGCAATGACGTCATCACCGGCAACGCTGTTGACAACACTATCCGTGGCGGCGCGGGCAACGATACGCTCAACGGCGCGGGCGGCGACGATACTTTCCTGGTTTCCGGCGGCGGCGAAGGCAGTGATGTTTACAACGGTGGTACCGGCAGCGACACCATCCAGGCGCAAAGCAACGGCACCTTCATCCAGCTGGCGGGAAATTTCGGCGCCAGCAACAACATTGAAACCATCACCGCTGACGGTAAAGCCAACGTGACGGTTTTAGGTGATAGCGGCAATAATACCCTGAATTTCTCCGGCACCACGCTGACTGATGTGGTGGTTAATGGTGGCTCCGGAAACGATACCATCACCGGCAATAGCCAGATCAATACGCTTCGTGGCGGAGAAGGCGCTGATACCATCCACGGTTCTGCTGGAAACGACGCACTCTTCGGTGATGGCGGCAATGACACGTTTACGATCAACGGCAGCGGCGAAGGACTGGATACTATTAATGGCGGGTTAGGTAATGACACCTGGCTCGGTTTGGGCAATCACGACACCTTCAACGTCATCAGCGGCCTGGGCAACCTCACTTCGGTTGAAAACATCAACGGCGGCGGCGGTAATGACCGCATCCTCGCTACCGCGGGCGACGATATCCTCGATTTCACCAACGGCCCCACGCTCACCAGCATCGAAGAAATCAACGGCGGCAGCGGCAACGATACCATCACCGGCAATGGCGGCAATAACACCATACACGGCGGCGCGGGAGACGACGCGCTCAACGGCGCGGCTGGCAACGATACGTTCACGGTTAACGGCAGCGGCGAAGGGCTGGATACTATTGATGGCGGAGCAGATAATGACACCTGGCTCGGTTTGGGTAATCACGACACCTTCAACGTCATCAGCGGCCTGGGCAACCTCACCGATATTGAAAACATCGACGGCGGCGGCGGTAATGACCGCATCCTCGCTACCGCGGGCGACGATATCCTCGATTTCACCAACGGCCCCACGCTCACCAGCATCGAGGAAATCAACGGCGGCAGCGGCAACGATACCATCACCGGCAATGGCGGCAATAACACCATACACGGCGGCGCGGGAGACGACGCACTCAACGGCGCGGCTGGCGACGATACGTTCACGGTTAACGGCAGCAGCGAAGGGCTGGATACTATTGATGGCGGAGCAGATAATGACACCTGGCTCGGTTTGGGTAATCACGACACCTTCAACGTCACCAGCGGCCTGGGCAACCTCACTTCGGTTGAAAACATCGACGGCGGCGGCGGTAATGACCGCATCCTCGCTACCGCGGGCGACGATATCCTCGATTTCACCAACGGCCCTACGCTCACCAGCATCGAGGAAATCAACGGCGGCAGCGGCAACGACAACATCACCGGCAATGGCGGCAATAACACCATACACGGCGGCGCGGGCAACGATACGCTCTTCGGCGCGGCTGGCGACGATACGTTCACGGTTAACGGCAGCGGCGAAGGACTGGATACTGTTAATGGCGGGTTAGATAATGACACCTGGCTCGGTTTGGGTAATCACGACACCTTCAACGTCATCAGCGGCCTGGGCAACCTCACCGATATTGAAAACATCGACGGCGGCGGCGGTAATGACCGCATCCTCGCTACCGCGGGCGACGATATCCTCGATTTCACCAACGGCCCCACGCTCACCAGCATCGAGGAAATCAACGGCGGCAACGGCAACGACAACATCACCGGCAATGGCGGCAATAACACCATACACGGCGGCGCGGGCAACGATACGCTCTTCGGCGCGGCTGGCGACGATACGTTCACGGTTAACGGCAGCGGCGAAGGACTGGATACTGTTAATGGCGGGTTAGGTGATGACACCTGGCTCGGTTTGGGTAATCACGACACCTTCAACGTCACCAGCGGCCTGGGCAACCTCACCGATATTGAAAACATCGACGGCGGCGGCGGTAATGACCGCATCCTCGCTACCGCGGACGACGATATCCTCGATTTCACCAGCGGCCTTACGCTCACCAGCATCGAAGAAATCAACGGCGGCAGCGGCAACGATACCATCACCGTTTCCAACGCCTTGGCAACGAATTACCGAGGCAGCGCGGGCAATGATACCTTTGTCGTCACGACATCCTCTGCGCAATCCACCATTCTGGACTTTGATGATTCTGGTGACGATGTCATCAATCTCAGCAACTTCGGGCTTACGCTTGCTCAAATCCAGGCTCTGTCAACTACTGAAGGCGCCAATGTGCGTATTGACCTGACTTCAGCCGCTGGAAGCGGTGATATCATCCTGGTCGGAACGACACTGGCCAGTCTGGACTTCACTGGCAGCAGCGACTTTATTGTCTGATCGCTATAAAGCAAGCCTATAAACCAGGGGAAGGGATTTATTAACCTTCCCCCGGTTATGCCGGATTCCGCTAATCATCCCCGCCTTTACCCTGGTCGACATCCAGCGCTCTCACCAGACTAGCGCGATTTCCCCAGGCGTTCCTGATATAGGACACCACGAGCGCCACTTCCTCATTACGTAAAATCTGCTGGAACGGCGGCATTCCATAGGGCCGGGGATTTCCTGCCGTCGTGGCCGGATAACCGCCATTCAACACGCTGCGAATGACGTTCAATGGTGAATCCATCACCACGCCCCGGTTACCCGCCAGCGCGGGATAAATGCCCGGAGCACCTTTTCCGTCAGCGCCATGACACTCCTGACAATATTCCCGATAAATTTTCCCACCCAGCTCCAGATGTCTCCGCAAGCTGCCTGATATCACCGAAAAATGAACACCAGGCGCATTACCCGTGTCATTTTCTGTCAGTGATTTGAGATAGGTGGACATCGCGAGAACATCTTCCTGCGATAAATATTGCAGGCTTTGCCTGACGACAGTCGCCATAGGACCCGAAGCCACAGCACGCTCTGTGATGCCCGTTGTCAGCAGCGCGGCAATTTCCTCGATTTCCCAATCGCCGCTGCCTGCTTCCAGATGCGAAGATAGAGAAGGGGCGTACCAATTCATGCCCATTATTTGCCCGCCTGCCAATGCGTTATCCTGACTCGCCCCCAGCATATTGCGGGTGGTATGGCAGGCATTGCAATGACCTAGCCCCTGCACCAGATAGGCACCGCGATTCCATGCCGTGCTTTTGGATTGATCCGGTTCATAAACACCCTCTTTAAAATACAAGGTGCGCCAGACCGCGAGCAATGCTCTGGAATTATAGGGAAAGAAAATATCGTGCGCCGGATTAGCCTGCGAAACGGGTGGCAGCGACTGCAGATAGGCAAAAATCGCATCGGCGTCTTGCCGCGTCACTTTGGTATATTCGGTATAGGGAAAAGCAGGATATAGAAGCCGCCCATCGCGCGACTTGCCCTGATGCAACGCCTGCCAGAAATCCTGTTGATTCCACAGGCCGATCCCCGTTTCTTTATCAGGGGTGATATTAGGTGTAATAAATACACCGAATGACGTGGACAAGCGGCGTCCACCCGCAAATGGCTGCCCGCCCTTGGTCGTATGACATCCCATGCAATTACCGACACGGGCCAGATAAGCGCCATAATCCACTGCGTCCACTACGCCGGGATCTTCCGCTGCACCAGCCATGACTTTCCCGGGCATCGCCAGCAAAACGGATGCCAGTAATATCCCGCATATCCACGGCAAGGTAATATTTCTCCAATAGCTTATTATTACGCTGAATATCATAACCCCGTGCCTCATTCTGCACCTCCGTGTTCCAAGATAGTCTGACTGCACCGATCCACCAATTCGGGTGAAAGTTCATTGAATGAACCGGGCTTTCCGGAAACCGATTGATTCGCCAGCCATTTCGCAACTGCATTGACTTCATTCTCGGTCAACTGGTTAGCGATTTCAGACATGCAATCGGATGTCTGAATCCGCATAATGCCTCCGTTACGCCACCCGCCCAGTTGCGCTGTGATATAAGCACGGGACAATCCAACCAAGCCCGGGATAGCAGGTTCCACGCCCATCAGAATATCCCCGTGGCAGGCACTGCATGCCGGGATATTGCGCTCCGGATATCCTGAATAAACAAGATGCCGCGCCAGCTCGATTTCCTCGGGCAGCATTTGTATCTGCTCGGGGTGCGGATAGGGTAACTGCAAAGAAGAAAAATACTGTGCCATTTCCCGCAGATATTCATCCGACATATTTTCCAGCAAAATGGCCATGGCGTGATAATAGCGCCGGCCATCCCTGAAATTGCGTAACTGATTAAAAATATATCCCTGCGGTTTACCCGCTATACGAGGATAATATGCATCGCGCCCTGCTTTGCCTTCAGCGTTATGACAGATGGTGCACGCCTTAACCCGCTCAGCCATGGTATCGGGCACTGCGTTGCCATTGGCGTTCGCCACGTTCGTAATACAGAACAACATCAATATAATAAAACGTATCATTTAAATTTTTTCCGCAATTTATAAACCCAGATCAATAGTGCGTAGTGCGCACGTCACACGCTCTCCCTATTCAATTTTTAATTCGGCATCTTGAAAAATTTTGCAGCTCGTGATCTGCAATTTAACACAGGTTATCCGTTGAAAACCTGGAAACATTTGGCTTGATACGCGCTTTCACGATAGGGTCGATTGAACTGAGCAACAGCCAGTTTGCACGACCGCTTATGAGAAACATACCGCTAATTGATGGTAATAACAATATGCTATCAAGCAATGCGCTATCAAGCAGAAATATTAAGATTGCCACTTCTTTCTGACCAGTAAAACAATTAAAAATGCCCGTATCATGAGCGGTATAGTCGTCGCGGATCCGGTTTATCGCCCCGACATGCGCTTGTTCCTCAACATTGGTTGGGTCAGCTTGAGTCTATTCATTCTTTATCTGCATGGTGGATAAAGAATCCGGCATTACAAATCCGTAATTCCCCGCTTTCTTAACAAAAATTTCTCGAATTCAATCAGTAGAAATAAAATCAAACTAACCGCAATGATCCGCCCCCAAGTTGCTGCATCCAGCGCTGTCGTGCCAAACAATTGCTGCATGACGGGCCAATAGGTAAACAACATCTGCAGTACCAGCAATAAACCGATCGCCCATAAAACATAGCGATTGCCCAGAAACCCCTGGCGCGAATAAACAGAAGCCACCAGATAGCGGCAATTGAACAAATAAACGATTTCACACATCACCAGCGCATTCACCACCACCGTGCGGCTTAATTCAACGCTGGAACCCTGCAGGGTTTCCCAGATATAGAGTGCGAAGCCGCCACTGATCATTAACAAGGAAACGAAGACAATGCGCCACACCAGAAATCCTGACAAAATTGATGCGTTGGGATCATGCGGCGCACGCGACATCACCCCGCTTTCCGGCCGCTCGAAAGACAGTGAAATCGCCAGCGTCACCGTCGTCACCATATTGATCCACAAAATCTGCACGGGTGTGATGGGCAAAGCCATACCCAGAATTATGGCGAGCATCAGGATACCCGCCTCGCCGCTACTGGTCGGTAGAATGTAGACAACCGTTTTGCGGATATTATCGTAGACCGTGCGGCCTTCCTCCACGGCGTGGGTGATCGACGCAAAGTTATCGTCTGTCAACACCATTTCTGCCGCTTCTTTCGCGACTTCAGTGCCTTTCTGTCCCATCGCGACGCCAATATCGGCACGCTTTAACGCCGGAGCATCATTCACGCCGTCTCCCGTCATTGCGACAACCTCGCCGTTTTCCTGCAAGGCTGTCACCAGCCGCAGTTTATGCTCGGGATTAGCGCGTGCGAAAATCTCCATATCGGCTGCAACCTGACGCAATTGCGTATCATCCATATCGTCCAGTTCAATGCCCGTAATAGCGCGCTGGCCATCCCCAATGCCTAATTTCGCGCCAATCGCACAGGCGGTAATGCGATGATCACCCGTGATCATTTTGACCTGAATACCGGCCGCATGACACTGCTGCACGGCGGTAATGGCTTCCTCGCGCGGCGGATCGATAATGCCAACCAGCCCGAGCAAGGTAAATCCCGCTTCAGCATCGGAGAATGCCAGCGTTTTCTGTTTTGCCTGCACCTTGCGGCTGGCCAGGGCCAGTATGCGCTGACCGGTTTCACTGGCTGCGCTTATTTTGGTATGCCATAAATCAAGTTGAATCGGATCGTCATTGCCTTGATTGCGCTGATGGCTGCACATGGTCAACACTTCTTCCGGGGCGCCTTTGACATAAATTGAACCATGTCCGGCAGGGTCATGATGCAATGTCGCCATGAAGCGATGTTCCGATTCAAAAGGAATCACATCCACGCGCGGTAATGCTTGCTGCCCGGAAATCGAATCCAATCCCGCCTTCATTGCCAACGTAACCAGTGCGCCTTCGGTCGGGTCGCCCTGGATATCCCATCGGTCATCATGCTGGTGCAGCGATGCATCGTTACACAGTAATCCGGCTCGGAACAATTCCAGCATATCGGCATCATCCGCAATCTCGATTTCCTTTCCATTCCGGCTAAAACCGCCGACTGGTGCATAACCTACGCCACTGACCTGCAATTGATCAGACGCAGTCATGACACTTTGCACGGTCATCTCGTTGCGCGTCAGCGTGCCGGTCTTATCCGTGCAGATAACGGTTACCGCACCCAGTGTTTCCACTGCGGGCAACCTGCGTACAATGGCGCTGCGCCGCGCCATATTCTGCACCCCCAGCGCCAGCGTGATCGTCATGATGGCGGGTAATCCTTCCGGAATTGCGGCGATAGCCATGCTCACCGCAGCCATGAAAATCTCGCCCAGAGGATAATCACGCAGCAAAAAACCATAGACAAACAGGCTCACAGCCAGAAGTAGAATCACAACCGTCAGCCAACGGCCAAAAACTGCCATTTGCCGCAGTAGCGGTGAAACCAGCTTATCGACTTGCGCGATCATCTGGCTAATACGCCCAATCTCGGTATGCTGGCCGGTGGCAACCACAACGCCCATCCCTTGGCCATAAACCACCAGCGTACCCGAATACGCCATGCAGAAACGGTCTCCGATCGCCGTCACGGCATCGACCGCTGAAATCGATTTCTCGACCGCCAAGGATTCACCGGTCAACGCAGCCTCTTCGATACGCAGATTTTTACAACTGAGCAACCTGATATCTGCAGGTACCTTGTCACCGGATTGCAGCAGCACCATATCCCCCGGCACCAATTGCTCCGCCGGAACCTGCATCCGATGTCCTTCGCGCAATACCATCGCGTTGAGCGACAGCATGCGCCGGATCGCATTGAGCGCTTTTTCCGCCTTGCCTTCCTGGATAAAACCGATGATGGCGTTAATAATCACGACGCCCAGAATAACGCCGCTATCCACCCAATGCCCCATAAATGCCGTCACCATCGATGCACCCAACAGGATATAAATCAGTACATTATGAAATTGCAACAAGAAACGGATAACAGCGCTTTCCGGTTTGGGCGGTTTTAAGCGATTGGTGCCATATTTTTCCCGGCGAAGCCTGGCTTCCGATTGTGACAAACCACCCTGCCCGGTAGCAAACGCCTGCAGAACGCTTTCTGCCGCATAACTGTGCCATACGGGTGGTTTAGCAACGAACGAATCGGGATCATACGACATGAATCTTTTCCTTTGACGCAAGAAGCGAACAAGCCAGGTTATCAGGAATAATTTGTACTTGAATATCCAGTACCGCTACAATGGAAAGCATTATTTTCACTTTAACATGCAAATGGGGCTTTCCATGAAATACTCTATCATTCTGATGACACTGATGACCATCCTCTTTACCACCTGGGTACAGGCATCCGGCCGCGTGCCGTTTGGACATCAGGTTATCGAGGTACAAAACTACAGCCGCGCTACGGAACAAATCGCCATTTCCGGAATGATCAGCGATGGCGGCACGCAAGCTTTGGCCGCCACCGGATTTAAAACCGTCATTGATTTGCGCACTAAAAATGAAGGAACGGCCGAGGAAAAAGCGCTCGTCGACAGAGCCGGCATGATGTACTTCAACATTCCGACCACGGTTGCCGGAATCACGCGTGAACAGGTGGCCGAATTTACCAAAATCATCGAATCCGCCCAAAAACCGGTCTTGATTCATTGCGGATCGGGTAATCGCGCCAGCGCCATGTGGGCCAGTTATCGCATTACCCAAGGCGTTGAACCGGAAGCAGCCATCGAAGAAGCGCGCAAAATGGGCTTGCGTCCCCCACTCGAAGAAAAGCTTCGTGAAATCATGCTGAACTAGGGCCTGTTAACACTATTTGATATAATGCGGTGATGTAAATCACCGAAAGCCAATATCAACAGATCGAACACTGTATGCCGCGCCAACGTGGCAATG
>NZ_FNUX01000014.1 GCF_900108305.1 Nitrosomonas ureae
TTAATGCACCAGTACCATCAGGGTGCACTTTGATGCTGGTGCTATCCATCGAAACGGCTTCAATTTTGATGCGAATGATTTGTTGTTGCTGCAACCGCTCAAAAACTTTTTGAAGCACGCCACTTTTTGCCCATCGATTCATTCGAGTGTAGATGGTGTGCCAATTGCCGAAGCGCTTGGGTAGTCCACTCCACTTGCAACCATGCTCGGTAACATACAGAATAGCATTGAGAATTTGTAGATTGGAATGACTGACATTGCCACGTTGGCGCGGCATACAGTGTTCGATCTGTTGATATTGGCTTTCGGTGATTTACATCACCGCATTATATCAAATAGTGTTAACAGGCCCTAGATAGTGTAGTCACGAGATATCAGTTCGGAGGGCAATGCATCTGATTTGCACGGCGGCGAGGAAGGATGAGGTGTTTTTGGCGTATCTTGTGGCAGTGCCGCGCCAGCGTTTCAGATGGAGGAAGGTATTTTCAACGAGGCGACGCAGTTTGTAGAGACATTTATCATAAGGTTTTTGCGTTATGATAGTCAATGTGACGTATTCTCCCTAATCAAGAAAAAGACGAACTCAAAGACAGTAACTTTTTTTATTACAAGCGAATGATAGCATGCGTATGCTTTTTGTAGCAGGTCACATCACCCCACCAAGAAATTACGCATCATCCCCATATCTTCATGCTCCAGATTATGGCAGTGATAAAGAAATAAACCGGTGTGATCATTGAATGGCTTGATGATTTCTACTTCTTCCCCTGGCAGTACCAGCACGGTGTCCTTCCAGCCGCTATTGATGAATCCATCCTTAACGGTGTCATATGCGCTGCTTTGCGGATTGGCTTGAGTGCGTGATACGATTTGAAACTGCTGGCCGTGAATGTGAATCGGGTGTGGCTGAGACATCATCATACTCATGCCACCTCGGCCACCGCGCATGCCGCCGCCCATTCTTCCCATACCCATACCGGATTCGTGAAATATCCTGATTTTCTGTAAGCTATTGACCGGGATTTTTTCTATTTCCTGATAGTTTTCCATCTCAAAAGTTCTACCATTCAACTGGAACGACATATGACGCATGCCGATTGCGATGGGTACGGTTTTATCCGGCTGAGTTACATTGGATGTCGTCCAGCGCCGCATTGGGATTAATCGATCCGGTAACTGAGGCGAATCGCCCGTGCGTTCGGCGATTTTGAAGGTCGCAATCGATAGTGCTTCATGCTGCCCTGCCTGCCCCATCATGCCCATTCTGCCTCGGCCGCCCATTCCCTCCATGTGTGATGCGGAGATGTGATACGGCAAACTTTGCAATGTTAAGTCAGAACCCACTTTGCGGTCGCTGAAATCGATCCATAATTCAACCCGCTCGGCGGGTGCAAGCATAATGTAAGGGAATGTTTCAGGTGTTGGCAGTAGTCCGCCGTCGGTGCCGATTGCTGTCAGCGGTGTACCGTCATTCCATCCCAATTTATAAATTCTGGCGTTCGATGCATTTAAAATTCTCAACCGATAAGCTCTGGTCTTGACCGGAATCACATTGTTTTTCTGACCATTGATCAAAATAGTATCGCCCAAAAAGCCTTGCATGCGTTGATGCATGCCCAGCATATAACGCAATTGATTGCCCTGCGTAAAGCTGCGATCCTGAATGATCAGCGGCAAATCATATTCTCTGCTGGGCAATTCCAGTCTTCGTTCCGCTTCATCGGTTACGGTAATCAACCCGGCCAGGCCTTGGTAAACCTGCGTGCCGGTCAATTCGTGGGTATGGGGATGGTACCAGTTGGTGCCCGCTGGATTATCTACCTCGAACTCATAAACATACTGTTCACCCTGATCGATGGCGTACATCGGATGACCATCCATCACCTGCGGCACATGCATGCCATGCCAATGGGTGATGCAAGGCTCCGGTAATTGGTTGCGAAAATATATCCGGACTTTCTGGCCACGTTCGAAATTCAGGATTGGACCCAAATAACCCGGTAATTCCTTCAGCGCGGTTTGCGGACCGTTGAGCACTGTTCCGCTGTATGTCAAAACATGCGTATGGGCGCCGGGAAGAATCGGCATATCAGCCGCTTGTGCTGTGAGTGTAATTTCAACATCGGCCTTAAAGGCACTATTGGCGGTTTTTCTCACCGAGCGGATTTCAGCCAGCGAGAAGCCGGGCATTGCGGCGGTTATTGCGCCTAACGCGGCATATTGCAGAAATTGCCGTCTTTGATAACTTATGCTGGCCATGAGAACTCTCCTATTAACCATTCAAACACACGCTTGATAAATTTGACAGCCGATAACGAAATTAAACGTCAAACAACTTCTACGGCTGCTATTTCATAAACACAGGGAAATTCGGTTAACCAATTGATATAGTATTGATTCTTTTAATAAAATCTATATGAAGCTCACATGAAATCTCCCAAGCATGATTCTATTCCAAGGCAACCATAATTTCCAGCTATCCATCCGGTTGTTTTGTGCTTACCTATCATTCATTTTGTGAAACTTTGGGTTGCGATAAAATCAGCATCTCTTACCCCATGTTTTGTAAGCATGAATCCCAATAAGGCGCTCCCTCGAATCGCTGAATCAGAAAATCGACAAATGCCCGAACACGCTGGGAAAGATGACGGGTCTGTGGGTATATGGCATAGGCAGAGAGTTGTGAGGATTTGTACTGAGTCAGTAGCGGTATCAACGTACCGCGTTCGATTTCCTTATATACGATAAATGCCGGCATCAGTATAATGCCCGCTCCCTCGACAGCGGCATCGCGAAGAAATTCGCCATTACTGGCTTTTAAATAGGGCACTATTTTTGTTCTGATCGGTTGACCTTCGGTATCGTACAAATTCCAGTTTTCAAAATTATTGATCAAGTTGTAAGCCAAACATCGGTGATGGATGAGTTCTTCCAGTGACTGGGGCTTCCCCATGCGTTCAAGATAAGACGGGCTTGCGCACATAATGGATTGAATAGGGGCGAGACGGCGGGCAATCAGACTGGAATCCGGCAGGCTGGCTATACGGATTGCCAGATCGAAGCCTTCGATCAATATATCAACTTGACGATCATTAAAATCCAGGTCAAATGTGATTTCAGGATGAGCCTGCAAAAATTCGCTGATGGCGGGTCCCAGATGCATCAGACCAAAACTCAGCGGCACAGCCACTTTCAAGTTGCCTTTTAAGGCACCGTGAAATTGCGAGGTGGCATGTTCTGCTTCGAGGACATCGGCAAGAATGCGTACAGATTGTTGATAAAAAGCGCGCCCGCTGTCGGTCAAATTCATCTGCCTCGTTGTGCGATGAAATAATTCTACGCCGAGATGCTCTTCGAGTTCTTTCAAACGCCGGCTAATCACCGACTTTGCCACATTCATGCGATCCGCAGCGCCGCTGATACTGCCGATTTCAACGACGCGCACAAATGCATTCATATTTTCAAATCGATCCATTTTAGTTTTATTGTTGCTTATATGAGAACAGTATATTTATATAATTGCTGTTTATTCTTATTATAGCAACCATGATAATGCTTTCTGAACGACAGCATAATAATTTTTACCGCAAAGGAGAAATAATGAATTCTTCACGCATCATTCCTGCAGTGGCAGTTCCGGAGGGTGCCGGAGTTACTGTGTACCGGACGATCGGCACGCCGGTACTGCGCGATTATGATCCATTCCTGCTACTGGATCATATCAGCAGCGATAATCCGGATGATTATATTGCCGGGTTTCCGTCACATCCCCATCGGGGATTTATTACCTTTACATATATCATCGATGGCCATATGGCGCATCAAGACAATATGGGTAACAGCGGTGATCTGGGGCCCGGTTCTGCACAATGGATGAAGGCTGCCAGCGGCGTTATCCATTCTGAAATGCCGCAGCAGGAAAATGGCCTGTTGCGCGGATTTCAGCTGTGGATCAACCTGCCTGCAGCCAGCAAGATGGATCATCCCGAATATCAGGAATATTCTGCGGAAGCCTTTCCGGTCGTGGAGACTCCGGACTATACGTTGAAGGTTTTGATCGGCCGCTTTGCTGATACGCATGCGCCGATCATGGATAACATTACGGATGTGACTTATTTCGACGTGCAAGTACAGCCTGGAAAGCATTTTCAACATCATTTGCCGATCGGAAATAATAGTTTGCTTTATGTATTTGAAGGGAGCGGGCAGCTCAATGAACAAATCGTGCCGTCGCACTCCCTTGTTATCGTGGACACTGATGATCATTCGATTGACTTTATTGCAGGAAAAAAAGGAGCGCGATTTATCGTTATCAGTGGCAAACCGATTCATGAACCGATTGCGCGTTATGGTCCGTTTGTGATGAATACCCGGGAGCAACTTGATCAGGCCATGCGGGATTTTCAAACCAATGCTTTCGTGCGTGATCGTGCCTGGATCAAACACAATCGATGATATTGTCAATTAATTCCTAAGGAGATACAAATGAATAAAATCAGTCAATTGGTCGCACGGCTATTCCTGGGGCAGATCTTTTTAATTTCGGGACTTCAGAAAATCGGCGGATACGAAGGCACACAAGGGTATATGGAAGCGATGGGGGTGCCGGGTATGCTATTGCCATTGGTGATAGCGCTTGAAGTGGTGGGTGGTTTGGCCATTGTGGCAGGATGGCAAACCAAGCTGGCATCTATGGCATTGGCAGCATTTACTCTGGCGGCTGCGATGATTTTTCACAACAATTTTTCCGATCAAATTCAGATGATCATGTTTATGAAGAATATTGCGATCACTGGCGGATTCATGCTATTGATAGCTTATGGTGCGGGTGCGTATAGCATCGATGGTTATCGTATCAAATCTTAGATGACGGACTTAAAGAATTACCTGGACGAGTAATGACGGTTTTACTGCATTGATGGTTAATCAATGCAGTATTACTTACTTAACGGTCATAGTGTTCTCGACGGCAGTAACACCGCTAATACTGCGTGCAATCTCGACCGCGCGATCGATGTCGGCCTGGCTGCTGACGGAACCGCTGAGATGGACCGCACCTTTTATAGTCTCTACGCTGATCTCAAAAGTCTTTAGGGATGGGTCATTAAAAATTTCCGCTTTGACTTTTGTAGTGATAACAGCATCATCAATATATTCTCCCGCTTCACTGGCGTGGACGGATTGAATGCTCAAGAAAGAAACCAACAAAATTGATGAAATAAAAGCCAGGAATCGGCTGTTGAATTGCGTCATGATAAATTCTCCTGAATAAATTAGCTCAGATAAATATCCTAAGTCGTTTTATATTTCAATTTCTTATGGATATTCAAGTGGACGATTTTGTAACCCTTGCGTAAGGCTTACTTAACAATCGCAGTTAAATTATTACAAGAATTAATTACCGTGAATGTGCGCTAACACACTTATTGTCCCAGCATAGTTACTCCCCGAATTTAATAACCCCTTTTTTGTTTCAAAATTTTCCCCGTATTAATTTTTAGCTTGCAATTTCTCGCAATCTTGCTTTTTAGAGTTAGGGCGGGGTGGGCAGAACAAATTTTTTTGTACGGTGACGTACAGACGGAAACGATGATTAACCTGCACTATTACACTTCCTATTAACAATACCAAAGGATTAATATCATGATTAGAGAGAAAAAAGCAGCCTTGATATTTATAATGAGCGCGATTTTTGTATTAGTTAGCACCAGTATATCCGCACAATCGCCTCAGCCACAAAACAATATCAATCGGGATTCAATGGGAAGCTCGCAATCCGATTCGCTCTCACGTGATCTTTCACGTGATGGTTCTCAAGGCAATCCTAATAACCCTGCAATTGTTAATCCCAATGACCCTACAGGAGTAAATTCGAATATGCCTGGGTCACCGGGAGCGCCCTCAAGCAATCCGTCGGGAATGAATTCAAATGTTCCCTCCGGCACCAGCCCTAGCAACTCTTCCGGATCAAATTATTAGACCAAACTGTAATGAACTAATTGAACTTGTGGTTGGTTGAAGAAATTAGTTTCTGCGGATGCAGTCTCCCGCCCCTTAGGGCGGGTTCTTCATGAGAACAGGTGTTCTTAAGTGATGTGAGAAAAGTAATTTTTATGAGCTGTAAATAACTGGCGCGTGGTGTTTTTGAAGATAGCGCATCACTTCGAAGAATAAGCTAAACACGTGGTTAATTATTTAAAATAAAAGGGATTTTTGTAATGCATACATTTGGGAGACGATGCGTATGATTGGGGATCTGAGATGAAGCCACACTTTGCGGATTGGTTGGAGAGCTCTGCTGTATATTCGATATTCGAGCTGTTCAAACATACGCGGCAATATTCAGAAACGCTCATCAAAAATTTAAACGCAGAAGACTGCCAATTGCAATCCATGCCGGATGCCAGCCCTGTGAAATGGAATCTGGCTCATACCAGCTGGTTTTTCGAGATATTTTTACTGGCACCGCATTTACCCGGATACAAGATTTTTAATGAACATTTTCAGGTTTTATTCAACTCTTACTATAACGGTATAGGAGAGCAATTCACTCGCTCTTTGCGCGGTTTACTCGCGAGACCCAGCTTGCAGGAGATATTAAGTTATCGACATCATGTTGATAACTATATTGAAGACTTGTCTTCTCATTATGCTGAAATACCCCTTCATTTAAGTGAAATTTTGATGTTAGGTATTCATCACGAAAAGCAGCATCAGGAATTATTATTAATGGATATTAAGCACGCATTTTCGCTAAATCCAATGAATCCAATTTATTCATCAGCACTGGAAAATGCACCTCACAATAGCACAGTCTCACCTTTGGAATGGATTGATTTTGAAACAGGCATTTTTGAGATGGGTGCCAAAGATACAGGATTCTCTTTTGATAATGAGAGACCACGGCATGATCGGTTGATACAAAGTTTCAGATTAGCCTCCCGCTTGGTTACCAATAAGGAATATTTAGCATTTATAGAGGATCAAGGCTACGAGAATCCTCATTATTGGCTTTCTGATGGTTGGTTAAATGCTAAACAGAATGATCACAATGCGCCGCTTTATTGGACAAAAAAAGATGATGGCTGGTACGAATTTACACTGTCGGGTCCAGAACCGCTTGATTTGAATAAGCCGGTCTGTCACGTTAATTATTATGAGGCCAATGCTTTTGCTGCATGGGCACGCAAACGCTTACCTACCGAAGTGGAATGGGAATATGCAAGTCAATCAGAAAATATTTTCGGGAATTCCGGCGAACCTGCGTATTTACACCCCCGGGCAGCTCAAGGCGATGGGCTTTTGCAAATGACAACAGAAGCTTGGCAATGGACAGGTAGTGCTTACATGCCTTATCAAGGTTTTAAACCGTTTACGGATGTGGCAGGCGAGTATAACGGTAAGTTTATGGTAAACCAAATAGTGCTGCGCGGTGGGTCATGCTTGACGCCATCGCAGCATTTAAGAAGTAGTTATCGGAATTTTTATTATCCCCACCAATCCTGGATGATGAGTGGAATTCGTCTCGCAGAGGATGATTATGTCTGTCGTAATTGAAGAAACACTGACCCCTATCGCGGACCTCGATTTCTTGTCCGATGTCTATCAGGGACTGGATAGCGCGCCCAAGACTTTACCCTGTAAATATTTTTATGATGAGCAAGGTTCTTGGTTGTTTGAAAAAATAACTCAATTAAAAGAGTATTATCTAACTCACGTTGAGTTGGATATCTTGGATCATCATATCGAAGAAATTGCGTCACAGCTCGGACCGCATGCAATTATCATCGAGCCTGGTTGCGGAGCCGGACATAAAGTACAAAAAATACTCCATGCCATTGAGCAGCCCAAGGCTTTTATTCCATTTGAAATATCCGGGGAAATGCTGAGCTATTCAGTGAACAGATTAAGTGGCCTATTTCCGCATCTGGACATTCAGCCTTTAGAAGGCGATTTCACCAATGAAGAGGTTGTAAAGCAAATAGTCAGTAAAACAAACCTGGAAAATTCATCCAATGTGGTGTTTTTCCCGGGATCGACCTTAGGTAATTTTTCCCGGTCTGAGGCGGCCGATATTTTAAGAAATTTTAAAAGATTGAGCGGGAGCAATGGAAAAATATTGCTGGGGATTGATCTGATTAAGGATCGGGATGTGCTTATTCGGGCATATGATGATGCGGAAGGTATTACTGCCGAATTCAATAAAAATATACTGACCAGAATCAACACCGAGCTTAATGGAAATTTCGATGTTCAGAACGGTTTTAAACACAAAGCTATTTTCAATGAAGATAACAGCTGCATAGAAATGCATCTGGTTTCTTGTAAACCGCAAAGTGTTACGATAGCAGGGAGAGGTTTCGACTTCGAATCAATGGAGACCATTCATACTGAAAGTTCTTATAAGTATTCAATCGAGTCAATAACTTCCATCACCGATGAAGCAGGACTAGTATTGGAAAAATACTGGTGCGATAACAGAGATAGGTTCGCGTTGTGTCTATTATCGGTTTAATCGTTCGAATACATCGAGATAAAAATTATTCTATTGATCATGTTTCATTACGCGCTAAACGGATGCCGGAAAATTGCCAGCGTGTTTCTGCAGGAAAGAAATTCCGCATACTGGGACGAATGCGTTTTCTTGGCGTGATACAGGAGCCACCCCGTAAGACGTATTGATTTACCATAGACTCGCTATTATATTCGCCTACAGCTACATCCCAAATGTCGGATTTAGGCTTGTTACTGTTGGATTTTTTTGGATTGTAGCCAGGGTAGGGCGAGTAGCTTGATTGTGTCCATTCCCAGGCGGAACCGTAAAGTGCATTGATTTTAACGGTTTTACCGATGACCGTATGACGGGGATGGAAATAATTGTTATCCGCAAAGTCCCCTTCGATCTTTTGCCGGGATGCTGCATTTTCCCATTCCGCTTCGGTAGGCAGGCGTGCATCACACCATTGCGCAAATGCACTGGCCTCATAATACGATATATGAATCACGGGAAGATCCAAGTCGAGTGGAACAAGCCCATGAAGTGTGAATTCTTTCCATTCTCCAGCTTCATGGCGCCAATAAAGAGGATGGCTGCAATGGGCGGATTTGATCCAATTCCAACCTTCTGAAAACCAAAAGCACGGATTATCATAACCATTGTCTTCAATAAATTGCAGGTATTCTCCATTAGTGACCAAACGTGATGCCAGTTGATAGGGGTAAAGATACTGCTTGTGGCGTGGCGATTCATTGTCATAGCTAAAACCTTCTCCTTCATAGCCAATCTCTATTATACCGCCATCAAAACTATGCCAATCCAGTGGAACGGATATGCCTGAAGCAGTTGCGCTCAGGTTGATTTTCGGCTGGTAAATCGGGTTCAATGGGTTTTGCGATAGCAGGTGCTTAAGGTCTGCCAGCATGAGTTCCTGATGTTGAAGTTCATGATGAATCCCCAGCGTAATTATCATTTGTAGTCTTTCATCTTCGGTGACATGTTGCGATAGATGGCTCATGCGCTCATCAATGTTGTGACAATATTCGCGTGTTGCTTTCAAAGAGGGCCGGGTGAAGAAACCGCGTTTCGGGTCCGGATGCGGCACATTGGATGAATTGTAGGAACTGAACATCGTGAGAAACTCTTGCTGGAAAGGTTGGAATGCTGCCTCATAATGTTGCAGAACAAAAGCTTCAAAGAACCATGCGGCATGTCCCAAGTGCCATTTGACCGGACTCGCTTCCGCCAGGGATTGAACGCTGCAGTCTTCTTCAAACAGGGGTTCGATCAGTTCCAGAGTGCGGCTTCTTACCGCACTATATTCATCGATTAAGATTTTGATATCCATTTCTTAATTCCAGGAAAATGGGGATTGGCTTTTCCCCGATTAAGTTAAAAAATAGTGATATAGAAACCGAGTAAGTTCTTAGGTTCTTAGGTTCTTAGGTTCTTCACATATTAGTGGCTTCTACTTGACTTTAAGTTGGTTGTTAATCTGTTTCACATCGGGAAATTGCTGAATAATCGAGCTGGCCAATTGTCGTTGAGATTCTGTTTCGACGAACCCGCTTATTCTCACTGATCCATTAACTGTCTCGACATGTATGGCGGCGGCCTTCAATTCTTCCGCTTCAATCAGCTTTGCCTTTATTTTCATGGCTAGAATGATATCTTCACGGGGTGTTTCTTCTATCGAATCAGGATTAAAACCAGCGCAACTGGTCATGCTCACTATCATCAATAGATATCCCATAATCCCTACGTGACGCATGATGTAAATCATGCGCTTTTCATCGTTTCGTAAAAAATCAAAGAGCCTTCTTGCGAGCTTCATTTATTGCGCCTACCAGACCGCCACACCGTATATTTTCTTCTCCACCCGCTTTCTTATCTTCTTGTTCCTCTTGGATAAATGAATACAAACTCACAATCGGTGCAGAAGGCAATAATGCGAGTGAAGCTGCACCCCTGAGTATCGCGGAAGCGCCAGGGGTAAAGGTGGGTTTCTTGAAAGTGCCTGCTATATGGAGCGGTGCGCGCGCTGAGAAAATGCTCAAGTCCTTAGGCTTGGGATCAATAATCAGATCCAATTCCTCATTATTTAAGTCGATCATTCCTTGACTTAAGAATAGGGTGTCCTGAGTATCCACAATAAAATTATCCATATTCATAACACCGCCATTGATTGGAATATCCACATAAGCACAATTGATTTTGCCATCATCGTCTTTATCGAATAGCGCCACTAAGGCTTCGCCCATATCAAGTCCGGCTAGTTCAACCAGCAGATCATCCAATTGCCCGCCTGTCATTATCATCAATAATCCCCCATCAGCCGATGCCGACATTTCTGCAACGGAATTTCCTGTGAGCCAGAATATACCTTGACCGCCTATTAATCCGGCGCTGTCGTCAGCGATTTCAAAGCGACGTAAAATCTCGCCCAGTTGAACATGGCGTATTTCGGTTTCAATCTTGCTTTTGGCGGGTTGTGTTCTGGTGTCTAATTCAACACGTGTGCGGATATTCCCGGTGGCTACCCCAAAATTCAGGGGCGCAAGCTTCAAATGGCCATCATCTATGATTACCTGCATGAAGAGATCATCTACAGGCAGTTTTGATTTAACACGACGGCTATGTAAAGTAATGTCGGCATTTATAGCCTGCAATTTCTTATAATCGATCGGGTCATCAGGCAAAACAAAAGAGCTTATAGTTTCTTCTTTTGCTTTTTTCTTCTGAGCTGAGGATGCAGTTTCACCGGCACCCATATCGGGAGCAAGACCGATCAATGGTCCAATATCATCCAAATCTATTGTTTTAGATCTCAGATCAGCCTGTATAAAAGGTACTGTCTCGCTTAACTTCACACTGATCATTCCGGCAAGATCACTATCTCCTACTTGTCCATTCAGATTGCTGATTTGCCAGGTATGACCATGATGAGACAAATCACCTTCTAATCGATAAGGAGGTAAGCTGGGCATAGGCAATTCGAGGATGGGTGATAATAGTTCGGGGTTAGGGCCTTGTATTGCAAATTGCAAATCCAGACCTTTGAGCTGCAAAGGCTGTATTACAGTACCTTTGACTTTGACACGGGTTTTTCCGGTTTGTAAGCTTAAGGTTAGTGGATAAGGTATATCAGCTTCCCGCAATGCAACCAAAGGCCCCGCCTTTAAATTTATTTGCAGCGGATGTCCTTTCAGCTTTCCTTCGGCGTATAACTCGGTAAATTCTTCTTCGTACGCCGCTTCCTTAATGGTAGCCAAAGTTGTGATAATTTCTGTGTCAACTGAAAAATCCTGATAAACAAGGCGACCTTCCGTGATGCGCAAACGCTCAATAAGCGGAATATCTGTTTTGCTTTCCGGATCATGTGCATCCGCTGTAAATTCCCAATTAGGCTCTCCTTGCGGAGATTTCTGTAAAATTATATGAGGCCGGGTAAGGATAATTTCAGGAAATAACATACGGCCCTTGATCAATTCAATCAGATCGACACGCATATCCAATGCCGCCAGTTCGAGCATGTTAGGTTGGTTGCTCCAAGCTGCATTCTCAAACTGTATATTCTCAATTCTGATATGGGGTGTTAAAGACCAATCGACTGTCAAATTGCCGTTAATCGTAAAATCTCGGCCGGTCAAACCACTAATTTGCTGTGTAACGATTTCTCGCGCCCAATTCCAGTTTTGCACTGAGATTAACAATGCGAGTAAAAAAAATAGTGCGAAAAAAGAAATTCCAATCCATCTGACGGCATTCATTTTTATCACCTATTTTATGGCACGAATGGTGAGTTTATTTACCGGAATATTCATGACGTAATCTACAAAACGGGCTGTTCTGGATAAGAGCTCTGAATGCATCATTATTAAAAATGAGTAAGAATCTTTAGCGATCATTCGGAATGACAATTATCCTGACACTCTTAAAGTTGCTTCATATAGGCCACAAGATCGGATTTTTCCTCATCCGTCAGCTTAAGCTGCAATACCAGGTTAAAAAATTCAACCGTGTCTTCAAGGGTAAGCAGACGACCATCATGCAAATAGGGTGGACTGTCTTTAATGCCACGAAGCGTAAAAGTTTTCATTGGTCCATCGCCGGGTTCATTCAGAAAACGTTCAAGTTTTAAGTCATGCATTTGATTATCAAGGAAGGCAGGGGGTTGATGGCAATTGGCGCATTGTCCTTTTCCAAAGAAAATGTTTTCGCCTCTGATTTCTTTTTCAGTCGCTTTTGAGCGATTCAGCCGGCCATTGTTATCCAATTTTGGAGCGGGCGGAAAATCCAGCATGTTTTGAAACTGCGCCATGTGACTCACATGAATTCGATCAATCATGGGGAACCCTTTTTTCATTGCGTGTATGGGATCGCCATTGAAATAGGCGGTACGAAATTCAAACTCTGTAAAGTCTTCAATGGAGCGCAAGCTGCGTTTTGAACCATGAATTTGTTGACTATAGACGCCGCGCAAACTCGTGGTATCCAGTCGAACGCGCCGTTCCTGCGGACGCATATCGGGGCTTAAGTGAAATTGCCCTGTGGTATGGCCATTGACATGGCAATCAAAACAGGTCACACCAAGGCTGGGCTGGGCACTTTTACGGTCATCTGTAGGATTGAATTCTTCCTGCGGCAGGGGAGTAAGCAGCATTTGCAACCCGGTCAGTTGAACCGGGGTCAGTATATCTTTGAACAAACGATAGAAATTGTTGATGGAAACAACTTCACCGCGCGAAACATCCCCTAATTCAGGCCTGTTCTGAAGAAAAATAGCAGGCGGAAATTCTGGCAGAAAAGCTTCCGGCAAATCAAATTCAACGTCGAAACGTTCCAATCTCGGAAACATTGAAATTTGCATGGGAGGAAAGACCTGTCCGCCAGTTACCTGCTTGGGGTGTGGTAATGCGGGATAAGGAAAGAGATTATTATTGCGGATTTCTTCAGGAGACATGTCGGCTAGTTTTTGCCAGCTTATTTTGTTTTTCAGAATAGCAGTGGGGCCAACTGCAAGCGGCTTGCCACGAGTCATGGTTGCTTCCGGATCGAAACGTGGCGTGAGATCGTAACGGCTCAGCAGTAATTTGTGCTGGGCTTTACTGATTTCCGGCTGTTGCGCCATATCGGATTTCATCGTTTCCTCAAAGGTTTGCATAGGCTTTTTAGCATTGAGGGCATCCCGGTAAAAATCAAACCCGAGAATTTTTCCATTATCCGGTTGCTGCTGGAAGGCGCTTGAAGAAGGCAAAGCACTGGAAGCATCAAAAATATAAGAGCGGTCATGCTCACTTTTTTTCTGTTCTGGGCTGGGATGAATAGTCTGTGCATTCATTATTGCGTCATTCTTCCGCTCGGGTAATACGTTGTCACTTTTGCTTATGGCATTATTGATTCCCAAGCCAAGGCTGCTCATTCCCAGTACCGCTAAAAATAAAATATTTACTTTCTTCATATGAATCGCTCCACTATCAAGGCTTCAACTGAACATGAAGTAATCTTCATGTAAGATAAAACAACCATTAGTTCTGTTTTTTTATTCTTTCATTCCGCGGGAAATCCATCTGTACGAAACCGCACACTGATTTGATCTTTCAAAAAAAGAACAACGATATGAAGATTGTTGAGTGGGTACGCATAGAGCTGATTCTATTTGTGCTGCGTAAAGCCGTATCGCAATGATTATTTTCAACCTGGTGAAATAATTATAAAAATATGGAGAACTGAAGGGAAACGCCCCGATGCGCAGATAGAAGGGCTAGGGGAGATGCGCACCGGGGGTTCAGATCCAGTCATCCGGCTGGGCTAATGAGGCTTGCCCTGACTGGTGCGGTCGACTCATTAAAAAGAAGTATGAGTACTGTTGGTCATTTTAGATTATTTGGATTATTCTTCTGTGCGTCTCCTAACATACGGAGCGATTTAACTGCATCAGTGAAATTTATTGTGTTTTCATGATGAGGTAAGCGGATTGGGTTACCAAAGGGGCAAAGCAAGCAGCGTATATGCTTTTATGTTTCGATATTTTTCAGCCTTTATTAATCGATTTGTTCGATCAATAAAGGATCCGCGCATTAGTGATTTTTACACTCAAATAACAAAACCATCACAGTATCATAGGCTTATTGGAAAGTTCATTTTTGTCTTTCTGGGGATCATAAGGAAAATGCGTTTCTAAAAGCTGACTAATGGCCTGGATGCCCTGAATAAAACCGGCCTCGAATTGTCGTTGACTAAATGCGGATTCCATATTATGACAAATACTTTCCCATTCCGTGTTGGGAATTTTCGCGTGGATGCCACGATCCACAATGATTTCCACATCACGATCCGCCAGTAGCAAGTAAATGAGCACGCCATTATTCTGCTCGGTATCCCATACCCGCAATTGTGAAAAAACTTCGATAGCACGTTCCCGAGCTGCTTGATTCTTAATCAGAGCCAGGGTATTGAGCGTACCTTCCACAGCAATACAAATTTCACCGCTATGATTCATTTCCGATTGCTGAATTGTTTGTTCAATAGCCGTTAGTGTGGCAGTGGGCAATACACGTCGAAGCAACCATTGTCCAGCAGATAGATGACGCATTATACGAACTAAATCCATTTACCATCTCCCTGAGGCGCCGCCGCCGCCAAAGCCGCCGCCACCTCCACTGAATCCTCCACCACCAGAACCACCGCCTCTAAAACCAGAATTTGACCAATTGCCCCGTCCGGTACGGTAAATTCCCGGGTTGATATGAATGAATAAATTCAGAATGAATACAATAGCAGCGATGAGAATAGCGATTGCTACCGAAGAGAATAATGACCAACCGACAAATCCTAAGCCAATTCCAGTTACGCTGGCTCCGGCAATACGTCCCAGATGCACTTGCAATATTCTCCCTATAACAGTGGAAAAGATCAGGATGACGATCAAGTTCTCAATGTTTGCATGTGCACCGGGTGAAATGCCGTTGTGCGTGTTGCTTGGGAGGGGTAGTGTCTCACCATTGATTAAGCCTATGATGGCTTCAATACCTGCCTGAATACCTTCGGCAAACTGCCCTTGTTTAAATCGAGGTGTAATGATTTCCGTGATAATTCGTTTCGCTGTGGCATCCGGTAGTGCCCCCTCCAAACCATAGCCGACTTCAATACGAAGCATTCTGTCGTTTTTGGCAATCAGTAGCAAGACGCCGTCATCAATACCTTTGCGTCCTATTTTCCACGCCTCAACAACCTGCATGGCATATTGCTCAATAGCATAAGGTTGAATGGTGGGGACAAGCAATATGGCAATTTGACTGCCTTTCGTTTTCTCAAATGCCGCTAATTGATGTTCCAATTGCGCAGTTTGATGAGCTGAGAGTGTGCCGGTTAAATCAGTTACATGGGCTTTAAGAGATGGAATGGCTATTTCCGCCCTGACTGAAGTAATTGCCAGTAAAATGGTGAGTAGCGTAATAATTCTAAAAGACATATTTTTGGTTGCGCGAGTTGATTCTTTGCTGAGTAATCCGGCTTATTTATCTTCCGGTTTCGGTGTATCAAAATCGATCTTTGGCGCAACAGAAATCTCATTTTCATTTTCCACAGTGAAACCGGGCTTTGTCTGAAATCCAAATAGCATGGCCGTGAGATTGCTAGGGAAAGATCGAACTATCGTATTGTATTCCTGAACTGCTTTAATATACCGATTACGTGCCACTGTGATGCGGTTTTCGGTACCCTCAAGCTGTGCTTGTAAATCACGAAAATTGGCATCCGATTTTAACTCGGGATAATTCTCGACTACAACCAGCAATCTTGAAAGGGAACTGGACAATTCCTCTTGTGCATTTTGAAATTTAGTAAATGATTCGGGGTCGTTGATAAGTTCTGGAGTCGCTTGAATACTACCCACTCTGGAACGAGCATTCGTAACACCAAGCAATACATCTTTTTCCTGGGCAGCGAATCCTTTAACGGTATTAACCAAATTGGGTATTAGATCTGCACGCCGTTTGTATTGATTCAGCACTTCCGCCCAACTGGCTTTAATCTGCTCATCGGTCGATTGAAGCGTATTGTAGCCGCAGCTACTTAAAACAAGCACACAGAGAATTGCCGTTGCTAATTGCAAATTGCGCATAAATCTCTCCAAAAAATTTAATAACCATGGATTATGGTTTTGTTGGAATTTTCGTAATATTCAATGAAAATTTTTTGTTCGTTCCGTAGGAGTGAATGATAGACCGGAACTGAGCGATGGACAATGGCAGATTGCTTATCTGTTGCTGAGGTTTGTTATCACAGTTTTAGTAATAAAGTGGTAAATGGTAAATAAATAGAATCCCGTCGCTAAACGTTATATTGATTACAGTTAACATCTGGACTAGCGCAAAATTCTGGATAAATAAAAACCACTCGATTCTGATCAAGTGGTTTTTATTTGCAATCTTCGGTATTTTAATTGTCAGGATATCCTGCTATTGCCCAGGTTAAACCGCCATCCATTGATTTATAGATATTTTTTCTTGCGGCACCCATAATCGTAGAGTCCAATCCATAAGTCGGTGATATATTGAATTCAATGAATTCAATATTTTCATTTCCCAGCAGCGATGAGGTTGTATTGACCGTTGATGTTACCGCGCCCGCTCCATCCAGGTTTGCGCTAAATAGTCCTTTGCCACGGACATTGACAAAGATAGTTCGATCGACGCCAAAGTTTGGCGAAAATTCTACTTGTAAGATAACGGCATTTGATCCGACTGAAGCATCGGTTTCTTTGGTCCAGGTAGTGCCACCATCGGTTGAACGATAAATGCCGCTGGTTGTACCAACGAGAACAAGATTATCGACGGCGAATTGCGGAGACACTGCAACCCACATATATCTTTGACCCGCCCATCCCGTTTGTATGATCGAACTGGCTCCCACGCGCAAGAAAGTATTTCCGCCATCCTGAGTCCGCCAGACTTCTCCTGCGCGATTAGTGGCAAATGCAGTGCGGTCGTTGGCGTAATTCGGCGACACAGCTACGCTGGTAATAGGGTGATTTGTTGGCATTCCGCGTTGCAATATCCAGGTTTTTCCAGCATCTTTGGTTTGCAGTAATCCGTGCAGTCTTGAGCCGAGATATATCTCTTTATCGGTTGCAAAGTTTGGCGATGCTGCCAGAGCCGTGAGCGAAACGAGATCCTTTCTAATCTCAAGAAATCTAGGAATAAATCTAACGACCCAACTGTCTCCGAAATTAGTGGATGACCCCACGTATCCATTGGTCGCAGTAACTATTGTTTGGGTACCGTTAGGATTTTTCACGATCTGTGAATCAAAAAAGTTCATTTTTCGCCCTGTTGGGTTGGGCCAGCCACTGGTAGACCACGTTGTGCCGCCATCTGCAGAAATAGCGATACCTCTGCCAACATACGTTGTGGCAATCATTTTTTGATCAGTGTTAAAATTAGAAGATAGCGCAAGCCCTGTCAGTATGCCAATCCGTGTTTGACTTTGCTTCCATGTGCTGCCTCCGTTTTTCGAGATAAAGATCCCGTCAAATACCGGCAAAAATACAGTTTGGTCCGTCGCATAGGTACGGGATACCTGTAAGTCAGTCATTTCATTGAGTAAGGGGGTTTGGACAGTGACTACAGCACCGGAATTAAACAGTGTCCAATTGTCGCCGCCGTCGGTGGATTTAAATACCGCCTGTGTCAGGCTGGTACAAAATACTGTGCGATCAATCGCGTAGTTCGGTGAAACGGCGATATTATTGATCGCTTCATTGGGTAAATTGGTTCCTTTGTTGGCAAAGGTGTTTCCGCCATCGCTGCTATAAAAAATCCCAAAGCTTGGGGTAGCCAGAAATATTTCCGATGCGCCGGGTGCGATAGCCATATCATAAATAATGGAACCTGTTGGATTCCCTAATTCGATCCAGTCAGCACCGCCATTGGTGGATTTGCGCAAGTATCCGGTATCGCTTGCAATTATTAAAGTATTGTCGGTAGCAAAATCGGGAGAGATTGCAATAGCGGCGACTTTATTGGTTTTGTCGAGTACTTGAATCCATTGTGCATCTGTGTTGGAGCGGCGGAAAAGCGCTCCATTACCTTCAGTAAAGAAGAGCACATAACCCGTACTGGTTTCCGCAACCTCCATTTTTTTTATGATTTTGTTCGAAGCGCCAAGACCCGTATTGTAGAGTTCCCATGAATCGCCGCGATTGGTCGATCGATAAACACCGCCCTTACCTTTGAGACCAGCGAAAACCGTTTGATCCGTGGCAAATTTTGGAGAAACGCGAAGAACGCTGTATTCGAGCGGATGATCCAATCCGTTCGCTAGGTTGGTCCAATTCACACCACCGTCAGTGGAACGCATAACTTGATCATAATACCAGCCAGTAAATGCTCCATCGCTAATTAAAAACATCGTTTTGTCATTGGCATAATTGGGTGATGCGGCAAATGCAATAACCATGTCATGAGGTGTATGGGCGTGTACATTCATGCCAGTAATGCCCATTGACAAGAAAAACGCAGTAATCACGGCAATACGCCGTATGAAATTAATTCGAATTTCGTTTACATTGACTAACATGTTTAATCCCTCACGTTTTAGTTGTTTGTCGATCATTAACTCTACTGTTAAAGCTTTTGCTACAAATTTATTGAAAAACTTTCAATTTCTATGAAAAGATTGATTCCACAGATGGGGGCTAATATTAGTAGAAATATTTCTTGCGACCAATAGGTCATTATTACTTTTTTTCTAGTACATATATCCTACGAAGTTATTGTAAGATCAAGAAAATATGGTTGATAGATTTTTAAAATTAAACTTGCGATTTCCGCGGTCTTGCCGTCGGGGAAGATGCAGGGTACGCGGAGCAAATTTATTTCATAAAGCTTAAACGTAACTTCTTTCAATAGATGGATTATCTGTATTAATTGCTTTATCTCGCAGCAATAAACATAAATCTCTTCCTTGAAAAAAATTTTCATGGGGCAAGATAATTAATCTGATAATATGGCCAGGAGAAAGCTAGGGATAATTGATCATGCTTTCTAAATTCGTCGAAAGCTTCTTATTCGTTAGATGCATCCGGTTAATAGATAAAATGGACGTGCTGGATATCCGATACTTTACCAATGTAGAGAATTAAATGAGAAACATATTGAGAAAAATTTATAGGTTATTTAAAGAACGCTTCTCGTTCTTATTTTATCTTGTCGAATACAAGCGGGCTGCAAATGCTGTACGCAAAACGAGTAGTGATCCTGATGCCGTTTATCAAAAGATATTTGAAGAGTTCATACAGAGTTGTGAAAATAAACCATGCCTTCAAATTGGGGTAAAAGATAATAGAGGGAAAAAATACGGACCGAACTGGGTGAGCGTCGATAAATACGATATGCGTGAATTCATTGATTATCATTACGATATTCATGATATGCCGTTTGAGGATAATAGCTTTGATGCAGTGGTCTGCATATCGATTCTGGAGCATGTTCCTTATCCATTGAAGGCAATTCAGGAACTCAAAAGAGTCTTAAAACCGGGCGGGAAAATATGGGTTCAATTGCCTTGGCTCTGCCCTTATCATGAGGTTCCAAAGGATTACTGGCGCGCGAGTCCGGACGGATTGAGGGTGTGGATGGAAGATTTCAAAGAGATTGTCTGTGGAACGTATATGTGGCGCAAAACCTATTTGTCGACCGCATCATATTTTTATGGAGAGAAATAGGATGTTTTTTATTTTCCAGCTGACATCGCATACACGATTCAGGCCACTTGCCCTGCAGCATAACCCGATGACCAGGCCCACTGGAAGTTGAATCCCCCTAAATGACCGGTAACGTCTACCACCTCTCCAATAAAAAAAAGACCTGACGTACGCTTGGATTCCATTGTTTTGGATGACAATTCGAGAGTATCGATACCACCCAGCGTTACTTCCGCTTTCTTATAACCGATCGTGCCACTCGGAATAATCTGCCAATTATGGAGTTTATCCGCAATCAGGAGTAATTCATTTTCCCGGTAATCGCAGATAGGTTTTGTAGTGATAGCCAGCCGGGCTAACATGGATGCACACCAGGCCTGTACGAAACGTTTAGGCAGATAACGGGCTAACAGATTCGGTAAAAGCACGGTGCTTCTACGATGAAAAAGAAAAATCTGCTGTGCACTCTGTTGCGGTAACAGATTTAAGCGTAGGTATTTTTCAGGTTGCCAATAGGATGATATTTGCAATATGGCGGGGCCGCTTAATCCACGATGGGTAAATAAAACATTCTCACGAAATGAAGCACCGTTACAACTAACCTCAGTATCTATCGCCACGCCTGAAATTTCCTTAAAGCCGGAAAATTCATCGACTGAAAAAATTAAACCCACCAAACCAGGCCGTAAGGGTGTTACACGAATGCCAAACTGATTGGCAATTTGATAGCCCAATGGGCTTGCGCCAATTTGCGGGATTGATAACCCGCCTGTAGCAATCACCAGAGACTTGGTTTCAATGGTATTGCGCTCAGTTATCACTCTAAAATTCGATTCAGTACCTGGTTTTCTCCTGTCGCTGGATAAATTTTCTATTGCTTTGATTATAGAAGGCATTTGCCACGCTACGTCCACTGCATTGCACTCGCTGTGAAGCATGTCGATAATTTGTTGTGAGCGGCCATCGCAGAACAATTGACCTAATTTCTTTTCATGATAGCGAATATCGTGTTTCTCAATCAGAGCAATAAAATCCTGTGGCGTAAAACGAGCCAATGCGGAGCGGCAAAAATGCGGATTACCGGAAATAAAATTTTCCGCTGTAGTATACCGATTGGTGAAATTACAACGACCACCGCCGGAAATACGGATTTTTTCGGCTAACTTACTCGCATGATCGATGAGTATTACGCTGCGGTTTCGCTTACCTGCTTCAATCGCGCACATCATGCCTGCAGCGCCGGCTCCGACGATAACCACATCTTTATACAACTTCGGCAGGCTCACAGTTGCACAATAAAGTGATTCCGGGTAGGAAAATTATTCAGTCAAGCATACCCAGGCGAGCTGCTATCATCATGACAATGAATAAGAAAAGAGATAAGCCGATACGTATGCTCAAGGATCTGACCATGCGCGTTGAATGTCCTTTATCCTTGTACATGTAGTACAGCGCAGATCCTAGGCTATATAATATGAGGAGAAATAATACGGCAGCAAAAATTTTCAAAGCCTTAATCCTAACAAAAGTTAAATTTGCCAAAGTTTAGCCGAGTTTTTCTGATTATCCAATGACTATTTAACGATAAGAACTCTAGAGATTTATTATTTAAAATTAACCAATAGTTTCTATTTCACTTCATTCTTACTCTTTTCCACTCGATCGATCCTGTGCAATGCAAAATCCGGTTTGCTTACCCACTGCCATTTTTTTAATGGGCCCCACAGCCAGTGGCAAAAGCCAAATTGCCTTGGATATCGCAAAAAAATTTCCAACTGAAATCATCAGCGTGGACTCGGCCCAGGTATACCGCTACATGAATATCGGGACGGCCAAGCCGGGGCAAGAAATTCTGGCTCATGTCCCACATCATCTTATTAATCTCATTGATCCCGATCAGTCTTATTCCGCAGCACAATTTCGCCAGGATGCTTTAAGCATCATGCAGGATATCTCCTCGCGTAACAAAATCCCGCTGCTGGTGGGGGGCACGATGCTTTACTTCCGGGCATTACAAGATGGACTGTCCGTATTGCCGGCGGCTGATAAAGATCTGCGCTTGAAATTGGAAAATATGGCGGAGAAGCATGGCTGGACTGCAATGCATCAAAAACTGTCAGAATTGGATCAAGTCATCGCGGCACGTATCAAGCCTACCGATAGCCAGCGTATCCAACGCGCATTGGAGGTGTGTTATCTGACTCAACAGCCGATGTCAGAGATTCTGAAAAACTTTCAACCCGCTGCTTTTCCCTATCGTAAAATCAGCATTGCACTGATACCCGGTGAACGCAGCCAACTGCACTTGCGTATTGCCGAACGTTTTAGAAACATGTTAAGCGCAGGATTGGTCGAAGAAGTTCAATTCATACGTCAGAAATTTCCGGCATTGAGCGTGGAATCACCATCCATGCGATGTGTTGGCTATCGTCAGGTTTGTCTTTACCTGGATAACAAGATCAACAGTGACGAATTGCATGACATGGGAATTGCCGCAACGCGCCAATTGGCCAAGCGGCAGCTTACCTGGCTGCGCAGTATGCGCGCCGCTGATAAAATATATGAGTTTGATTGTTTGTCCAGTGACTTAAGCGCTCAAGTGAATAATTTAATCCAAACAGCAATTGAGACTCGCGCGGATTGAATGTTGAATTATTATTGTTGGCATGTTTTTGAGTTTACCGGCTTGTTTATTTCCTATCGGTGGCGTTATGATTCCATCCATGCTGGAGGGAAGGAGTAAATTTTCACCAGCATATAAGAAAAATTACAAAATACCTGTGGAGCACATTGATAGGATAGACAACCATGCAGACTTTTTTTAAATTAGCTACTTCAGTTTTGTTGCTGATAAGCATCTTTTTTTTGACAGGGTGTGAAAACTACGCGGAAAGAACCCATCCGTCCTGGGTTGCGCCGCCTCCCGGAATTGTTTACGATGATTCGACCATTTTTGCCCGTGTAACTCAGGCCATTCAATCAGATCCGGTTTTGCAGGGCGCCAGCATTGAAATCAAAGTAAACGAGGGCCATGTAACGCTCACGGGTGTCGCTCGCAATGAAGATCAGATTACCCGCACCAATATGCATACCTGGATCGTGGATGGAGTCAAGAATGTCGACAATCAAGTCGCCGTAAGATAACCAATAATCCAGCATAACAGCATAAAAAGAATCCCCGTAATAGGAGATTCTTTTATCTATAGCACTGCGAATATTTTAATTAGATTCCGCGCAACAATTCATTAATTCCTGTTTTTGAGCGGGTTTTTGCGTCTACCTGTTTCACGATTACGGCGCAGTACAAACTGTACTTCCCGTTTTCTGCCGGCAAATTACCCGATACCACGACTGATCCGGGCGGAATACGGCCGTAACTGACTTCACCGCTTTCACGGTTGTAAATTTTCGTGCTCTGGCCAATATACACCCCCATGGATATGACGGAATTCTCACCGACAATCACGCCTTCCACAATCTCCGAGCGCGCACCGATAAAGCAATTATCTTCGATGATGGTCGGATTGGCCTGCACCGGCTCCAGCACGCCGCCAATGCCAACACCACCAGATAGATGCACATTCTTGCCAATCTGCGCGCATGAGCCAACGGTGGCCCACGTATCAACCATCGTGCCCTCGTCCACATATGCGCCTATATTGACGTAAGAAGGCATCAGCACGACGTTGCTGGCGATGAACGAGCCTTTGCGCACGGCTGCAGGCGGTACGACGCGAAAGCCGCCGTCACGAAAGTCTCTGGAACTGTAATCGGCGAACTTGGACGGCACTTTGTCAAAATAATTGGAAAAACCGCCCTTGATAAAATTGTTATCTTCGATGCGAAATGACAGTAATACCGCTTTTTTGATCCATTGATGCGTAATCCAATCACCGTCGATTTTTTCAGCTACGCGCAATTTACCGTTATCCAGCATCGCCAGAACTTGTGTAACGGCTTCCTTCAAACTGGCGTCGACATTACGTGGCGTAATCTCAGCGCGGCGTTCAAAAGCTTCTTCAATGATGGTTTTTAATTCACTCATAATTTTCCTTGGTAATTTAAATTCGACATGGCTCAACCCAATTGAGTCACGAGGCTTCTAATTCTTTGCATCGCTTCGCTGCATTCCTGCGCGGAAGTCACCAGCGCAACCCGAACATAATTCTTCCCCGGGTTGCTGCCTTGTGCGTCACGCGCCAGATAACTGCCCGGCAGTACCGTCACATTATAATCTTGATACAATCGTTTGGTGAATTCGGCATCGTCGATAGGGGTTTTAATCCATAAATAAAAACCCGCGTCCGGCATTTGCACGGTCATTGCATCCGACAGTAACGCCAGCGCATCAGAAAATTTTTGCGCATACAAGCGGCGATTTTCCACCACATGCTTTTCATCGTTCCAGGCCGCTGCACTGGCGGCCTGGGCTGCGGGATTCATGGCGCAGCCATGATAAGTCCGATACAGCAGAAATTGTTTCAGTACCGCCGCATCACCGGCCACAAAACCGGAGCGCATTCCCGGCACATTGGAGCGCTTCGATAAACTGTTGAATACCACCAGGCGCGGAAAACCTTTTCGATCCAATTGATGTGCAGCATCCATCGCACCCAATGGCGGTTTCGTTTCATCACAATAGATTTCCGAATAACATTCATCCGCAGCGACTACAAAACCATAACGATCGGACAGCGCAAACAGTTCCCGCCATTCTTCCAGCATCATTACGCCACCTGTCGGATTATTGGGCGAGCAAACATAAATCAACTGCGCGCGCGACCATACGTCATGACTCAATTGCGAGAAATCCAATCGAAAACGGTTTTCGGGCAGCGTATTGATAAAATGCGGTGTCGCTCCTGCTAATAACGCGGCGCCTTCATAAATTTGATAAAACGGATTGGGACATATCACTACCGGAGATCCGGCACTACGGTCTATCGTTGCCTGCGCAAAAGAAAACAGCCCTTCACGGCTCCCGTTGACGGGAATAATCTCCGTATCCGGATTAATTTCCAGCAAATTAAAACGCCGTTTTATCCATGCCGCGATATTATTGCGCAGCGCCGGTATCCCCAGCGTCGTCGGGTATGCCGATAAACCGTCCAGATTATCGATCATGGTTTGGCGGATAAAATCAGGCGTTGCATGTTTGGGTTCGCCTATTTGCAGATCGATCGGACGCAATGCCGCGTTGCGCGCCACCCCATCGAGTAATGACCGCAGCTTTTGAAACGGGTAAGGTTGCAGCTGATTCAGATTTGGGTTCATGTCATTGTGAAAGAATACTCAGTCGATAATTTTATACTGATCATTCCATTATTAGATCGCTAATGCGTGCGGATTATAAAACGCGCCGGTGAGAATGACCAACTGAAATTAAGGAAACGCTGATTAATTCGGCGAACAAGATGAAGCACGAGACGCCCGGAACGCAGCAACTGAGACATATCAACAAGATAGGCGAAGGCGTGAGTACCGCGCAACGAAGTGATTCGCTCGTGCAGCCAATTAATCATCGTTTCCTTAATTTGTCCGGCTGTGTTTCGGGTTGTGCAGCGGATGCATAACCCTGCCATTCCAATGCGGTATGTCCGCGATTTCCGGTCATCGGCGCGCGGAGGATAGCGGTACCCACTCAAGCCATCCGGTAAAAATCAAGTAGGAATCGCCATCAATCCACTCTGATGAAAGTGCGAAATAAAAAAGCCGCTTCAACGCAAGCGGCTTTTTGCCGGATCGTTATGAATCAGTTTCCTGCTACCAATCCGCCCGTTGTTGAACGGATTTATCAGCCGATCGGAAAATCCGTTGTCACGTCCACCCCGACCAGCACCACCGCATCGCCTTGCGTATATTCATGGAAGTTACCGCGAATACCACCATCGGTCCAGCCGCTGCCCAACCCGATCACGCTATCCCCGGTATTGCCTTTGATCTTCAAGGTATTCGTCGTATCCGACAGGTCGATGACATCCTGCGCGGTCAATGTCAGCGAATTATCCCCGACACCGTATAAAGCGATAGTTTCAATCCCGTGAATCCTGTCGATCACACCGGACAGATCCAGATTATAACCACTGCCGGCGAGTCCCAGGATATCGGTACCCGAACCGCCGTCGACACGCTCAAAGTCATCGCCCAATATGCGGATATAATCGTTGCCCGCACCGCCATCGAACCAATCCGCGCCACCGCGGCCGATCATGCGGTCGTTGCCATCTCCGCCCTCAAAACTTTCCGCCGCCCTGGTGCCGGTAAAAATATCGTCTCCGGGCGTGCCGGGGAAATCCACGTCATCGACGGAATTGCTATGACCAAAGATGACGTAGCTGGAGCCGGATCTGTCGCCATTCGGATCAGCATTATGCGCGCCCACAATCAAATCATCAAAGCCATCTCCGTTCACATCCCCCGCACTGCTCACAGGAAGGCCTGAACGATCATTCGCTGCTTCACCATCCAGGTGGAAACCGTTACTGCCATCCAGACCGGATAAATCCACCACCGCATCAAATCCGGATGCCTTGCCAAATACCACGTAGCTGGAGCCGAATAGATCACCATTTGGATCTGCACCATGATTGGTACCATGAGCACCAATAATCAAATCGTCAAAACCATCGCCATTGACATCCCCCGCGCTGCTTACCGAGTCGCCTGAAGAATCGCGCACTGCTTCACCATCCAGGCGGAAACCATTACTGCCGTCGAGACCGGACAGATTCATCACGGCATCAAATCCCGATGCGCGCCCGAATACCACGTAACTGGAACCGGCGGAACTGCCCGCGCCACGAGCACCAATAATCACATCACCAAAGCCATCACCATTGACATCCCCCGCACTGCTCACAGAGCAGCCGGAATAATCATTCGCTGCTTCACCATCCAGACGAAAACCATTGCTGCCATCCAGACCGGACAGATTCATCGTGGCATCAAAACCGGATGCCTGACCAAATACCACGTAACTGGAATTGACGGAATTACCCACACCGCCAGCACCAATGATTACATCACCGAACCCATCGCCGTTCACATCCCCCGCACTGCTTGCCGAGCGGCCTGAATAATCATATGGTGCTTCACCATCCAGACGGAAACCGTTACTGCCATCCAGACCGGATAAATCCATCACCGCATCAAATCCCGATGCGCGCCCGAATACCACGTAGCTGGAACCAGACCAATTGCCATTCGAATCGGCTCTGTAAGCTCCAACGATCACATCATCGAAGCCATCCCCGTTCACATCCCCGGCGCTGCTCACAGAGCCGCCTGAATAATCACGCGCTGCTTCACCATCCAGACGGAAACCGTTACTGCCATCAAGAGTGGATAAATCCATCGTGGCATCAAACCCGGCAGCTTTGCCAAACACCACGAAGCTGGAACCAGAAAAAGGGCCGTTCGGACTAGCAATAGGGGCGCCAACAATCACATCATCGAAGCCATCGCCATTGACATCCCCCGCACTGCTTGCCGAGCGGCCTGAAAAATCATACGCCGCTTCACCATCCAGACGGAACCCATTGCTACCATCGAGATCGTACAGATTCATCACTGCATTAAAACCGGTTGCTTTCCCAAACACTACGTAACTTGATCCTGAATGTAGGCCATTCGAGTCTGCACCACTAGCGCCTATAATCAAATCATCGAAACCGTCCCCGTTGATGTCCCCCGCGCTGCTCACCGAGATGCCTGAATTATCATCCGCCGCCTCACCATCCAAGCGGAAACCGTTATTACCATTAAGACTGGATAAATTAATATGTGCCGTTGCCATTATGACTACCTCCTAAACAAGAAGAGATTTGTGGTCATCCATCGATGGTCAGGGGTTTCATCTTCATCCCGGCCATGAACCGGGTGATTTGACAATCCAGCTTACCCGGCCGGATATTCCCTCGCATACCGCAAATCGTTCATTTAAATTATTTTTCTAAGAATAGATTCACCCGATCAGGCATTGTGATACAAAGAATATATTATGTAAATCGCTATATTCCGGTCATCAGCGTGCGTAAATCCGTTTCCCATTTCTTTAACTTGTCATGCGCATGCTGGCGCTGGAGCGGGGTGGCGCTATTATGCATATGTGCGATGAAATCGCAGGTATATGCAGAGAGCTTCAGCTGATAAGCGCGGTAATCCGGATCGTCGGAACGGTGCGTATGTTCAATCAGGTTCTGTAACGAAGCAATGGCTTGTTCGGGTGTGGCGGATTCAGGGGTGAACTGACGCAATATTCTCAAAGTCTCTTGTTGCCGGCGCTGACGCTCGATCATCCAGATTTCGGGGTTAAAAGGTGAGGATTCAACGCTGGCGGCGATTAATTGCCGTTGCGCTTTGTCAATGCTGCCATATAGATTCTCGATACGCTTGACGGTGCGCTTGATCGAAGCCTGCCGGCGCTCTCCAGGGTCCGGTTGCAGATAATCGCGGCGCAGCTCCTCATTGCTTTTGCTATAGCGTTGTTCAAGATGACGCCACTGCGCTTCGCCTAAACGCAATACTACAGGCGCGCTTAGCTGCACAGCCTGTGCAAAGGCGGGCGCGATAATATTTTGCAATTCGTCGGACCAACCGCAAATTTGCCTAGCTGTCAGCGGCGCGTCGATCTGGCCGCGCACTGCGGCTAGCCAATCAACATATTCCGGAAGCTGCGCCGTGCGATGCCAGTCAAACCATAGCTGAATCGCCTGCTTGGCGTGCGGTGCCTGCTCGCGGTTAAAATCGACGTAACCATCCAGCCACCACCAGGTGAGCCGCGCGCCGTGATCATAGCTTAGACGCACAATACTGCAACCGCCGAGTAACGATAAAAAAGTAATGAATGCTAGGGTTCTTGCAATGGATCGCATGATGGCGCTTGTCAGTTTAACGATGTCGGAAGGTGCGTCTCGCTATGGGCGGAAAACGGATTCAAGATGTGGATTTATTATACCTAAGCTGTGTTTTATCACTGGTTTTATTCATTGTGTCGGCTGGATTGCAATTGTCTGCTTGCTCTATTTTATTCTTCACAGGATTGCGCTTATTAGCCGGGCGGGATTGTATGACTTGATATGGCTTGTATCGGAAACCATAACAGACTAAACTTGGCTTCAATCTTCAACGTGTAAGCTTAACCCTGGCGGCAACATTTCTACACTAGAATTTTTCGCATGGAAGAAAAATTACATCATAAACGCCCCAAGTATCTGAATCTGTTCAAGATCAGGCAACCCATCCCAGCCGTGATTTCGATTCTGCATCGGATCAGCGGCGTATTGCTTTTTTTTCCGGGTATTCCGTTGCTGCTATATGGTTTGCAGTTTTTGCTGGAATCACCGCAAAGCTTTGAGATTTTGCGGGATTTTCTCAATCATCCGATGATCAAGCTGATGGCGCTACTGCCGCTCTGGTTCTTTTTCCATCATTTATGCGCCGGCATCCGTCATTTGTTACTGGATATACAGGTAGGGATCGCATTGGAACAGGCGCGAACGGGAAGCAAACTGGTGCTGGTCGCGGGATTCGTACTTACTTCATTGACAGGATTGGTGCTATGGTAAGGCAATCCAGATTGGCCGTTACGGGCGCGCACTATGGTGCGAGGGATTGGTTGGTCCAGCGCGTGACCGCCATTCTGATGGCAATTTATCTTATTGTGCTGGTCAGTGCGTTATGCATTGCCGCTCCACAGGATTACGCGGAATGGAAAAGCTTATTCCAGTCCCAGTGGTTGCGCATCGCAACGTTTATGTTTTTTGTGAGTATGTTCTGGCATGCCTGGGTAGGTGTGCGTAATGTTCTTATGGATTATGTGCATTCCACGCCAATTCGCTTAATGATGCATATCGCGGTGGTGACCGCCTTGCTGTTTTATCTGGTTTGGACTGCGGAAATATTGTGGAGTTAATGTGTCATTAATCAAAAGAAAGTTTGATGTCGTCATTGTAGGGGCAGGGGGCGCCGGAATGCGCGCGGCGCTGCAGTTATCCGAAGCTGGATTGAAAGTGGCGGTGCTATCCAAGGTGTTTCCCACGCGTTCGCACACCGTTTCGGCACAAGGCGGAATCGCCGCTGCGCTGGGCAATGTAACCGAAGACAATTGGCACTGGCATATGTACGATACCGTAAAAGGCTCGGATTATCTGGGCGATCAGGACGCGATCGAGTTCATGTGCCGCCATGCCAACGAAGTGGTATACGAACTGGAGCATTTCGGCATGCCGTTCGATCGTCTGGAAAACGGAAAAATCTATCAACGCCCGTTTGGTGGCCAGTCACTGAATTTTGGCGGCGCGCAAGCGACGCGCTCTTGCGCGGCGGCTGATCGCACCGGTCATGCATTGCTGCATACCTTGTATCAACGAAATGTCAGCGCCAACACGCAATTTTTTGTCGAATGGATGGCGCTGGATCTGATTCGTGACGAACAGGGCGATGTGCTGGGCGTCACCGCGCTGGAAATGGAAACCGGGGAAATGATGGTATTGCAGGCGCGGGCAACCTTGTTTGCCACGGGTGGCGGCGGGCGGATTTTTCAGGCCAGCACCAATGCGCTGATTAATACCGGCGATGGCCTGGGCATGGCCGCACGGGCCGGAATTCCACTGGAAGATATGGAGTTTTGGCAATTCCACCCCACGGGCGTGTACGGTGTCGGTGTCTTGATCAGTGAAGCGGTGCGGGGCGAGGGCGGTTATTTGCTGAACAAGGAAGGCGAGCGTTTTATGGAGCGCTACGCGCCCAATGCCAAGGATCTGGCCAGCCGTGACGTGGTTTCACGCGCCATGACTACGGAAATGAAGGATGGGCGTGGTTGCGGCGAAGAGAGCGATCACTTGTTGCTGAAACTTGATCACCTGGGGGCTGAAATTATCAAAGCCCGGTTGCCGGGCATCCGTGAACTGGCGATTAAATTCGCCCATGTCGATCCCATCAATGAACCGATTCCGGTCGTACCCACCGCGCATTACATGATGGGTGGCATTCCCACCAATTATTTGGGTCAGGTCGTCGCGCCGTATAAAACCGGCCCGGAAGAAATCGTCTCCGGATTTTACGCGGTGGGCGAATGCGCTTGCGTTTCGGTGCATGGCGCCAATCGCCTGGGCACGAACTCATTGCTTGATCTGGTCGTATTCGGCCGTGCCGCCGCCAATCAGATCATTGAAGACTTGAAAACGCACCCGCATCATAAACCGCTGCCGGAGGATGCAGCGGACAAAACGCTGAATCGTCTGGCACGGTTGGAAAACCAGAAAAATGGCGAGAGTGTCGCGCAAGTTCATGCCGCCTTGGCCAAAACCATGCAGACTTACTGCGGTGTGTTCCGCTTTGAAGACATGCTGCAGAAAGGCGTGGAGAAAATCCTCGAGGTCGGTGAGCAAGTAGGGCGCACGGAAATCAAGGACAAAAGTAAAATATTCAATACCGCGCGGATTGAAGCGCTTGAACTGGATAACCTGAAAGAAGTGGCCATTGCCACGATGATCTCGGCGGAAGCCCGGCGTGAAAGCCGAGGCGCCCACGCGCGTGATGATTATCCGCAGCGGGACGATGTCAAATGGCTGAAACATACGCTGTTTTTCAGTGAAGATAATCGGCTGGATTACAAACCCGTGCGCCTGAAGCCACTGACGGTCGAATCATTTCCACCCAAAGCCAGAACCTATTAAGGTTCATTTCCTGGATTAAATATAATTTAATCAGTCTGTTATAATTCTTGAACCAATCCAATAAATTCTATGAAGAATAATAAACATGTCGTTCTGTTGATTTGCCTTATTGTTTGTTTTCCCTATTCCGTTTCAATTTCCGCTGAAACCCGTTATGTATCGGATCAATTGGAAGTAACTTTTCGTAGAGGTCCGACCCTGAGTCATGCGATTCTCAGGATGTTGAAGAGTGGCACCCCTGTGGAGGTGCTGGAAAATGACGCGGAAACCGGGCATACACGCGTCAAAATTGCCAATGGCATGGAAGGCTGGATACTGAGCCGTTATTTGAGCGCCGAGCCTGACGCCAGATCGCAACTGGAAAAAATGATTAAGCAGATCGATCTTGCAAACGTGGACGAGGGTTCTATACGCACCCAGTTAAAAGCCGTCAAGGATGAGTATGAAAGTTCGCAAAAGCGCCTGAAAACACTCGAAAGCGAGAACAAGCGATTAGTGGAACAAATGGAATCCATTAAAAAAACTTCCGCCAATGTGCTGCTCATCGATGAAGAAAACAAGGAATTGCATGAAAAGCTGACCACAGTCGAAGAGCGCCTTATCACATTGCAATTGGAAAACCGTGAACTGGAAAACCACAACCAGAAGGATTGGTTCATTGCCGGAGCCTTAGTATTATGCGGCGGGATATTTCTGGGCCTGGTTCTCCCAATGTTCAGCAGGAAAAAACGCTCACGATATGGTGATTTCAGCTAATCCATGACAACGATCCGATCTCATGCAATAAGCCCCGCGTATTGAGCGATCGATTCATGCCGCTGCAATCAGCTTCCGGAACGCCACCCACTGTTACCATGCGAGGATCGGATCATCTTTACCATTGGCTGGAAAATGAACGAATCAGCCTCGCGTTTACTACTTACCAGACCAATCGGTTATTTTTGGTTGGGCGTAAAGCCGATGAGCGCCTGGCCGTCAATGAACGCTTGTTTGACAAGCCAATGGGGCTATATGCGCGTGGTGACAGCCTTTACATGGCGACCCGTTACCAGATTTGGCAACTGGAAAACCGCCTGGCAAAAGACGAGCAACACCAAGGCGGCGATCGTCTGTACGTGCCCAGCCAGTCGCACACAACTGGCGACGTGAATGTGCATGATGTGACGGTGACGCAGGCGCAACAAATACTCTTCATCAATACCGATTTCAGTTGCCTGGCCACTTTGCAGGCAGGATTCAGCTTTGCGCCCATTTGGCAGCCGCCGTTTATCACCAGACTGGCAGCCGAAGATCGCTGTCATCTCAACGGCCTGGCGATGCAGGATGATCAGCCCATGTATGCTACCGCATGCAGCGCGACAGATGAAGCGGCAGGCTGGCGTAATCAGCGTCTGGATGGCGGCGTGGTGATGCATATTCCCAGCAATGAAATCATCGCCACAGGCTTATCGATGCCGCACTCGCCGCGCTGGTATCAGGGTAAGTTATGGTTGCTCAACTCCGGCACGGGCGAATTCGGTTATCTGGATGGTTCTCAATTTATACCGGTTACATTTTGCCCGGGTTTCGTGCGCGGCCTTGCGTTCTGGAAAAATTTCGCCTTGGTGGGGTTATCGCAGTTACGTTCCAAAACGTTTACCGGCTTGACCCTGGAAACCCGGCTGGCAGCGGATAAGATGACAGCGCAATGCGGTTTGGCCGTAATCGACTTGAATACTGGAAACCTTTTACATGCACTGCACATTGGTGGAGTCGTTGAAGAATTATTTGACGTCGTGGTGCTGCCTGAGGTGCGCCAGCCCAGAGCGCTTGGTTTTCAGGATGATGATATTGACCGGCTGATTTCCTTCCCCGGATCAGATGGACTGATAATCACTAAACCGACCGTGCAACGTCCCGGATTGAGTCAGCCAACACAGGTAGCTGGTTTGCCAAGCGCTTCACAAATTTCCGATGCTGAAAGCATGGCGGTCAAATATCAGAAGGTCTTTCATTTAACCCCGGAAAATCTGTTGCCCTATGAAGCCATAACCTCTCCAAGTTTGCAGAATCGCTGGCAAACCCAGCCGCAACGCGGCGAATTGATCGGCGTATCGGCCTCGGTTGAGGGCACAATGATCGGGCTTGTCGTTGCCGAATGCTGGCAGGAAAATGGGCAGCACCATAATGAGCTAATTTCTTCGCATGTATTGCCAGCGTACCGCCAGCATGGAATCGAACAGCAAATGCAGCAGCGTTTGCAACGAATTCTTGATACCAATAACAATAAATCTTAATTTTGAGGAAAAGTAATGAGTAATCCTGTTTTTAGATATACTCCGTTTGATCCACCTGTTGCAGGATATGGTGGTTCTTTTAGGGCAATGGTCGATATCGACGGTGATAATGATTTAGATGGTTTTGCAGGGAATTATGATGGAACTATCAGTTTTCTCAGGAACATGGGAACGGCGACACATCCAGTATTTGCGGCTCCCATCACGAACCCATTTGGCCTGAAGGATGTCGGTTCCAAATCTGCTCCCACGTTTGTAGACATCGACAATGATGGTGATCTGGATGCTTTTGTCGGTAACAATGGCGGTAATACACGGTTTTTTAGAAACGAAGGAACGGCTAATAATCCTAAATTTGTCGCGGCGGGGATCAATCCATTTGGCTTAAGTGATGTGGGTTTTCGTGCCGGCCCGACTTTTGCAGATATCGATGGTGACGGCGATTTTGATGCTTTTATAGGAAATGGAAATTGGCAGACATTGTTTTTTGAGAATACTGGAACCATTAGCAATCCGATATTCATTGCCAATAATTCATTAAATTTTGGAGGTTATCCAAATTTTGTTGATATTGATTATGATGACGATTTAGACGTTTTTTGCGATGTAGGTGGAGGCCTCGCGTTTTATAGAAATATTGGAACAATCAACAATCCCCGCTATTATTTTGATAGCTACAATCCATTTGGTCTAAGCTGGGTTGATAGTTTTGCTGATATTGACGACGATGGTGATTGGGATACTTCAATAAGTGATTATGGCTTTATGCAGAATACCGGGCCAGGATACAGTCCATCATTTCGCGGTTTTTCTCAGTTTGACTTTGGCAGGATTTATTATGCTAATCCCGAGATAGTAGATATCGATAACGACGGTGATTTTGATATGTTTGTTAGTAGCGGATTTGAAAATATCACCCGGTTTTATCAGAATACTGGAACGATTACCAATCCTTCATTTGCTGCTGCTGTTGATAATCCGTTTGGTTTGGGTAACACGGATTCCTCTGATCGGCTAACTTTTGTCGATATCGATGGTGATGGGGATTTCGATAGTTTTTCTAAGACCTACAGCAACGATATATTATTTTCTCAAAACATCGGAACAAGTGATGCTCCGGCATTTGCCGCTGCGGTTACCCATCCGTTTGATTTCAGCCATAATGGTTCCGCAATTGATTTCGCGGATATTGACGATGACGGAGACTCTGATGTATTTGTGATTAATGATAGCGGCTTGCAATTTTTTCTAAATACAGGTACAGCAGTTAGCCCATCATTCGCGCCTGCTGTTACAGCGCCACCTGGCTTAGGTGGCGGGAGATCTGGTTTAAGCTTTGTGGATATTGACGGCGATGGTGATTTAGATGCTTTTGGGGGCTCATATGGATATGTGCATTTTATGCCTAATAATGGAACTGCCAGCAGCCCAGATTTTACTTTTCAATCGGGTAGCATGAATGTTTTTCTACCCGGAGAAGGCGGGCGTTATCCAACCGACAATAGCCCGGTCTTTGCGGATATGGACGGCGATGGAGATTTTGATGCTTTTATAGGAAGATATTTAGGAGTAGGGTATTTCGTCAACAACAACGCACCCAACGCATTTAATTTAAGTACTGTTGAGATTTACAAACCTAACACGTTTTTAAATCTTGACAATATCGTAATCGAAGATCCTGACAGTGACAATGTGACCGCGATATTGACGCTGTCGAATGTGGCTGCGGGTAGTTTAAGCACTCGCACTTCAGGTACTGTGGCATCCGTTTTTGATGCAGCGACTGGCGTATGGAGCGCCAGCGGCGCGTTAGCGGATGTAAATACCTTATTGGCAGGTGTCTTTTTTACCCCGGCATCCAATTTCAGTGGCAATTTCTCAATCGACACCTCGATATCGGACGGTGTTGCAGCTCCGCTGCTGGGCAGTAAAAGCTTTACGGTTGCTGTTGATGCAATGCTGTTCAGTACGCCGGGTAACGATAACCTGATAGGCACACCCTCACTCAACGATACGGCATCGTATGAAAATGCGACCGCACCGGTAACTGTTTCATTGAATATTGTGACACAGCAAAATACCCTCGGCGCCGGATTGGATACGTTGAATGACATCGAGAATCTAATCGGCAGTAATTTTGCAGATCATTTGACCGGCAATACCGCCAACAATATTCTGCAAGGGCGATCGGGTAATGATGTGCTGACAGGATGGTCGGGGGAAGATACCATGATCGGTGGACCGGGTAACGACAGTTATTTTGTTGAAAATACCAGCGACACCGTCATTGAAGCACTTAATCAGGGCATTGATAGTGTGAACAGCAGCGTGACGTATACGCTGCCTGATAATGTAGAAAACCTGATCTTGCGGGGTTCATCGGCTATTAATGGAACAGGTAATGGGCAAGCCAATACCATTACAGGGAATGTCGCTAGCAATGTACTTAAAGGTGGAGCTGGTAACGATATCCTGCTAGGCGGTGCAGGCAACGACACACTGGAAGGAGGAATCGGCCGCGATACGCTGGATGGTGGATTTGGTGCGGATGTACTCAAAGGCGGATCCGGTAATGACAATTATGTAGTCGACAACACTGGTGACAGCATTATTGAAGCCGCAGGTGGCGGCATCGATGGGGTTAATAGCAGCGCAACGTTCGCGTTACCCGCTCAGGTGGAGAATCTTACATTAACCGGTGCAGCAGCGATCAATGGTACGGGCAATAATCTGGCCAATGTAATCATAGGAAACGCCGGCAAGAATCAACTAAAAGGCGCTGCCGGTAACGATATTCTCGACGGCCGGCAGGGCACCGATATACTGACGGGCGGAATCGGTAACGATATTTTCAGGTTCACTACGATGGGCCAGATCGATACGATTACCGATTTTAATGTGGTCAATGACACGATCCAGCTTGAGAATGCGGTTTTCACCGCTTTGACGGTCACAGGCACCTTGGCCGCCGGTCGATTCAGGATCGGCGCAAATGCATTGGATGCGAACGATAACATCATTTACAACAGCGCGACCGGCGCCTTGATCTACGACGCGAATGGCAGTGGTGCCGGTGCCGCAGTGCAGATTGCCACTATTGGAACTGGATTGGCGTTGACTCATGCGGATATCGTGGTGATTTGATCAGCAGTGCATGCGCGCGTAGCCATCGACGGGCAAAGAAAAGCAATCCGCATTGATGTCGAGTAGCTATGTATCTGACAGGTTAGCAATTTTGACGGGAATCTTGCTGTTCTCGGTGGTTCTATCCGGTTGCATTCATCAAAAATTTGTCAGCGAGCCTTATCCGCGCTGGGGAAAAGAAGTTCGTGTTGATCCACCTGAGAGTTATGGTCCGTTGATTCTGCGGGTGCTTTCTCCGGAGGATTCCAACCAGGCACCAGCCTGCGTGCTGCTGGTTCACGGCATGAACGAACATATCGGGCGCTATGGCGAGGTGGCGCAGTATTTTGCGCGGAAGTTTTTAGTTACCGGTTTTGATCATTATGCGCATGGGTTATCCAATCCGGTATTGCAGCAGGCGGATTCGGCATTGGTCAGCGGTTCAAGCGAGCAGCAGGTTGGCGATGCTTATCTGGCGCAATCGGCATTGAAGGATTTGGAGCCGCTTCGGCGCTATCTGGGTCGTGCGCTCAAAAAAACGATTGCGTTGTGCGATGTAGAAAGCGAATCAGAGCATCCGGTATTTATTATTGCGCATAGTTTGGGCGCTTTGGTGACCGCTTCTTACTTGATGCAAGCGCGCGACGAAAAAGCGTTGCTCAAACGTGTGCGGGGAATCGTTCTTCTGGCGCCGGCGTTTGCCGTCAGCAATCCGCCGGGGTGGCGCGGTTGGATGGCGAATCCGTTGATCAGGCTGTCCTTTCATGCCGAAACGCATTTTTTGCACCCTCAGAATGAGCCTTTGCCCGCACTAATTTTTAATCAGGCATTAGCGCTGGTGACTGTGCCCCTCCTGGACGGCCTGTTTGAGATAGCATCCTGGCCGGGTTTGCGCAGTTTTCTATCGCCAGTTTCCCCGGATTGGGTGCAGGATTATTTGACCGATAGCGAAGAAGAAAAAGCGCGCTTGCGCGCGGATGGCTGGATTGTGCGCCGTACCTTGTTGCGTTTCGTGAAAGGCATTGAAGCGGAGATTGTGCATTTCCGCCGTCATATGGCGCAATTCACAATACCTTATTATCTGGTGTATTCGGAATATGATCCGATCACGCCGGCATGGGGCAATCAGGATTTTGCCCGTGCGACGTTGCAGCATCACCCTGATAACGAGATTTTGGCGTTATCCAATCTACAGTATCACCAGCATCTATTCTTAAAAGAACCGGCACGCACGGCGCTTCTGAAAAATATCGCACAATGGATAGATCACCGGCTGCAAGCGACGAAATGATCACGGGCATACTACCCTCGCTGTTGGTATCGATTATCATGATCCCTTATACTTGAAATAGAGATTAACAAGCACGATTTTAATAAATATGAGGTGAGAGAAGCATGATGAAAGCAGAATTAGCGGAATTGATGCAGCGCATACCCGGAAAAACAAGTGCGGAATGGCCGATGGGCGAGCCTTTTACGCTGGCGTTTGCGCACGGTACCATGTCGGTGGAAGTTTATGCGCCCAAGGATACGGATATACAAACGCCGCATGATCAGGATGAGCTGTATTTCATCCACTCCGGTCATGGCGAGATTGTAGTGGCGGACGAACGCCACCGGTTTGAACCTGGCATGGTGTTTTTTGTTGCCGCCCATGTGGAGCATCGTTTTGAAAATTTCTCGCCGGATTTTTGTACTTGGGTGGTGTTCTGGGGACCGAAAGGCGGCGAATAAATAATGCTCAAATTTTACGGTTATAAAAAATGCGATACCTGCCGCAAGGCGGAGCGATACTTACTGCAAGCCGGAATCAGCTACGAATTTATCGATATCACAGAAAATCCGCCAACCGCAGAAGAACTTGCCGTGATTGTTAAGTGCGTCAATGTTTCATTGAGCAAACTCTTTAATACCAGCGGAGTGCAGTACCGCGAACTAAAAATCAAGGCGCAATTGCCCGCATTATCTGGCAAGGAAATACTCACGCTGCTTGCGGGTAATGGCCGTTTGGTCAAAAGACCGCTGATTACCGATGGAAAGCGTGCAACCGTTGGCTTTAACGCAGAGAAGTTTGCGGATATCTGGGGTTGATTTTTTCAATTGCGGTTTCTACACTCAGGAGCCGGCAGTGCAAAGTAAGCAGGCATTATTCCGGATTTCAAAAACAAACAAGCTTGCGCTTTGGGTCTCATGCTTGTACTCTTTGAGCCACGATCGATACAAATGGTGTCTTATTCCATATCCATAACCGGATCAAGCAGGAGGCGAAATTGAGAGATCAATGTTTTTTAGTACGAAAAGCTGCGGTACTGGGCGCTGGCGTGATGGGCGCGCAGATTGCCGCGCATCTGGTGAATGCCAATATCGAAACACTGTTGTTTGAGTTGCCGGGTGAGGCGGATAATCCCAATGCCAATGTGATCAAGGCGGTGGAGAAGCTTAAAAAACAGGAGCCCGCACCGCTGTCGATCAAAACCAAAGCCACCTCTATCCAAGCGGCCAATTACGATCAACATCTGGAACAGCTCAAAGATTGCGATCTGGTGATTGAAGCGATCGCCGAGCGCATGGATTGGAAGCGTGATCTGTACGTCAAGGTTGCGCCTTATCTGGGGGAGCATACGATTTTTGCCAGTAATACTTCCGGATTGTCGATCAATCAACTGGCCGAAGCTTTTCCGGAGGCATTACGCCACCGTTTTTGCGGCATACATTTTTTTAATCCGCCGCGCTATATGCATCTGGTCGAATTGATTCCGTGCCAATTCAGCGATGGGGCGATGCTCGATCACCTGGAAGAGTTCCTGGTGACTTATCTGGGCAAAGGCGTGATACGCGCCAAAGATACGCCCAATTTCATAGCCAATCGCATCGGCGTGTTTTCGTTGCTAGCGACCATGCATCATGGCCGGGAATTTAATTTTGGATTCGATCTGGTCGATGCACTGACGGGCTCCTTGATTGGGCGCCCTAAAAGCGCAACGTTTCGCACCGTGGATGTGGTCGGTTTGGACACTCTGGCGCATGTCATCAATACCATGCGCGATACGTTGCCAGATGATCCCTGGCATCGTTATTTTGCTGTGCCGGATTGGCTGCAAGGTTTGATCGAAACAGGCGCGCTGGGTGAAAAGGTCAAGCGTGGCGTTTATCAGAAAATAAAAAATGAAATTCATGTGCTTGATCTGAAATCGAAAACCTATCGATTGTCCGCGGCTGAAGTGGATGATGAATTGAAGCAGCTGTTGAAATACAGCAATCCCGCAGAAAAATTTTCTGCGCTGCGTAATAGCCAGCAACCGCAGGCACAGTTTTTGTGGTCCATATTCCGTGATTTATTTCATTACTGCGCGGTACAACTGGAAGCCATTGCGAATAATGCGCGTGATCTCGATCTGGCGGTGCGCTGGGGATTTGGCTGGAATCAAGGACCATTTGAAATCTGGCAGGCGGCGGGATGGAAGCAAATTGCCGACTGGATTCAGGAAGATATCGCTGCCGGAAAAAGTATGAGCCAGGCACCCTTGCCGCAATGGGTAATGACCGTTGCCGCAAGCGGCAAGCAAAACGTGCATACTAGCCAAGGTTCCTTTGCTCCTGCTTCCGGGGAACTGCAATCGCGTTCCGCGCTGCCCGTGTATCAACGCCAACTCTTCCCTGATCGACTGGTCGGTGAAGAGGTGGTATACGGCAAAACCATATTTGAGACCGATGCCGTAAGAATGTGGCATAGCGGCGATGGCATTGCCATACTCAGTTTCAAGAGCAAAATGCACACGATTGGTATCGATGTACTGGAGGGTGTGCAGCAGACAATCAAGGAAGCTGAAAAAGACTGGCGTGCTTTGGTGATCTGGCAAACAGAGCCGCCGTTTTCTGCCGGGGCTAATTTACAGAAAGCCACCGAGCGGCCCAAGCCGGATGCGCAGCAGGGTAATGCGCCACCTGCGCCACCGCAGTCGCCTGGTGTATTTCAATCATTCCTCAAAAAATTCAAGAAATCGGCTCAGGCTACGGTGTTGCAAGTGGCGCGGGAACTGGATCTCGCAGATGTGTTGATGGCCAAGAAACTGGCAGAAGTGGAAGGAATGATCAAGCAATTTCAACAAGCTTCACAAGCGCTGCGCTATTCGATGATTCCGACTGTTGCGGCCGTGGATGGTTTGGCGTTGGGTGGCGGATGTGAATTTGTCATGCATTGCGACCGTGCGGTGGCAACGCTGGAAAGTTATATTGGTTTGGTGGAAACTGGTGTTGGGCTATTGCCTGCGGGTGGCGGATGCAAGGAGTTCGCCATGCGCGCGGCGCAGAATGCCAGAGACGGCGATCCTTTTCCGTCGCTCAAATATTATTTTCAGACAGTGGCGATGGCGGAATTGGCGAAAAGCGCGGAGCAGGCCAAAGACCTGGGTTATTTGCGCCGTGCCGATACCGTGGTGATGAATCGTTTTGAATTGTTGCACGTGGCCAAAGCACAGGCGCTGGCATTAGCCGAATCTGGTTATCGTCCGCCATTGCGCATGCGGGAAATTCCCGTGGCGGGTAACACGGGTATTGCAACGATCCAGAGCCAGTTGGTTAATCTGCGCGCGGGCGGTTTTATTTCCGAGCATGACAATCTGATTGCGAATAAGGTGGCGCATGTCATGTGTGGCGGTGATTTAACACCGGGCAGCCTGGTCGATGAAGATTGGTTTCTGGAGTTGGAGCGGGCAGCCTTCATGGAATTGCTGGCAACCGCCAAAACCCAGGCGCGTATCGAACATACACTGAAAACCGGTAAGCCTCTTAGAAACTGATATCACGATTCACGGAGAATTCTATGACCAAGCAAACTCAAGAAGCCTATATTGTAGCTGCTGTACGTACTCCGGTGGGAAAAGCGCCGCGCGGCATGTTCAAGAATGTACGCCCTGACGACATGCTGGTGCATGTGCTGCGCGCGGTGATGAAGCAATGCGAAGGGCTCGATCCGGCGGCAATTGATGATGTGATTGTCGGTTGTGCCATGCCGGAAGCGGAGCAGGGCATCAATGTGGCGCGCGTGGGGTTGTTATTGGCAGGTTTGCCCAATAGCGTAGCTGGTATGACAATCAATCGTTTTTGCGCATCGGGTCTGCAGTCGGTAGCTCTGGCTGCGGATCGCATTCGCCTCGGGGAAGCCGACGTGATGATTGCGGGAGGTACCGAAAGCATGAGCATGGTACCGATGATGGGTAACAAAGTTTCCATGAATCCGATGATGTTTGAACATGAGGAAAATGTGGCGATCGCTTACGGGATGGGCATGACCGCTGAAAAAGTGGCCGAACAATGGAAAGTATCGCGCGAGGATCAGGATGAATTTGCCCTGACCAGTCATCAGCGTGCTATCAAAGCCATCCAATCCGGCGAATTCCAGCAGGAAATTGCACCTTATCCGGTGGATGAGAAACGCCCTGACCTGGTTACGCACCATGTGCGTGAAAAAGTTGTCATCAAGGATACTGACGAAGGACCCCGTGCTGACACCAGCCTGGATGCACTGACGAAGCTGAGACCGGTTTTTGCCGCCAAAGGCTCGGTAACCGCGGGAAATAGTTCGCAAATGTCAGATGGTGCCGGAGCGGTGGTTCTGATGAGCGAAGCTGCGATGCAACGTTTCAACCTGTCTCCGATAGGACGGTTTGTTGGATTTTCAGTAGCGGGCGTGCCGCCTGAAATTATGGGTATCGGCCCGATCAAAGCCATTCCCAAAGTGCTCGCGCAAACCGGCATCAAGCAGGATGATCTGGATTGGATCGAGTTAAATGAGGCATTCGCGGCGCAAAGCCTCGCAGTGATTCGTGACCTGGAATTGGATCGCGATAAAGTGAACCCTCTGGGCGGCGCAATTGCATTGGGGCATCCGCTGGGAGCCACCGGTTCGATCCGGGTGGCTACATTGCTGCATGGATTGCGGCGTCATAAACAAAAATACGGTATGGTGACCATGTGCATTGGAAGCGGGATGGGCGCGGCAGGTGTGTTTGAGGCGCTTTAATGCTTTAACAAGAGAATGATTAAAGAAGCCGGTCAACTAAATTTGACCGGCTTTTTTCTGGACTACCGGAAGCGGTGACTTACCCACAACGCTGTCGCAAATAGCAGTACTGCGCCCCCTTGATGAGATGCCGCCAGATGGATCGGTACCACTTGCAATAAGGTTGTGATACCCAAGCTGATTTGTATCGCCAGCATCAACAAAAAAAGATTGCAGGCAAGACGTGTAGTACCAGAAAGTTGAACTTTGCGCGTTTTAAACCAAAAAAGCGGCACTAAAAAAGCCAATAGCCACGCAATCAATCGATGGTCGAATTGAACGGTAGTGATGTTGTCGAAGAAATTCCGATACCAGGGTTCCAGAATAAACAGATCTGGCGGAATCAAATATCCGTTCATGAGCGGGAAGGTATTGTAAGCCAGGCCAGCACGAATGCCGGCAACAAATCCTCCGGAAATAATCATTATAAAAATCAATGATGTGAGGCCATAGGAGAATCTGCGCAAACTTTGAATCTTCTCATCGGGTTTGGAGTGCTCGCTTTGAGGGGTGAGCAGGTCCAGAGCAACCCAGAACATCGCGGCGAAAATCACAAAAGCCAATCCAAGATGCGCGGTAAGCCGGTACTGACTGACATGCGGGTCGTTAACCAAACCGCTCATGACCATGTACCATCCCATCAATCCCTGCAATCCCCCTAGTATAAATATGCCGGTCAACTTGATTCCTAAGGATCGGTCGATTCTTTTTTTGACCAGGAAATAAACAAAAGGGACAAAAAATACTATCCCGATAAGCCGCCCCAGCAGGCGGTGAAAGTACTCCCACCAGAAAATATTTTTAAATTCATCGATACTCATGCCTTTATTGATTTTCTGGTACTGCGGTGTAGCGCGGTATTTCTCGAGCAATACGTCCCAGTCTTCCTGCGTGACTGGGGGCATGGTGCCCACGATGGGCTGCCATTCGACAATTGAGAGTCCTGAATCGGTTAATCGCGTAACACCGCCAACCACTATCATGGCAAATACCATGACGCAACAAATAAGTAACCAGATCGCAATAGGTTTTTGCATAGTCGTAAAAAGTTATTGAATGAAATTAAATCGATGAATCGATGAATTGGTTTACTTGTCACGCATCAAGCGTTGCTTAGTGCGTTCCCACTCCTTTTGTTTCTCGGATTCGCGCTTATCATGCTGTTTCTTGCCTTTGGCCAAACCTATTTCCAGCTTGATCCTGCCTGCCTTATAGTGCATATCCAATGGAACCAGCGTATATCCGGAGCGTTCAACTTTACCGATAAGCCGTCTGATTTGTTCTGCGTGCAGCAGCAATTTACGGGTACGCACCGGATCAGGATTAATGTGCGTTGAGGCCGTCTTAAGCGGGCTGATATGACTGCCAATGAGATATAATGCGCTGTTTCGAATGATAACATAAGCTTCTTTCAGCTGAACCCGGCCATCGCGTATGGATTTAACTTCCCACCCTTCCAGTGCCAAGCCTGCTTCGTACTTTTCCTCGATGAAATAATCGTGAAAAGCTTTTTTATTTTGTACTATACTCATACAGGGATTAAGCAGTGGGAATGACTAAAATTAAGCATATTTTATCAGTTTTTCGGTGTTCCTCATCGATGTGAGTTGATTTACTTTTATGGCAGAAATAGAAAAATCAGTTTTGGTTGAATATTCAGCTGAGCAAATGTTTGCATTAGTTGATAATGTCAAGGAATATCCGGATTTCCTTCCGTGGTGCGGCGGCACCTCGGTAGATCCTCAGGATGAAGTAACCACGCATGCGACAGTCAAGATCAATTATCATCATATCCAGCATAGCTTTACCACCAAAAACAAGCGCTTTCCACCCGATTTGATTGAAATGAGTCTGCTGGATGGTCCTTTTGAACACTTGGATGGTTATTGGCAGTTTATTCCATTATCAGATAATGCTTGCAAAATAAAATTTCGGTTACATTACACTTTTTCGAATAAAATCCTGGAAAAGCTTGTGGGTCCGGTATTTCATATGATCGCAAACAGCTTTGTGGAATCCTTTATTGAGCGGGCGGAAGTAATCTACGGCAAACGATGACTGCAGTGATTCAGGTTGAAATCGTCTATGCCCTTCCGAATATTCAAGTTTTGAAAAAAATGACTGTACCGGATAATTGTACGGTGGGTGAGGCCCTAGCGCTTTCGGGATTTTTGGAGCAATTTCCCGAAATAGACCCGGCAAAAAATAAGCTGGGCATTTTTGGAAAATTGGTTGGATCGCATACATCATTGCAGTCACGCGACAGAATCGAAATTTACCGGCCGCTGGTTATTGATCCCAAGGAAATCAGAAGAATACGCGCTAAACGTTCCTTGGGCTCAGAAAATCGTAAATCATGATCATTACTCAATAACCGTTTTCTTGGGATGATTTTCTCGCTTTCATTCTTTCCGGAAATTACACACCGTGTTTATTATTGTCCTGAACTATCAATGCCTTATCCTAATTAGCGTAGCCTTATCTGAAGATATCATTTCCACTCCATTGTGATACGCGCATAGCCTTGGAATTCCGGCAGATCTGATTATATGCTTGATATTGATTACATTTTCTCATCCGATGGCATTCTTTCCAATCACATCAAGGGGTATCGTGCGCGTTCGCAGCAATTGGAAATGGCGCAGGCCATTGCAGCGACAATAGCCAAAAATCAAGTTCTGGTGGCTGAAGCAGGTACCGGAACCGGAAAAACTTTTGCCTATTTGGTGCCCGCTTTGTTGGCAGGGGGTAAAGTGATCATTTCCACTGGAACAAAAACACTGCAAGACCAGTTGTTTAATCGTGATATTCCAACAGTGCGTGCAGCGCTTAAAATACCGGTTACGATTGCATTGTTAAAAGGGCGCGCCAATTATATTTGCCATTATCACTTGGAAAGAAGTCTGCAGGATACACAGCTGAGCTTTGTTAATCGCGACGAGATCCAGTATCTACAGAAAATAGAGCGCTATGCCAATATCAGTAAAAGCGGCGATAAAAGCGGCCTTAATGAGGTACCCGAAACAGCCGCCATTTGGCATCATGTAACTTCAACCCGGGATAACTGCCTGGGATCCGAGTGTCACAGCTATAAAAAATGCTTCGTGATGGAAGCGCGCAAACACGCATTATCGGCGGATATCGTGGTGGTGAATCATCATTTGTTTTTTGCGGATGTCATGCTGCGTGATGAGGGCTTGTCGGAATTGTTGCCCGCCTGTAATACGGTCATTTTTGATGAGGCGCATCAATTACCGGAAACGGCCAGCCTGTTTTTTGGCGAATCGATCAGTACCGGGCAATTGCTGGATCTTGCGCGTGATGCCAGAGTGGAAGCGATTCAAGCGGCTGGAGATTTTGTGCCGCTGCCAGAAGCTATTGTCGCCATGGAAAAAGCGGCACGCGATTTGCGCTTAACCATCATGGAAGACAACACGCGGTTATCTTTGCCAGCAATCAATCAACACTCGAATTTCAATGTTGCGCTGGATAAGCTGCTGGAACAATTGCTTGATCTGGTGAAGCAACTGGAGAGTCAATCAGAGCGATCTGATGGGTTGGAAAATTGCCGTCAGAGGGCTACCAATCATTTATACCTGATTCAGCGCTGGCGTAGTGAAACAGAAATGCGGGATCATGTGCGTTGGGTTGAAGTTTATCATCATGCCTTGCAGCTTAATGCAACGCCGTTATCGATTGCCGAAATCTTTCAAAAACAAATGATGACATCGCCACGTGCATGGATCTTTACTTCCGCAACCTTGTCGGTTAAAAAGGATTTTTCTCATTACAATAATGAAATGGGGTTGAATACAGCGCAAACCGCTTGCTGGGATAGTCCGTTTGATTTTTCTACGCAGGCACTGCTTTATGTACCGATAGGCTTGCCGGAGCCGCAGCATAAAACTTATATTGACCAGGTTGTTCAATCGGCATTGCCGGTATTACGCGCCAGTCGCGGACGCGCTTTTTTCCTCTGTACCAGTTTACGTGCGATGCAACGGATTTATGAGTTATTACAGAATTCTGATGATTTCAGCGCTTTTCCGCTGTTACTTCAGGGTCAGGGCTCGCGCTCATATCTGTTGGAGCGTTTCCGCAAATTGGATAATGCGATTCTGGTTGGCAGTCAATCTTTCTGGGAAGGGGTGGATGTAAGAGGGGAAGCGTTGTCGCTGGTTATCATTGATAAATTGCCATTTGCGCCTCCGGACGATCCGGTTTTATCGGCGCGAATTGATAAAATTAATAATGAAGGTGGCAATGCGTTTATGCAATACCAATTGCCTCGCGCAGTTATAAATTTGAAGCAAGGAGCCGGGCGATTGATCCGGGATGAAACAGACCGCGGTGTCTTGATGATTTGTGATCCGCGTTTAACAACAAAAGCTTATGGCAAGCAGATATGGCAAAGCCTACCACCCATGAAGCGTACCCGGGATTTAGCAGAAGTCGAACGCTTCTTCCATACTGATTAAAGGAACGGCAATGATAGTGATGTTCCGTTATCTATCGCCAATAGGCTAAGGTATAAATAATTTATGGTTATGAAATTAGCAACATGGAATGTCAATTCCTTCAAAGTACGTTTGCCGCAAGTAATTGACTGGCTGGTAGAGCATCAACCCGATGTGCTATGTCTGCAGGAAATAAAATTAATCGATGAAAACTTTCCGGTCAATGAAATAAAAGCTGCAGGCTATGAATCCGTCTTCATCGGGCAAAAAACCTATAACGGCGTGGCGATGCTTAGTAAGCGGCAAGGAAGCAAGGTAGTTACCGCAATACCCGGTTTGGCTGACGAACAAAAAAGAGTAATCGCCGCAACTTATGGGGATGTGCGTGTGATTTGCGCCTATGTGCCCAATGGAGAGAATGTCGAGTCGGAAAAATATGCATATAAACTGCGCTGGTTGCCAGCCTTTACACAATGGCTGCAGCAGGAATTGATAGATTATAAGAGATTGGCAGTACTGGGCGATTTTAATATCGCACCGGAGGATCGGGATGTCTATGATGCCGAACTTTGGAAAGGAAAGGTGCTGTGTAGCGAGCCCGAACGCGCTGCTTTCGGAGATATGCTCAATTTAGGCTTGAGCGATAGCTTCCGTTTGTTTGAGCAACCCGAGAAATCCTATACGTGGTGGGATTACCGGATGATGGCTTTTCGCCGTAACCAGGGATTGCGGATTGATCACATACTCCTCAGCGAGGAGCTTTGCAGCGCATGTATGACATGTACGATTGATAAAACGATGCGCAAGCTTGAGCGCCCTTCGGATCATGCGCCTGTTTTGGTGGAACTGGCTTGCTCATTGGATATTTGATTTTTCCTGGCTTAATTTCTCGCCGTCTTGTGATGAGGGGCTTTATTTGACGCGTTTCCGAGGCAATGGATACATGAGCGGCAAGAGTATAATCACTTACCTGATTTTTTCAGGCATTTTGCCCAAGTCATTTTTCATTAATTCCAGGTTTTTCTCGCGTGCACTGATTTCTTCCCGCAGCCGATCTACCCGATTAAGGTATCTTTGGTAGTTGCGTTCACTGCCCAGGCGGTCCGGCATGCCATCCTTATACTCGCTTTTTACTTCATTAAGCTGTGCCTCTTCCTCGGAAATTTTGTTCTGCAGTTGTTCACGCTGTTCTCTAAGTTTCATGGATTCTCTGCGCTTCGCAATTCGATCTTCAACTTCGCCGGTATCTACAGGTGGAACGACAATAATCGGAGGCAAATCGATACGCCTGGAATCATTGGAAGGTATATTCGAATAGGTTACGTTACCGTTCTCATCGGTATGCTTATAGACGCCGGCATAAGATAAGCTAGAAAACAGAGTTAATGTAATGAGCAAGAAGTAATTTCCTGGCATTTATCGGCCTAATTCTTTTTTTAATGCCACAACGTTTCTTTGGTGCAGAAGCAATTTATTTTTTAGCTGCACCGTCTTTTCCTGAAAACTATTCTTAAATTCAGGCTTGTTAAGGATCTCGTCCAAGAAATTCCGCGTTTCAGAAAAGAGTTTTTCTTCGGCAATGAGTTCTTTTTGTAGAATTTCACGGCGCATGGCATCACGATTTTTCTGCGTTGTATCATTTACACGCGGAAGATTTAAATCTGAACCTGGCTTTGATTGATTGGATTTTGTATTTCTCGAGAACGAGGCAATAGAAATCTTTTCTGCATTAGGGGCACGGCGATTTGTAAAGGTGATATTGCCATCTTTATCGACATACTTATATATCTCGGAACTGGCCATTGCTTGCGGGAAGCCAATCGGCAATATAAAGATCAATAAAATCAAGAGTATTATAGTTTTCATATTTTGCTGAAAGAATATTGATGGCAGTATCAACTGTCTGATTAGTTTATCAAAGTTTTCTTTATCGAAAAGCAAAAAAAGAACTGCCAATTCCTCCTTTATTACATGATGTAACCGGTATCGGGCAAAATTATAAGCTGTAATACAAATCGAATTCAATCGGATGTGTAGTGGTACGTAATAATTTCACTTCATCCATCTTCAACTGAATGTACGCATCGATCAAATCATTGGAGAATACGCCGCCACGAATCAAGAAGTCCCGATCTTTATCCAGGCATTCCAGGGATTCATCCAACGAGGCGCAGGCATTAGGCACCTTGGCAGCTTCTTCTGGCGGCAAGTCATAAAGATTTTTATCCATCGGGTCGCCGGGGTGCATTTTATTTTGGATGCCATCCAAACCGGCCATCATTAACGCAGTGAATGCCAGGTAAGGATTTGCGGTCGGATCGGGAAAACGAACCTCAATGCGCCGTCCTTTGGGGTTGCTGGTATATGGAATACGAATTGCGGCTGATCGATTGCTGGCCGAATAAGCCAGATTGACCGGTGCCTCAAATCCGGCAACCAATCTTTTATATGAATTGGTGCTGGGATTGCAGATGGCATTAAGCGCTTTGGCGTGTTTGAGGATCCCGCCGATATAATACAAGGCAATTTCGGATAAACCCGCATAACCATTGCCGGAGAATAAGTTCTTGCCGTCTTTCCAGATCGACTGATGCACATGCATGCCGGAACCATTATCACCCACGATCGGCTTGGGCATAAAAGTTGCCGTCTTGCCGTATGAATGCGCGACATTATGAATGACGTATTTAAGGATCTGATTCCAGTCCGCACGCTTAACCAGACTGTTAAAACGTGTGCCTATCTCACATTGACCTGCGGTAGCTACTTCATGATGATGAACCTCGACACCCACTCCCATTTCTTCCAGGGTCAAGCACATGGCAGAGCGGATATCTTGCAATGAATCTACGGGGGGCACCGGAAAGTAGCCGCCTTTGACAGCAGGGCGATGACCGGTATTGCCGCTTTCATACTTGATTGACGAGCTCCAGGCCGATTCTTCAGATTCTATTTTGACCGAACAACCGGACATACCGGTATGCCAGCGTACCGAATCGAATATAAAAAATTCAGGTTCCGGTCCAAAATAAGCAACATCCCCGATACCCGTTGATTTCAGGTAAATCTCTCCGCGCCGGGCCAATGAACGGGGATCACGGCTATAGCCTTTGCCATCGGCGGGTTCGACCACATCACAAGTAAGCAGTAACGTGGGTTCATCCATGAATGGATCCATATTCGCGGTATCGGGATCAGGGATCAATAACATATCGGATGCTTGAATTCCCTTCCAACCACCAATCGATGAGCCGTCAAAAGGATGGCCATCGTCAAACTTATCTGCATCAAAGTTATGTGCAGGCAGAGTGACATGATGTTCTTTTCCATTGGTATCGGTAAAACGCAAATCAACAAATTTAACTTCATTGTCTTGAATCAATTTCAGAACATCAGCTACCACCATATTTATTTCTCCAAACTAACATCACAAATTTTATAAATAAAGACACATTTATGGAATTATACCAGCACAACCGTATGAATAATTTGAAACGGCATTAACAATCGTTATCAAACCGGCTGAATGGAAATAAACTTACTAGTAGCCGGGCATGCATCCCAATGTAGTATCATGAAAGTCTTTATGGTTCTTAAAAAAGCAATTTGCAGACAACGTAAACTGCAATAATGCATTGATCTGGTTAAGCAGCGGGAATTTGCAATCAATAATTCTATTTAGAATGTCCGAAGCACTTAATATACTTAAGGAAGTTTTTGGTTACCCGGCTTTTCGCGGGCAGCAAGCGGAAGTCATCGCGCACCTTGCCGGTGGAGGCGATTGCCTGGTATTGATGCCAACCGGTGGTGGCAAGTCACTGTGTTATCAAATTCCGGCTTTATTACGCCATGGTGTTGCTATTGTCGTGTCTCCACTCATTGCTTTGATGCACAATCAAGTCACCGCATTGCACGAAATTGGAGTACGCGCCGCGGTGCTGAATTCTTCGTTGTCCCAGCAAGAAGCTATTCTAGTTGAACAGAAACTTTTAGCGGGTGAATATGATTTGCTGTATGTGGCGCCCGAGCGCTTGTTGACTGCGCGGTTTCTGAATCTGATCACACGCATTCCGATTGCCTTGTTTGCGATTGATGAGGCGCACTGTGTTTCGCAATGGGGACATGATTTCCGTCCGGAATACATTCAATTATCAATTTTACACGAGCGTTTTCCTGCGGTTCCCCGTATTGCATTGACAGCAACCGCCGACATGGATACGCGCAGAGAAATCATTGAGCGGCTTGGGCTGGATTTAGCCAAGGTATTTGTTTCAAGTTTTGATCGCCCGAACATTCGTTATCAGATTATCGATAAAACTAACAGTCGCTCTCAGTTACTGGCTTTCATCCAAGCGGAGCATCCATCGGATGCCGGGATTGTGTATTGCCTATCGCGCAAAAAGGTGGAAGAAATCACCCTTTGGTTGGTAAAGCAGGGTTTGAACGCTGTGGCCTATCACGCCGGCATGAGTATGCAGCAGCGAAGCTTGAATCAGGAAAAATTTTTACGCGAAGAGAACATCATCATGGTTGCTACGATTGCGTTCGGCATGGGGATCGATAAACCGGACGTGCGTTTTGTCGCGCATCTGGATTTACCGAAGAGCATCGAGGGATATTATCAGGAAACCGGCCGTGCTGGCCGCGATGGACAAGCAGCCAATGCCTGGATGGCGTATGGTCTTGGCGATGTTATTCAGCAACGGCGTATGATTGAAGAATCCGAGGCGCAGTTCAAATTTAAACAAGTAGCCGCACGCAAACTGGAAGCCATGTTGTCGTTGTGCGAAACGACTACTTGCCGTCGTGCTCGCATGCTAAGCTATTTCGGTGAGAGAGTTGACGCTGCGGGATGTGGAAACTGCGATATTTGCTTAAATCCACCTAAAGTCTGGGATGCCACGGTGGAAGTGCAAAAGGCAATGTCGTGCGTTTATCGTACGGGGCAGATTTTCGGCGCAGGTCATTTAATTGACGTTTTGCGCGGCAACCTGACCGATCGTGTAAAAGAATGGCATCATGACAGAATCAGTACTTTTGGGATCGGGGAAAATCTGCCTGAAAAAACCTGGCGTGCGATATTTCGCCAAATTGTTGCGCTGGGTTTTCTGACACCGGACAGTGAAGGGCATGGTGCTTTGCATCTTACTGAAGCTAGCCGTGCTGTACTTAAAGGGCAGCAGAACGTGTATTTGCGTCAACAAACCAGAACCGGGCAATTATCCAACAAGCGTAATGGCGATGATTTAACACTCTTGGATTCAGCCGAGCGCTATTTGTGGGAACAGCTGCGGTCATGGCGGGCAAAGACAGCCAAAGAACACGGTGTTCCGGCTTATGTGATTTTTCATGATACCACGTTGCATGAATTGGTACGCTTATGTCCGCAAACAGAAGATGAATTGAGTCAAGTGGCAGGTGTCGGTGCGCGTAAACTCGACAAATATGGCGTTTATTTGATGCAGATACTGCGCGGCAATTAAGAAGATAAGGCATCTGCTGAGCATCTACCGATATGAGGTGATATTGATAGCCAAGTGCTTGGAAATTTTTTCTGTTCTGTTATATACTCAAACCCTCAAAACAAATATGGTAAATCTAAATAAGGAAATTAAGTGATGAAACTGTCAATTTTTACTGTTGCACTACTGGTTTTTTTAACCGCTTGTTCAAATGCCGATATGGGTGATCCAAGTGCCAGTGCCGATGATTGTCAATTTGGAATAGATGGTAATGGTAACTGTCTAAAAGAAGGACAAGATCCGCGTCCTTTCGGTGGTACCAGCAAACCTGGGCATTGATCTCCGAGATTTTAATACTGAAACAATCTCATTAGAATGAGAAAAAAACCGCCCGAAGAGGCGGTTTTTTTCTGTACATTTCCTATCTCAGGTTCGGGAGTGATCTTGAGGTTTCGGTCGATGAATATTTGCCGATGTCGATTCCCTATGAATCTAGTGAAAATGACGTCATTCGCCTATTGATCCATTTCCAGGTCGAATTCGCTTTTATGTAAGTTTTGCAAAACAGATTTGCATCCTCACGCTTCCATCAGATGAGTTTAGTCTTAATTCCATGGAGATGAATCAAGAACTCAAAGCAAACATGAGAGTGAGTGAATGCTTCACTCTACTGCATTACTAATCGTTGCGCATTATCATCTAGACTGCCTTAATGCACTCCAAGCCCAAGACTCGCACCGCCGACCGGTGCTAAGCGGCATCCTGCGAGACCTGATATTGCTGGTCACCTTTTGATTTTTTTACAAAAGAGCGGCTCGGCGTGAATTCAGCTTTTTCATTACTGAATATGAGAAAGGTCTTTAAATAAATGAAACGCAAATCGACTCTGGGTTTTTATTAATGTTTGTTACCGTACAGACAATTTATTTTCAGTGGATATTCTTATGAGTCTGAACCTTACGTTTTGATTATTGTTTAAGGGAATTTCCATGATAACCTATTCGAAGGAGGATACGATGACGAATCATTCTCAGAAAAAATTCTCACGACGCAGAATAATGAAATTTATGGCACTGGGCGTCACTATCCCTATTTTTGATATTTTAATGAATCACGTACATGCATCTAAAGCCTCTAAGGAATCAATGCAATACCGAGATGAGCCAAACGGCAAAGAGCAATGCAATAATTGTATGCAATTTATTCCAGGTAAGACACCCGAAGCTCCAGGGGGATGTAGAGTCGTTGAAGGCAGTATTAATCCTCAAGGCTGGTGTGTTGCATATACCAGAAAATAGGGGCTGCAAAAGTCTCTTATATAAGTTGGGGGTGTAACTTTGCTCATATTGACGATAATGAGCAGTTTAGCGATGTAGTGGACACGAATCTCGTTGAATATTTGTTCTGCAGGTATAAAAGAATCTAATGGGCAGCGAATATATTATCCGATCAATGATGAAAAATGAGATAGATTTTGCTATCGAATTGGCTGCTACTGAAGGTTGGAATCCTGGTTTACACGATAGAGATTGTTTTTATGCTGCGGATAGGAATGGTTTCTTCATGGGTCTACTTGACGGTCAACCCATTGCCTGCCTATCAGCGGTCAAATACAGCGATTCGTTTGGGTTTATGGGACTTTATATTGTTAAAGAACCATATCGTGGGCAACATTATGGTCTTAGGCTTTGGCATGCTGGACTTAATTATCTCAAAGGGTGCAATATCGGCCTGGATGGGGTAGTTGCACAACAAGATAACTATAAAAAATCCGGATTTCAAGTAGCATATCGCAATATTCGCTATCAAGGATTAACGGGCGGACAATTTCCATGTAATCCGGAACTGATTGAACTCGCGAATATTCCTTTTGCGCAAATATATTCGTATGATTCAGCATTTTTCCCTGCTGATAGAGCTGAATTTCTAAAGTTGTGGCTTACTCAGCCTGATAGCATTGCTTTAGGGATTATTCAGAGTGATCAGATTGTCGCATATGGAGTAATTCGCTCTTGCCGCGTAGGGTATAAAATTGCCCCGTTATTTGCGGATAATCCATTATTAGCTGAGACTTTATGGTTGGGATTACTTGCTGCGGTAAAGGAAAACCAGCCGGTGTTCTTGGATATTTGTGAGAATAATCCCCATGCGTGTGCCTTAGTTGAACGCCATGATTTGCAGATTGTTTTTGAAGCATCGAGAATGTATACCCAATATATGCCAGCACTGGATTTTGAGCGGATGTATGGTATCACCAGTTTTGAACTGGGTTAATTTATATTGTTTGTATTCAATTCGAATCAACAATTGTAATCAGCATTAACTCAGTTCCATTCTCTCCCGGCTTTGTGGATTTAGCCCAAATGATGGTGATAAGATACATAATTACTTTTCCAAAGGAATAATCTCATGTCCGATTATGAGCAGAACAATTCCGAGAAATCAGCCATAAGCAAGACAAATTTTACTGAAAAAAACCTCCCCCTTGATTCGGCCGTTTCCCTCGGCCAAAGTGTCATTCAAACCATCGACGAAGCGCAATGTCATTGCGAACACGATCGCGAAATCCCCCAGGTAGATTTGCTGACTGCGCTGACCATTCGTGGCGTTACCTTCCGCAACCGCATCGCGATGTCACCCATGTGCATGTACTCCGCGCAAGACGGCTTTGCCACCGATTTTCACCTGGTTCACCTCGGCAGCCGGGCGATGGGGGGCGCTGGTCTGGTAGTCGTCGAGGCCACGGCGGTTACCCCCGAAGGGCGTATTTCGCCAGGCGATACGGGGATATGGAAAGATGAACATATCGAACCCCTAGCGCGCATCGCACGGTTCGTGGAAGCACAAGGCTCGGTTCCCGGCATTCAACTCGCCCACGCTGGGCGCAAGGCCAGTTGCGATTCGCCATGGTCTGGCGGGCGTAGTCTGGAGACGACCGCTGAAGGCGGCTGGCCTGTTGTGGGTCCCAGTCCGCTTCCCTTCGATAAGGGTGACCCGGTTCCGATAGCTCTATCCAAGGCAGATATCGAACAGTGCATCAATGCATGGGAGGCAGGTACACGACGCGCCTTGATAGCGGGTTTCAAAGTGATCGAACTGCATGCTGCGCATGGCTACTTGCTTCATGAGTTTCTCTCGCCGATCAGCAACCATCGTAACGATGACTATGGTGGCAGCCTGGAAAATCGTATGCGATTCTTACTGCGGGTTGCAGAGCGGCTGCGCAACATTATCCCGCAACAGTTGCCGCTTTTTGTACGGATATCGGCGACCGATTGGGTGGATGGAGGGTGGGACATTGAGCAATCCGTCGTCCTTTCCCGGCGGTTGAAGGAACTTGGTGTGGATCTGATAGATGTTTCCTCCGGAGGAACAACGCTCGATGCAAAGATTCCTGTCGCCAAGGGCTATCAGATTCCTTTCGCCAGACGCATCCGGGAAGAGACGGGAATTTGCACGGGCGGCGTGGGCCTGATTACCGATCAGCAATATGCAGATGAGATCATCACCAGTGGGGAAGCGGATATCGTTTTTCTCGGACGAGAATTACTGAGGGAACCGTATTGGGCAATTAAAGCGCAGCAATTTCTGGGGGGGGAGCCAACCTGGCCGATCCAGTATGGTTACGCCGTAAAACGCCGTGCCAAATAACGAACTTGGATCGGTGAGACGTAACCGGTTAGCGGTACCCTGTAATTGAAAAGTTTCCATTCTATGGATGAGAAAATCCGATATTTAGTCGGAGTACCCTGGAGTGATAACAATGGAGCACATAGCTCACCGGTCTATATTTTTTATACGCTCCGCTTAGGCTTGATTTCCTTTAATTTATTGGGTTGCCTGAAGCGGTTTTTACCTGCAACACGAAGAAGGCGAAGAAATTTCGGGCATTCAAAATGGCTGGGGGCTTTGCAGACCGCAGCGTGACGGAGCCCATCACGCATAGCGGTCAGTTCTTCGATTGTTCTATCCAACTTATCCGCCTTGGCTGAAAGCATCGCTCTATTAATGTCAGGTCCATCGAAGGTGAACATTTCAGCAATCTCATCCAGCGAAAAACCGGCGCTTCGACCCAAAGATATTAAAGCCAGTCGTTCTACAACGCTGGCGTTGAATGAGCGGCGCAAACCATTTCGGCCACTTGAGTGGATCAATCCTTTTTCTTCATAAAATCGTAACGTTGAGGCGGGCAATCCGGATGCCTTTGCGACCTCGGCTATATCCATTATTTCACCTGTTGTAATTAATACTTGACTTTAAGTCGACTTGAGCTTTTATCCTAGCTCAGTATGCAATTTAGTACAACATTTAAGCCATTAAGCTGATGGCTTGTTATTAATCTTTTTAAGAATTTAAGGAGCTGTGCTATGGAAGCAAGTTTTTGGCATCAAAAGTGGGAACGAGGGGAAATCGGTTTTCATGAAAGTGAGACAAATCCGATGTTAGCAGAGCACTTTAAAGAATTAAATCTGACAAAGGGCAGCCGTATATTCCTGCCGTTGTGTGGCAAAACACGTGATGCGGCATGGTTGCTTGCCCGCGGCTATCGAGTTGCTGGCGCAGAGTTGAGCGAACTGGCTATTAACGGCTTGTTTAAAGAACTTGGTTTAGAGCCGGAAATCTCTAAAGTAGGGAAACTGGTTCGTTATCATGCTGAAGATATTGACATATTCGCGGGCGATATTTTTGCTGTGTCCGCTGAATGTCTTGGCCCCATAAACGCGATATACGATCGTGCCGCCTTGGTTGCTCTGCCTGCCTGTGTACGAAGACACTATACGTCACACCTGATGAACATAACGGGCGCTGCACCGCAATTGCTGATCACTTATGAATATGATCCATTGCTTATGGATGGTCCGCCGTTCTCAGTGAACGAAGACGAAGTAAAGCAACATTATGCCGCCGCTTATCGATTGCAGTTTGTTGGCAGCAAAGATGTCGCAGGTGGATTGAAAGGAAAAGTTATGTCAACGGAGACCGCTTGGTTGCTCCAGAAAAAAATAGGCTAATTAATATGCTGGATATCGAATGGATATTGTTGTACCTCGTACTGGGTGCCTTCGTTGGCTTTGTGGCGGGACTACTGGGACTTGGTGGCGGTGGATTATTGGTTCCTTTGCTGACATACATTTTTACTTACCAGGGGATCAGCGTAGATAACGCGGTTCACTTGGCATTAGGAACATCACTGGCTTGCATGATTATTTCTTCAACGGCGAGCATCCGCGTACATGCTTCTCGAGGCGCTATCGAGTGGCAGGTGGTTGGCGGAATGGCACCTGGAATTATTGTGGGTACCTTTCTGGTCACACAGGCCGCCACCCACGTCAACTCGGTCTACATTGCTATATTTTTTGCGTTGCTTATGGTAATTGTAACGGGGCAAATGTTTCTTAATTGGCAGCCGAGACCCAGCTCAAAACCTGCAACCTTTCGCGGATTGATTGCGGCTGGAATTGGCATTGGATCTGTATCAGCACTTGTCGCAGTAGGCGGCGGTTTCCTCGCCGTTACTTACCTCGGTTATAAAAATGTGAACGTAAAAAGCGCCATTGGTACTTCAGCGGCGATTGGGTTTCCCATTGCCATTACGGGTACCATTGGCTACATGATTAGCGGCTGGTCTATCACATTGAGCAATACTTATACCGTCGGATTCATTGATGTGCCAGCATTTTTGACTATAGCGATTGGCAGCTTTATTGCGGCTTCCTATGGCACACGCTGCTCACATAATTTACCTGATGTTTTTCTGAAAAAGATACTCGCCGTAATCTCACTGCTTTTGAGTATCAAGATGTTAATCTCGCTTGTTCAATTTTGACCGGAGAGTATGCGTATTCTTTGGGAATATACTAATGACAGGAATTATCATGGCTTTTCCAATCGCCGGATTATGACTTTCACAACTTGCACGTTCTGCTACTGAGAAAGTACCGAGCTGACCTGGTCGAGTAAAGCCAGACAATCCAGTTAAGCAATTTTTTTTCAATCTTTCCGTTTCTACCTCATATTGATTGTGGCGCAGCAAAGTTTATCTTAATGCATATGAATCAGTACCTGAAACCAGGAAATCGCTGGCAAAGTATTTTCGGTTTTATGATGAGAATCGAAAACATCAGCCTTTGAAGGCTGTTCTGGATCAGGTCTATTATGAATCCATTAGGCTGCTAAAGACAGGTTGATGTGTGGGAAAATAACTCCTAAGACACCTGTTTAAAAATTGGAGTCCACTTCTATTTAATGCCAGAATTAATTTCGAATATTAAAAGAATCTTGTATCACATTCGAAGGAGGCGCTGTGATCATGCCATAGTAACAGATTGCTGTTGTAAGATTATGATACTACAATGTAAATATCAAAAATATCCGATCAGGATTCATAAGGTTGTGTAATAAAGTAAATAAATAGCGCAATTGCGGATATAAATAAATTTGAAGAATACGTGTGTAAGATTAAATATCCTAGTGTTTGTTTTGGGTGTCGGTTGGTTACAGCATCAGCCGATACTGCCGGAAATGGAATGGGTTTGGCTGATGTTGTCAGTAGCAGTTACAACCGGAATATTGGGATTGTTTCTATCAGCGAGTCATCTTGTAATAAGCAGAATCTTGTTGGGTATTTTCTCTCTCATGTTTGGGTTTTGCTGGGCGGCAATTTTAGCGCACTGGCGTTTGGACGATTCTTTGCCTCATATCTGGGAGCGTAAGGCTATCCAAATAGTTGGCGTGATAGCTACTGTGCCGCAAGAAAACGATAGAGGCGTGCGTTTTCAGTTTGATGTTGAACATGTGAATACCGAGGGTGCAATCGTGCCCAAGCGGATTGCATTGTCTTGGTATAAGGCGCGGCAATCGGGAGTCAATCAAGTAGCATTGCCTATAGTCAGGGTGGGCGAACGCTGGCAGCTGACGGTGCATTTGAAACGACCGCATGGCAATCAGAATCCGCATGGCTTCGATTTTGAAAGATGGGCATTGGAACGTAATATCCGTGCAACTGGATATGTTCGTGTATCGCATGATAATCAGCGTCTGCATCCTATGGTGCAACGCCCTGCTTATTGGATAGCGCATATTCGTGAAGGGATTCAACATCGTTTTGCTGCGAGCCTGGCTAATCAAACTTATGTAGGAATATTACAGACATTGGCAACAGGTGATCAAAATGCGATTCCCCGCGATCAATGGCAGGTATTTACACGCACTGGAACCAACCATTTAATGGCGATTTCCGGTTTGCATATCACGATGATTTCTAGCTTGGTATTCGCAGCAGTATATTGGCTATGGCGTTGGAATACTTATCTTACATTACGTTTTCCAGCGCGGCGTGTTGCCGCGATGATTGGATTGATTGTGGCTTTAGGTTATGCCGTACTTTCAGGTTTTGCAATTCCGGCACAGCGGGCGTTCTATATGCTAGCGGTGGTGGCGATTGTGTTATGGATAGGGCGTCAGGTAAGTGTAACCACGGTGTTGGCGTGGGCGCTGTTTGGGGTGATATTGTTGGACCCGTGGGCAATTTTGGCGCCTGGATTCTGGTTATCCTTTGGTGCGATTGCCGTCATAATGCTGTTAACCGCTGGCCGGATCGGAAAAATACATTGGCTTAGCAATTGGTTGCGGATTCAGTGGGCTATTACATTGGGTCTTATTCCTTTATTGTTGGCATTATTTCAGCAGATATCCTTAATATCGCCAGTTGCTAATGCCATTGCCATTCCTCTAATAAGCCTTATAGTGGTTCCGCTGACATTGTTAGCGACCATACCCGTATTTGATTTTGTGTTACCGTTCGTCCATGATGTACTAAGCGTCATTATGGTAATTCTACAGTCACTAAGCAATTTATCGCATACTGTATGGCAGCAGCACTCCCCGCCAATGTGGAGTATAGGTGTTGCGGTTATAGGAATTCTGTGGATGTTGCTGCCGGGAAGCTTAGGAATAGGCTTTTTTTCCGGTTTTCCAGCGCGCTGGTTGGGTGTGATCGCGGCATTAACTGTGTTTCTGGTTAAACCACCGCAACCAAAAACTGGTGAGTTGTGGCTGACTGTGCTTGATGTGGGTCAAGGACTTGCGGTTGTGGCTCGCACCGAGCATCATGCATTACTATTTGATACGGGTCCTGGATTCGGTGAAGTCGACAGTGGTAATCGTATTATCGTGCCTTTTTTACGCGGAGAAGGAATTACAAGACTCGACGGCATGATCGTATCGCATGTAGACTCGGATCATAGTGGCGGCGCACTATCAGTATTAAACGAGATGCCGGTTATGCAGCTGTGGTCATCGTTGGATGATAAACACCCAATAACGCAGATGGTAATCTCAAAGAATCAGTGCCGCAAGGGGCAATTCTGGCAATGGGACGATGTGCATTTTGAATTGCTGCATCCTCTGGAGCAGGATTATTTGAACCCAAAACGTAATACCAATGCAAGAAGTTGCGTATTAAAAATCACATCAGCTCATGGCAGCGTATTATTGCCAGCTGATATTGAGAGGAAAGATGAACAAGCATTGTTAGCTCGAGACGGTGACAAGCTTCGTGCGACAGTATTGATTGCACCGCATCATGGCAGTCAAACTTCATCAACCGATGCTTTTGTACAGAAAGTGAATCCTTCTCTGGCAATTTTTACGGTTGGTTATCTCAATCGCTATAATCATCCACGCGAAACTGTAACTTCACGTTATCATAATTCAGGTAGTCAACTGATGCGTAGCGACAAGGATGGAGCCATCTTAGTCCGGTTTGAAAATAATGATTGGACTGTTAACAGTTGGAGAAAACTAAATCAGCGCTATTGGCACGATAACTCTGAATTGAATTAAACCGCAATAATGCTTCGCAGCATTGCTATTTCATTCATACGCTGAGTAGCTCAATCAAGACAGATGAGCGCTGATGGAGGTTATTGGTGCGGAACTTCCAGTTGCTAAAGGTAATTCGATAGTGCTAAAAATCACAGTAAATGTGGTTCCTACACCTGGCTCACTGAGAACCTTTATTTTGAGTTGATTATTTTCTGCTGCAATCTTGACGATGGACAAACCGATGCCGCTTGTTGCTTTGTTATGGAGCGCTGCTCTGGGAGAGTAGAAATATTCGTTGAAAATGTTGGGTAAGTCTTTATCTTCGATGCCAATGCCATGGTCGGTGATAGTAATGCTAGCATGCAAATTGTCTCGATCGACTCGAGATAAAATTTCAACGCTGGTATTTTCATGTGAATAGGTAATCGCGTTGGTAATGATATTTTCTATAAGTATCTCTAATTGATCAGGGATTACTTTACAAATAAAATTTTCAATGGATAAGTTGAGCGTGACATTTTTAGAGCTGGCAACCGGGGTTAATTTCTCGATACATTTTTGCAGGGTAGATTGAATTTCAACAGGTTCGAAAACTGCGGTGTCAAGACAAGTATCTTTCAATCGTTCCAACCTGAGTAGATCAAGTATTAGGCTGGACATGTTTTTTGCTCGAAGATCCATTTGCTCTAATGCTGCACTTACCTCAGGTGTTGTTTCGCCCAGATAACCTTCTTTGATTAAATTTATTTTGCTGCGTATAGCATCGAGCGGGGATTTAAGTTGATGCGTGATCAATAACGCATATTGATCTTTTTCTACCTGTGCCTGATTGATTTGTCGATATGCATCAACAAGGTGACGTTCATGAGCACGAACGATTAGAGAAAGCCTTGAAACCACATACCAAACAACAAGAAAAAGAATATCAAGGAAAAACATCCATGTCAAAGCGCCATCCTTGCGTGCGCTCTCAGATAAGAATTGACTGTTTATTAATGCAGAGAGTGGTGCTTGAGTGATTAGAAAGTTATCAATGATGATTACGATCGAGTCCATGAAGCAGACCAAGATGGTTACATACAGGCTTTCACGGGTAGAAAAAAAGATGCAGGCAAGAGCAATATGCAGTACGTAGAAAAAAGAAATGGGGGTGGAGGTACTGCCAATATAATGCACGACGACTGACAAGCAGATCAGATCAACAATAATCTGAATCCATAGATTAATTGAAGGCGAGTTATATTTACTTGATTTGCAATGATCTAACGCGAAGATGTAAGCAATATTGGCTACAATCAGTACAATAATGATGGCTATCGGCCATTTCTGTTGCTCACTAATGCCTAATTGAGCCAGCGTATTCGATGCCGATAGCATCAGGATTTCGAAAAAAACCAGTGCAGCAATCAGTATCCAGCGGAAAGTTATGAACCAGCGGATATTGCTAATTAAAACATCGTCACTAAGCTTTAGCTTATCTCCCTTTATTTCAAGCAGTACGTTTTGAGTGTTGGGTTTATTCCAAGAGAATTCAGTGCTTGCCATACGATTGTGTATTGCAAAAAATTATGCAGCCTCTCCTGCTTTCTTCAAGCGCTCATTAATCGTTGCCATAAGACTGACTGGCTCAACCGGCTTTTCCATGATGCAAACCCATTCATGCGATCCATCTTCAAAATATGGCCGAATCATATCACCTAGAGATGTCAGAAAAATAGTTTGAATTTGCGGAAATTGCTTGTGGATTTTTGCATAAGTGATCAAACCAGCATCCATGGATTCAACCATGACATCCAAAATGGCCAAATCCGGTCTTTTAGTTTCATCTTGTAATGAATCGATAAACTCCTGCATCGATAAATAACTATCAACTTCATATCCATTTTTAAATAGTATACGCTGAACTGATTCGCGGATATCCGAATCATCATCAACATGAGCAATTCTTAGTGCCATAATAATTAATTCTCCTTGCTTAATCATTCTCTTCTAGAAACCGCAGCTTAGAAGCAGCTAAAATAAACCGTTCAATTGTCGGGGTTATTGTTCGATAGATCATATCGTAGCATATGTGAATAATGTGTGAAACGTGAATATCGGTCATATATTGGAAAAATATAATCTTTTGGAGTAATAGGCCTATGAAAGTGACGAACAAATTTTCTTGAGCCAGGCAATTACAGTAATTTGATCAGAAGAAATTTCTAGAGATATTCTTTGTTTAAGAAATGTGGGTATAAATTACACTTGCGTTTAAATCTTCATGCTATGAATTTTAATCTATACCAGATTCGATTCCTCGTCCTTGGAGTGAGGCCGTTCATTGCGCGTGACCGTGTTATGGTATTGCAATCTAGAAACACAATGTGATGAGTCTTAATGAATAGTTGGTTCGGCTTCTCGAAAGATTGCATCAATAGCCAGTGCATCTAAGCGATATTCACGATTGCAGATATCGTCGCTAACAATGACTTCGCCAAATTCTTTCAAAATTGAATCAACTTCTTCGCGTCCAAGTAATCGAAGCATGGAATAAATCTTGGCGGGATCTTCCTGACAACCGGATTGAACGGATTGAGCATCAAAAATTCGAATGGTTTCTTCATAAAATAAACGTGTTAAGATTTCTTCTGCGGTTAGATCGAATAACTTATGATCTTGGATTGTAGCCGCTAGAGTCTCGGTACGAACCCAACCATCGGGATCTTGTAAATCGGCATTTGGCAGTTTTTGTAAAAATAAACCAAAAATGGCATTGTGAGTAGTGGCCAGAAATAAACGCGATGGCAATTGATCGGATTGCCTGAAGTAATGTTCAAAAATTTCAGCAATGGTTTTGCCATCAAGCGGTACGATGCTTTGATAAGATTCCCGCATTGATGGCATATCGAGTGTAAGGACTAAGTGACCATGGCCAAGTAAATCGGGAACTGATTGTACTTCGATGGTTTGTTCGCATTTCGCCATGCCACGCAGGTGCAGGCTCTCAGTACAATCCATTATCAGCATGGAGATAGGGCCGCTACCTGCTAGTTGAATGATCAGGCGCCCGGTTTGTTTGAGGTTCTCGCTCAACAGTAAGGTAATTGCGCTCATTTCACCTAACAATTGTGTGACAAGCTGAGGATAGCTGCGTCCGGATAGCATTTCCTGCCAGACGGAATCGAGATGTACGACAGCGCCGCGTATATCCAAATTTTCCAGCAGGAAACGTTGTACATAATTACTCATTATTAAATCTCTAATTGTAATGATTGATTGATATTACGAGCGAGTATTTTACAATGCCATCCAAGTTTGTAGTGGTCTAATGAAGCCGGACACTGTTTAAGGTTGCGTGTGATGATATCACGTATATCTGGACGGATAATCGCTGGCATTATTTGGTTGTCGTTATTGATCTGTTTCACAGCCTGAAATCCGAATGGATTCCGACGCCCGGTTATATTTCAAGGAATGAAGCAGCAAAAGATATTGGTTTCTGTTTGATGGGATTATTACAACTATACCCGACCACATCAGTACAACATGGTGTCGCCACTGGCGAAAGCTGAAAATCTGTCTTATTTATTGCCCGGAATTGGTTGACCACTACAAATAGTATCTTGCTGGATTTGAATATGCCGAGAAAGCGTGAATTAGAAGTACTAAAAGAACTCAAAAATGATCTTGATTTGAGAGGCATACTTGTCATCATTTATACTTCCTCTACAGCTAAAGAGAATATCAAGTCTGTATACCAGAGTTATGCGAATGGTTATATCAAAAAATCGGCTGATTTTGATGATCATATAAAAATAGCCAAAGTGGTCCAATATTATTGGTTTTCTACCTCAATATTTTATGAGCCTTGATGGGCAATGATCATACCTAAAATTCATATCTTACTAATTGAAGACAATGAAACTGATGCAATACTGGTAGAGAGTGATTTGCAGCAAGCGATGGGTGACCAGATGACGGTGACTCATGTAGAACGATTAAGTTCTGCGATAGAGTTAATTCACAAAAAATCTTTTGATCTGATTTTGTCAGATCTGACTTTGCCCGATAGCGACGGAATCACAACGATAAAACAATTGCGGGAACATACGGTAAGCACATCCATTGCTGCTTTATCTTTTAAGGATGATGAAAAGCTTGCGATCAAAGCGATAAAAGCCGGCGCCCAAGACTATCTCGTGAAGGGCAGTCTTACTGAAGATGTGCTCGCACGGGTAATTCGCTATTCAATTGAAAGACAGCGTATCGAGGAAAGTAACAGGAAGGCGCAGAAAAGATTTCAAACCATTTTTGAGAAAGCTCCTTTGGGTATTGCGTTGGTTAATTTGCATACCGGAAGATGTTGTGATGTAAATCCGAAGTATGCATCTATTGTAGGTAGGCACGTGGATGAGCTTATCGGTACCAACCATGCGGATATTATTCACCCAGATGATTTGCAGTCATATCATGATGATATTGAGAACTTTTTAAATCGCGGACTGGTTGATTGCAAAATAGAAAAAAGAATTCTGCATCAGGATATTTCAGTTATTTGGATTAAAATTTCTATTGTGCCGTTTGAGGCAGTTGCGAGTAATGAAATATGTTATTTATACATGATCGAAGACATTACTGAACGTAAACAGATGATTGAAAATTCACATCAATCGGCTGCGCGTTTACAAGATATCCGAGAAGAAGAAAGAACCAGGATTGGTCGTGAAATACATGATGTTCTTGGTGGGGCATTAACCGTTCTAAAGATGGACCTGGATTGGCTTTCCAAAAAAATAACTGCAGAGCCCATGCACGAACGAATCAGATTATTGCACCAATTAACGAGTGAAGCTATAGAAACCGCGCGTCGAGTTTCGGTAAGCTTACGTCCCAATGTGCTGGATAATTTAGGATTATTGGGCGCGATTGAGTGGCTCGTGCGTGAATTGGAGCAACGAACAAAAATTGATTGCACACTGGAATCAACAATATCGAATTTATCTTGCCATAACAAAAGTTATGAAACAGCTATTTTTAGAATTATTCAGGAAGTATTTATCAACATTATCCGGCATTCGAATGCAACTAAAGTTGATATAGAACTTGTTGAAAACAAAGATAGTGTTGTTATTACGATTAAGGATAATGGTATTGGCATTACAAAATTGCAAATATTAAATCCTCAGTCATTTGGAATTATCAGCATGAATGAAAGAACGCAGCAGTTTGGTGGTAAGTTTGAAATATCGGGCATATCGTCACAAGGTAGTGTCGTAATGCTTAGAATACCACTGACTTTAGTAGCATGCGCTGAGGAATCAATCGATGGTTAAGGTGTTGATTGCAGATGATCACGCATTATTTCGTGATGGACTCAAACGGATTTTTAGTGAAGCGGATGACATTGAAGTTGTTGCGGAGGCGATTAATGGCAAAGATACCATCAAAAAGGCGAAGGAATAAGATTGGGATATTGTGAGCTATAGTCAAATCTGGTGTATAGGGAATCAAGCGGCATTCTGTTTTTGATCTGCTGTTTGTTTAATACCGTTAACGAACTTAACGCCGTTGA
>NZ_FNUX01000039.1 GCF_900108305.1 Nitrosomonas ureae
CCCGCTTAAAAATTAAGCAGGATACGTGGATTACCTGGTCAAAATTCAGTTAGCACAAACAGCCTTTTCTGGTCAGTTTTGAGTTAGCGTCAACACGGCAAGACGGTCATAGTCTGCGAGCACCGCCTGCATCCGCCCGATGTTGTCGGCCTCCTGACGGAAGTCGAGTTCACGATGGAGCGAGGTGGAAAGGTGTTTGAACACGGCCTCCATATCGATCACCTGATTGAGCGCAGGACGCTTTCCGACTTTCTCCGCAAACACCTCGAGCAGGGCGAGATCCTGTTCGATATCAGCACGAGCGGTGGGGCGCTGGACCTTGACTACGACCCGATCACCACTTTCGAGTGTCGCACGATGGACCTGAGCGATTGTTCCGGCGGCGAGGGGCTTCGGGTCGATCGACTTGAATACATCCTCCCACGGGACTCCCAATTCCTGTTCAGAAACCCGGACGACCTCGCTCTCAGTCATTGGCGGCACGCGGGATTGCAACAGGGCAAGCTCCTCAATGTATTCGACTGGAAGGAGATCGGGGCGGGTTGACAACACTTGCCCGAGTTTCGAAAATATCGGGCCCAGCTCTTCCAAGGCGGCACGTAAGCGTTTGGCCCGCTGACAGCGGATGGACATATCCGGCTCGTTGGATTGGCCGAACAGCTCTGTGAGGCCGTGTTTCGCCATCACGGCTGCGATATGCGTAGCACGCGCTACCAGTGGAGGCTCAAAAGGCGGGGTGTCACCCTTAGATAGATGAGCTCGCACCGAGTGCGATGCATGCTCATCGGTAGAGTGCGCGGTGTTTACAATAATCACGGTGCAGTGGGCACTGTGACTGATGCGATTCGGTATGTTACCGAGCAAAAACTCTTTTCGACCCGCCATGCCAAAATTGCCGACCACCAGTACATCGACTGCCTCCTGCTCAGCGGCGCGAACGATCGCCAATGCCGGATCAGCATCAATGACGACCCTGGCATGACCGCGGTTCCCGGCGACCTGCCGCGCGAAGTGCGCCAGTTCATTGTTGTCACCCGCAGCGCGCGTTTGTTCGGCTTCGCCGAATTCTGTGACGAACGGATACTGCGGCACCACCACCTGCACCACGAACAGCTCTGCATCGTAGCGGTCAGCGAACCCGGCGGCCCAGTGGACGGCCTGGTCGGCGGTTTCGGAGCGGTCGGTTCCTACCATCACGCGCCGTATGACATTACTCTCCAGATGATTTTGCATACGTGCAGCAAACCCTTTAGTAAGAACAGGATAGATATTACAGGATTTGTTACTGTAACGGATGTTGAAACATTCTGCCAGCCTATCTTGTTCATGGGATTTAGGGCGCAATGGAACGCAAAACCCGGTTAATCTGCATCGTTGAGATTGCGCAATGCCTGTAGCTCGTCTCGAGTAACCGCTTCAGGAACTGCGAAAGCGTAGCGTCCTAACTAATTCATGTGCCGTGCATGAACGAAGGGTGGAAACCGCGCGACATCTTCACCTCGTATCGGTAGCTCTCCTGCTATAGCTGCGCAATCACCGCGTCGATGTAGATCGTGTTCCACAACACGATGATGTTGACCACCAGACCAAGGAGCACCCAGCTCCAGAATCACTTCTGCCCGACGCTGAAGCTCAAACATAAGGAGCGCATCGGAGCGCGCTACACACGCAGTACCACACACCCCAAATGCCTTATCAGCGTGTTATGAACTGCGAGAATGTGACGGATGATGCCAAGTCAAAACTGCGAACACTCCACGAAATATTGAACCCGTTTAATCTGAAACAGCAGATCGATGCTAAATTATGTAACATCTTTTCTATGCTCAAAGTTACCTCAGTTATGAGACAACGTTCTTGACCTTCGGTATCTCCTTTTGTTATAAGGCAATACGGGAGTATAATCCAGTCCTATGGAATTTGTTGTGTTAAATGATGAAGCTGGCTTTTTGGAGCTACTCTCGAGTGATTTAAAGCCCTTTTATGAGCCGCGTTTACCATATCACAATTGGGATGAACATATTGAGCAAGGTCTTGATATCATCGACAACCTTTGTGAGCAAGAAAAGGTCAAAGGCAACCCAATTAACTCTCTCATGGCCAAGGTTGCTTACATGGGTCATGACGCTGGTTTTCCACATGACCTCATAACGCCAGATATCTGGGAAAAGTATGGCAGTAAAGAGGGGTATTCAGCCCATATAATGGGTGTTCTCTTGCAAAATTACGGGTTTGAAGAATCATGTATTCGAGGTGTTCAAACATGCATAATGTTTACAAAGATGGGCGAACATCTACCAGAAGATGTAGATGAAGAGCTTAGTAACACAGCTAAAGCTGTGCGCACAGCTGACCTTTCTCATATCTTTGGGCCTTACAAGGGCTTTGTCGTCGATAGCTTCAAGCTCATGGAAGAAGGCAAAATGTACGGCCGAGAACCAGTCTTAGCAGAATTCAAAAATATGACCAGATTTGTGCTTACAAATTACTTGAGCCTCAATTTTATTCCTTCTGGTACTTGCAGTATTGTTGATGGCATGAAAAATATTGAACGCTTTAGTAAAGATTCACCAAGCCGTTTATTGAAAGTTGTCGGGAACCAGGCGAACCGTTTCGCAAGTCTTGTAAAAAAAGAATCTGCTTAAAGACCTTTAGATACCAAGTTGGCTAATATTGCCCATCCCGCCAAAAATGTAAAATTAGCTTAAGGGGGCTCGCCTTCTTCTCGTAACGCCTTGCTCCGGCATGACGGATCAAATTTGGGTGGACTATGAACGATTTTTCAATGCGACAGAACCACTTTTTATGCTCTCCTACACAGATAATTTTTTATAAACATGAGTAATTTCTTGCCCATTCCACACGTAACAATAGTGTGATCCTTGCCGCACAGGAGACAATATACGAGGTCGGAAAATAGCAACACATTCTCCTCCAGGAAATCGTACGCTATCATATACAATGCCATTCGATCCGGTATTGCGTAATTTCTTTGCCATAGTTTGAGCATTCGTATAACAACCCGGATCAAGGACATAAATTTCTGGTATTTCGGATTGTAGTTTCCGAATATCATGCAAACTTGTATCCAGATCAGAAGCGTAACTTCGCATATCAATTTCAATTGGGGGTTCTTTCGTCGCCGATAGAAACAAAGTTCGGTGAAATCGAGTCTCTGCTATAGCCGTATCAGTATTCTGAGCAGCATAGTAAACACCATAGCTTCCATCAGTAAAACGGCTTCCCACAGGATTAAGATGCGTAAAAGCCGCCATAATCGGAGTAGTTCCAGGGCCTGTAACACGTTCATTAGGAGGCACAAGAGAAATCTCACCTGCTTCATCCCGCACACGATTATTTGTAAGAGCCTCGATCTCAACAACAACATCAAGATCTTCCTGCTCTGCTACACGATCAAACAAGCCAACCGGAGGAAACCTGCTGGAGACCAGTCTCCAGCAAGGCATCCAGTTTATGTGACTTATTGGCGGAAGATAGCTCATGACCAACCGCGCTGTCCATCAAGATATTGGCGAACAATATACAAATCAGCAACTTTGCCTGTGAGCATGCGCTCAAGCGCAGATTTACCTTGAAAAGGTAATGCTGAGTTAGGGCGCTTTATCCATTGGTCGGCAGATTCTGGTTTTGGTAACAAAACCTGTAGCGCCTTATAGATACCAAAAATATAGGAAAGTCTTTCTAATTTGTCCCTATTAAGATTGGCCGTTTCAGGATGCTTCTTCCATTTAAAATAAGTGCTCCGCGAATCTAGTCCTAATAAGATCATGGATTCGTTAGCATTAAGATTCCATGTGTCCATTATATTAAAAAAAGTCCGTAAGGCACTTTTTGAAACTTTGGCATTCTCAGTCTGAACTCGATCTTGTGTAACTGATAACATAATCTGTCTCCCAACAATTAAGTTTATATATAGACTATGTATACATAGTAGTCCATTTGCGCACTTTTATCAAGTGAGGTATTTCTGCTAATCAAACGAGATTGAGAATGTATTTATACTATTGATAAAATATGTTATCAATAGTAAAGTAGGGCTGCAATTCAGGAAGGTTAAAATATTTTTTGCTTTATTAAATTTCATTGAGTAGGATAATATCCTACCTCCCGAAAGGTGTTAAAAACATACATAGGAAACAAAAAATGAAGCGCACCGATAAAGCAGAAAAAATCAGCATTACACTTCCACCGGATATGCTGAATATTATTAGGGAAAAAGTGAAGGATGGCGCATACGCTTCCACAAGTGAGGTTATTCGTGAAGCAATGCGTTTATGGCAAAGACAGGAAGAAGAACATCTTGCGAGAATTGCTTCCATTCGAGCGCGCCTGGAACAATCGGCGCACAGTGGTGAACCGGTCTTACTGGATGATGCGTTTGAAAAGCTAGAGCAACTTCATCAACAGCGAATAAGCACGTTAGACTATGAAAAACTATGAGGTGTATCTAACACCCGATGCTATACAAGACCTGATTGATATTTATGAATATATAACTGAGAAGAGCGGACTTCCTCAAGTCGCATGGGCATATATAGAGAAATTACGCCAAAGCTGTCATGGCCTTAGAATGACGCCTTTGATAGGACAACAGCGCAACGATCTGCGCAAGAATCTCAGAATCATTGCCATTGATAAAAACGCGATTGCAGCTTTTGAGGTTATTGAGGATAAACAAATCGTCACTATTCTTAATATTTTTTATGGTGGCCGAGATTATGAAGCGATTATGGGTAGTGAAACGCCACATAAAAATAATGAGCTAGATAAATAACATGACAGATCTTATAACTACAGAAAATTGCGCTCTTACCTCAAAAGAATTTCAGGGTCTTGCTGATCATGAAAGGGCAACTCAGGCCACTGAACCAAGCGTTGGGAGACATGTTTGCCTCCTTAGTGTACGTTTTCGTACCATCGGACTTCAAACCCCTATTTCTAATTTTTTAAATCTCGATCTATAATAAGTCTAGCTGATCTAGCTTATATAGGAAAAATTATGGATGAATGGCGTATTGCAGATGCAAAAAATAAATTTAGTGAACTGTTCAATAATGCACTGATTGGAAGAATCCAACTTGTTCACCGTCGAGATGGTGATGTGGTAATCATTTCCAAAAATGAATATGAACGGCTGGTTGGTCAGAAGAAGAGTTTTAAACAATATATTCTCTCTCCACCACACGAAATCGACCATCTAGATGATATGCGTGATAAAAGTCCAATGCGGTCAGTTGATCTATGAGGGTGTTATTGGATACATGCGTGTTATCCGAACTCTATAAACCAGAACCATTGGTTACAGTTTATGAAGCTGTTAATAATGTTCCAGATGAACATCTGTTTATTAGCGTTATTACAATGGGAGAAATCGGCAAAGGTATTGCGCTTTTGCCAGATGGTCAACGCAAACAAGCATTATTGAAATGGTTCACAAATATTGAGTATGAATATTCTGAACGCCTATTACCGATCAATGCAGAAACAGCTGCGATTTGGGGGAAAATAACAGCCAAGGCACAACAAGAGGGTTATGTTATCCATGCAAGTGATGGCCTGATTGCGGCAACCGCCTTGCAGCATGGCTTGCATCTTATGACTCGGAATGTGAAGGACTTTGAGCCTACTCATGTCATGCTCATTAATCCGTGGATGAAAGGGACATAACATGACAAATCTAATAACCACCAGCAATCGGGCACTCACTGCAAAAGAATTTCAAGGTCTTGCTGATGTTCCACCGGAAGTTGAGTGGTTCGCCAATTTAGGAAACAAAGCAACCCGTCGCGCTTATGAAAATGCACTAAAGGATTTTATGAATTTCACAAGTATTCAGAATCCCGAAGAGTTCAGGATTGTGACCCGTGCTCATATTATTGCCTGGCGCGATGATTTATTGAGTCGAACATTAAGTAGCATGAGTATTCGGCACCGCTTGGCGGCACTATCCTCTTTATTTGAATATTTATGTGAAAAGAACACCGTTACGCATAATCCAGTCAAGGGTGTGAAGCGACCAGCGGTAGAAAGTTATGAAGGAAAAACTCCGGCAATCGGTGATCATCAGGCACGCGAATTGCTTGATGCGCCGGATGGCAGCTCACTTAAGGGCAAGCGCGATCGTGCGATACTGGCCACCCTACTCTATCACGCACTGCGGCGTGATGAGTTATGCAAATTGAAGGTTAAGGATTTTAAGCAGGAGCGGCGTGGTGTGCCACACATGAAAATATCCGGCAAAGGGGGAAAAACACGATATTTACCATTGCATCCTGCCGCCAGTGGCTTAATCCATGATTATCTCGATGCAGCTGGGCATGGCCTGGAAGATACGGGGGCATTATTCCGTTCCACCAGTAATAACCGAGATAAGGAATCACAAAAACCGATCACACCAGACGGTGTTTATAAGTTGGTACAGAAATACTCTGAACAACTTGGATTCAAGATCGGCGCACATTCATTACGTGCAACTGCTGCCACTAATGCACTAGATCATCAAGCAGATATTGCCAAAGTACAAGAATGGTTGGGTCATGCCAATATTGCTACCACAAGAATTTATGATCATCGCAAAACCCGGCCGGAGGATAGTCCAACGTTTAAGGTTGCATATTAATTGCTTAATTGTTTAACCATTTACGAAGGAATTCTCACGACTGATCAATAATTAATCACGATTAAGGAATCTTTTGCCGTTTATAACATATATGATTATGGTATGGATTATTGAAACATTAGATCAAATCGTTGATGAAGAGCTTGAAGCCTTGCCCTCTAATATGAAGGCGAGATTTTTTTGGATCGTCAACCAATTGAGATACATGGGTTACAAAATGTACGCGAGCCTTATATAAAACATGTTGAAGATGTTTTATGGGAGATTCGTATGAAAGGCAAAGATGAAATTTCTCGTGCACTGTATGTAACAGTCAAACCCGAGCGAGTAATTGTAGTACGTATTTTTGTAAAGAAAATGCAAAAAACGCCCTGCAGAGAAATCAAGCTAGCCTTAAAAAGAGCACAGGAGATTGAACAATGACTAAAGTAAATGAACTCCAAAAAAAGTGGCTTAATGACCCAATTTACAAAGCTGATTTTGAGGCAATCACTGAGGAATTTGAAATTGCTTCTGCAATTATTGAGGCTCGGAATCTGGCAGGATTGACACAATCTGAGTTAGCTAAGCGGTTGAAAGCTAAACAGTCACTGGTTGCACGCCTTGAGAGTGGAGCAGACAACACAACGATAAAAACGCTGCAACGTATTGCGGAAGCCACTGGAACATACCTCAGATCTCTTTTGAACAACCTCGACGACTTCTCCGGGTTTCCCCGCCGATCCGTTCTTGGTCGGAGCGTACCATACCCGCCCATTGCTCCCTAAACCCCTATAACAAAGTTAGGCTTAAGTTAGAAAGTTAATATAATGCGACTCTGGCTTTTATTAATACCGATTGTACTTCTAAGTGCTTGCTTTGCACCGCAACCACTCACACACATTCCCCCGGAGCTTCAATATGTTGTTCCGGCTGGTCAGGAAAACTCGCTTGCAACACTGGTTGGCTCCAATGAGAAAAGCACACCAATTGACGATTTCACAGTATATGTTTTAGCTGTTGATGGTAAGCGAGTGATATCAGGATTGGAGAATTGGGACACAGCACTTCCAATTCAACCTGGTTTACGCACCATCACCGTTGCTTTTATGCGTGATCCGCTCAACGCACAGGCGGATTTGCAATTACAGGCAGTCGCCGGTGGTAAATATCAAATCCAGTTTTCTACTAATGCGTATTTTTTTGGAGCAGATACTTATTGTGATTTCTGGATCATAGACATTGCTACGCAAAAACCTGTAACTGGAATTAAGCGCGGAACTCTCACAAACAGTATTCGATATATTCCTCCAAGAGATTAATGGATTTAAATATTATGTTCAGATTTTTGCTATTTACAATTGTGTTTCTAAGTAGTTGCACCACAACACCCCAGCCCATCCCAGCAGAACTTCAATATATTACTCCGGCTGAGCAGGAAGGCTCGCTTGCAACTCTGATTGGAATTAAACAGAAAGGCGTATTACCTGATGATGAACGTGCGGCATATGTTTTAGCTGTTGATGGCAAGCGCGTGATGTCAGGTCAACGAGGCTGGAATACAGCTCTTCCAATACAACCAGGGCAGCGCAACGTCACAGTTGCCTTTCAGGGTGGATCATTTCATACGCAAGTGGATTTGCAGATGCAGGCTGTCGCAGGTGGTAATTACCAAATCCAATTTTCTACTGATGTACAGTTATTTGGAGCAAACACCTATTGTGATTTATGGATTATTGATATTGCTACGCAAAAACCTGCATCGGGGATTGGTTGCGGAAATTTAGTAAATCCTAACGAGTGATAGCTAATATGGTGTTAAAAATTGACTTAGTAAAGGAGAAATAAAATGAACAAGCTGTTTATTGCATCTTTCTTGTCGGCTTTATTTATTGCGGCACCTATTCATGCGGTAGAAAAAGAGGATGAAAAGCGGCTTGATGAAGTAGCGGAACGGGGAGCGCATGTTATGCCGTTTGATTTGGAGAAAACCACGCATATTTTTTCAAAAACAGACACCGGAGGAATTCAGCGGGTTATTGCGAAGGATAAATCTGATACTGAGCAAATCAACTTGATACGATCACATTTGTCTGCCATTACTAAAGAATTTAAACACGGCAATTTCTCAAATCCAGAAAAAATTCATGGTGCCAGCATGCCTGGGTTAGCAGAATTGAAATCAGCTAAATCGGGTCAAATTAATATTGTGTATAAGGAATTGCCAGACGGAGCAGAAATTACTTATTCTACTCATATTGAAAAACTTAAACTTGCTATTCACCAGTGGTTTGATGCCCAATTAAGTGATCATGCGCGCCATGCTGTGCCAGGAGGACATCATCATGACTCTATTCATCATAAACATAAGTAAATAAGTTGGTTATGGAAATAGTGTAAATCCTGTCCGGCATTACATTCTGGTAGTTGGTAATTTGCTGCTTTGATAAGTTACTTGCTGAGGAACCATAATCCGAATCCGACAATTGCGACTTCGACAATAATCATGAATACTCGGATTGATAATCTTTCTAAAACATGCTTCCCGATATAGGAACCAAGGATCATTATTGGGCCGATGGTTATGCCATTGAGCCATGTGGTTGGGGATATTGCACCAAGTTCGTGATAGGTACCGAGCTTCATAATATGCATCACAGCAGTCCCTAAAGCCTCAGTTCCTATAAACGCACCTTTGACAAGTCCGTAAGAAAGATAAAACGGCGCAAGAAACGGGCCTGCACTGCCAGCAATTGCCGAAATAACTGAAAAAATTGCACCTATAAGTGCAAAATACTTCGGATTAAAGCTGGCTATAGTATGTTGTCGCCAATGGCGCCATATAACAGTAAAAATCAGAAAAGCGCCAATGATGTTTAACAGTTTGCTATCGGGAATCTTGGTAAATAGCCAAGCACCAAGAATGGAAAACGGAATTGCTCCAACACAAAACCAGAAAACAACTGGCAACTGAATCAACTGTCGATTAAGGGCCACTCGACTCATATTCCCAATTAACTGAACCACAGCATACATAGGAACAGCTTCACGAACTCCAAATACTTCAATTAAAACGGGAAGCAAAATGATTCCACCTCCCGTCCCCGCTATTGCCGCTACAGTAGATGCGACTAGCGCTGCCAATGAAATAAACAACCATTCTTCCATAAATTACCCCTTTTAAATAATATTAGGGGCTACAGTAAAAATATAAATAATAGTAACATTATATGCATAGCGCATCTTTTCAAAGATCCAGCATGTTTCTTTTCCCCCTATCTCTCGGAAATTCTAAATAATAAGGACAAGTTTATTTTCAACTCCATATTGGCAATTTGTATTGGTGCATCCTTTGGTGCTGTGCTGAGATGGCTGCTAGGAATGTCGCTCAACGCACTGTTTCCGGCCATTCCACTGGGTACACTAGCGGCGAATCTTATTGGCGGTTACTTAATTGGTGTGGCACTTGCCATCTTTGCCAATCATCCTGGCTTTGCACCCGAGTGGCGTTTGTTTGTAATAACTGGTTTTTTGGGTGGGTTAACCACGTTTTCCACTTTCTCTGCTGAAGTCACTGTGCTGATTCAAGAGGGGCGTATATTTTGGGCCACCGGTGCAATCAGTGCTCATGTGATAGGTTCTTTGGTGATGACGATGCTGGGATTAGCGACAGTTTCTGCGTTCAGAACCATTTGATTCTAAGGAAAAGACTATGAATGGCTATCAACTGACTTTCTTTACTCAGCAAGATCGCAAGCATGATCACATGCCGCTAGGCGAATGGCTGGTGCAAGCGGCGCAGAAATTGGGTATTGGCGGCGCAACTCTGATTGTTGCAACCGAAGGATTTGGACACGACCGCAAGCTTCATTCCGCGCATTTCTTTGAACTGACGGATCAGCCTATTGAAGTGACGATGGCCGTGAATGAACAGGAAGCAGAACGCATGTTCGCGCATCTGAAGCAAGAAGGCATTAATGTGTTCTATGTCAAAACGCCAATTGAGTTCGGTATGACTGGGAAAACCTAATGTTCAAAGCTGTGCTTGGATTGCCGCGCACCGTTTGGTTAATCGGCCTGATCAGTTTAGTGAACGACAGTGCAAGTGAAATGCTCTATCCGCTAATCCCGTTGTATCTTTCGTCAGTATTGATGGCTGATCCTCGCGTATTGGGAATCATCGAGGGCATTGCCGAGGCAACGGCTAGTTTGCTCAAACTATTTTCTGGGGTGATCGTGGATCGAACTCGCCGCACTAAGCCGTGGATTGTGTTTGGTTATGGTCTGGCTGGCTTGGGTCGTCCGCTGATTGCATTCGTTAGCAGTTGGCCATGGTTACTGGTTATCCGTTTTACGGATCGGGTTAGCAAAGGGTTGCGTTCGTCGCCGCGTGATGCACTGCTGGCCGCGAGCGTCGGGTCGGATCAACGTGGATTGGCCTTTGGTTTGCACCGAGCAATGGATAACGCCGGAGCGGTGATAGGACCGATTTTGGCTTCACTATTACTGGCTTCACAGGTGCCGCTTAAGGATATTTTTCTATGGTCAGCTATTCCCGGCGCTGTGTGCTTGATCATCGCCTTTTCCATTCGTGAATCGCATACTGTGGTAGAACACCAGAGCAAAGCGTTTGATTGGCGCTTGGGAGATATGCCGCCCGTATTCAAGCGTTATCTCGTTGTGGTGGCTCTGTTCACGTTGGGCAACTCATCGAATATGTTCTTGTTATTGCGTGCCAATGAACTGGGCGTTCCAGAAGTTCAAATCCCGTTACTTTGGGCCGCTGTCTCAGCAGTAGCGATGCTGTTTTCTACACCCTTGTCTGCTTTATCCGATCATGTAGGCCGTGTGCGCCTGCTCGTGTGTGGGTATATGGCTTATGGAGTGTTCTATGCTGGAATGTGTATGATTACTCACAGTGGCGTATTACTTTTCCTCCTTTTTGCGTTCTACGGCTTATTTATGGCCGCTACCGAAGGTGTGGAGAAAGCCCTGGTGGCCGATCTTGCCCCCGAAGGATTGCGCGGTACTGCTTTCGGTTGGTTCAACCTGACAGCGGGTTTACTCCTACTCCCTGCTTCCATTGTATTCGGCTGGCTGTATGAAGTCGTCTCACCCTTTGCGGCTTTCTCTTTCTCAAGTGGTTGTGCATTGTTGGCTGCAGTTCTACTGTGGTGAACCGCCCCGATTTTTCCGGAGACTCGTTAGTTTGAGTCAAGCTGTGATGCCTGACACTTTCAGTTGCGAATAATACGCTCTTTCCAACTCTG
>NZ_FNUX01000015.1 GCF_900108305.1 Nitrosomonas ureae
TCGACTTATCCACAGTGGTATAGTACGCTATACCACTATTTCACCTAGTCAAATTTCAATTAGCACAGGTGGTCAGTTTTCAGTTAGCAGCAACACAATAAGACACACAACGGACAATAGCCGGACGATAAGTGTGTCTTTTGTAATATTTCTGCTGTCTTTAGAATCAAAATTGGTTTTATTCATCAAAGACTCCTTCGGGTGGTGGAGGTGACGGATTGTTTTTGACCTACCGATTGCGCTCTACTTAAAGCATGCTGTTTCATTAACTGCTGACGATATTGTTCAAGCTCCTTGTCATCAAAAGTAATGCGCATTTGGTTTTGTGCTACGACTTGTGCTATCTGAAGGCGAAACTTTTCTGTCCCATTGATTGCCAGGTGGTTGCCGTACTTCTTCATGGCGACTTGTAAAATATCCACCAAGGCTTCGCGTGAGGTATCCGGCAGGACGATGAGTCGTTTGCCGTCATCGCGAATGGTGGTTGATCCTGCTTTATAGGTGACTGTGCCGATTTTGGTGATCGATTCAACAGAACTGTCTTTAATGAAGCCATCCTTGAAGTGGCTGTTAGCGATGGAATCATCATGGCTTTGCTCAGCCGACACTTGGTTACCCTTAAATTGACCGATTCTTCTGGATCGCAAAACAGCCAATGCTTCAGCATTACCAAGCTTGGCCTCAAATGCTAACCAATCCAGCCACCCCATTCTGGAATAATTGGCTTTAGAGTGCTGGTAGGCTTTCTGGTAATCGCTTTTGATGACTGCTATCGTTGTTTTGAACTGCTGATGAGCGGTTGCATAGAGCGCTTTTTTAGCCAATCTCCCAGCTGTGATGCTTTTAATGAGATTGCGCTTGAGTTTTGCTTCCCGTTTGGCGCGTTCAATTAATCGATCTCTGTTTTGTCGCAGCATGATCCATTGAGTAGTGCGCTGTCTGACGGAATCACTCTGTTCTTGTTGGTATCTCGTATAAAGCCTTGAAGTATCCAACCGGTTTTGCAATGGTTTTGGCTGATATTGTTTGGTGTAAGAATGTGAAGACTGTTCAGTATGTTTACTCTGTTTAAATGCACCTAGTCTTTGAGTTAAGTTGCCTTTGGATAAAGAGCGATCAACAGAACTCGCTTTGACGGCCACACCATTGTTGGCGACCAATACAAACCCGTTGCCACGTTCCTTGATTTCAAGGCCATGTGTTTTAAGCACCTCATGCAAATCCTGCCAGTTGTCCGTCTGCTTGATTTCAGTGAGTGCCTCACGCTTGATCCAGCTAAGCAAGCTCTCCACGCCTGTCCTGGTTTCAATTTCCTGCGTTACTCTGGAGGCTTTATCACTCACGGTTTCATGATTAACTTTTGTTAAACCATATTCCTGTTCGATTTGCTCGCAAAGCTTGGCTACTTTCTTATAGTCATAGTAGGGATTATGAATTGTGAGGTTCTTGGGGTGAATCTTATTGATCGCAATATGCATATGCAGGTTATTGGTATCATCGTGGACTACGCTGATGCGTTGATGACTGGCAAAACCCAAGACATCACAAAATCGCTCTTCAATGGCATTCAGATCAGCGTGCGGCAACCGTTCACCTTCAAGGAAGCTCAGTACCAAATGACAGGTTTTGTCTGATTTGGCACGCTTATTTATTTCCTGTGTGTTTTGTATTTCAATCAGCGCTGCTGTCTGATCGTCTGAATAACAGTTTGATACCTTGATCTGACTGACACGCTCACTCTTGTCTTGAGGGTCGGTCAGATACTGTATCAGCGCAGAGAAATTACTCTTGCGCACTGATTTGATGGGTATGATTTTAGCGATCATCGTATTTAAGCTGCTTAAGTCAAAAAGGACTATTCCGAAAGCTATTTTTTGAGCTTCATAATGACATCCAGCATCGTGATTTGCGTATCCCGGATACTGTCCAACGTCATATGCAGCTGTGACTTGCCAATTAATTTTGTGCGCTTGTCATTGGTGAGCCAAAGTTTGATCAAGCCACCCAACCTGCCAAGATCAGCATTGATTTTTAACAAAGCATCCACTTTCCGGTTATCTATAACACTGGGTACTTGATAACCCAGACCCAGATTGCGCAGGTACTCGGCAACGGGCAATCCGGCATCCGTTGCCTTGCTCTTTATTTCAGCTTCCTCGATTGGCAAAACAGGCACCCTGAGCTTCTTATCTCTTCTTTCTTTTTTGATTGTCTTGGGGTTCTTTTTGTCAATCATTTCAGTTTTCCTCGAAGAGCAAGATCAACGTTGAGCACAGAGTGCGAATAAGTTTGGGTGGAGATGGCCATCTCCACATATCTTGCCCGGTTCAGTGAGTTTCAAAAAATATACTAACACTATAATCGATGTTTGCAAATAGATTATTTTCGTTATATCATAATTTCAATCAGTATAAAAATACTTGAAAGAAGCTTTATTAAACTAAATAACAGTCACTTGGAAATAAAAAGAAAGAATAAGAAACTCAAAAAAATTGAAAACAGCAAAAAGAAACAGAAAGGAAAGTAAAAAATCAAAAAGCTGTTTGTACGCCAAGATAAATATTTTTGTGGAAATTGTGGGATGACTAAATCCTTATCAGATCGAATCGCACTGTATGCGGATAAAAACAAAAGTACCGGTAAGCAATTTTTACCGGCGTTCATCGCGTTGAAACCTGATATTGAACAAGCACTCAAGGATGGCTGGACGATTCGCCAGATCTGGAACATTTTGTACCAGGAAGAAAAAATCAAATGTTCTTATCAATGGTTTAGGACTTTGGTCAATCGACATATCTTTGAAGACAGAAAGCAGCATCCGCGAATTGATCAAGGAAAGTCAGCTGGGAATGGTCATGAAGGATTTCGTTTTAATTCTGCAACTGAAAAAGAGGAGTTGGTCTGATGGCTAAAATACATATGATTCTGCAAGGAAAGGGCGGGGTAGGGAAGTCGTTCATATCATCCACGCTAGCACAACATAAGTTTGCCAAAGGCGGCAATCCTTTATGCATTGATACAGATCCTGTTAACGCTACTTTTTATGGATTTAAAAAACTCAACGTTAAGCAGATTAATGTGATGAACAATGATGAGATTGATCCGAGAAAGTTTGATGATCTGATTGAACTCATCGCCAAAGCTGAAAATGACGTCATTATTGATAATGGCGCCAGCACCTTTGTGCCGATGTCACATTATCTCATCAGCAACCAGATACCCGCCTTGCTTTTGGATATGGGTCATGAATTGGTTGTGCATACCGTCATCACGGGTAGTCAGGCTTTGCTGGATACATTGAATGGTTTTGTGCATCTGATTAAGCAGTTTCCGAAAGAAGCGCTGTTCGTTGTCTGGTTAAATCCCTACTGGGGCGAGATCACCATGAATGGCAAGCAGTTTGAGGAAATGAAAGCGTATGTGGATAACAAAGGGCGAGTATCCGCCATCATCAGAATTCCGCACTATAAGCCCGAGACTTTTGGCAAAGATTTAAGTGAAATCCTGCAATCTAAATTTACCTTCGATGAAGCGCTGAAGAATAGTTCTTTGCCGGTGATGGTACGCCAAAGGTTAACGATTATCCGCAGACAGCTCTTCACCAACATTGAAAATGTGGCTGCGGTTCTAACATGAGTACCGACAAATTAGATGCGCTCATTGAACGAGTAGCATCAGAACATGGAATAGTTTTGTCGCAGGATGATCCGGTGTTGATGATGCATACGCTCAACGAAGTATTGCTGGAACAAAATGAAAAAGCCCATGCTGAGCTGTTAAGCAATTACCAGGCGATATTGGAAGAAAACTTTAATCGGTGGTGTGAATATTCGACCAAAAAATCCAATGCCATTATCAGTGCATCCATGAGTAATGCGCAATTAACACGAGACCAGTTCCTGGAAAGCTGTATTCAGCTGATCGATGAAAGGATTAAAAGCGGGGAGGGTCAGGAAACTTACGATCTAGCCAGAATTTCCAGGCAGGCGGCTATTATCAATTTACTGTCTGCCGTTCTGGTATTAGTTTCGGTGGTATTGGTCTTTGTAATTTTGAGTTAGAAACAAGATTTTTACATCAATTTAAAAAAATAATATGCCCTGAGAAAACTTTTACTGGCAGCAACACAGATGACCAGCGCAAACTACGTAACCATTAAAAAATTCTGTGAGGAAACAGGCTATACACCGGAGGCGATAAGCTCTAAAATTTATCGTGGTGATTGGTTATGTGGTAAAGAATTCACCAAAGCGCCGGATGGTAGAATTTTAATCAGCATCAGCGGGTATCACAAATGGGCAGAAACAAATATCCAGGCGTCACAGCGGGTAGCGCAACATCGATTGCCATCAGCTTCTACTATCGAGGACAAAAATGCCGCGAAAGGATCAGGCTGCAGCCCACTCCCTCTAACCTAAAACGAGCCGCTAATCACCGTGCCGCTATTTTGTTGGCCATAGAGAATGGTACTTTTGATTATTCTGTGACATTCCCGAATTCAAAGAATGCTCATAAATTTTCGCCCACACAATACACCGTTAGAACTTATCTCGCAGAATGGTTGGCAAATAAAGAACCAACGATCAAAGCAAGCACATTAAGAGATTATAGAAAAATCATACACAATCTAGTGATACCTCAGTTTGGTGAAATGACACTTCACATGCTGACTCGTGCAGATGTGCGTAATTGGGTGGCTAGTATGGATTGCTCGAATAAGAGGATTATTAACATCTTGAGTCCACTGCGAGCCGCCCTGCAAGACGCTCAACATGATGACCTGATACCGGTTAATCCGTTGTTTGGATGGACGTACAAGCGCAATGAACCGCCAAAAGAAAAGGCATACGTTGACCCGTTTAATGCAGAAGAGCAAGCGGCAATAATCAAAGCTGCTGCAGGATCAATAAAGAACCAGTGCATTGTGTTTTTTTGGACTGGGATGAGGACTTCAGAGCTAATTGCCTTAGAATGGGCGGATATTGACTGGAAACGGAAGAAAATAAAGATTAACAAGGCGCATACTTACGCTGCCAAGAACGACGAATCTACAAAAACAAAATCAAGCAATCGGGATATAGACATGCCTCCACATGTGGAGGCTGCATTGATCAATCAAAAGCTGCATACCCTATTACAAGGCGGGAAAGTCTTCTTAAATCCGCGCACCAGCAGACAATGGACTGGCGACCAACAAATCAGGAAAGGATTCTGGATTCCGTTATTGAAAAAAGCTGAAGTGCGTTACAGAAATCCGTATCAAACACGCCACACATTTGCATCAATGATGTTGTCGGCTGGCGAGAATATAGCTTGGGTATCTGCGCAAATGGGTCATTCTAATGTGTTAATTACAGCTAAAACATATGCTCGCTGGATTAACAATAATGAGCAACATGGGGCAAAGGCAGCCGAGATGTACGGGCAGCATTTGGGCGACATTGATAAATAGGCTATTGATTTTATGGTAAATAATGGCGGAGAAGGCGGGATTCGAACCCGCGGTACGGTTTAAGCCGTACACACGCTTTCCAGGCGTGCACCTTCAGCCACTCGGTCACTTCTCCAGGGTGCTAGCAAGCAGGGGGCAAAGAATAAACCAGTTCTTGGTTTCGGGCAAATTTGTTTTGTGTTGAGTAGATTTGAAGAAATTGAATTCAGTTCAAATATTTCCAATTGAAAAAAGTGGCGCCTTGTCCAATTGCTGTACCGTCAGGTTTGTGTATATTCCAAATGGTGGCTTGATCAACCAGAAAACGTTTTCCTGTACTGGAAATTCTTATGCCGTGATAATTGGAAATATAGCCTTGTATTTTAGCTTGTTCCAGCATGTGCGCACGTTCTTCGCGGCTGGGCGACTCGGCTGTGAGTCGCGAGGGCGTTCGTGTGAATTTCTGCCAATCCATGACCCATAAATTAAGGGCTGCCTGATTACCGTAATTTAATATGGGATCGCCTTCCGTGCCATGCGATGCCACAACAAACGTACTGTTGAACAGTCGCTCGGCTTGTGTCAGCGGCGTACCGCTACGGTCAATTAGTTCCAGCTTGATCCAGTGAGCATAGCTGTCGAGAAGGTATTGGCACCATTCTATAACGCCCGGATTGGTCCAGTGGATTTGCATTACTCATGAAGAGGTGGATAAAGAAGGTTATGAGTGTAACGCACGCGATTGTAAAATGACAGCTGTGCAGATCGAACGATTTCAGGCTTCGTTGGGAGTTACTTAATTTTCTCTTTTTAGCACCGTATTTTCTGCAAGTGGTAATGTATCAGGATAATCCTTGCTATAGTGCAATCCCCGGCTTTCATGACGCAGCAATGCGCACCGTACAATCAGATCAGCGCTATCGACTAGATTGCGTAATTCCAGTAAATCGCTGGTGACACGGAAGTTGGTGTAGTATTCATTGATTTCTTCGCGTAGTAGTTCAATTCTGTGTTGTGCGCGCTGCAATCGTTTTGTGGTGCGCACGATGCCAACATAATTCCACATAAAACGGCGTAATTCATCCCAGTTATGTGCAATCACGATTTCTTCATCGGCGTCTGTGACACGGCTTTCATCCCAATCCGGAAGTTTTTGCAATTCATTTGTGGGTTGACTGATAATGTCGTTTCCTGCAGTCTGAGCCAGCACTAAACATTCCAGGAGGGAATTGCTGGCTAAACGGTTGGCACCATGTAATCCGGTGTGTGCGGTTTCTCCGATAGCATATAGGTTGCTCAAATCGGTCTTGCCATGATTGTCGGTGATCACGCCGCCGCAGGTGTAGTGAGCGGCAGGAACCACGGGGATTGACTCTTTGGTAATATCGATACCTAATTTTAAACAGCGGGCATAAATTGTTGGAAAATGCTCTTTTAAAAAATTTTCAGGCTTGTGTGATATATCTAAATAAACACAATCCAATCCTCTTTTTTTCATTTCAAAGTCGATGGCACGAGCCACAATATCACGTGGAGCAAGTTCGCCGCGCTGATCGTGCCATGGCATGAAGCGTTCGCCATTGGGAAGTTTTAATAACCCACCTTCACCACGAACAGCTTCACTGATTAAAAAAGATTTTGCGTGAGGATGATAAAGGCAGGTTGGATGGAATTGAATAAATTCCATGTTGGCAATTCGACAACCCGCCCTCCAGCCCATTGCAATGCCATCACCGGTGGCTGTATCGGGATTGGTAGTGTAGAGATAAACTTTGCTGGCCCCTCCGGTTGCCAGCACGGTATTTTGTGCAGCAAAGCTCAGTACCTTATCTTTTTTCTTGTCAAGAATGTACGCACCAATGCATCGTTTATTTTGGTCTTTTGTGTAATCAGCTAATCTATCATCGGTTATCAGATCGATAGCGATATGATGCTCTAGAACAGTAATATTCGGATGTGACCGTATTTTTTGAATGAGTGCTTGTTGTACGGCTTTACCAGTAGCGTCACCACTGTGAATGATGCGTCGTGTGCTATGGCCCCCTTCTTGAGTCAAGTGATAGCCGGTTTCGCTTGTTTGGTCGCCGGTAAAGATTACTCCTTGAGCGATCAACCAATGAATCGCATCAGCCGCATTTTCGGTTACGAACCGTGTGATGTCCTCATCACATAAACCGCTCCCGGCAATTAAGGTATCTTGAACGTGTTGCGATGGAGAATCTTCATTCGATAGCGCCGCTGCTATACCGCCTTGTGCCCATGAACTGGCTCCAGATTCGGCAGTTTGTTTGGTTACAATACAGACTTTCTTGTGCTGCGCTAAACGCAGTGCTAGTGAGAATCCGGCTAATCCGCTACCGATAATGAGTGTATCGTAATTATTGTCAGTCATTAAGCTGGTCTTTATTTTTATGATTAGTAAATTGAATAATAACAGACTCAGAATACCTCAACCTGGATACATTCAGTTTAGTTTCATTGATTATGCTAAATCTAAATAGTGAACTAATCAGTAGGGTTAAGTGTCTTTTAATGCGATAGATATAGAATTACATAGTTCCCGAGATTCATTTGGATAGGTATACTTATTCATTTGTGTCATTATGGTGCCTATAATGGAACAAGAATAAGTTTAAATTCATTTAAAATGCTCAGGGATCAAGTTGTATGGGTGATCGGGAAATCGATCAGCAGCTGGTGGAACGAGTTCAAAGCGGGGATAAGCAAGCATTTGATCTGCTGGTGATTAAGTATCAGCGTAAGCTGGCTCGTTTATTGTCGCAATTTATACGCGACTCCGCTGAAGTTGAGGACGTTACGCAGGAAGCGTTTATTAAAGCATATCGGGCATTACCTTCGTTTCGAGGAGATAGTGCTTTCTATACGTGGTTATATCGCATTGGCATTAATACTGCGAAAAATTTTTTGGTATCTCAAGGGCGGAAATTGCCAACTTTGCAAGGTTTCGATAATGAAGATGCTGAAGACTTTGAAGATAGTGGTTTGCTAAAGGAAATGAATACACCTGAGAGTGAACTGATGAGTCAGGAAATTGCTCAAACGGTTAATCAGACATTGGATTCGTTGCCGGAAGAATTGCGTACAGCGATTGTTTTAAGAGAAATTGATGGGTTAAGTTATGAAGAAATTGCCAATATCATGAATTGCCCTATCGGAACTGTACGGTCGCGAATATTTCGTGCACGTGAAGCAATTTCAGAACAATTACGCCCTTTGTTAGGGACAAGTAAAGATAAGAGGTGGTAATGTGAAAAGTAAAGTATCTGCATTGATGGATGGTGAGCTTGATCAACAGGATGTTACCAATGTTATTGAAGCTATCAGAAAAGATGATGATTTACAGAACGAATGGAGATCTTATCATTTGATTGGCGATACACTCCGAAAGTCATCCCGCTTATCCATGAATATATCTTCCAGAGTCAGTCAAAAATTAATAACCGAACCCACAGTATTTTCTCCCAATGTAACAAGGGCAATTCAAAAACAGAAGTATAAGGTATTTACACTCGCGGCTGCTGCTTCTGTTGTTGCAATGATTTCTGCGGGTCTAATTATGAATAATTTGTATAGACCGCAGCAAATAACGATTGCTGAGCAATCGAATCAGGAAAATAACCTGATTGCCGCCCCCATTATGGTTTCATCTCCACCCTTAATCCATAATTATTCACATCCACCGGTTGAAATTAATGATTATTTGTTCGTGCATAGAGAGTTTTCTCCGGGAACTACGATGCGTGGACAAGCGAGCAATATTCATAACGTTGAATATCACGAAAGATATGGTAGATGATTAGTCGTCACAGTATTATCTCGTTGTTATGTTTTTTAGCATTTGATATTCAGGTTGTACTTGCACAGGAGTTACCCCGTTCGTCTGAAGGCGCGCTTGAGTGGCTGAAAAAAATGGCCGAAGCTCCTCGTCGGCACAACTACTCCGGGGTGTTCATTTATTATGCGGATAGTCATATAGAGGCATCACGCATTGTTCATAAAAATGATCAAGCTGGCGAACATGAAAGAATTGAAGTTTTAGATGGACCGCCGCGAATAGTTTTGCGTACTAACGATGAAATGAAATGTTATTTGCCAGAAAGCAAAAGAATATATACCGAGAAACGTTGGTTTCGTAAATTTTTCCCAGACATTCTTCCGCAGCCATTTGGTAACCTTGATGAGAATTATTACATCAAAGAAGTCAAACGGGAGCGCATAATCGATCATGAAAGCCAGATCATTTCTTTGATACCAAGAGATTCTTTACGTCATGGTCATCAATTCTGGATAGATACCCAAACAGGTCTGCTATTAAAAAGTGCTATCATGGACAGCGGTCAAATTATTGAACAATTTGCATTTGCACAGCTGGAAATTAACGGTGAAATTCAATCCGATTTATTGAAACCTAACTCATTCATGGCTCAAGATGGATGGAAGGTAACCAATTTATTGACCTCTGTCATCAGCGAAGGTGAATTAAAATGGCAGATTAATGACTTACCGTCAGGTTTTAGAAAATTAGTTGAAGTGAAGCGCAATTTGACTGAGAAACCAGTGTTTGTGGATCATATTGCCTTATCCGATGGACTTGCAACAGTATCTGTATTTATTGAGTCTATGGCAGAAGATACGCCAACGCCTACATCGGGTTTCTTTACAGATCGAGGTGCAATCAATATCTATGTGCGCGTGTTGGAAGGCAATAAAATCACTACAATAGGTGAGGCTCCGATGGAAACCATAAAATTAATTGGCGATTCTGTTATCAAGATTAATTAAGTCGTTTTATTTTATATATTTTACTATTACTTCTGAGAAGTATGACAGCAATAATTTTTATTTAACTTCATGATTTAAATTTGAATATTTATGAAAAATCATGATCATTAATCATGTATATCAGCATTTATTTTTATATAAGCGTACAGTAAGGATAAGAAGTATGTTTCAATTAATAATAATTCCATTCATTTTGTTTTTATCGGTAACCTTTGTCCAAGCCACCGAACTACCTGATTTTACCGGGCTAGTAGAGAAACATGGTGCTGCAGTAGTGAATATCAGTGCTGTACAAAACTTAAATGTGATGAATAATCAGGTGATTCCTGAAATTCCGGGGATTCCGGAGAATTCGCCGTTTTATGATTTTTTCAGAAGACATATTCAGCCTTTCCCCGGACCAAGAAAATCTGAACCTAAGTCGTTGGGATCAGGTTTTATTATTAGTTCGGATGGTTATATTCTGACAAATGCGCATGTGGTTGAAACCGCTGATGAGATAACCGTAAAGCTTAACGATAAACGTGAATTTGCAGCTGAAATTATCGGTACCGATCGTAAGACCGATATTGCACTGATTAAAATCAACGCTACTGATTTACCTGAAGTCACACAAGGGAATCCAGAAAATCTTAAGGTAGGTGAGTGGGTGGTAGCAATTGGTTCTCCATTTGGTTTTGAACATAGTGTTACAGCGGGAATCGTGAGTGCTAAAGGGCGTTCTTTGGCACAGGAAAATTATGTTCCATTCATACAAACTGATGTTGCAATTAACCCAGGAAATTCAGGCGGGCCATTGTTTAACATGAAGGGTGAAGTGGTTGGAATTAATTCTCAAATTTATAGCCGTACGGGCGGATTTATGGGGCTGTCTTTTGCGATACCGATCAATGTCGCCACTGAGATTGCTGATCAGCTAAAGATTGGCGGTAAAGTAAGTCGGGGAAGAATTGGTGTAATGATTCAGGAAGTAACTAAAGAATTGGCGGAATCTTTTGGGCTAGCGGATAGTAAAGGAGCCTTAGTCGTTTCTATTGAAAAGGATGGCCCTGCGGGGAAAGCCGGGGTTCAAGCTCGTGATATTATTCTGAAGTTCGATGAAAAGGACGTTTTAACATCTTCAGATTTGCCCCGTATAGTGGGCAATACCAAGCCAGGCTCAAAAGTAGCCATTCAAATTTGGCGGGATGGTGCTTTAAGAACAGTTAAGGTCGAAGTTGGAGAAACGCCTTCTGATGAAGAATCAGAAAACCGCAAACTTAAGCAAAGCAAAAAACCGAATACTTCTAATCGTCTAGGGTTGGCATTAAGTGAGGTTACCGATGAGCAAAAGAAACAGCTGGAGATTGCCAATGGTTTACTGGTTGAAGACATGCAGTCCGGTATTGCCAGTCGAGCAGGAATTCGTATCGGAGACATTATCCTGGGATTTAACAGTAAAGACGTAAAAAGTGTCGCGCAGTTTGATGAACTGCTCAATCAAGTTAAAAGTGGAAAAAATATAGCCTTGCTTGTAAAAAGAGGAGATATCGCAACTTTCATTACAATGAAACTCTCCGATGATGACAAAGAAAATTGAGTCTGGTCCTTTTTGCACTGATCAAACACGGGAACTGATGATCTATGGTCGAGAAGATTGTCACCTTTGTCAAGATATGATACTTGCTCTGCAGAATTTGCAGCAGCAATTATCATTCGATTTCAAGGTTATTGATATTGATTCCGATCCAGATCTGGTTGCGCGCTATGGAGAAAAAATTCCAGTATTGATTTCATCACTTACCAATCAAGAGATTTGTCATTATTTTCTTGATTTAGCAGCTTTAGATGATTATCTTGGTAGATTTCGTTAGAATGCTGCCTCTATAATTGCCAATATAATATTAAGTTTTCAGCTTGGCTAGTAGATGAGTTTTTAGAGCTCTGCTGGAAATATACTCTCTATTTTTTATATCCTGATGCAGCATATCCGTAATTTTTCCATCATTGCCCATATTGATCACGGTAAGTCAACGCTGGCGGATCGTATTATTCATCTGTGCGGTGGTTTATCCGATCGTGAAATGGAAGCGCAAGTATTAGATTCTATGGATTTGGAGCGTGAAAGAGGCATTACCATCAAAGCCCAAACAGCGGCATTGCGCTACAAAGCAAAAAATGGCGAAACTTATTTGTTGAATTTGATTGATACACCGGGACATGTTGATTTTTCTTATGAAGTTTCGCGTTCTTTAGCTGCCTGCGAAGGCGCGCTTTTGGTCGTTGATGCTTCCCAAGGCGTTGAGGCGCAAACGGTTGCCAATTGTTATACAGCGATTGAGCAAGATGTTGAAGTTGTTCCAATCTTAAACAAGATTGATCTTCCAGCTGCTGATCCGGAACGTGTCATCAGCAACATTGAAGAGGTAATTGGAATCGATGCGCAGGATGCGGTCAGAATCAGTGCAAAAACGGGGGAAGGTATAGAAGATGTTTTAGAAGCTTTGATCGCTAAAATACCCGCACCGAAAGGTGATCCGGGTGCACCCTTAAAAGCCTTGATTATTGATTCCTGGTTTGACAACTATGTTGGTGTCGTGATTTTGGTCAGAGTGATGGACGGTACGGTAAAACCTGGTGATAAGATACTGCTGATGGCCAGCAAAGCTGTGCAGTTATGCGAGCAGGTGGGGGTGTTTGTGCCAAAATCGGTCTATCGTGATTCGCTCGGCGCTGGCGAGGTGGGTTTTATCATCTCGGGCATCAAAGAATTGGATATAGCAAAGGTAGGAGATACCGTAACTTCTGCAATTCATCCAGCGGCAAATCCCCTCCAAGGTTTCAAAGAAATAAAACCACAAGTGTTTGCCGGTTTATATCCCGTAGAATCCAATCAATATGATGCGCTGCGTTCAGCATTGGAAAAGCTGAAATTGAATGATTCGTCACTGCATTTTGAGCCGGAAGTATCTCAAGCATTGGGTTTCGGCTTTCGTTGTGGTTTTCTTGGGTTGTTGCATATGGATATTGTGCAGGAACGGTTAGAGCGCGAATATGATATGGACTTGATTACGACAGCCCCCACTGTTATTTATCAAGTACTGATGCGTGATGGTACGGTGATTGAGATTGAAAACCCGTCAAAAATACCAGACCTGTCAAAAATTGCAGAGATTCGCGAACCCATAATTACTTCAACTATTATTGTGCCGGAAGAATATGTTGGCGCAGTGATCACCTTGTGCGTTAGTAAACGTGGAAATCAAGTGAATATGCAGTATATGGGTAAACAAGTCATGCTGACCTACGAAATGCCGCTTAATGAAGTTGTTATGGATTTTTTTGATCGGTTGAAATCCACCAGTCGCGGTTATGCTTCTTTGGATTATGAATTCAAAGAGTTCCGTGCTTCCGATTTAGTAAAGCTGGATATATTGATTAACGGCGACAAGGTCGATGCGTTGTCTTTGATCATTCATCGAAGTAGCAGTCAGTATAGGGGGCGTGAATTAGTGCAAAAAATGCGTCAGTTAATTCCTCGTCAGATGTTTGATATTGCCGTGCAAGCTGCAGTGGGCGCTCATATTATTGCGCGCGAAACAGTCAAGGCATTACGAAAGAATGTGTTGGCAAAATGCTACGGTGGCGATATCTCGCGTAAACGAAAGTTGCTGGAGAAACAAAAAGCAGGTAAAAAGAGAATGAAGCGGGTTGGCAATGTGGAAATTCCACAAGAGGCGTTTCTGGCAATTTTGCAAGTTGATAATAAATAATAATGATGAGCAGAAAAAAATTTTTTCCGCAGGGATTCAGGTTGAACTTTAACGCGCACATAATAATTCAAAATAGCACCTATCGTGCACAATCAAAGGAAATTGCATGAATTTTCCATTGATACTTTTAATTTTGCTTGTAATTACCGGCAGTATTTGGTTATTAGATACTATTTTCTGGAAAAAAAAGCGCGGACAGAATGAAAATGAACCATGGTGGATCGAATATCCCAAAAGTTTCTTTCCTATCATTTTGATTGTTTTTAGTTTGCGTTCTTTCGTCATTGAGCCATTTAAAATTCCATCAGGTTCAATGCTACCTACATTATTGATAGGCGATTTTATTCTTGTAAATAAATATATCTATGGTATAAGGCTACCAGTCATTAATAAGAAAATTTTGGAGATGGACGAACCCAAACGAGGGGATGTATTGGTTTTCCGTTATCCAGAAGATCCATCAATTGATTACATCAAACGAGTGGTTGGCATTCCGGGTGACGTTATTACTTACCATAATAAACAGTTAATTATTAATGGGGAAGTGATAAGAATGGAATACGAAGGCGACTATAAATATGTCGAATCCGGGTTGGGATATATTTATTCCGATCGTTATTCGGAATATCTAGCTGACGAAAGTCATTCCATTATTATTAGCCAGGATATTAAGGGTATTCAGTTTTCGAACGTTCGGCAATTTGAATTCCGTGATAACTGCAAGTATCGTCGTACCGGGTTTACTTGTGAAGTGCCGGCTGGAAATTATTTTACCTTGGGCGACAATCGTGATAGCAGTAGTGATAGTCGTTATTGGGGGTTCGTGCCTGAGGAAAATATTGTCGGTAAGGCATTCATGATTTGGTGGAATTTTGGAGATCTTAGTCGTATCGGGGTGTCGATTAAATAATAAGCTTTTTTCTATGAGGTGGGAACGTGAATTATCACAAGATGTCACGGAGACAAAAAGGTATTGGTTTAGTCAGTTTATTAATGTGGTCCGTGGTTCTGGTGTTAATTGTTATCACTAGTCTGAGAATTGTGCCGGCTTATATAGAATACTCAGCAATTAAAAAAAATCTATCGGCCATTGCTAAAGATACAGGTTTGCAAAATACGAACCTAAACCAAATAAGACTAGCATTTAGTAGACGCGCTCAGATTGATGATATTAAGTCTATTAGTGGTCAAGATATTAAGATAAATAGAGAAACTGGACGAGTTATTTTGAGCGCCAGCTATACAGCAAAAATTCCGCTATTTTCCAATGTGTCTTTAAGCATTGATTTTGAAGCAGTGAGCGACTAGTACCTGAAAGATTATGCAAGATGGGACAATATCAAATAATACCCGACAGTTACTGGATATATTCTGTGAACGTCTTGGATATTGCTTTACTCAATTCCAATTACTGCAAACGGCATTAACTCATCGAAGCCACAGCACTCCTCATAATGAACGTCTTGAATTTCTGGGCGACGCGATATTGAACTGCGTAATCTCGGGAATAATTTATAAGCATTTTCCAGAATTGCCAGAAGGTCACCTGTCCCGACTTCGCGCCAATTTTGTGAATCAAAAGGCATTGTCGAGCATTGCGCTTAACTTGCAAATGGATAAGCTGGTTAGATTAGGTGAAGGTGAGCTAAAAAGCGGTGGCTATCATCGCCCGTCGATTCTTGCGGATACTTTTGAAGCCTTGTTGGGCGCTATTTATCTGGATAGTGATTATGCGCAAGTGGAAACAGTGGTTATGGCGATCTATTTACCTCTGATACAAAATATTGATCTTAAATCACCCGCTAAGGATCCTAAAACTTTATTGCAGGAATTTTTACAAAGCCAGAAGCTATCATTGCCAGAATATCTAGTGGTTACAACCAGCGGTAAAGCGCATAAACAAAAATTCAAAGTAGAATGTGTAATATCCTCATTAAATATTCGAACTGCAGGTGAAGGTACCAATCGCCGGAGTGCCGAACAAGTAGCTGCAAAATTAGCCTATGAAAAAATTTGTCTGCACCACACGCACTAAATTAATAGTGTTTAATAAGCTAATTACTACCCATAACGCCTTAGAATGACCCTTCATGCCAATTTTCGTACTGGTTACGTAGCAATTATCGGTCGCCCCAATGTAGGTAAATCGACTTTATTAAATAAGTTGGTGAAACAGAAAATCAGCATTACATCAAAGAAAGCGCAGACAACTCGTTTCAGAATTAACGGTATTTTGACGGATAAACAGACGCAATTTGTTTTTGTTGATACGCCCGGTTTTCAAACACACTATACCAGTGGCTTAAATGCCGCGATGAATCGAGTGGTGACCCAGAGTATGCGCGAGGTGAATGTTATATTGTTTGTCATTGAGGCGATGTGCCTTGATCAACGCGATATTGCGGTGCTCAGAATTCTACCTGCGAATGTTCCGATTATTTTAGTGGTCAATAAAATTGATAAATTGGCAGATAAGAATCAGCTATTGCCATTTCTGAGTGAAGTCGCTCAAGTAGTTAAATTTTCTGACATCATACCGGTGAGCGCGATGTATAAAATCCAGCTAGCAGAGCTTCTCAATACTATTCGTAACTATTTGCCTGTTAGTGAACCTTTGTATGATAAGGATGAAATTACAGATCGCAGTGAGCGTTTTCTTGCCGGAGAATTTATTCGTGAAAAATTATTTCGCCTGGTTGGTGATGAAATTCCTTATTCGACCAGCGTTGTGATTGATCAATTTAAGTTGGAAAATCATCTGCACAAGATTTATGCCACTATCCTGGTTGATAAACCCAATCAGAAGGCAATTATTATTGGAAAGAAAGGTGAAAAGCTTAAGCAAATAGCAAGCCAGGCACGAAAAGACATGGAATTATTGTTTGGGGAGAAAGTGTATCTGGAAGTTTGGGTTAAAGTTAAAAGCGGTTGGGCTGATAGTGAAAGTGTGCTAAGAAACCTAGGGTATGAATAAATCATTAAGAATTATTGGCGTCTTGGGGATCTCAGAGAATGATTGAATTAGGTGTCAATATTGATCATGTGGCGACATTACGGCAAGCGCGCGGAACAAAATACCCGGACCCGATTGAAGCGGCATTGATCGCCGAATCTGCCGGAGCTGATGCGATTACTTTACATTTGCGCGAAGATCGGCGGCATATTCAGGATCGTGATGTGGAAATTTTGCGTAACCGGTTGACGACTAGAATGAATCTGGAAAGTGCAGTGACCGATGAAATGATTAATATCGCACTTAGAATAAAGCCCTGCGACATTTGTTTAGTGCCTGAGAGACGTGAAGAATTAACAACTGAAGGGGGGCTCGATGTGGTGAAGCATTTCGATCAGATCAAGCGTGCATGTCAAAAATTGGGAGACGCGGGGATACGTGTTTCATTGTTCATTAATGCTGATGCGCTGCAAATTGATGCTGCAGCTCGAGCAGGTGCACCTGTTATCGAAATCCATACCGGCAGCTATGCTGATGCACATTCATTTGAGGCGCAGAAAAAGCATTTTCTTGAGGTGCAGGAAGCCGTTGGTTTGGGTCGATACCTTGGTCTGAAAGTTAATGCCGGGCATGGTTTGCATTATGAAAATGTTCAGGCCATTGCAGCCATTCCTGAAATTTCGGAATTGAATATTGGACATGCAATTGTTGCCAGAGCTATTTTTGTTGGTTTTAAACCTGCCATACAAGAAATGAAACAGCTGATGCTCGAGTCGCGTAAATGATTTATGGTATTGGAACCGATATTGTCGAATCAGCCAGGATTGCACAATCGGTGAGTCGTTTCGGCGAGCGCTTTGCACGGCGTATATTGACCGATAGCGAATTGCAGGAGTATCAAACGAGCAGTAAGCCAATACTTTTTCTTGCTAGTCGCTTTGCTGCTAAAGAAGCGTTATCCAAGGCGATGGGTACAGGTTTACGGCACCCGGTAAATTTGACATATATCACGATTACTCACAATGGTTTGGGAAAACCATTTTTCCAATTTCACCCTGAACTCAATCAATTACTTTTCGACCAGGGAATCACGCAACATCATCTTTCTATTAGCGATGAAGTAAATATGGTCTGTGCTTTTGTCGTATTGGAGAAATAATCGTGCCGCTGGGACCAGTGATGCTCGATATTTCCGGAACACAATTATCTGGGGATGAAATCAAGAGGCTTTTACATCCCCTCACAGGAGGTGTTATTCTTTTTACCCGAAATTATGCAAACCATCGTCAATTGACTGAATTGACGCAGCAGATCCATGCGTTACGAAGTCCGCATTTGCTGATTGCAGTTGATCATGAAGGCGGGCGTGTTCAACGTTTTCGGGAAAACTTCACAAAACTGCCTGCAATGCGTGAGTTGGGAAAAATTTGGGACAAGCAATCGAGCCGAGCCCGGCACTTGGCTAAACAGATTGGTTTCGTGTTGGCGGCTGAGTTAAATGTTTGTGGCATCGATTTCAGTTTTACACCGGTGTTGGATCTTGATTATGGGAAAAATTTTGTGATCGGTGATCGTGCCTTCCATCATGATGCCGGCGTTGTTTCGGACCTGGCGTATAATTTGATGCTCGGGCTTAAGAAAGGCGGTATGCCGGCAATAGTAAAGCATTTTCCGGGGCACGGTTATATTCAGGCTGATTCGCATTTGGAAAAATCAATTGACTCACGTCGATACACTGAGATTGAGGCGGGCGATTTGGTTCCATTTCAACACATGATTGATTCGGGGGTGGCTGGGGTAATGCCAGCACATATCATCTACCCGGAAATCGATTCCAAACCTGCCGGATTTTCGAGAATCTGGTTACAAAACATTTTACGTAAAGAATTACGATTCGATGGTTGTATTTTCAGTGATGATTTAAGTATGCGTGGCGCCGGAGACTATTTGGAATCCATGCTTTCACGTGCGCAAGCCGCACTTGATGCGGGTTGCGACATGATATTAATCTGCAATAATCCTGCAGGGGTGGACGAAATCTTACATGGATTGCATTGGGAAATGTCAGCGACAAGCCTTTCCCGGCTGGCACGTTTGCATGCCAGAAATAATATCGGTTCGATAATGAAATTGCGTGAAAATGGAGATTATGTGCAGGCAGTGCGTGAAATCAGCATTATTGGATGTGAAAGTGGCGAGTTGCCGTTGCAGTAAATTCGTATTTATTTTTCAAAGTAAACTATGTGCAACCTATTTTGTTTTAAAATTACCTCTTAACAAAAATTTCACATAAGGTCTAATTATGTTAGAAACATTCGATGTGGCAATTATTGGTGCTGGCCCGGGCGGTTATGTTGCGGCAATTCGTTGTGCGCAGCTGGGATTAAATACGGTTTGTATTGATGAGTGGAAAAATTCAAAGGGTAAAGCCAGCCTTGGCGGGACCTGCCTGAACGTCGGCTGTATTCCTTCCAAGGCTTTACTGGAATCTTCTGAGAATTATTTCAAGATTCAGCACAAAATTTCCGCACATGGAATTTCTGCAGAAAATGTTTCGGTAAATATCCCGGCCATGATCGCGCGCAAAGACAAAATTGTCACCACGTTTACCGCCGGCATTGCTTCATTATTCAAAAAGAATAAGGTTAAGTCGATGCATGGCAGAGGAACGTTGTTGAATCGGGAGGGATCTGCTCATGCCTGGAAAATAAAAGTTGACAATGGCGATACTACTGAAACAATCGAGGCAAAGCATGTGATTGTAGCAACTGGTTCGATACCGCGGCAATTATCCTTTGCACCAATCGATAATGAGATGATTCTGGATAATGCCGGTGCTTTAGCCTTGACGGAAGTACCTAAGCGGCTGGGAGTCATTGGCGCAGGGGTGATCGGACTTGAAATGGGAAGCGTATGGCGCAGATTGGGTGCCGAAGTCACTATTCTTGAAGCAATGCCCGGATTTCTGATGGCGGCAGATGAACAAATCGCTAAAGAAGCAAAAAGTATTTTCGCCAAAGAACTTGGTTTGCAAATCAACACCGGTGTCAATATCAAATCGGTTAAGGTATCCGGTAATTTCGTAGTGGTGAGTTATGGTGATTCCAACAATCAGGAACAGGTCATGGAAGTTGACAAACTGATTGTAGCCATTGGCCGCATTCCCAATACTATTGGATTGGGTGTGGAAGAGAATGGTTTGTCAGTAGATGAGCGTGGATCTATTATCGTTGATCAGAATTGCCGGACGAATCTGACCAATGTATATGCAGTAGGCGATGTAGTTCGCGGGCCTATGCTGGCGCATAAGGCATTCGAAGAAGGCGTGGCTGTTGCGGAAATGATTAAACATCTTGAAACAAAGCAGACTAGTGTAGATGAGGCAGTAGATTTCAATACGATACCCTGGGTTATTTATACGGCGCCAGAAATTGCGTGGGTAGGAAAAAACGAACAGGAATTAAGAGCAGCTGGCATTGCTTATAAGGCTGGCCAGTTTCCATTCATTGCGAATGGACGGGCACGTGCCATAAATGAGACCAGTGGATTTATAAAAATTCTGGCTGACGAGAAAACTGATCGTGTGCTGGGTGTGCATATGATTGGTCCGCATGTTTCGGAACTTATTTCAGAAGCGGTCATGGCGATGAAATTTTCAGCCAGCAGTCAGGATATCGCCTGCATTGTTCATGCTCATCCATCTTTATCAGAAGTTTTTCACGAAGCCGCACTTGGCGTGGATAAGCGTACTTTGCATATTTAATGATTTATAGTCCGGTACTACTTATCCAAGCACATCAAGTTTCTATTTTAGAAGCAATTATTTTTATCAGGATTAACACTGCATGACCATTGAAGATGATGAATGCCACCCGCTTTATTGACTAAATAATCAGCTCTCAGTTGTTTGTTTTGCTCTATAGTTAAAGAAGCTTTCTCTGGTATAAATCTTTCTTCGCTCCAGAATCTGATTCTGCAAAATTCATCATTGGAATTACAGAGTCTATTAATGGCGGCACTATAGATCGTTTTGTCGGTATACTTACTATGATCGATCAGTACCAAATGCACAAATTTCCCTGAAGTCCCTAATTCCACAGTACGTACAACCCGCCACCCGATACCGCTTTCCAGCTGTGAAGCGGACTCAGCTGCTGGTTTATCTTCTTCATGTTCATGCTCTTCGTCTCCATGAGAAAAGACACTAAGCGGCAGGACCAGTAGTGTCAATAAAAAGAAGTCTAATACTAATTTGCGCATAAATTCTCCTCGGCAAAATGCCAATTCATTATTTTATAAATATATAGCTCTTCGGTTGCTTCTAACTTATTGCTTCCAGATTAATTCCTCTACTTAAACTGGATGCTGCTTGCAGCGGGCGAGTATACTCGAAAATTTGATTATGAACATTATCGAAAATTTAATTTTACTAATAAACATTCGGTATTTAACCGGATCCGAGAGATGGAATTTTAATAGTTTCATTTCAAAATTATTGATATTTAGTCTTGCTAGATAAGAAATGTTCTTCATTGACGTGTAGTGTTTCTGTGCGTTGTAGGGTTATATTACCCAGAACTCATGATCTTTTTGTATTTTTGGAGAATCTGGCTTTGAATTAAAAATTTTTAAATTTTTACACTGAATCAATTCATCCAATTTAATTAATTATTTGTAGCAGCTAGTTGTTTCGGTTAAAATCCGTTTTTTTCAGGCGCGTAGCTCAGTTGGTTAGAGCACCACCTTGACATGGTGGGGGTCGTTGGTTCGAATCCAATCGCGCCTACCAATTATCAGATAATAATCTTCTGTTATTTTCGATTGCATGGGTTAGGGATTAATGACATCTATCCGGTTTGCGTCACTCCAAGAAAAATGGGCGGAATGATACGGGTTTTATAATTCCTGGCTAATGTGAAAATGAGTATGTCTGCAACTTACATATCTGCCAGAACTCAATGACATTAATTCGCAAGATTGTAGCCAGAGATCGGAGTTAAACAGAAGCAGAATCAGTATGTGCTATTGAATTTATCGGGAGAAAATTATGCAAAATTTTATAGTTGTTAGTACCAAGAGTTTATTAAATGCATTGTTGATCGGTATTCTAATGCTGCAAACAACTTCTCATGTGATGGCAGAAAAAATTGGTAGCGTTTCTACTAAGTTTAAAGTGTTAGGCGCAAACGATAAAATCGTAATTGAGGCATTTGATGATCCGGATATTGCTGGAGCCACCTGTTATCTAAGTCGAGCCAAAACAGGGGGGGTCAGTGGTATGGTCGGAATTGCTGAAGATACTTCAGATGCTTCAATTGCATGTCGGCAGATTGGTCCGATTTCTTTGCCCGAGAAAGTAAAAAATGGTGATGAGGATGGCACTGAAGTTTTTAAAAAGAGTACATCGCTATTATTTAAATCGTTACAGGTAGTACGATTTTATGACGCCAAAAGAAATGTTCTTGTTTATTTGACTTATAGCGATAGAATTATTGAAGGATCGCCAAAAAATAGTATTTCAATAATTCCGATTACACCGTGGCATTAAGTAACCAGAGTGAAATAAATCAATTGCATTGATGGTATTTAAGAAAACCTAATATTATAATTACCAATCATTTCTTTCTAATTGTTCACCTTGGCAACATTATCTTCCATGCAATTATTTGCTTTTGGAATCAATCATAACACCGCGCCACTGGATGTGCGCGAGCAGGTTACTTTTCCTGAAAATACGATGGAACATGCGTTGCGCGATCTGGTTGGACGTAATCCAATAAAGGAAGCTGCCATCGTTTCCACCTGTAATCGCACTGAAGTATATTGTTGCACCGAAAGACCGGAAGATGCTGTCGTATGGCTGGCTGATTTTCATCATTTGCCGACTCGTGAACTGGATCCCTACATATACAAATTGCCACGCGAGCAGGCCGTAAAACATGCATTCCGGGTGGCCAGTGGTTTGGATTCGATGGTATTGGGCGAGCCGCAAATACTGGGACAGTTAAAAAGTGCGGTTAAATCTGCGGAGCATGCCGGAACACTGGGATTATTACTGCATAAGTTGTTTCAGCGCACGTTCTACGTTGCTAAGGAAGTCCGAACCTCAACTGAAATAGGTACTAGTTCTGTATCAATGGCTGCAGCCGCTGCGCGCTTGGCTGAACGGATTTTTGGCGATATTGCCGAGCAGCGGGTTTTGTTTATCGGCGCGGGTGAAATGATCGAGTTATGCGCTAATCATTTTGCGGCACGTAATCCCAAAAAGATCACGGTTGCCAATCGGACTACTGAACGCGCTGAAGCACTAGCCAATCGCTTTAATGCACAGGCTATTACTTTAAGCGAGTTGCCCGAGCAATTGGCACTGCACGATATTGTAGTAACTTGTACAGCAAGCCCCTTGCCCATACTGGGTAAAGGCATGGTAGAGCGCGCAATTAAAATACGCAAACATCGACCGATATTTATCGTTGATCTCGCTGTGCCGCGGGATGTTGAGTCTGAAGTTGCGGAACTCGATGACGTTTTTCTCTACTATGTCGATGATCTATCCGAGATCGTTAAGGAAGGGCTGGATTCACGTCTTAATGCGGTCACACAGGCTGAAACTATCATTGATTCGAATGTGGTTGATTTTATGCGCTGGTTTGCCACGCGTGAAATGGTTCCCACAATTCGCGCGTTACGTGACCAAGGCGAACGTTATCGTCGGCATGAGTTGGCTAGAGCTACTAAATTGCTTGAGAAAGGTGAAGATCCAAAGAAAGTCATAGAGGCTTTAAGTACCGGTTTAACAAATAAATTCTTGCACATGCCTTCCAATGTTTTAAATCAGACAGCAGCGGATGAGCGTGAGGAATTAGTCGAATTGATTAATCGGCTATACCAACTGCACCGTCCCCAATGAACAAAAATATCATGGACCGGCTCACTCGCCTGAGTGTGCGTTTGGACGAATTAAATCATTTGCTGAGCAGCGAATCCGCAACCGCAGACTTGGATCACTATCGTAAGCTTACGCGCGAGCATGCTGAAATTGTTCCGATTGTTGAGCTTTATCGGTCTTATCAGCAATTCGAGCGTGATGTGCAAACAGCGCGGGAGATGCATGCGGATTTGGATATGCGTACATTTGCCGAGACTGAGATTCAAACCGGGAAAGAAAAACTGATTCAAATTGAATCGGAAATACAAAAGCAATTACTTCCGAAAGATCCCAATGATGAGCGCAATATTTTTCTGGAAATCCGCGCAGGAACAGGAGGGGATGAGTCCGCTTTGTTTGCTGGAAACTTGTTTCGCATGTATTCGCGCTATGCAGAAAGACAACGTTGGCAAGTGGAAATTATCTCGCAAAGCCTGTCGGAAATTGGCGGATATAAAGAGATTATCGCTAAAATTATTGGCTGTGGCGCTTATTCGAAACTTAAGTTTGAATCAGGTGGTCACCGTGTTCAACGTGTACCCGTAACTGAAACTCAGGGTCGTGTGCATACTTCTACATGTACCGTGGCTATTATGCCTGAGGCCGATGAAGTGAGTGAAGTGATTTTGAATCCCGCTGAATTGCGTATCGATACCTTTCGTGCTTCCGGTGCCGGCGGTCAGCATATCAATAAAACCGATTCCGCCGTGCGCGTGACTCATCTACCCACCGGGATCGTTGTGGAGTGCCAGGATGGACGTTCGCAGCATAAAAACAAAGCACAGGCATTGAGCGTGTTGGCGGCGCGCATACACGACAAACAAATGCGCGCACAGCACGCGGAACAGGCAGCTGCACGGAAATCACTGGTGGGTACCGGTGAACGCTCGGAACGGATTCGTACTTACAATTTTCCCCAAGGACGGGTGACCGATCATCGTATCAATCTTACTCTCTATAAGATGGATCAGATTATGGATGGAGACATCGATGAGCTTTGCTCGGCACTCATGGCCGAGCATCAGGCTGAGTTGTTAGCTGCATCAGTGCAAGAATAATCATTGCCTGCTGATCGCTCTAAATCATTGCCATGTCACATGTGACGATTTCACAAGCATTAGCTGCGGCATACTCGGAAATTAATGGTATTGATGCAATTCTATTGCTACGGCATGTGTTATCCGTGAATCATGCATTTTTGCTGACTCACCCTGATCAAGCGCTGACTGTACAGCAATTCGAGAAATTCTCCAGCCTGGTTCAGCAGCGCATTGAAGGCTTGCCGGTGGCGTATTTAATTGGGGAGCGTGCATTCTTCGACTTGACTTTTAAAGTCACGGACGCCGTGTTAATTCCTCGTCCTGAAACTGAATTACTGGTTGAGTGGGCGCTCGAGCTGATACCGTCTCAGAAATCTTGTAAAGTGCTGGACTTGGGTACAGGCAGCGGCGTGATCGGAATTACCATTGCCAAGCATCGTCCTCAAGCTCAGGTCATTGCGGTTGATTTGTCCCCCGCTGCTATCGATGTCTGTCAAAGCAATGTAGAGATTCTGGAAGTGGCTAATCTAAATACCATCAGGGGAAATTGGTTTGATGAACTTTCAGGGGAGAAATATGATCTGATTGTATCAAACCCGCCTTATGTGGCTGAGGGTGATCCTCACTTGCAGCAAGGCGATCTGCGATTTGAACCGGAAATGGCTTTGTCCGCAGGGGAACATGGTATGGCCTGCATTACTCATATTATTAATGCAGCACCTGGCTATCTGAGAGAGGAGGGATGGCTGTTACTGGAACATGGTTATGATCAGGCTGAGGCTTGCAGACAATTGTTACGCGATATGGATTTCAGTAATATTTGTTCTTATCCGGATTTGGCTGGCATAATGCGGGTAAGTGGCGGTCAGCTGAGTTCGTCAATCTAAACCATAAAATTACATTATGGTTCTAATGTACTAATTAATTAGTTGTTTTCTTGTTTTTTCTGCATAAAACTTTTGGGAATAATCTTTTGGAGAAATTAATACTATGAACGTTGAAGATTTAATCGAACAGCAAATTACTACGCATCCGGTGGTGCTTTATATGAAAGGTACCTTAGATCAACCGCAATGCGGTTTCTCAGCCAACGCTGTGAATATTCTTAAAGCTTGTGGTGTTGATGACGTTTTCTCGGTTGACGTTCTGGCAGATCCGGAAGTCAGGCAAGGTATCAAGGATTTTTCCAATTGGCCCACCATTCCTCAACTATACGTGAATGGTGAGTTTATCGGCGGTTCGGATATCGTGACAGAGATGTACCAGTCCGGAGAGTTGCAAAAACTGTTCGAAAACTGATTCCAGTTAAAATAGTGAGCCACGATTCAGGGTGTTTGCATCCATAAACGACTGAATCGTGCAGCAGGCTTCGAGCTAATTGATTGCCGTTGCAATAACCCAATAACGGGCAAACTTACCCACTGCAATAAATAATAGCGCCCATAACCAATTGGCTCGTAACCATCCGGCAGCCACGCATAACACATCACCGATCAGAGGCGCCCAGGATAAAAGCAGAATAGGGGTGCCGTGCTGACGCACCCATTCCAGACTTCGCGTACTGCCTCCCAATTTTTTATGTAATGTTTTCTCATCCGGTAGTAACCGGCCAATAAGATACGAACTCATCCCGCCCAATGTATTTCCGATGGTTGCCAGAATAAGCGCTTGCCAGTGGAGATCAGGATATGCCAACAAGACACCCACAAGAACAACTTCCGACCCGCCTGGAAGAAGGGTGGCAGCCAGAAAACTGCTGGTGAATAACGCCAGCAGACTCGATTGTTCATCCATAACGCGACCCGGAATTAAAAAGTTTTATAGTTTAACTTGATATTTTGTATAACGATAAAGATACAGCAGGAAGTAACATGGTAAGGTACTCGTTTGTCGGGATTGCTTTGAATCGATGTATGAAATCGGCAATGTGATTAGATTAAACACAGGCAGTTACAAGCTTGTTTTGTAGTTACCCGGGAAACATCGGACTCTGCATTTCAGGATATTAAATTGCTTCCAGTGGATGTTGGAAGCAATTAATGAATTGATATCAAAGAGTAAAGACGATCATGTCTGCAGTGATTGAGTTCAGGTTTACGCCAACCAGCTCAATGTAGGCTGCACCGCCGAGGAATTCAGCAGTAAACCCACTATCGCCGTTATCCACAAAATTGGTGATATGCGGAAGTAATTCTGAAACTTGAGTGATTCCAAGTACTTCAGAATCAAAAAACAAGCGATCTTCACCGATTGTGAAATCAGCAATCTCAAAGTTTCCGACGCCATAAAAACCAAACGTATCGTTACCCGCTCCGCCATTCAGTCTGTCAAAATCCCCAGCTCCAGGGGCAACGAGACTAACAGGCACGCTGCCGCCTGCCAGCAAGATGTCGTTACCATTGCCGCCAAATAATCTTTCGGTACCTTCCTGCCCATCTATAATATCGTCGCCGTCGCCGCCGTTCAAAATCCCATTGCCGGCTCCGCCGGTGATGGTATCGTTTCCTGCGCTACCTTCGATTTCATCGTGACCGGGTCCACCTTCCAGAATATTATCCAGTTCATCACCGATAATGAGTAAATCGTTGTCGTCAAATCCGGCGGATCCAATACCGTCGAATCCAATGCCATCGATAAATTTAACTGCTCCTGATCCTAAATTTGGGCGAGTTTGTGTAATGACTGCCATAATATAATCTCCTGATTATGTATTGAATTGACGTAATTTTTTTGATGCCTCATTATTAAACTCTAATGAGAATGATTCCTATTATAATGAATAATGATTAAAATGCAATCAATTGGTGTTGATAGTTACACGAATAGGCATGATAAAGTGATGATAGAAAATATAGCAACCAGCATAGCGGGCGATTCATCATGATCCAGAAATTGAGCGAACGGCTGCTGCAGGGGAGGAATCTGATCGCGGCAGGTAAATTCAATGAAGCGGATGAGATACTTGGTAAGCTTAAAATCGAGAATCCATTATCTCAGGACGTTGCCCGCTTATGGTGTTCTTTGGCGATGCGTACCGGACGCACCGCTGAAGTACCGGCTTATGCGGCAGCCATTTATGACCATGTGCAGGGTGATTTTTATAAAGCGCATTGGGCGCATGTGCTGGGAACCGCAAGTTTTATTTTGCTGGATCTGTCAGCGTCGCAAGTACATTTTACAACCGCTTTAAATCATTTAATGGCGCTGGCTAAATCCGGGAAAATTCCGCCGCAAAAGGAAAAAACCAAACAGTCACAAACCGGGACGAATGTTTTTTCCTCGGGTGAAGCGGAAAAATTGTTGTGGACCACCTGCGCGAAATTAGCTCGATTGGATATTCCCGCATTTCCGTTTGCGGGTACTCTGCTGGGTTTAGTGCGTAACGGCGGTTTATTGGATTTTGATAAAGACATCGATATCGCGGTGCAAATGCAATCCTGGGATGCCTGTTGCATTGCATTGGAGCAAGCAGGGTGGGAGAAGGTGCCGATGCGCATCGAATATGCCAATTATCGTGATTATGTGCATCCGGAATTGGGAATCACGTTGGATGTGTGCGGTTTGCAAGATAGAGGGAAGCAAATTGTGGGTGGCTTTGCCTTGCCTGGTCATCCGGATGACTATCAACGCGTATCGGTCTTTCCTAAATTTGATTTGATCCGGAGAGATACTGATTATGGGACTGCTTGGTTTCCACGTCAGCCGGAAAAGATTCTGCGGGCATTTTATGGCGATTGGCGCACGCCCAATCCTAATTGGGATACTGTGGTGTCTGCGCTCAATCTGGAGAATTTTACTTTGCTGGTGCGTTGCTACGCGTATCACCGGTTGATACAACACTGGTTGCTGGGAAACCTGACCAAAGCATGGTGTTATGCGCACCAAATTGTATTGAAAGACCCCGATGATGTCCTCGCATTGCGTGGCCGTCAATGGATGGAACGCGCGATGGTGCGTTTAAACCGTGAAATTCCGGTGTGGCCGAAGAATCAATTACAGAGACGCATCTATACGCGCATGGTAGCTGATTTATTTCACGAGGGGCATATCAATTTTTTGCGGGCGGCACGTGCATTGGGTACGCATTTGACGGTCTGTGTGGTGTCTGACGAGCGCGTGATGGAAAACAAAGGAAAATTACCGGTTATGAAGCAGGCAGAACGGGCTGCGGTTGTGGCTGCCTGCAAATATGTCGATGCCGTTATGACGGAAACCCCGCCGGGGGTTACGCCGGAATATATGCTGCGGAACGGTTTCGATATTTATACTTTCGCTTGCGCTTCGGAACAGGAGCGCCAGGAGAAATATAAACTATGTCACATGTTGCCGGCCGGGATGATTCAGGAATTGTCCTATACCCCCGGTATTTCAACTTCTGACTTAGTCATGCGCATTCGGGAAGGTGCGGGGAGAAAACATACCGATGCAAAGAATTGACTGCATACCTCAGAATAGAAGCTGAAATATCGTTGTATTAGTTCCTTGTGCCGGAAAGGCAACATCATAGTATGGCATTTTCCAAAAATCAGGATGTTGGATGATGCGCAAACTTGATATTAAAGACGTTAATCGCCGCAGGTTTCTGCAATACGGTTTTATGGGATTGGGTGCATTTTTTGGCAATATTTTGTTACCATCACCTGCCAGAGCTGCGGCTTCTTCATTGTTATCCCTGGGAAACCTGGGGCCAGCAGATGCTAATGGGATATGCTTGCCTCCGGGTTTTACTTCTCGTGTTGTGGCATATTCAGGGCAAAAACTTTTTAATTATACCTGGCATGATGCTCCAGATGGCGGTGCTGTTTTTCGTATGGTGAATGGTGGTTGGATTTATGTTTCCAACAGTGAGATTGATCATGGCGGCGGCGGTGTCGGCGCTTTACGCTTCAATCCGCTGGGAGAGGTTATTGATGCATATTCCATATTAAATCAGACGGACCGTAATTGTTCCGGTGGCAAGACGCCGTGGTGGACATGGTTATCATGCGAAGAAGTCGATAGAGGAATGGTATGGGAATGCGATCCATCCGGGAAAAGGGCCGCGCAACCCAGAAGCGCTTTAGGTTTATTCCGGCACGAAGCGATTGCCGTGGATTTCGCACGAAAACAAATTTATCTGACCGAAGATGAGCCGAATGGTTGTCTTTATCGCTATACCGCTGATACCTTTGATGCGAAAGGAAATCCCAATCTTGATCATGGCATTTTGGAGGTTGCGGAAGTAATTGATAAAAGCACTGGAGCCGTGCATTGGCATGCTGTGCCCGACCCATTGGCGACCTCGTTATCTACGCGAAAACAAGTCGCTGCCAGTACCTCTTTTAATGGTGGGGAAGGTATCTGGTACCGATGGGGAATCGTCTATTTCTCAACCAAAGGAGATAATCGCGTTTGGGCCTATGATGTTCTAAAACAATCCTTGAGGATTATTTATGATGCTTCATTGTATCTAGATCCCATACTGACCGGAGTAGACAGTATCACGAGCAATGCTGCCGGAGAGTTATTGATTGCTGAAGATGGCGGGAATATGCAACTTGTTGCTTTGGCGGAAGGTAAAGTGAGACCTATATTGCAAATCGTAAATCAGGATGGTTCCGAGATAACCGGACCTGCTTTTAGTCCGGATGGATCACGCTTATATTTTAGTTCTATACGCGGCAAGACCGGATTGCTTAAGGATGGCATAACCTATGAAATCACAGGGCCATTCTAAAGCAATCCTCATTTCCTTAAATACTTCCGGTTTCTCTGGGAAAACGATAAATTACCGATATTGCATTGATTGTTAGCGTACCAGATTCGTGAAAGATCCAGCAGATGGAGGCGATGCCAGATCGGTTCTTTTGAATTTAAATAAAAATAGTACGGTATGCATATTAAAATGGGTATCAGCTATAAACGGTGGAGTTGTACCTACGAAGCGACCGGAGGGCATCTCAAAGATATCTAAATGAAACCGAGCATACCCTGTTTGTGAATCTGCTTCATAAAACGAAAGTTTGGGTAATGCAATGGGGATTAAGGTCGCAGCAATCGGAGGAATCCCAAAAAAAGTATTACTATATTCCGTTCCTAAAGAGTCGACTATAACATTTATGCGATAGGTGGCAGACTCGTCTTGTGCGATATAACCTTGTTGTCCTAGCCAACCCGCTACAACTCCTTTCACTAAATCCTTATCTCCGCTTATTCCGAACATATCCAGTTTAACCACAGAGCCTTGAGGGATAGGTAAAGAAAAATCTGGCGATTTGGCGACACTACGCATCACCGCTTCGCTTATTAATAGCTGTTCAGTGGCTGTTCTGGCTGAACTGGTTACTTTCTGAGTTGTTGAACATCCTGTTAAAAAGCCTGCTAAAACTAAGCCTAAGCACAGTGTATTAATTATTTTTGTCCGCATCAATTGTTTCCTCTTGTATTTATCCATGGATCCCCCGATCATAGCTCGTTCTACAGAAAACGCAATAAGCTTTGCGGGTAGTGGTATTTCAGTGAACGGTAAACATGGCAGACCGGGTAAAGAATGATCAGCGCCACCAGCGTGATTCCGTAAGTTTGTTCCAGGCTGCCGCGTTCAAACAGGAGTTTCAGTACGGTCAGCACGCAGAAATGGGCTAGATAAAAGAATAGTGCGGTTTGTCCGAAGACCAGCAAAGGTCCGTTGGGATTGATAGTTCTTTTCATAGACTCCAGACGCATTAGCAGTGCCAAAATAATTGTCATTAAACCCAGTTCCAGTAAGATATAAGCGAGACTTGGCGGATATTTGCTGACATGCAGCCACTGTATCAACGTATTCCCTTCCAGGTGCATGAACATGTTGCCATAACCATCCAGGCCGCGAATTATTACAAATAAAGTCAACATAAACCAGCCGATGGTCATCAGCAGGCGTGCAACTGTCCGTAAATCGAATGAGGTTGCGATGAACCATTGGCCGAACACCCAACCCAGGAGCATGATACCCAGCCAAGGTAATGCAGGGTACAGCACGGTATAAGCTTCCCCGAATACCGGCGCAAAAGTGATTGCCAGCCAGAAGGGAACCTCACTTCCTGGTTGCCACAGTATCATAAGCAATAATTCACTTCCGAGGATGATCAACAATGACAGTAAAAGGGCCATGAGGATTCCAAGCCGCTGTAGAGGAATCATCAACATCATGCTGATGCCGATGGCATAGAGTACCTGGAATATAGGTTTGCCAGAAACCAGAGAAAACAAGCATAAATCAATCAAGGTAATAAAAGCGCCCCGAAGCAGTAATTCGCGGTCAATGACCGCACTATTGATACCTTGCTGCCGCCGCTGAAAATTACTGATGGCAATGGATGCGCCAGTCAGGAAGATGAAAGTGGGAGCGCAGATGTGAGTGATCCAGCGGGTGAAAAATTGATCGGAAGCAAATTGTACGCCAGGCTCATACAGCAGAATGGAATCCGCAAAAATCCGATGAGTATTGAAATACCATGAAGCGTGATCCAGCGCCATCAGTATCATGACAATTCCACGCAACCAATCAATGGCAGCGATGCGTTGTGTGTTTTTATCGAATGAGATAGTCATCGATTCTTGCAAGTAAAATCAGCTGGACGAAAGGCTCAGTACTAATACATGTTATGGCCATCAAGCGCAACGTTTGAATATTGTTCCTGATACTTGTAATGCTGCAATTAATTATGGCTGGATTGTTTCTAACAAGCTCTAAATGAAATTAAAAATTTGGTTAGGCTGCGATCATATTCTTAAAAAATATTAATTCAACAAGGTAAAATCCATTTCCTACTCCCGTAATTTTAATTATTACTAACTTGCTCTAAAGGATCGAATGAAGGTCAAAATACACGATTTTGTTAAAATTGCAAAAAGCTTAAAATTAGAAGCATGGCTGTATTACTTTATTTATAGAGGATTCAGACAGATCAGTAAAAAATATGGAGTGCGCATTACAACCAACAATTATGGTTATTACCCGACAAAATTAGATGCTGATGATAAATATCAGCTTCAATTGTATGATGAATATATAAATCTTTTGGACGATGAAAATAGTGAACAAGTATTAGAAATCGGTTGCGGTGCTGGTGGTGGACTGATGCACATGCAATCACGATTACCTAAATCAAATTTCACAGGTCTAGATAGATGTAAAGAAGCAGTAAAAACCTGTAAATATTTTCTTGGGGAGCAACCAAATAACATCAAGCTATACAGTAGCCTCAAAGACGTTTATGCGGATAGTAAAAAATTTGATGCCGTCATGAGTGTTGAAACAGGTATATACAAAAATCCCCATATTTTTGATGATATTCATAATTTATTAAATGATAGAGGTATTCTTATCTATTACGATAATATCAACTTTGGTAAGTTAGACAGGATCGTTAAATCAATTGAATGCCGCGGTTTTAAAATAGATGCTATGAGAGACATTACTGAAAACGTATTTAAGGCATGTGAACACGACACACCAAGACGCCTGGAGATTGTAAAAAAATATCTTCCGAAAGTATTAAGACCTTTTAATAACGAAATATTGCGGTATATGTGCGTAAAAGACACTTCGCGTTATAACAATTATAGTATTGGTAAGAAAAAAGCTTTCATGTTGAAAGCAAGGAAACTGAGGCAGGAATGACTTTTTCTTCTAAACGTATTAGATATTCCCGAAAGAATGTCAGAACGCCTTTAAACCCGGGCTAGTAGAAAATCTTGAAAGAGGCTCCGAGGCTTTGCCAAAGGCAAAATGTAGGAGCTCTCAAGTTTGCGTAAACGTGTACTAGTTCACAAATTAAAGCAGAACTAGGTTATTTCTGTGTATGAGCTCTGGTTCATCGACATAGCCTAATATGGCCTCTATTTTACTACTGGCTTGCTGCAGGATTTTCTGTGTTTCTACCGCACTGTAATTTATCAAGCCGCGAGCTATCTCTCTGCCTTTCTCGTCGAGACAGGCTACTGTTTCTCCACGCTCAAATTCGCCATCCACGCTAGTGACTCCAATGGGCAGCAGGCTTTTTCTATCGACGCAGAGCGCTTTTACAGCTCCCTGATCCAATGTAACATAACCGCGTACCGGCAAGTAATCGGCCAGCCATTGCTTGCGTGCCGCCAAAACAGGCACTCTGGCCAGGAAGAGTGTGCCGATAGCTTCATCCTGACTCAGCCGCACCAGCACGTTATTTTCGTGACCGGATGCCACGATGGTATTTGCACCGCTGCGAGCAGCACGCTTGGCAGCTATTACCTTGGTTTGCATGCCACCGCGACTGATACTGCTACCCACGCCACCGGCCATTTTTTCCAATGCGGAATCGCCTGCATTGACTTCATTTAGTAGCTTTGCATCCGGATTTCTGCGCGGGTCGCTCGTGTATAATCCAGCCTGATCCGTCAGTATTACCAGTGCATCAGCTTCAATTAGATTGGTCACTAGTGCCGCTAGTGTGTCATTGTCGCCAAAACGGATTTCATCCGTCGCTACCGTATCATTCTCATTAATGATGGGAATGATATTGAGTTTTAACAAGGTGGTCAGAGTGGAACGGGCATTAAGATAGCGTTTCCGGTTGGATAAATCTTCATGAGTTAGAAGTACTTGAGCCGTTTGTAAATGGTATCGTGAAAAATTTGAGGCATAAGCTTGCGCCAGTCCCATTTGCCCTACAGCCGCAGCAGCTTGCAATTCGTACAGTGCGGTAGGGCGTATTTCCCAGTCGAGCCGTTGCATACCTTCAGCGATTGCACCTGAGGAAACCAGCACGATTTCTTTATTCATCTGTTTTAATGTGGCAATTTGTGCTGCCCAGTCGGCCAGGGCGGAATGGTCGAGTCCCTTGCCCTGATTGGTGACCAGGCTACTGCCTACTTTGATAACGATGCGGCGTGCTTGCTTTAACATTGATCCGGGATCTCATTTTCCAAAATAGAATTGCCATCCTGTGGCGGCAAATGCTGCTCCAGATATTCCATGATGGCATAGATTAGATGTTTGCATCCTTCACCTGTCAATGCGGAAATAATAAAGTAGTTTTCTTTCCATTCCAGTTTGTCGACAAATTGACGACATAGCTCGTCGCGTTCTTGTTCTGGCATCATGTCGGTTTTATTCAAAACCAGCCAGCGTGGTTTTTGATATAAAGATTCATCATACTTTTCTAGTTCCCCGGCAAGTGCCCGGGCTTCATGAATGAGATCGGTTTCTGCATCGAGTGGCGTCATGTCGATCACATGTAACAATAACCGGGTGCGAGTCAGATGCTTCAAAAAGCGATGCCCTAATCCAACGCCCTCGGCCGCGCCCTCGATCAATCCAGGAATGTCCGCCATGACAAAGCTGCGATTATGATCGACTCGGACCACGCCGAGATTCGGCTGTAAGGTTGTAAATGGATAATCTGCAACCTTCGGGCGAGCGGCAGAGACAGCGCGAATAAGCGTAGATTTTCCAGCGTTCGGCATGCCGAGTAACCCTACATCAGCAAGAACCTTGAGTTCCAGCTTCAGTTCCAATTCCTGTCCCGGCTCGCCCTGGGTGAACTGACGTGGTGCACGGTTGGTGCTGGATTTAAAGTGCAGATTTCCAATTCCGCCGGATCCACCCTTGGCCAAAAGAATTTTTTGCTGATCATGGATCAGATCTGCGATGGTTTCGCCGGTATTGATATCTTTGATTATCGTGCCTACCGGCATGCGCAGCACGATATCTTCGGCACTTTTGCCATAACGGTCTGAGCCTTGCCCATTCTCGCCCTTTTTGGCTCGATGAATGCGGGCGAAGCGATAATCGATTAAGGTATTAATATTGCGATCCGCCACAGCAAAGATACTACCGCCACGTCCGCCATCGCCGCCATCGGGTCCGCCTCTGGGGATATATTTCTCCCGCCGGAAACTAGCGACTCCGTCGCCGCCTTTACCTGCATAAACTTGAATAATCGCTTCGTCAAAAAACTTCATAAGTAACGAGGTATAAATTTCCTGTGTAGTATTATGTTCTGAAAACAAAAAAGCCCCATCACATCTGACAGGGCTTTTTGAATAAGTGAGTCTTTTCGTTCTTTTATGCGGGTATCACGCTTGCGAATTTACGCTTGAAGGCGCCCTTGATACTGAAACTTACTCTTCCCGTCACTTTGGCAAATAAAGTATGATCCTTGCCGATACCCACATTTTCTCCCGGATGGAATTGCGTACCGCGTTGTCTGATGATGATTGATCCCGCTGAAATTAATTCACCGCCATAGCGCTTGACTCCAAGCCGCTTTGAATGTGAATCGCGCCCATTTCTTGAGCTTCCGCCTGCTTTCTTATGTGCCATTTATCAACTCCTTAAGCTGAAATGCCCGTAATTTCTATTTCAGTGTAATTTTGACGGTGACCTTGATGCTTTTGATAGTGCTTGCGACGTCGCATCTTGAAGATACGAATCTTGTCGTGCCGTCCTTGACCGAGCACCGTCGCGCTTACTTTGGCGCCATTTACAAGAGGCGCTCCCACCGATACTTTATCACCATCAGCCACCATTAAGACTTGATCGATAATAAGCTCGCTGCCGTTTTCCGCTTTCAGCTGCTCTACTTTCAATTTTTCGCCCACTTGAATTCTATATTGCTTACCGCCGGTTTTTATGACCGCATACATATCTTAACTCCATACTTCCCTTTTTCAGAACGGCGAATTATACATAAATAACCCTTGATTGTGGTGGAAAATTTTTGACAATTTATCATTATGCTTGACACTTGGGTATCGTCATTCCTAACATAGCGTTTTCTACAAGGTAATATTGTGTCAATAGAATATATTAGAAGTTTCATTGCTCAAGATATGAGCATTGTTGATGATGTTATCCGGGAAAAATTACATTCCCATGTCCTGCTGATTCGTCAAGTCAGTGAATATATCATTAATAGCGGTGGCAAACGCTTGCGCCCCGCTTTGGTAATATTGTCCGCGGGTGCTTTTGGCTACTCAGGCAAATTTCATTATAACCTGGCAGCTGTTATCGAATTTATTCATACCGCAACACTGCTGCACGATGATGTGGTGGATGAATCGGAATTACGACGAAATAGGGAAACCGCCAATGCGTTGTTTGGTAACGCAGCTAGTGTCTTAGTAGGGGATTTTCTTTATTCTCGCGCTTTCCAGATGATGGTGGAAGTCGATAATATGCGTGTGATGCAGGTGCTTGCTGATGCGACCAATACGATTGCCGAAGGTGAGGTTTTACAACTGCTTAATTGCCGCGATCCACAAGTCTCCGAAGAAAATTATCTACAGGTCATTCGATTTAAAACAGCCAAACTGTTCGAAGCGGCAAGCCGGCTCGGGGCAATACTCGGGAACGCTACATCCGAAGAAGAAAATGCGATGGCAATTTATGGTATGCATTTAGGTACCGCGTTTCAGCTCGTAGATGACATGCTCGATTATTCCGGGAATAACCATGATATTGGTAAAAATCTGGGCGATGATTTGACTGAAGGAAAGCCTACACTGCCTCTGATATATGCCATGCGCATGGGTACACAGGAACAGGCAGATATCATTCGTAAGGCGATCGAAGATGGCGGGAAAGATGGTTTTCAACCCGTCCTGAATGTAATTCGCCAAACTGCAGCTTTGGAATATGCAAAGAAATGCGCTGAAGCTGAGGTGACAACTGCAGTAGCTGCAATCGCTACCTTGCCCGATTCAGAAAATAAAGAATGTCTTTTGCAATTGGCAAGCTTCGCAGTTACGCGCAATCATTAGGATAATTAAAGTTCGGGCCGGTTATTTCTATTATTTCTATTGAAGCCGAAATTTCCTGATCTGAGTCATTAGGAATACTCTTCCTGAGAAACACTTGTTATATCAGCTTTCAAGTTGCAGATTCGGTGGAAGAGGATAACTCTAACCGATGGACGATTAAGGATGCTTATTCATAAAGGATGAAAGGTGGCTGATAAAACTATACTTTATTACATCCATGATCCCATGTGCAGCTGGTGCTACGCATTCAGCCAAAGCTGGGCTGCATTGCAACGGGATTTGCCGCAGGATATTGAGATTGCTTATGTCGTGGGCGGACTTGCACCGGATTCCATAGAACCGATGCCGCTCGCAACGCAGAAAATGGTGCAGCAGGCCTGGCAACGCATCGAACAAACCATTCCCGGAGTTCATTTCAATTGGGATTTCTGGTCGCGCAACACGCCTATCCGCTCAACCTATCCGGCCTGCCGGGCAGTGCTGGCAGCCAAAAGGCAACGCGCGGATGCCGAGGCGGAAATGATTCGCGCTATTCAGACAGCCTATTATCAACAAGCGAAAAATCCCTCATTGCCGGAGACCTTGCACGCCTGCGCCCGGGAGATCGGACTGGACGCGCAAACCTTTATCGACGATTTAACAAGTGCGGCGATAGAAAGTGAGCTACAGCAGCACATTCAACTGGCAAGAAGCATGAATGTCTCTTCATATCCCTCCCTGCGGCTGGCCCACAACCATGCCGTGCCTCCCATCGCCATCGATTATCTGAATCATCGCGCTATGCTGGATGAGATAAGCGCTACCCAACTCGGAAAGTAGCCGGGTTTCTTCATTTCCTGAGATTAGTTCAGATTCATTGTCTTTCAATAACGAGTGGTTAGAATCGTTGCATACGTGATTGAGTCTTTTAGTATGTTTTCTCCTGCTTCCAGCCTAATCCAATCATAGTTCAAGAAATTAAAGTATTGATGTGCCCTTGTCGTAAAGCAAGGGGGAAATTCATTCAAATTATTCATTAAGATAATGATAATAAATATCTTATGTGATAACCCCCTGGTACTTCTTTTAAAAATATTTTTTACCGTGAAATGAATTAGTCATTAGAGTTATTTAATGAGATATCTATTTTATTTTCAGTATATGTGGCTCATAAAAACATTTTTATAGTGAGTAAAAATGAATATGGCTACGCGTTGGACTAATTGTCGTCAAATATAAAAGAGACTTCGTGCATGAGAAAAATTATTTTGTTTTTGCTTGCTTCATTAATTATTTACGCAACTTTCTTTACAGAAAAAGACAGATTGGATAGGGAAGTTGATAGGTTATGTGCGATCGATGGCGGTGTGAAAGTGTATGAAACGGTGACATTGCCAGAGTATAGGTTTGATAAACATGGGCAAATAAATTTTTATCGACCTACTCAAGGTGAGAATGCATTAGGGCAGGAATATATCTTTAAATGGGATAGACACAACTATAAAAAAAGAGATTCAGCACAAGGCCCACAAGAAGTTGCTATTAGGCAGAATCATTTCAAGATTATCAGAAAATTGGATATGAAATTATTGGGTGAGTTCATTTTATATAGCAGGGTTGGTGGCGATTTGCCAGGACCTTGGGCACCTTCATCATATCGATGCCCTGGATTGGAAACAAATGAAAATATTTTAATGCACAGAATCTTTGTTAAATCAGGTAGGGAGATTGAGGAATGAGTAATATTAATATGTATTCTTCACAAGCTGAGCTTGCTCAAGGAGCGTATGGAGTATTCCTAGGTAAAATAATAGCAATTAATGAATTAACTGAAAGTGATGCAGACATGTCCACTTCCCAAGCTGTTGCCTTTGTTGAAAAATGGCAAATCGCAGATCAATACACCGATCCAATTACCGGAGTTTCAGCTACTGTCTTTGAAGCAAAAGAAGGTGGTGCTAAATATCTTGCGATACGTGGAACCGAATTTACGGCTAATGATTTACTTACTGATGGAATATTGGCTTCAGCAATACCTCCATTTCTCAATCCTCAATTTATCGTACTCAAATTGCAAATCGATACTTGGTTGAATGATCCCAATGTATTGCAGAATCATAGTTTTACCGTCAGTGGTCACAGCCTGGGAGGTTATTTAGCTGCAGCAGTCAAACAAACCTACTCGCAAGTCACTGATGCTTATCTCTACAATGCACCGGGAGTTAGTGGTTTGCAGGGTAATTTAGCGGATGCAGTGAGTAGCGTTCTTGGCATCAGTAACATAGCATCAGATAATGTTTGGAATATACGCGGTTCCGAGGGTTTTCCTATTATCGCAGGTCTGGGTTATCAGCTAGGCTCACCTGTCAGTATCCAAACAGAAACATCGTTAAATAATCATAGCATTAGTCTGCTGGCCGATGCGTTGGCCGTTCATTCAGTTTACTCCCAACTGACACCCAGTCTGAATCAAGAACAACTGAGCAAACTCATCGATGCCTTTGGTTCCACCAAGGATGTGGCTGGAGCATCCAACAGTAAAACGCTTGAATCCGCGCTTGATGCTTTGCGCACTATTTTACTAAACCCTGCGGATGGCAAAATTGCGCTTGGGGATAATCAGAAGACTGAAACGGGTAATCGTGACAAATTTTATACCAACCTTTATGAATTACAGAACAGTGCTCAATTTAAAGATTCTGTGGGTAAAGTCCAGTTAGCATTGCTATCCGATCTATCTAGCAGAGATATTATCAGCAGGATCGAGAGCGATAGTCAGCAGGGTTTGGCAGCACGTTTTGCGCTTGCGGCGCTCAATCCTTTTATTTTTGAAGGGGAAAGTATTGATTATGGTGTCTTCAATTTGAATGGTGCGCTTGATCGCTTCGATCCGGAGAGTAGCGCGGGTACGCTGACATCATCATATCTGGTAGATCGCATGGCGATGCTGATACGCAAGAATTGGTTCAATATCGAAGACAAAAACCCGTTGGATTCAACAGTTACATTCAGTTCAAGCAATCATAGCTTTCAAAATATCAACGATTATTATGAAGATGTGGCTACGGGTTACAAGATTTCGCAAGGTGAGTTATCAGGCAGTACACCGCGTTATTTTTTTGGTGGCGACGATGTGGATAATCCTGCGGCATCGGCTGTTGAAGATCACCTTTATGGCGGCGGCGGTGATGACATACTGAAAGGACTTGAGGGCAACGATTATCTGGAAGGTGGGGCAGGCTTAGATACTTATATTGTCAATCCTGGTGATGGAGTTGATACCGTGCTGGATACGGATGGGGCTGGAGTAATTCAATTCGGCTCTGTGGTTGCTCAGGGCAGAAGCGGTGTGTCTGATAATAAGGACTGGATAAGAATCGGTGATACTTGGATGGATCAGAAGAATAATCTGGTTTATCTTCGTGTTGCTCAGGATAACGGCACGTATGACTTGTTTGTCAGTTTCGTCGGCAGCACCGACAGTGCCAGGGTTCGGATCAAGAATTGGAGCGATGGCAAATTGGGAGTCGCGCTTGGCGATAATGGGCTTGCCGAGGCACCGGTATTGGATCGTGTCATTCTCGGTGATCTGAAGCCTGAGAATCCAATTGATTTTGACGAGCTCGGTAATATTGTTGTCAGTGCAGAAGAAGAGGCAGATCGCGAAGATGTGTTGTATGGAAGTGTTGAGAATGACCATATTCGGAGTCTTGGTGGTGATGACGAAGTCGATGGCAAGGATGGTAAAGACCGTATTGAAGGGGGAGGCGGTGAGGATATTCTTGCTGGAGGCAAAGATGACGACATCATGCTGGGAGGCACCGATAGTGACATCATAAGGGGACAATTAAACAACGATAGGCTTTATGCAGAAACTGAGTATACCTTGGATAGTGCCTATGCACTGAGCAAAATCCAGACTGGAAGCGGGGAAAGAGGCGATCTGCTTGATGGTGGTGCTGGCAATGATGTGCTCATTGGTGATGCAGGTGATGACATTCTCATGGGTGGTACAGGTAAGGATATTTTGATAAGTTTGGGTGGAAACGACACGATTGAGAGCGATGGAAATGTCGAATCAGTTGATCGTAATTGGAAAGTTAATCGTACAACAGATAATACAAATAATGTTACCACCTATAATCGAGGCTATAACTTTGGCGTGTCACCTGCAGAGGTTGCGAGGGTAACTGGTGATGACGATGTAATTTCCAGCAGTACTGGAAAAGATTGGATTTTTGCGGGAGGTGGTAACGATTCCATTGATGCAGGTGCCGATAGTGATGTGGTTTTTGGTGACGCAGGTAACGACACTATCCTTGGACAAGAGGGAGATGATGTTGTTTTAGGCGATAATCATCATTCTGGATTAAATGCATCTTTGCATGGTAACGATTATCTAAGTGGCGGTGACGGTAATGATCTGTTGATTGGTGGAGGAGGTTCCGATTATCTGCTGGGCGGTGCAGATAGCGATGTACTTATTGGTGATGACAGTGGAATTTTTTTGCTATACCAGGGTGACGATTTTCTCGACGGCGGCGCAGGCGAAGATCAGCTCTTTGGTGGAGGTGGTAACGATACACTCATTGGCGGTACAGGAAATGATGCGTTATATGGCGGAGCGGGTGACGATATCTACATTGATGTTGAAGAAGGCGATCTCATCAGTGACCTGGAAGGGAATAATATTATCAGATTGGCCGATGTCGGAAATACCGGCGCTCCAGTAAGTTTTATGTCGAAATTAAGCAGTGAGCCACAAGATTCCCTGGCTAATTCCAGCGCTGTAGCATCGAATGCGCCATCAAGTGTGAAATGGTTAGATGGTTCCAATATCTTACGCATTACTTTGGGAAATGGTGGAGTACTCGATCTACAAAATGCTCTTTACGGAATGAGTACACAAATTCAATTTGACTATGGTGGCAATTCAATTGATCTGGAAAACTGGACGAGTGAGCACCTACGCGAAGCAGTGATTCTGAATTTGTCATCAATCGAGATCAGTTCTGAGGAATCCATCGCAGAGGCCTATGGAGGCGCGGGTGCAGATTTGATTCAGGGCAGTATTAACAACGATACCCTTAAGGGGCATGGTGGCGACGATCACCTCCTTGGTGATACAGGTAATGATCGAATTATCGGCGGAGCAGGTAATGACGCGCTATTCGGACAAGAGGATAGTGATACTTTGCAAGGTGGCGCCGGTGCTGATCGCAATACGGGTGGCAGCGGTGCCGATATTTATGTATTCAATCGTGGGGACGGTGCCGATATTATCACTTCAGCAAATAGTGAGGATGCGGTTGGTGATGAAGTTCAACTAGGTTCGGGTATCGCTGCCAGCGATCTTCGTTTCTTTGAATTGGCTGATGGCAGTTTGCTCATGCGTATTGAAGGTAGTCAAGACAGTATTCTTTTTCAAAGCTGGTTTACTCAAGGACCCAATGTAACAGCATTACGTTTGAACGATAATTCGCTGATAGATGCTAACGAAATGAGCATATTCGCAGCGAATGTTCTCGGTGGAACGATGGGCGATGATGTCTTGATTGGAACGGTCGCCGATGATCATATTGAAGGTTACGCAGGTAACGATATTCTGGATGGTAACGCCGGTAATGATTTGTTGATGGGTGGTGATGGTGATGATACCTATCTTTATGGTTGGACTTCATTGGGCAACGATAGGATGATGGAATCGTCAGTGGGTACGAGTATTGTCGTATTGACAGAGGGCACGTTACTTACTGATTTGCGTCACGAACATGCTGGGAACGATTTGATTTTATCGTTGCGAGGTGGCGGTACGGCATTAACAATCGAAGATTATTACGTATCGCAGCATTCCTGGACAGTTCATGTGGAAAATAATGTAACGATTGGAATGACTGATTGGCTGGCTTGGCCTGTGCCCGCCCTCGATATTGCGCAATTACAAATAGATTTTCTGGATGCAGCACGTGCACAATGGGCAAACAATTTGCTCAGTAATACCAACGACCGGCATCACGGGTTGTATACGCGAGTGAATGAAACCACCTATCGTGCTAGTTTGGTATCTGCATATGAAACAGATATCGTTGTGCAACGCTTTACATTACTCGAGAATTTTTCTGATGCATCGAATATCCAACGCCAATCTGATGATAGAGATTCTTCCTCTTCCACAATCGATGTGATCAATACTTCATCTCCTTCTTCTCCTCCAACTAATCAATTCGTAGTGCATCAATTTATTTCTATTTTTGAATGGAATGAAATTTACAAACAAGGAACGGCTCTGAAGGGAGTGACAATCACCAATGACATGCTGCCTGTATATGAAAATGGTGTGATTGTCGGTTTCATAATTGGTAATCAGATTCCATCGTCGCCCGATGTGATTCAACAGTATTGGCAAACTACAAGTACCATCAATACTCAAATTGAGCGCATTCAAGGCGGCGACAGCAGCAATATTATTGTGGGTTACGGAAGCAGACGTTACTCGGATGAGATATCGATGATCGATGGTGGCGGCGGGAATGATATTCTCTATGCACCTGGCATGCCTTGGCTCAATAATGAGGTGGCGTATTTTACCGATACCGAGTCCCGTATTGGTGGATTTTCCTATGGGAATACGGGGAATGATACGCTTTATGGCGGTTACTATAGAGATACATTGGTTGGTGGTGATGGGATCGATTTCCTGGATGGCAGGTTCAGTCAAGATACATATGTCATGTTTATCGGTGAATCAGGAGTGGATAGGATTTGGGACACAGGAACGCAACTGGCGCAATGGGGGGATTATTTTAGCGATACTTCTTACACTTTCCTGGTTCAGGAAGTGAAGTCTATAGCACAGGATCTGCTTCGTTTGATAGGGATTAATCAGGAAGATATTACTTTTACCTGGGGACAGCGTGTTGTCGAGGGGGTGCGGGACCGGGTTGTATTTGACGATGCGCTATATACCCAAACCATGCATGCTACGCTGACCGTAATATGGGCAGAGGGTGGCGTCGAAATTGTGCTGCCGAATTCGACTGATCTGCCGGGTATGGGGTTGGAGCGTATTCAGTTTGATAATGGGACGATATTGACAATGGCGGAGCTGATCGCGCTTGCTGACCCTGTACCCACTCTGAATCCGCAAGAAATGAACAACAGCATTACTGGAGAAACCGGGGATGATGTAATTTACGGTGAAGGTGGGAACGATACGATTGATGGTGGTGCCGGCAATGATCTTCTAAATGGCGGGGCAGGCGACGACATCGTGATCGGCGGTACCGGTGATGATATTTACCTATTTGGTCTGGGCTCAGGTCAGGATACGGTCAATAGTTATGACACGACTATCGGAAAGGTCGATGTAGTGCAATTTGATTATGGTGTAACTCCTGATGAAGTGCGTGTTAGCCGTTCCGGAGATAATCTGGTGCTAACTATTATTGGTACCGGAGATACATTCATTATTCAGAACTATCTGGAAAATAATGGCGCGACGCCCTTTTCTGTCAAAGAGATCAGGTTTAGAGGGGATGGTACTGTTTGGGATTTTGCAACAGTGAGGGCTAAATTGGGAAATAATCAAGCTCCCCATTTGCAGGTTGCGCTCTCAGATCAAATGGCAGTCGCGGGCGAGAACTTCAGCTATATGATGAATCCCAATACATTTGTCGATCCGGATGGCGATAGGCTTGTTTACAGCGCGGCCCTGGCCGATGGAAGTTCACTGCCAGCCTGGCTCAGTTTTGATGCGACAACAGGCACGATCAGCGGTACACCTGATGCATCCGGAAAATTAAGCGTGATGATTACTGCCAAAGATACCGATGATCTGACAGCTGCGGATATCTTCGATATCGATATTAGTAGTCCGGATATAGATATCACTGGGACATCAGGTGCAGACAAACTGACTGGTGGGAGTGGAAATGATATGCTCAACGGATTGGCAGGTAATGATGTGTTACACGGTAACGCTGGGAATGATTGGCTGGATGGCGGGAGCGGGATCGATTTCATGGCTGGAGGTACAGGCGATGATACTTACCTGGTGAATGGTTTTTGGGATAGGGTCGTTGAAAATGCTAATGGCGGCAGCGATGCGGTTATTGCATCCATTTCGTATACACTCGGTGATAACCTGGAGAAATTAACGTTGTCAGGCGCTTCTGCGATTATTGGTATCGGCAATTCGGCTGCCAATCAAATAACCGGGAGTGCGGCTTCTAATATCATATGGGGCCGGGCAGGGGATGATATTTTGTCGGGAAATGGCGGTGCGGATACTTTGATTGGTGATATCGGGGATGATGCTCTGGATGGCGGGATGGGTAAAGACTTATTAATTGGTGGAGCAGGTAATGATGTCTACTTCTTCGGGCGTGGATATGGAAAGGATGTCGTTGTCGAGAATGATTCCACTGCGGGTGTATTGGATACCGTTAAATTTCTGTCAGATATTAATCCGGAACAGATTTGGTTCCAGCGTGGGGGCAATAATCTTGAAGTAAGTATCATTGGTACCCATGATAAACTGATAATCAAGGATTGGTATCTGAGTTCGGGCGCTCACGTTGAGCAGTTTAAAACCACTGGAGGTTTGACGTTGCTGGATAGTCAAGTTGACAGCCTAGTCACTGCAATGGCAGGTTTTGAACCACCCGATATGGGTCAAACAATACTTCCATCCGGTTACGACGCTACTCTCGGCCCTTTGATTTCCACTTTTTGGCTGTAGCTATTTTCTTGCTATTTTTTGCTGTCTTGGTTTAATCTCTTCGGATTCAATTCCTCGCCTCTTGGGGCGTAAGCTGGTTGAAAGCCAGTAGTCTGAAGAACGTACTTAATACCCCGCCGCTCTTGCGGCGGGGCGTTTTACTTTTCATAGACCTAATATCTTATTGAATCCCTTTGGGCGATTATTTCGATCGATGATCATTCAATGTATAGAATCTTAATCTTCACCGCTGGCTATCCGGGTTCATTTTTCTGACATGAATACGAACGTATCAGGATAATAAGAAATTTATTGCTCGCGTGACTACATTCCAGGTTAATTTCGCTATAATCTTCAGGCTATAAAGTGAAGAAGTATGAGTGTTTATATGAATACTTAGTACGAATAGGTGATTGTGCAGATTTGATGTATTAAGTCTTAACTTAACAAATTTGTGTCAATGATTTTTATCAGACTATTGTATGTACTTATTTTAAATGGAGAGATTATATGAGTATGGAAAGTGAGATCAGAATGAGATTTGGAGGTTTCTGGAACTCCCTCATTTTATTGTTTGTAATTATCATTTGTCTTCGTTTCTCAAGTTTAGAGTTCGCTGATGAGACTTTAATTAAAAGAATTTTTTGTGCGCTGCATTTGTTTTTAGGGTGTATAGCTGCGGGTGTTTTGCTGGGCATACTGAAAATATTTTTAGCATTCTCTAATCAAACCTATACCCGTGCGCCCGCATCGGCAAATTTTGTACGAGGCCTTAAATATGGGATAGTTGCGGGCGGTTTATTGATATTTATTGTCGGCATATTGCAACTACCTGGTTTCCTGGGTGTTTTTCAACCTATGATTGATGGGTTGCTGGCAAAGTTCACGGCTGTTTTCGTATAAGCAGCTGCTTGTAATATTGTACAAGTATTTTATATGTAATGATAATGTTGTGTCATCAATGATTCTGTCGATTGGAACGTTAAAATAGCGTCATATTTCTGGTCGAAATAGTCAATGAACGACCTCGCCTTACGGGGCGAGGTATCAGAGCAGTGAGGCGGAGGAAGTTAGAAAAGCGCAACCTGCCTATTTTCGTGTAATTTTTGATACTCTTTTCCCTGCCTTTTAACATAGCTTTTTATTGCCTACAAAGCCGGACATTTTTATTTGTTGCTACCAGCGGCAGGTGGAAAATCTGTTGACCGGTATAATACATAGAATGAAAACCCAGGATTTTGATTTTTATTTACCTCCCGGATTAATTGCACAATTTCCCGCTGAGCAACGTACTGGCAGCCGCTTGCTCTATTTGGATGGTATCAATAATCACTGGCAGGATGCCTTATTTGCGAATCTTCCTGATTTCTTGCGCGCTGGGGATGTTTTGGTTTTTAACGATACGCAAGTAATTAAAGCACGCCTATTGGGTAAAAAAGCCAGTGGCGGCAAAGTGGAAGTACTGGTGGAACGCGTGCTGGATGATCGTCATGTTGTGGCCACCGTCCGCGCCAGTCATGCACCAAAACTGGATTCACAACTCGTTCTGGCTGATGCAATTTCATTAACCGTTATTGCGCGGGAACAAGAATTTTATACCTTGCGCTTTGAACATGAAAAAACCGTTGCGGAATTACTGGAGAGTTATGGTCAATTACCCTTGCCTCCTTATATTGCCCGTCCTGCTACGATGATCGATGAAGCGCGTTATCAAACAGTGTATGCCAGAACCCCTGGGGCGGTTGCCGCGCCAACGGCCGGTTTACATTTTGATATTGATATGCTGGAACAATTGCGAGCTATCGGTGTAACTATTGCGTATGTCACTTTACATGTGGGCGCGGGAACATTTCAGCCGATCCGTGTGGAAAATATTGCCGATCACACAATGCATCGTGAGACTTATCACATCCCTCAATCCACCGCTGATGCAATTAAGCAAGCTAAAATATCGGGGGGGCGTATCCTCGCGGTTGGAACGACATCTCTGAGAGCACTGGAGGCCTGCGCATCGCTTCATCAGGGTGGATTAGTTGCGGGCTATGGTGATACACGGATTTTCATTACTCCTGGATATCGCTTTCAGGTGATTGATCGATTATTAACCAATTTTCACCTGCCTTGTTCGACTTTACTTATGTTGGTTTCCGCTTTTGCCGGTATGGAAAATATTCGGCAAGCTTATCAGCATGCGATTAAAGGGCAATATCGCTTTTTTAGTTATGGAGACGCTATGCTAATTGAGAGAGAGTTATGAAATTTCAATTGCATTCTACGGATAAAGCAGCCCGTAGAGGTACATTGACTTTGGCGCATGGTACAGTCGAAACACCCGTTTTTATGCCAGTGGGAACTTATGGTGCGGTCAAAAGTATGTCCCCTGCGGCGTTGCGGGCAGTTCATGCACAGATCGTTCTGGGAAATACGTTTCATCTATGGTTGCGGCCTGGATTGGAGGTAATCGAAGTACATCACGGGCTACATGATTTCATTGATTGGCACAATCCGATATTAACAGACTCAGGTGGATTCCAAGTATATAGCCTGGGGAAGTTGCGAAAAATTACTGAGCAGGGCGTTCATTTTAAATCGCCGGTCAATGGCGATAACTGCTTTTTGTCTCCGGAAGAATCAATGCGAATCCAGCGTATCTTAAATTCCGATATCGTGATGATCTTTGATGAATGCACGCCTTATCCGGCAGATGAAGCTACCGCTAAGCTATCGATGGAGTTGAGTCTGCGATGGGCAGAGCGTTCCAAACAAGCGCACGGCGAAAATCCAAATGCGTTGTTTGGCATCGTGCAAGGGGGCATGTACGAACATCTACGTACACATTCATTTGCAGGTTTGAATCAGATCGGTTTTGATGGTTATGCTATCGGTGGATTATCTGTCGGCGAGCCTAAAGTGGATATGCAACGTATTCTAAAGCACACTGCACCGCTGCTGCCAACTGATAAACCGCGTTATTTGATGGGTGTTGGCACGCCTGCTGATATTGTTCATGCGGTGGCTCAGGGTGTCGATATGTTCGATTGCGTGCTGCCAACTCGCAATGCCCGCAATGGCTGGTTGTATACGCGCAATGGGATCATCAAACTGCGTAACAGTCGTTATCGCTTAGATACATCGCCTCCCGATGAACACTGCGGATGCTATACGTGCCAAAATTTTAGTCGCGCCTATCTGCACCATTTACAACGTATCAATGAGATGCTCGGCGCGCACTTGAATACCGTGCATAATTTATTTTATTATCATAATCTTATGTCAGAGATTCGCGGTGCGATTGAAAATCGGCGATTTGAAGAATATGCACAAGAATTTCAGGCATAAGCGGTCATCATGCTAATATGTGCCCTTTTAACAAAGGGAGAACATGATGCTGATTAATGATGCATTTGCACAGGCGGCTTCTTCAACGGCGCAAAGTGATGCAGGTTGGGTCACTCTATTACCGATGATCGGTATATTGGTTTTATTTTATTTTCTGCTCATTCGTCCGCAAGCTAAGCGCGCCAAAGAACATAAGCAAATGGTGGAAGAATTGCAAAGAGGCGATGAGGTTATTACCAATGGCGGTATCTTGGGGCAAATACTCAATGTGAGCGAAGCTTACGTCATTATCGAAATAGCTCCGGCTATGGAGGTCACCGTACTTAAATCCTCGGTGCAGACTTTATTGCCTAAAGGAACGCTAAAGAGCATTGATCCCAAGAGTAAGGCATCCAAATCAAAAACGGCAAAATCAGCGGCACCAGAAAGTAATAAAGCAGAAGCTGTTGACGAAACTGCAGAAGTCATTACCACTGAAGCTGATAAAAATATCGAAAAGAAATAATTACGTTTGACAAGGAGGGAATTAGCTATTTAATCCTCTGCCTTTGTTTGTCTTTTACCCTTACTTAATTAACTGATACCCATGAACCGCTACGCACTTTGGCAGTACCTGATTATTGCGGTTTCACTGCTACTCGGCTTGCTCTACACTTTGCCGAATTTTTATGGCGAATCTCCAGCAATACAGATTTCTCCTGTACGAATTTCTACAAGCTTTGATACCGCATTGCTGCAACGAGTTGAAGATACATTAAAACAAGCCAATCTTGAGATGAGTGGAGTTTTTCTTGAGGAAGGTAGTATTAAGGTTCGCTTCGCCGACACCGATTTGCAGATGAAAGCGAAAGATCTGCTCGAATCCGCATTGGGCAACGAATATATCATTGCTTTGAACCTGCTTCCTAACTCACCGCAATGGCTGACAAGTCTTGGTGCCTTGCCAATGTATCTGGGATTGGATCTGCGAGGTGGAGTGCATTTCATGCTTGCGGTTGATATGGAAGGGGCGCTTGAGAAGTCACTCGATCGTTATAGTATCGATATACGTGGTACATTGCGCGAGAAGAAAATTTCATACACCGGACTTGAGAAGCAAGCCAAAAAGCTGGTCATAAAATTTCGTGATGTTGAGTCACGGTCAAAGGCAGAAGCGGAATTAAAATCAAGTTTTGAGGATTTCGCATTAAGTACAGAAGATGTCGATAATCGATATCACCTCATTGCTGCGATCAAGCCGGAAGTTCAGATACGCATGCAGGATTCTGCCGTAATGCAGAACATCACTACACTGCGTAATCGTGTCAATGAATTAGGCGTTGCCGAGCCTATCATTCAGAAAGCGGGCGCAGATCGCGTGATTGTTCAATTACCGGGTGTGCAGGATACTGCCAAAGCAAAAGATATTTTGGGGCGGACGGCTACGCTGGAAGTCCGTATGGTTGACGATGAGCATGATCTTGATGCGGCCTTGCGTGGCAGGATTCCAGCTGGAACAGAGCTATACCAGGAGCGTGGAGGGGGTCCAATTCTTGTTAAAAAGCAGGTTCTTCTCACTGGAGAGCGAATTACCGATGCGCAGCCAGGTTTTGATAAGGATAACCAGCCGGCAGTACACATCAATCTGGATAATCATGGATCGCGCATTTTTAAACAATTAACGCGTGAGAATGTCGGTAGAAGAATGGCCATTTTGCTGATTGAAAAAAATACAGCAGAAGTAGTAACCGCACCGGTTATTCGTGAGGAGATCGGCGGTGGTCGGGTTCAGATCAGTGGACGCATGACCAGCCTGGAGGCGCGGGATGTTGCGCTATTATTACGTGCAGGTGCATTAGCGGCACCCATGGATATTATCGAGGAACGTACTGTTGGCCCAAGCTTGGGTGCGGATAATATTGCTCGAGGATTTAATTCAACCTTGTATGGATTTCTCGCCGTTGCCATTTTCATCATGGTTTATTACACAGCGTTTGGCGTTATTTCTGCTATTGCACTGGGATTTAACTTGTTGTTACTGGTAGGTTTATTATCGATCATGCAAGCAACATTAACATTGCCTGGAATGGCCGCACTGGCTTTAACAGTGGGCATGGCAATCGACGCCAATGTGCTGATTAATGAACGCATCAGAGACGAATTACGAGCGGGTGCTTCTCCGCAGTTGGCTATTTACGCAGGATATGAACGTGCATTTGGTACCATTCTGGACTCTAACATTACTACTTTGATTGCGGGTATTGCCTTATTTGCGTTTGGTTCTGGACCGGTTAAGGGTTTTGCTGTAGTGCTGTGCCTGGGTATTTTGACTTCCGTTTATACAGCAGTTTTTGTCTCAAGGGCTATGGTTAATTTAATGTACGGAAATCTTCGCAAACTCGACAAAGTTCCTATTGGGGTGGTCTGGATACCGGAGCATGGTTATTCAGTTAATGGAGAAGCCGATTTTTCTTCCGAGAATGCGGTTACTGAAACCATAGATAGCGCAAAACCCAAGCGCGGTAAACAGATCGAGGAGAGTGATGTAAAACCGCATATTGTCAGTCAAACATCAGTCATGGCCGAAGACGAAAGCTTGGCAGAAAACCCAACTAAAACCGGAACAGTCTCCAAAACTGTTAATAAGGCTAAAAATAAACGTAAATCAGCTGACACCAAAAAGAACAGGCAGCAATAACCTATCACTAAGGATACAACTATGGAATTATTCAGATTTCAACATAACATTCCCTTCATGAGGTGGAGGAGGGTGGGCGCTGTCATATCAATCGTAACGTTTATTCTTGCGGTCTTTTTTATCTCGACGAGAGGCCTCAACTTGGGTGTGGATTTTACAGGCGGAACAGTGCTTGAAATTGGCTATAACCAAACAGCTGACTTGGAAAAAATACGCAGCGTATTGACAGATCTCCAGATGTCGGATGCAAGTGTGCAAAGTTTTGGCACCTCACGAGAAGTTTTAATACGATTGCCCATCAAACCAGAGTTTTCCAGTGCTCAATTATCTGAAATTGTTTTAAATGCGTTGCGTGAGGTCGATTCTTCAGTTGAGATGAGGCGAGTGGAATTTGTTGGTCCGCAAGTGGGTCAGGAGTTATTGGAGAATGGCGCTCTCGCCTTGTTATTCGTTTCGTTAGGCATCGTGGCATACCTGGCCGTGCGATTTGAGTGGAAATTTGGTGTAGCCGGTATTATTGCAAATTTACATGATGTCATTATCATCCTCGGTTTTTTTGCCTTTTTTCAATGGGAATTTTCATTGACAGTACTGGCTGCAGTTTTAGCCATATTGGGCTACTCAGTGAACGAGTCAGTAGTTATTTTTGATCGTATTCGAGAAAATTTCCGTAAGCTTCGCAAAGCTTCAGTGACACAAGTAATTGATGGTGCGATCACGCAAACCATGTCGCGTACAATCATCACGCATGGCAGTACCCAAATGGTTGTAATTGCAATGCTCATATTTGGCGGCGAAGTGCTGCATTATTTTTCGTTAGCTCTGACAATCGGCATACTATTTGGCATTTACTCTTCAATTATGGTAGGCAGTTCTATCATCGTACTTCTGGGGGTCAAGCGCGAGGATCTACTCAAGCCGGAGAAAAGGCCATTGGAAAATGACGGGGCGGTTGTATAGAAGAATTTCTTCTTCGGTTACACCTGATAAGTTTGTGATCCTATGATAGAATATGAAGATATATCATCGTATCTGTGCCGCCAGGCTTCTGCTCAATTGCATCTTAGTTGTCGCTGATGAGAAAAATTGATTGTAGATGTAAAAGGTGACATCACAAATCGCGGCTCCTGCTAATGAGGGCTACGGTTCGCATTTTCTTGATTTTTTGTTGCATAATCTCGTTATTCTCCGCAGAATTACAAGAACTCCCACGTTATCCCCTACGACCTGCTGCAAATGCTTGAGTCTGGCAGGTCGGCTTTGTTAACAATCAAGAGAGAAAATAAAACATGCCCACAACGAATAATGCAGTACCGAATACAAAAAATATTTGGCCCAAGCTGATTACATTTTCATTCATATTTTTGGTTATCGTCATTGCAGTAAGCCTGCTTCCACGAGGTTTCTCACAGGATCTTTCAGTCATAGGTCAAGGGACTAACGCGATTGTGTTGGTACATGACGGCAATATACTTCAAAGCACCGATACCATGGCTGCCATGAATGCGGTAAGAGATGATTTCGAGGAATATATTGCATTTATCGTAGCTGATATCAATACACCAGAAGGCAAACGGTTTGCAGATAGCCATGGATTCGGTCCGGCAGCATTGGCCTTTTTTGCAGCAAATGGAGATCGATTGCAGGTATTATATTCCGAGCAAACGAGTGAATCCTTGCGGCGGTATTTAAATACAATTTTCAATTACAACTATTAGTAAACCGAGACCACCGGACATCGAGTGCGGAATTATGAATCCGATAGAGCCAACGTGAGAATTGACTTGCAAATTCAGACAGTCTGCTAAGTGGTAATCCTGCTCAATTTAAATCGTGTCATTGATGGTAAACAAAGAATAAATGTATGAGAGGAACGAAAGGGAATCACGTTGCGGGCTCAAGATCAAATCGGTACTAGCAGCAATTGAGGATAACAAGACATAAGCTGAATTAGCAGAACAATTTGATGTACATCTGAGTCAGATTCCAGAATGAGAGTAATTCAGTTTATTTCATTTTTCTAATTTGCTCTTGTTTAATGATATAGCGCTGTATCATAGCCTCCATATTTGCTGCTAGATTAATAAATTGACACCCAGCGCGCATACAATTTTGCCCATTACGTAAGGTGATTTCGTAGGTGTTTTTTACTTGGATAGTAACGTTAATAGTGCCAATCTCTGGAAGTGTGATTTGGCAATTGTCATAAACTATTCCTGGGTCAAAGTTGATAATTGGATGTTGATCAATGACCGCAGTACCGCCACAACTTATATCAAGGAGTGCAACTTCAGCTTTAGAGGTTGTTGTATTTTTACCGGGTATTGGAATAGCACATTTAAGTGGCTTTACAATAGGGGTAGTTATGCGGAAATGATTTCTTCTTTGTATGCGTAGGAGAGTTTCTGGGATGTTAACTAAAAATGCATCTTTATTATTGAAGTAAATTTTCTTGATCTGATTACAGACGAACTCTATTTTTACTCTATTTTGCGTAGTGACAAAAACTAATTCTTTGGAATTGAGAGCTTTTTGGCAATGTTTTTCATTAATGCCATAATCAATTACCATTTCTTTCTTGTCGGAGTTTATGGCTAGAATCGATGTTAGTATAAAATCGCTTTCATAATCGGGATAAAGTGTGATTAGCGAATCTGCTTGCATGATTCCGCGAAGTATAAAAAGAATATCAATTTCCGAGCGGATGCGGAATTTCTCATTTTTTTCATCAGAGAATAGTATAGTCGGTTCTAATACTTCGTATGTTTCAGTTTCCTGATTAGGTGCAAGCATTGTCAATTCCCTCCAAAGTTTGTTGTGCGATCTCGCTGCCAAGACTGTTAGCGGTCACAAGGGTTGTTTCTGCTTTTTCCAGGCGATAAAGCCACGCAAGTAATTCAGCGACTGCGACATAAAGCTGTGGCGGAATGCGGTCATCGAGATTTACTTGCATCAATAATGCAACTAGTTCACTTGATTCATGAACATAGATCTTAGCTTCTTTAGCACGCCGTATAATTTCTTGAGCAATGAGACCACGGCCTTTAGCAATTACTTTAGGTGCGATTTGTCCTTCTCGATACGCAAGTGCTACAGCAGTGGAGTAAGAATCATTCGTTGTCATTGTATTGAACCTCTACTTTCTGGATAGTTAATCCTGCAGATTGCATATCTGTCGTAAGCAGAGATTGATTGCTTTTTAATAAATCAGTCGCGTCAACTTGCGATGTTTCTATTTTAATATTAATACCTTGAGCATTAATTAAGATAGTGGCGGTAATATCTCCTAATTGTGGCAATGATAAATGAAGTTGTGTATGCCACTGTACTGCATGATCGGATTCACCACTCTTGCTTTTATCTTTAGATTGTTCACAAATATCCCACTCCATCAACTGTCCATGCCAAACTTCACCTTGCCAGAAGAGATGTCCGGTTTCCAGTGTATTTAGCTGTTGTTGTACTAATGACATAGTCTGAGCATGCGCTGGTACTTCTGGATTTGGTGAAGATGAAATCGCTGTTTTAGTCATAGATAACTCAGACATTGCTAACAATAACTTACCTTGTGGTTCTTGTTGTAAATTCTCCAGTGTATTTTCTCCATTAATCCATTGAGCCTGATGCGATTCATAGAATAAACCACTTTGGATAATTGTTTTTTGCAATAAACTGGGTAATTCAGTGCTATTTATTGGGATTCCATTCAGAATTGGAGAAGAGCTTGTTAGGGGTTGAGTAATATTTGTTGAGGCATGTTTTAAAGTATCATGCATTAGAACATCGATAAATCGCCCAGTGGTGCTTATTGAAGTGATATTTTCCTTTGATTTAGTAATTGCTTCATCGAAAATAAGGAATTTTAGGTTTGGTTGAGGAGAAATAAAAACTAGTTCTAGTTTATTGCCGGGTTGAAATTTTACTGGTAAGTTTATTTGAAGTAGTTTGTTGTTAATCAATACCCTGGAGTTTCCATTAGGTAAACGCGCTTCGATGAATGCCTGATATTTTTGTCCTTGTTTAAATTTGCTAGAAGAGTCTTGGGAATCAAGGATTGCTGTTACGGGTGTTATCGGTGATACAGATTTTATCTGTGTCAGAGGCGTGATTAAATCAGTTTTGATTATGATTGGGTTCACGACAGTTTATATTTGTTGTTTGTATTTATCCGATAAGAGCAACATATTCTGATACTTAATTTAAATGCTTTATATATTATTAATAGGCTGGTATGTTTGTTGGAGATTGCGTGTGCGTTTATTAATGCTGAGCATTTCCTGTAGTCTTGCCATCCAAGGTTCAATAATCGCCCGAATTTGAGCATCGTTATCCAATATTTGATGAATAATTTTTATTTTCTTTTGTTGCAGCTCCTTATCTAGTGAGGGCTCTGTATTATTTCTTTTGAGAGTATCGGTTAGTTTCCTGCATTCTTGTTCTAATGATACCAGTTGATCCCATTCACTATTTTGTGCAGCAGTCAGCATTTTCTCGGTTGTTGCTAAAATGGCATTGTAGATTATTATCGTATGCGCATTGTCCATTCTTTTACATATCCTTTTTTTTGTTACAGAATCTTTGTTTAGATAGTGATCGCTTTTATTGCGGGTTTGGTTCCATTGGATTCCCCGATTTCTTTCCAAGCGTTATATAGCTCAGATAAAAGCTTATTTACTTCATCTAATATTTCAATGTTATTTTGAATATTAGCTACCAATAATCGATGCGTCATATAATTATAAAGTGCTTGAAGCTTGACCGCTAAATCGCCACCCGCTTTCATATCGAGGCAAGCACTTAGACCTTCGTCAATTATGGTTATGGCTTTCGAAATCATTTGCCCTTTTTCAGCTATTTCGTTACGCTGCATATGTATTCTGGTTTTTGCTAGAGCTTCTTGTGTGCCTTCAAATAACATTAAAATAAGCTTGTGTGCATCAGCTGATTCAACACCTGTTTCAACACCAACGCGTTGATAGGTGGATATTGCATTTGTTGTGAAAAACATTTTGTATTCCTAGCTCATAAATATTAGTGATTTTTAGTTATTAGTATTGGCGCCGGGCAAACTAGATAGTTGCTGTGCCAAGAACTCACTTGTTTGTTTCATACTGGCAATTGTTGTATCTAAAGCTGTAAATTGGGCGCGAAATCGCTTTTCTACAATCTCCAGGCGACTGCTCAGTGCTTCGCGTTGTTTATCTATATCCTTGATGGATGTGTTAATGCCATCCATGCGACCGTCGATTAAGCCATTGTTTTTAAGCATTCCATCAATTAATTGATCTATTTTTACTGCAAAGCCATTCGTTGCAAATAATGATGAAACATCCTTGAAAGGATCATTAAGTGAAGCGTTTAATTTGTTGTTATCCAACAATAGAGTGCCATCTTTTTGGAAGTTTATGCCGACTTGTGAGAGCGTGCTTAATCCTCCTACAACACTACTTTGTAAGCTTGAATTCAATATACCTCGCAACTGGTTCTGCACAGCTCGTACTGTTGAGTCTCCAGTCAGAATGGATGCTTGTTGATTGACTTGATCGTAATTAGATAGGCTGGCGATAGTTTTTTGCAGCTCGTTGTATGCATTTACAAACGTACTAACTGCAGTTTGTACGCTTGTTGTATCCTTCGTAACTGATAAGCTGGTAGTTGTCCCAGGATTTTCTTTGAATAAATTGATTGTTATCCCTTGCAATGCATCGGTGATGGTGTTGGATGGCTTGGTAATGGTAATTCCATCTATTACTAAGGTAGCATCGTGTGCTACGACAGTTTCAGACATATTTGCTGTGCCACCGGTTGAGATATCATAAGCAAGTTTTGATAACCCATTGTTATCAATATTGTTTAGATCATCGTCGCTGACTGTGATCTTTAAGGCATTACTCAAGCCAGAATCATTTGAGGATAAAATCAGTCGATTGCCATTGCCGTCGTTGACGATACTTGCAGTAACGCCGATACTGGCTTTATTAATTGTATCGCGTATATTTGCAAGAGATGTTTGATCGGGTTCAATAGTAATCGACGCAGACGCTTTTTTTAAGTTCTCAGTGAATGTACCATCTCCGTTATAGGTACCAAATGCAATGGTTAACGTACCACTGCCGATAATATCGCTAGATGATGTAAAAGATTCGGATTTTATTTTCTGTGCTTGTGCGAGAGTTTGTATTTCAATTTGATGCGCACCTATTTCTGCACTGGATGTTGCGCTAACAGAAGCAACTGTAGAATCAACAATCGACGCCTTAACACCTGTGAACAAAGATGAATTGGTTAATGTTTTAACGGTACCCTGGAAGGTAGATAGTGCACTTTTTAAGTTACCATAAGCGGAGAGTTCAGCTTGCTGTTTTGCTTCTTTCGTGCTTAACTGTAGGAGAGGCCGTTGCTCGATTGCCATGAGTTGACTGACAATTCCATTGATATCTAATCCTGAACCAAGACCTGGTGATGAGATCATGTTGTATTCCTCTGTTTATTTAATTCTGCAACGATTACATCAGGCGCGGTCGTTAAATAAAGCACCATGAATCTTACTAAGCGTACGCGCTATGTCAATCACTTCTTCAGTTGGAATTTGACGAACTATTTCATCGGTTGTGGCGTCCATAACTTTAATTATTGTCTTGCCAGAATCTTCGTCTATAGAGAATTTCAAATTTTGTTGCACAACTAGCGAAAATTTTTCTATCTTACTAACGGCCTCATGTAATTGATCAGTATTTGACGTGTTAGATTGTGCTATTTGGCTAGAAATGTTTTCATTGCTGACTGGATTTGTCGAGGATTTGTTCGTAATCGAGGCAGGATGAGAAGTTGTAGGTAGAGAAGCAATATTGTTCATGCTTCCTGTTGAATTGGTGATCATGCTAATCTCCTTCTATAATACGAATGACTGCGCGGGGTAGTCACTATATAATCCGTAAGCTACCCCAACGTCATTCTCAGATGATCGCTTACCTCAATAACGATAGGACATTGTTGGGTAGTTGATTGGCTTGTGCCAACATCGCTACACCAGCCTGCTGAAGAATTTGGGATCGTGTCAGATTCGCCGATTCAGCAGCAAAATCAGCATCTCTAATCCGAGAGCGTGAAGCTGACAAGTTTTCCGAAGTAGACTGCAAATTCGACATCGTGCTTTCAAGGCGATTCTGCAGAGCACCGAAGTTAGCGCGTTGACTATTGACTGTACTCAGAGCAGCATCGACAATTGATAACGTGCGTTGTGCTGCATCATAGGAAGTGACATCAACCGCGTTGGTAGCTTGCAGCTGTGCGCCATAAGTACCAGCTGCTGCCGTGCCAGGAGTTGCTGCATCTTGAAAGACATCGGCGACAGCAGTCGTTACACTGAATGATTGAGCCGAATCAAGCGTTACTTTTCCAGTGTACCAAGCACCGTTGCCATTAGTCCATACACCTGTAGTTGCATCGAGTCCACCGCCTGCAAGTGTATCCGCTAGGGAGTCAGTTGTGCCTGTATCACCGTCGAGAACAGCTATGTCGGAGACGGTGATACCAATTGCAGCTCCAGTATTGTCATAGGAATTGTTCAAGATGCGAAGGTCATTACCGTTTGTATTGCTCAGCTTAATAGCCCAATAACCATCTTCTGTTTGCACAGCTTCGGCAGTGAATCCTGTCTTGGCAGAAGCATCGTTGAATGCTTTGATGGCTGTACTCAAGTAGTTTCCAGAATCGACATCGGACGCATCATCCGCTCCACCAGTTTTAAAAGAAATTGTCGTAAATTTTGGATCAACCGTATTCGCATTGGTCGGGTCTGAATAATCGGTTGAGATCGCAAAAGAATAAGTCGTGTTCTGCAGAAATCCAGCACCGCTACCTGTGGCTGCGCCAAGTACCACTTCAGTGGTAGCGGAAGCGTTTACGCCGCTGCCGGCCTTGTTGATTGAACTGGCTATCTCAGCGGCACTGGCTCCCGCACGATAATAGACATCAAAGTTTCCTGAGGAAGTGGAAATTCTGAAATCACCTGCAGCGGCTGCACCGTTAACGCCTGATGTGTCGCCAGTTGTTCCACTAACCAGTACAGCATTGCCGATTGCGTTGCTATTAGCGCCAATTGTTCCTGCCACGAGGTCACCAACACCTCCTGAAGTAAAAGCGGCTAGCCCACCGATACGGTAATTGCCGAATGAATTAGTTTGAAAATTGCCGGATGACGCTGAAATAGTTTGATTGGCATTGGCACCAACTTGAAGATTGAAGGTGCCGAAAGAGCCATCAAGCAAATTCATTCCGTTAAATTGAGTTTGAGTAGCGACACGTTGAATCTCAGAGGTTAATTGTGTGACTTCAGCTTGAAGTGCTGCACGGTCACTTGCAGTGTTTGTTGCATTTGATGCCTGTACCGATAATTCACGAATACGCTGTAAGTTGTTACCGATTTCGGTCAATGCACCTTCAGCTGTTTGTGTGAGCGAAATACCGTCATTAGCATTTCGGTTAGCTTGATTCAATCCGCGAATTTGTGTCGACATTCTTTCAGAAATCGCCAAACCAGCGGCATCATCTTTAGCACTGTTTATTCTCAATCCAGAAGATAAGCGTTCTAAAGATGTGTTTAATGATGACTGTGACGAATTAAGGTTGCGTTGTGCAGTTAGTGAAGCAATATTTGAATTTATAACTTGAGACATTTAGGTTCTCCTATTCACATTTGGCATTATTGCCAGTCGGTTTTTCCGCAATCCTGGAAGGTATAAAAAACCTTGGGCGGATTAATCTTTAATTTAAATTACGGTGGTGACTTCCTCGCAATCCAAGAAGAAAGGCAGGCACCGTTGATTGCAGTTATCGGAGATCATTCTGAAAAGTTTAGGATTTTGCTTTTGTGTTCTTTGCCTAATCGTTTGGTTAATATCAGCTATTCGTGTTATAAATGTTTTTTATAAAATTATTGAGTGAAGTAGAATTCATAAAGAAATTTAGATAATTAGTTTTGCAACTTAATTTTTAAGGTTATATCGGCTTCACTCAATGAGGTGCTGAGATGGTCAATGAAGAAAAATTAAAAATATTGTTGATTGAACATTCTGCAGAGAATGCTGATGTGGTTCTGAAAATACTTTCACAAAGTGGCTTTCAAATAAACTATCAGTGCGTTACTACGGCTGAGGATTTGCAGGAAGCGCTGAAGATACAGGACTGGAATGTAATTCTGTCCGATTATGCGTTGCCACGATTTAATGCGTGCGATGTGATCAAATTGATAAAAAATCAAGAACTGGATATTCCTTTAATTATTATTTCAAGTAATGTCGGTGAAGAGGCGGCTGCATCCATCATGGCTTTGGGCGCATATGATTTTATGATGAAGGCCAATCTTGCTAGATTAGTACCGGTAATCAGACGTAGTTTGCGTGAGGTAAATAATTACCAGCGGTTTATTACTGCTCAAGCTGCATTGCAAAAAAGTGAAGCACTTTTTCAAGCAATTACATCTAATCTCCCCGGAGTCGTGTTTCAATTTCAGTTGAACAGTAATAATCAAGCTAGCTTTCCATATGTCAGCGATGCAAGCGAAACACTGCTGGGGCTATCTCCCCAGGAGCTAATGAATAATCCGGAGCTTTTTCCGGAATTAATTTTAGATGAAGACAAAGAATCCTATTGCCAGCTAATGATGACATCTGCCGAGCAGCTTTCAACTTGGAATTGGGAGGGCTGTATTCAAGTTAAAGGAGATAGTGATATTAAATGGATTAGTTTACGCGCAACACCCAGAAGAATGTTCAATAGAGTCATGCTGTGGGACGGCATTATGATAAATATTACTCGCAATAAATTGGCTGAGCGAGAAATCGCACGTTCGCGTGAACAGCTGGCCGAGCTATCTTCATATTTGCAGAAAGTTAAAGAGCAGGAACGAGCTCGAATCGCACGTGAAATTCATGATGACATTGGTGGGACATTAACTGCCATTAAATGTGAATTACTTCCTTGTATGGATAAGACAGCAAGAAAGCTGGAGTTTTATCAACAGAAAGCGAAGTCTATTGAATTACTAGTGGACCGGGTAATCGACAGTACTAGACGAATTTCACTTGATTTGCGCCCGGGAATTCTTGATTGCGGGATCGTCGCCGCTGTGCAGTGGCAGGTAAAAGAATTTAGTGATCGTACCGGTATTGTTTGCAGAGTATCATGCGACAATGATGAAATATCTTTAGATGCGGACTTGGCTATAGCGATTTTCCGGGTATTCCAGGAAACGCTGACAAATATTTCCAAGCATGCCAATGCATCACGCATTCAGGTGAAACTTGTTGAATTGGAAGGCTTGGTTCTGCTTGAAGTGATGGATAACGGATGTGGAATTACTGAAATTGATATGAAGAAGCAAGATTCGTTTGGAATACGAGGAATGCGCGAACGATGTCTGCAATTAAAGGGAAATTTCCATATTTCTGGAGAATCAGAAAAAGGAACGAAAGTGACTATTTTGATACCGACTGGGGATTTGGAATATCATTCCGAGCAATCATATAATTTAAATAATAAGTTTAAAGAGTTCTCCCAATCAGAGTCCGTTAGGAAGAGAAGGCAAATTTCTCTGCTTTAAATCCCGTCAGATTATATTCCCCCGTCGCTTGCGGTGGAGTTCTTTATTAGCTGGAGGTACGCACATGATTAGTGTGATGATTGCCGATGATCATGCAATCGTTCGTCAAGGTTTGAAACAAATACTCAGTGAGACCGATGATATTAAAGTGACTGGAGAGGCGGAAACGGGTTTCCAAGCGATCAAAATTGCGCGGCAGCAGGATTTTAATGTCATGTTATTGGATATATCCTTGCCAGATAGAAACGGTATTGAGATTTTGAAGCAGATAAAGAAAGATAAGCCAAGTCTGGCAGTACTAATGTTGAGTATGCATAATGAGCACGAGTTTGCTATCCGTGCGTTAAAAGCGGGTGCATCAGGTTATCTAAATAAACAAAGTGCGCCCGCGCAGCTGGTAGTAGCTATTCGGCAAGTTGCAGCGGGAGATAAGTATGTTAGCTCTGTTGTCGCGCAAGAACTTGCCAATATTATTAACTCCGATACCGATAAGCCCCTTCATGTCACTTTATCCGATCGTGAATATCAAACGCTGTGCTTTATTGCAGCAGGTAAAACTTTGTCTGAAATATCATCCGAGATGTTTCTGAGTCCCAAAACAGTGAGTGTTTATCGTGCACGATTACTCGAGAAACTCAAACTGACAAACAACTCCGAGATAATTCGCTATGCAATAAAAAATAAATTAGTTGATTGATTTTATTGTTAAAGATGCTGCTGCAATTGACTTAATTTTTTCGGATGAATCGATGTTCTTTAGATAGTGTAGTCATGAGACAAAAGATATGAAATAAATCGCCCTAGCGGCGATTCAGGTTGTTATGGCATAACCACGATCATACCCGCAGTACGCGCAGCGAAATCCTTCTGGCCAGCGTCGCTGATATAATATTTAGCCGCAGGCCTCCTCCGTCCCAAATGTTTTTGCCAGTCCAGAAAATTCAATTCCTTGCCTTTCATCACTTACTCTCTTATCCTGTTGATCTTGTCGCTTAGGGTAAATTAAACTGAAAATGGTTTATAGGCATAAAAATATGCTAATCTTTCTCGCTAGATTTTTGAACCCAAGGTGTTTAGAGATCAACGAGTTTTTTTGTAGAAACATTCCGGGAATTTACTCTCCTCGCAGCAGCGATCAACGAGAACTTTCTCCAGGATATCCATTCCCGCTCATCAAAAGTTATATTGCGTGGTCTCCACTATCAGCTATTCCAACCCCAAGGCAGCCTCATGCTTGGCGATTCTCCACCGGTCTGGTATGTAAACCCAACCATCAACCGTCAAGCTGTTTTTTGTGATGCCACCGTACAGTTTTCCTACTAATACCCCGCCGTTTCTTATCTGCATCCATACTGGAAGAGGATGCGTCTTATCTTAATTGGCTTTTGTCGATAAACTCCGGCTTTCCGATCGATCAATAATCATCAGCGCTCTTGAAAAACCTCTTTATAACCATCCACAATAGAACTGTCGGATAACCGCATTCCTTCATCAGTCCAAGGATGCTGCTCCGAATCGCGGTCCGTCGTTGCGTTAAACGCAGCCGGGATCCCGGATTTCAACGCAGCGATAAAATCACATAAGGGATTCCTCTACGTGTTATCCCGTATATCATTCCTCCTACTTCTTTATGGCCTGTTAACACTATCTAAGTGCTTCAACGATAAGAGCGAAATGGATGAAAGAAAGGAAGATGACATCCAGTTTGTCGAATCTGGAGAATA
>NZ_FNUX01000029.1 GCF_900108305.1 Nitrosomonas ureae
TACGAATTGCTCGTTCACGGATTTCAGGTGAGTATCTTATCGATTTATTCATAGCTCCATTCTCTCAAGAAATGGAGTCTCCGATAAACCCGGGGCGGTTCAGTTTAGATATCAGATCAAAAATCTTGAGAGATCTGGAATTGTGCTCTAAAAGTTAAAGTTTGTCTAAATTATGACCGCTAGAATCTAGCCGATTAATATTAACGAATGAACGGGGAAGTTAAAACAGAGATGGCATCATGCAATCATGCAATCATGCATATGAAAAAATGCAACTGATTAGGCTATTAAACCAACATGGCTTTACTTTGATTGAGCTGCTTGTCACATTGAGTGTGGCAAGTATTTTGTTATCGGTTGCTGTGCCAAGTTTTAGCACGTTTATCCAAAACAATTTACTGACAACACAAAGTAACAGTTTCTATTCCGCATTGGCTTTAGCTAAAAGTGAATCCGTTCGACGCAGTAGCTCAGTTTCGCTTTGCCCCAGTACAAATGGTACTGGCTGCACAGGGGGAACGACCTGGTCGAATGGCTGGTTAGTGTTTGCCGATGCCAATAATGCTGGTGTAGTTGACGCGGGCGAAGAAATTCTGCGAGTGGGAGCAGCTTTCTCGGGTGGAAACACATTCTCCTCGGGGAAAAATAGGATTACATTTACTGCCAATGGTTATTCTATGGGATTCAGCGATACTTTTACACTGTGTGATAGTCGTGGAGGATCTCACTCCAAAGCTATTATCTTAAATAACCAAGGACGCTTCCGTCTTGAAACAGGGACAAAGCCATGCTGATAAATAATGAATTTTCAATAAAAGGGAAAATTCAGAGCAATGGTTTTAGCTTAATTGAAGTTCTGATTACGGTACTAATTGTGTCTTTTGGTTTACTTGGTATGGCAGCATTGGTTGTGTCCGGTGCGCGTAGTAATAATGTTGCTTACTATCGTTCTGTAGCTAGTAAACAAACGGAGGATATCGCTGACCGTATGCGCGCCAACATCGCGGGTGTGGCAACTGGAGCATATGATGCACTTTCAGCAAGTATCCCAGGCACTGTGGATTGTGTTGCAACTACCTGTAGTCCGGCGCAAATCGCTACTTATGATCATGTATCCTGGAATACAGCCAATGCTAGATTGCTTCCCGGTGGCGTCGGCACTGTAAATGGAAATCTAGCAACGGGATATACAATTACTTTGATGTGGACAGAAAAAGAAATGGCAGATGATCCTAATCCTGGTCCTAATTGTCCAGGTGGGAGTGCAAATACTCAGTGTTTTGTAACAAGGTTTGCGCCGTAATGACTGCTTCAGTAAATCAACAAGGTAGACTCGAGTCCAGGTGCATGAATGGAGAATGGAATGTTCAACAAGGCTTTACTTTGGTTGAATTGATGATTGGCATGGTAGTGGGCTTGGTATTACTACTGGTTATCGGTACCGTTTTTGTCAGTAGCCAAGGAGTTTTTCGTGAGCAGGAAGATAATGCCAGAGTACAGGAAAATGGACGTTTCGCATTGGAGGTTATTGGGCGAAGTGTCAAACAGGCTGGACATGTGGAAATGCCATTTACTGGGTTTAAAGTTGAATTCGAAGGCACCGCCATTAGCGGCACTAATGGTGGAGCAGGTGTGGCCGATACCTTGACTGTGCAATTTGAGGGGGCAATTGGAGACAGTGATTGCGATGGTACAGGGGTAACTGTCGCGGGCACAATTATCCAGAATCATTTTAATATTGATGCAGCCAATGCGGAATTACGGTGTAAAGGGGAAATTTCCAATACTCCATCAGCACCCGGTGCGCCACCAGTTGGTAACGTATTGCTAAGCAATGCGGAAGATTTACAGATCCTCTACGGAATAGATTCCACAGGTGATCAATCCGTTGATCAATATACCGAGCTGCCAGTCGATTGGGAGCAAGTGGTTACGGTGCGTATTTGTGTCTTGATTCGTTCTGAGAAAACAAATGTGGTTTCCGCGGGTAATTATCTGGATTGTAATGGTGCATCGGTTGCTATTCCGGAAGATAGACGGCTAAGACGTGCTTTTACATCAACTATCAATTTACGTAATCGTATAAATGATACGCCATGAATAGGATTCCTTATTGTTGTCAACGACAAGGTGGTGCTGTTTTTGTGACAGGCCTGATTTTTTTGCTCGCTTTATCTCTTCTGGGAATAACGGCTGCGAAAATGGCAACGATAGAGGAGAGAATGTCGGCCAACATGCGCGATCGCATGCTTGCAATGCAGGCAGCAGAAATGGCTTTACGTTATGCCGAACATCATATTCGTGACAATGATCCTTCTACCAATTCGCCTAAATCAATTGAGGGTATGAGTGAGTTTGACACAAACTGCACTGACGGATTCTGTTATTACGGCGCTGGTGTTGATGCTCCGAATAGATCTTGGGAGACTTACTGTAATCCGGTTTGCCCAATTAATTATGTTGAAGGTAACGTTTTTAGATTTAACGACATTCCTTACACAGCACCTGGTTTACCCGCCGGTGTGCCCGCACCCACCTATTTGATTGAAGGAATACAGAAAACACCGCCCGGTAATACTTTAAGATACTACTATCGTATTACTGTACGGGCTCAAGGAGCCAAGCAAGGTACCGTTGTATGGATACAAGAAATTTTTAGACCATAACAACAAAATACTGTCAGGAATACAAAATCATGAAGAAAAATTTTTTATACGGCTTTTTAACATTTAAGAAAATAATAGGTTTTTCATTCATGCTTTTAACTGGCAGTGTGCATGCTCTTCCACCGTTGTCGAATACGCCACTTTTTCTGGGAGGAAATATTTCTCCGAATGTCATGTTCACACTTGATGATTCCGGATCGATGCAATTCGAAATCATGCCGGAGAGCTTGATAATTCAAAGCGCACGTTATACGTTTCCTCGTGCGTCTGGTGTTTATGGCGCCTCGGATTACAACAATTATGTTGTCGATTTTGACTTAACTAACAAATACACCGCCTCGCTGCGTTCCAGTTACGTCAACAAAATCTACTACGATCCCGCGGTAAGGTATCTGCCTTGGAGTAACGCCGATGGATCGTTGATGAATAACGCCGCTCCGACATGTGCTTATCACAATCCATATAATACTGCCGCTGGCTGCCGTAACCTGACAGTTAATAATAAACAAACAGCAACTTGGCTGCAAGATAACGGAACCCTTTCCGGCAGTCTGTCGAAAACTTTCTACCCCGCCGTTTACTATAAATACAACGGTGGCAGTATCAATAGTGCCGGCAGTTATACAAAAGTTGAAATCAAGTCCTCAACTTCTACTTACACGGGTAGTTCCAACCGCTCGGATTGTGCTGCAGCTCCAACTTGTACTTATAATGAAGAAATCCAGAATTTTGCCAATTGGTATACTTATTATCGTTCGCGCATTTTATTATCCCGTGCAGGAGTAGGTCGGGCGTTTGCAGCACAAGGAAATACCATGCGGGTTGGTTTTGCAGCTATCAATAAAGGTTCGACAACGATTGATGGTGTGGCGACAACAGTAGTCAAAACAGGTGTGCGGCAGTTCACGGGTACGGACAGAACAAATTTCTTTGCCAATCTATATGATCATGATATTCCTGCAGCAGGTACACCGCTGCGAGAAGCAGTGCTCGCTGTTGGTGAATACTTTAAAAGAACGGACGATAAAGGTCCTTGGGGTCTGACACCAGGTTCGAGCGGCGGTACCCAGCACGAATGCCGACAGAATTATAATATTTTGATGACAGATGGTTACTGGACTAAGGGTGATATATCTGATCTGAATAATTCGGATAATTTGCCAGGTTCTGCTATTACCAACGACTCTTCACCTGCGATCCCCGCAACATATACATATATTCCATCGCTTCCTTATTCGGATGCTTATGGTGATACATTAGCTGATGCAGCCATGCAATATTGGAAAAATGATTTACGCACGGATCTGCCGAATAAAGTACCTACCAATCCACACGATCCGGCATTCTGGCAGCACGTGGTCACGTTTACTGTAGGACTGGGAGTGACTGGCACATTGACTGAATTACCCTCAGGAGCGCAATCCTGGCCGGATCCGGAAAAAAATGAGGCAGCAAAAATAGATGACTTATGGCATGCCGCTGTCAATAGTCGAGGAGAATTCTTTAGTGCCGCCGATCCCACTACATTTGCAAATGCATTAACCAGCGCACTAAAGACCGTTGTGGCTCGAACGGGGTCGGCTTCTGCCGTTGCAGCCAATTCTAGCTCATTAAAGATGAATGGACGCGCCTATCAAGCAAAGTTTAATAGCGGCGATTGGAGTGGACAATTATTATCAATTCCGATTAGCCCTGCTGGAATAGAAGGTACTCCGGAATGGAATGCCGGAGAAGTTTCACTTGCATCAGGAGTGATTAACTCCGCTTCACGAGTCATGATCACAAAAGGTGTTAGTGATGGAGTTTCATTTGAGTATGGTAATTTAACTACTATACAAAAAGCTTTTCTTAACAAGGATGCTTCTGGTACAACCGATAATTGTGGTCCGGAGAGAGTGGCGTTTCTGAGAGGAGATTCAACGCGAGAAAGCGCAACCGGAACATTTACCTGTTCCAGTTCCACCTCAGTCAATAATTTCCGTCCTCGTCCTACCAGCAAACTTGGTGATATTGTGAGCTCTGGCCCGCTTTATGTAGGAAAGCCTGGTGCAGGTTATTCAGATGTAGATCATCCCGGTTATAAGTCCTTTTATACTAACTATAAGGATAGAGTTCCGATGATATACATTGGCGCCAATGACGGAATGCTGCATGGATTTAATGCCTGTGTTCCTGGAATAACGGCAGGATGTACGGCAGCGGATGCGGGGAAAGAATTGTTGGTTTATATTCCTAGTGTGGTTTATGAGAATCTGAATAGGCTAACGGACAAAAATTATAACGCGAATCATCGCTATTTCGTCGACGGATCCCCCATGGCGGCAGATGTTTATTCTAGCTCTACATCGAGCTGGAGGACTGTTCTTGTTGGCGGTTTGAATGGGGGGGGGCAAGGGTATTATGCGTTAGATGTTACAAATCCAGCTGATGCAACAAAATCAGCGCCGACTTTTGCTGCTGCGAATGCAGCAAGTATATTATTGTGGGAGTTTACCAGTGCTGATGATGCCGATATGGGCTATAGCCATAATTATCCGCAAATTAATTCGTTTACCGGCCAGGCAATGCAAATCGTCAAAATGGAGAACAACCAATGGGCCGTTATTGTCGGTAATGGATATAACAGCACGGGCGGTAAAGCGGTACTTTATATTTTGTTTATTACCGGAGGTGAGGATGGTACTTGGACAGCTGGAACGGATTATATTAAATTGATTGCCGATCCTGGTACCGGCAATGGTCTTTCGACTCCGATCCCCTTTGATTCAACGGGTAATGGTAAGGTTGATGTAATATACGCGGGTGATATCAAAGGGAATTTGTGGAAATTCGATGTAAGTTCTGCTACGCCTGCAAATTGGAAGGTGGGTATCAATGGCGTGCCTTTATTTGTATCAGGAACATCGAAGCCTATCATTTTCCCACCTTCTGTGAGCTTTCATCCAAAAGGGGGGCAACTGGTTTTATTCGGTACAGGAAAATACTTGGAGACTGTAGATACAACCAGTATAAATCCCCAAACTATTTACGGAATATGGGATGATAGCGCCGTAGCGACAATAACGGCCGAAGCGCTTGTTCAACAGGTGATAACTGACGGAGCAATCAGGACCGCAACGCAAAATTTAGTACCCTATTCCACTACAATTAAGGGCTGGTACGCAAATCTTCCTGTCAGCGGTGAAAGGATTACAGGTGTACCAGATTTGGAAGATGGAATCTTGGTAATTTCGACTATTGTGCCTTCTATATCACCATGCGATTTTGGTGGCCGGGGAATTGCTAATGCGCTCGATTTTTTGACGGGTGGAATGCTTCCATTTCCAGCATTTGATACCAATAGAAATAGGGTTCTTGCGTTAGATGATGGATTATCTTCAGGCGTGGAGATAGGGTTTTCTGTGGGAGGTGTTACGCGGATTAGAGGTGATTCGAATTCTGATATACTTTTGCACTCAACAGCTAACGGCTTGCTCTCACAGACAACTACTGCAAAAGGTGCTGCTGGATTACGTGGCAGGATCACATGGCGCGAGTTATCGCATTAAAATAAACTTAGTAAATTAAATATTTTTAATCATTAGTCATTGTGATTGTTTCTAGGATTTATGTTCACAAGAAACTAATGAGTAATATTTGTAACAGACGAGCATCTAAATTATTTATAGAATATTCCATGAGATTAATATCCGAGAGGAGAGACTTACAGGTTATGAAGCAATCTTTCAATACGTTTAAAGCAATGGGATTTACATTGATAGAATTAATGATAACAGTGGCGATCCTTGGTATTATCGCTGCCGTCGCTCTTCCATCCTATCAGGATTATGTAAGGCAATCTAACAGGATTGTAGCAAAATCAATGCTGTATGAGAATGCTCAATTTATGGAGCGATTTTATTCACAGAATAATCAGTATGACGCAACTGTAGGTGCAGATGGAATGATTGATACCGGTGATGATATTGCCGTAGTGCTACCTATTCTCCAATCACCGAAAACTGGAACAAGGCAGTATGATATTTCATTACAGTCAGTATTAAACAATACTTTCGTACTTCGGGCAGTACCAACCGGTTCAATGGCGGGAGATATCTGCGGTACGCTTACTTTGAGTAATACAGGTGCTCAAGGCGCTGATGGAAATGTTGCAGATTGCTGGAATCGCTAGCCCGACATACCAATTTAACTGCATAGCGAAAATTTCTAATAACACGTTTTGAAGAATAGTGACCCAGAATAAGCCGGGTAAAGTGTGGTATCGAATACCGGAGCATAATGCTTAACGGCAGGTTGAGCGTATTTCAGCCTCTCAGGGGATTGGACGAGAGTTTCCCGATGATAGTGAGAGGCTTAAATTCTTGAACCGCTTTTACTTCAATGAAAACTCTACTCGATTGCCTGCTTTCTGTTCATCTGCTTTAGTTTCATGGGTGCTGACGACGAATATTCGTTCGCTGGGAATCCCTCCATTTTCAATCAGCCAGTTACGTGCCGCATTAGCGCGGTTTTCTGCCAGTACTTCCAGGTCATTATCATGAATCACTGTATGTTCAAGCATGAGTTGTTCCATTTCGGCATCAGGAAGACTCTTGGTTAGGCCAATGATATTCTTTGGTTTCTCAAAATCTTCTTTTTTATAAGCCATTTCAAGGTATTTGCTATATTCTTCCGGATCTAATGTTATATCTGTAAGAGTGCCGCTGGTAATGCCTTTCTTGACATCTCCGGCTAACTTTTGCGCTTTCACTTTGTTTTGCAGCATTGCTAGCTTCAATCCTTCATGATCAGCGACAGGATCGACTCGACCGGAAATTTCCAATTCCAGAGACGGACGGTCATTTAAAATTTCGGATAAGGTTTGCAAGCGTTGCAGAGATTCATCTTCGATGTTTGCAAAACCGGGAGTGAAGGTGATTTCAGATAATTCTTCGCCACCCTCAAATGCTGCGCCCAGTAATGTAAAAGGAGAGGTAATCGCTTTGGTGATGAGATTCACAAATGCCTGGAAAATAATGTCGCCAAGGTTGAATTCAGGATCATTAATCGATCCTTTAAGCGGCAGGTGTATGTCAATTTCGCCGCGGCGGTTTTTAAGCAGCGTAATCGCCAGATCGAGCGGTAGAGAGACGGCATTTTCGCGATCAATTTTTTCTCCGAGGGTAAATTGATCCAGAAAGATTTTGTTATCAGCTGATAAAGCGCCATTCTTAATCTGGTAATTGACATCGGCTGACAGTTTGCCTTTTTCAATTGCATAACCAATGAATTTTCCTGAATAAGGACTGAAGGGGGGTAAATCGATATCTTTAACTTGCGCTACGATATCCATTTGCAATTCAGCACTAAATGCATCGATCGACCCACTGATTTTCAACGGTGAGGTTTTTCCAACCATACCCTGTATGTCGATTTTTCCGAATTTTTCGGTTTGCAATGGGCCAATCTGCCCTGATAGTGAAGATAATTTGGCGCGGTAATTCGGTTTAATAAATCGATCATTGAAATCAATGCTGCCTTGCTGCAGAGAAATGTTATCGATATGAACCGATGCTGGTTTTTGAAGCTCGGCAGGCTGAGTATCCGCAGGGGATGCATTGGCGACCGTCACAGGAGGATCTAATGGGACATCCTGCCGAACAATATGTTTGAGGTTGAGGCTGCCATCCGGTAGAAGCGTTATACGTGCAAAAAAGTCACTTAATTTGATTGCTTTAATGTTCATCTGGAGTGGATTATTAACAAATTTCAAGTCGTTGATATCTAGTTTTTTCCAGCGCAGCAGATCACGTGTGGTTATTGGATCAAACACATTGAAATTCGCCAGATTCCCATGCCCACCAAGCTGAATTTTCAGCGGATCGCCTTGCGCTTTGATAGTACCGTTAAAGGAAATATCACCGCTGGTCAGCAAGGCGGTCAATCTATCACCGCCCCAACCTTGTAAGGACACCAGATCAACGTTATCAAGATTCAGAGTTAAATCCGTCACAAGCGGCGCCCACCCCAATGAACCATCGACTTTGATTTGACCGCGTTGATTGACTTGAGCTTGCAATGTAAGATTCGATGGCGTAGCGCCACTCAGATCAACGTTATCTACTGTAAGACTCAGACTCTCGATAACCATCGGAGTAAGTTTTTCCAGTGTAAGATCTTCGTAACGCAGAGCAGCTTCATTAAGTTTTATGCGTTTGATTTGAGTAGTCCACTGCGCCTTGTTATTGTTGGAAGATGCTTCTTCGCCCGAAGGTGCGGATAGAACAGCGGAGTCACTAGGATTCGTTTTGCTTTCAGCCACTTTGATCCTATCGGCGCCGGAATAAGCTGGTTTTCTGCCAGGGATAGGAATGTTTCTTTGCGGTTTTACTTCGGCTGCTTGGACTTGTCCTTGAGTCTGAGTTTGAGGCTGTACATGTGCATCGGTAGGTTCAAACATACGGGTTAGGTTTATTTTGCCGTCAGATTCTCGACGTAGGATCGTATTCAGGCGATCCAGGGCGATTTCATCCAAAGCGATCTCGCGCGATTTGATATTGACCAGGATGCGGTCGATAGACAGCTGAGCGAGTGATAAGGCAGTCTCACTTTCGCCTTCACGCGTTAATTCGACTTGATCCATTTTTAATTTAATTTGCGATGGGTTGTTACGCATCAAATCTACCTGGGTCAGTGCAATGTTCAGTTCTTTTACATTCGTGCGATAAGGCGCAGCTACCGTAGTATCTTTTATAGCTAATTGCTGCAATATCGTATTGCCGGTAAGCATAATAATGGGCGCCTGGTCTGGTTCCTGTGTAAACGTAAGAAGCAAATCACTGTCGAGAAAACCTGAAAGGAGCCTGATTCCCTGAGGCAGAGGTGCATATCGATCAAATTCGGACAAATCGATTTTATTGAATTTAAGCGCTAACGTTGCTTCCTGCGGGACTGTAAAAGGGCGCAGCTTGCCTTCCAGTGCAAAGGGCGATCCGTTAATTTTTGCGCTAAAGTGGGGCTCTATCCAATGTTCTAATGCACTATCAAAATTAGCAATAACAGGAATGCCCAGATTAATTTCAGTGATCTGATGATCTGTCTGCATGTGCCGATCAATAAACTCAAAATGTCCTTCCTGAATCGTAATATTACTGATCGAGAATTGGGCGCCATCATCATCTTTTTCATCCGAGGGTTGACTGAATTTCTCCAGTAAATCAGAAATGTTTAGTTGGTCCTTTGTTTCTCGAATCAAACGAAATTTAGGATGTGTCAGAGCAATTGCTGTGATCACGGGTGCACGTTGTTTCAGCGACTTGATACTGAGATCGATATATAGTCTGTTAAAAGAAAAAAGCGATTCACCTGGTTCGTCACTATCCGCTTTCACGCCCACTTGAAAACCGTGCACAATCAATTCCAGCGTATGTGGTTTGATTTCGATCGAGGCTACTGTGACAGGACGCTGCAGGAACTCGGATAAGCGTATCTCGAGTTGAGACTTTGCATAACCGGGCAACCAGAAATAGCTGATGGCTGCCAAAAGAATAATCAGAACTGCTATCACGCCGAGACTGATGCCCAGACGTTTGTATCCAATGAAACGTTGCGGTGTGGTCGTAGTCATAGCAGCTCCCTGTCACTCTCAGTAGATTATGAAACGCTCAGGCCGATTAAAGCGTCCCGCCGCAACCGGCGAGAATTGCTCTCTAGGCCGGTGATTTACAACTCGCCGGCCTAGAGAAGCGAAGAATTAAATTTGAAGCGATTAAATGAATTTAAGAATTGAGGGGCAAATGAGCTATTCGGAGGTAATAAAACAATTCACCTGATAGCTTATTACAGTATTTGCCTAACTGTCGTATAAAATACAAATCTTAATAATGTGCATCTTTTTTTAGACTAATCAATTCTACGTCAAAAATCAAAGTAGCATTCGGTGGAATGATATTTCCGGCGCCACGTGCTCCATACGCCATTGATGGTGGAATAATCAGAGTACGATGCCCTCCTACTTTCATTCCTTGAACGCCGTGATCCCATCCTTTAATGACGCGACCGGCTCCCAGCATGAATGAAAAATACTCTTTGCGATCAAAGGAGCTGTCAAATTTGGGACCTTTTTTGTCAGGTGCATCCTCATCATAGAGCCATCCGGTATAATGCACATTGACCGTTTTTCCAACTTCCGCTTCTTCTCCTGTACCGATCTTGTTATCAATTTTTTGCAATTCGGAATCATCTGCGGCTGCGTGCTCTTTATAAGCAAATGCAGCGTGGGATAGTGCTAACAACGCGAACAACAGGAAGCTTATATTAATTAGTATTTTGATATTGCGCATAATTTCCTCAAGAATAAAATAAAATCCGGTTAATGAATAATGTGCCTTTGGTATTATAGCTGCTAACGTTAATTCCTGATCTGCAGTCGATTGAAATGATGGTTGCTTTTTGGATCAAACTTAATTAAGTTATAGACATTAAATAAATCTTTTGCCCTCAAACACATTAATTACACAATTAAAATGCATACTTCGGAGCAGCAAGAAGCAAACCAAAACGAACGGCAAGTTGCGGATAAGCAAATGACCGATTTGTTATGTCTGCATGGTTCACCGGTTGTACGCATTCTGTATTTGAGCGCTGGTTTTCTGGCATTGCTGCTTGGTGTATTAGGAGCGGTCTTGCCGGTGCTGCCTACCACACCATTTGTGCTTCTGGCGGCTGCCTGTTTTGCGCGTGGTTCAGAACGCTTCCATCGTAAATTGCTGGAAAATCGGATAGCGGGCCCGATAATTCGCGAATGGAATATTTATCACAGTATCCAGCATCGCGTCAAACGCTGGGCATATTTACTAATGTCATTATCATTTGGCAGTTCTATTTTGATCGTACCCGAGTTGTGGCAAAAAATCATGCTAATTGTGATCGGGAGTATATTGGCCTTTTATATCTGGCGCATTCCTGTAAGAGAAGTCTGATATATTTTTCTTCTTCAATTAATTGGATTCACTTAACCTGTTTGTTTAGGTCTTACATGTAATGAATACTTTAAATCGCATCTCTAGCCAAGCTTTGTTGACGATCGGTTGCGCACTGTTTTTTTGTGATTCGATGGCAAATGCCGGAACCGGAGAGCAAATGACTACGCTCGCAGATCAGAAATCAGTGGCGGTCACTATTTACAACAATGACTTGGCTCTGGTAAAGGATTCACGCCAGGTTAATCTTGTCAGCAATGATTTTAGTCTGGCATGGCGCGATGTCAGTGCGCAAATACGGCCGGAAACCGCATTGCTGCGCAGCGTCAGTTATCCGGGTGGCATTGCCGTAGCTGAGCAAAATTTCAATTTTGATTTGCTGACACCGCAAAGCCTGCTCAACAAATATATTGGGCAAACGGTAACCATCATTAAAATCAATCCGGCAACCGGTGCAGAAAGCAGGGAACATGCAGTGGTGCTGGCTGCCAGCGAGGGGGTCGTATTAAAGATGGCCGATCGTATTGAGACGGGTATTCCCGGCCGGATAGTTTTTGAGAATGTGCCGAACAACTTGCGTGACCGTCCTACGCTGGTGATTAAAGGGAATCGTAGCGATCCCGCGACACAGGAATTGGAGCTCAGTTATTTGACAAGCGGCTTGTCCTGGAAGGCGGATTATGTTGCAGAACTGAATGACGCCGATGATCAAATGGATTTATCCGGCTGGGTTACGTTGACCAATACCAGTGGAACCCATTATTCCCGGGCAAAACTACAATTGGTGGCTGGCGATATTAACCGGGTACAGCAGGAACTTGCCGCTCCTATGGCAATGCGAGGCAAGGTGGCATTCGATGCTGCGGAACTGTCAATGAATCAGGAGTCTTTGATGGAGTATCATTTATACCATCTGAATAGGCCGACGACTCTCGCTGAAAATCAAACCAAGCAAGTTGCATTGCTCAATGCTGTCAGCGTACCTGTGCGCAAGGAGCTTGTTCTGGCCGGTAACGATTACTATTATGCTTCGAGCCATGGCGATCTCGGGCAAAAGCTCAAGGTAAGCGTATTTGTGCAATTTGACAATAAAGAATCGGTACGATTAGGTATGCCTTTGCCCAAAGGCACAATGCGTGTGTATAAGCGCGATAAAACGGGCAATGCGCAATTCGTGGGTGAAGACTGGATTGATCACACACCGATCAACGAGACTGTGCGGTTGAAGCTGGGTCAATCGTTTGATGTGACGGCAGCCCGGAAACAAACCGATTTCAAGCAGTTAAGCACTGGTAATAATAATACTGCTATTAATCGCTTTGAAAGTGCTTATGAAATCACACTCAAGAATGCGAAAAAGGAAGCGGTTACGGTGCTTGTGCAAGAACCTATCCCAGGGGATTGGAAAATTATTGAAGAAAGTCAGCTCCATAGCAAACCTGTTAGCAATCTGGCGGTGTGGAAAGTAGAAGTGCCTGCGGAAGGATCATTGACGCTTAATTATAGAGTTCAGGTGAGGTATTGAGTAAATATTTTTTAGGATTATATTCCAGAATTGAATCGAACTAATTCTTCCCAATCGATTTCTCCAGTATCCTTGCAAAAGCTATTGGAGAATTCTTTCGTGAATTTATTAATCATTTGTGCATAAGATTTAACGAAATCATCATTTTTTTCTTTTGCATTGTGTCCAAGTGGTTCAATAATTTCTGTAAATAGTTCGTTGTTGCCTGATATGAATTCCCAAAAACGTTGACCGCAATACTTGAAATAATCCCCTTTATCCGGCTTGCTGTCTTTGCCGTAACAGCACCCATTTACAGCAATGATATTCAATTGCGAATTACTGGTTCTCAATGTCTTTTTGGCAATTTTGAAGTCTGTGACCATTTTTGCTATTTGTGAACTATTTCCCCAATTCGGTCCGGATTTGATCGTTACAATGTCACAATGTTTCTAATACCGTGGTTATCGAATTCAAGATCAATGCCTGTTATGCCTGATTTGCGACCATTATAAGTTTTATTGTTAATGAAAATAGCAAGCCCTTCCAGCCAGTCGCCAAAAATGGTTTCCTCATTTGACGAGATATGCGCATCTACCAAGCCTTTTATTATTTGCTCAGCAGTTAATACATCTTTTGCTTTAAACAAATAGGGGTTTTTTCGTTTTAGAACTTGCGACAGTTTTAATCTGTCAAGGCTTTGGATGCGCTTCTGATGGAAAATTCCAATATTTCCCTCAACGTATAGTGATACGTCTTTTAGGTTTAACAGTTTCATAAACCGCCTTAGGTTCGAAGAGGCACAATTCTACGGGTTTTAATTGCTTTCTTACCATTTCGCAGTACTCAGGAACGATATCGATACCAACTGAATTTCGCTTCATCCGATTTGCGACAATTAACGTAGTTCCAGATCCCATAAATGGATCAAGTACGCTATCATTTTCTTTTGTAAAAAGTTTAATAAACCATTCAGGCAGTTCTTCGGGAAAAGCCGCGCTATGATTTTTATTGTTACATTCTGTTGCTAAATGTAACACATTGGATGGATATGCTTTTTCCCTGTAAAGCCAGTTTGAGATATTCTTGCCAAATCCGCTGCCAACTTTTGAGTTATCTCGGAGTTTGTCGGTTTCAGAAAGGTTTTTTAGCCTTGAATTTGCCCAATCGCCCATTGGTACCATGACTTCTTCTTGGTACATATTGAATTTTCTATTCTTGTTAAATTGAAGAAGCCGTTCCCAAGCATCGCGGAAACGGTTAGGCCATTTCCCAGGATAGCAATTTTTCTTATGCCAGATAAACTCTTCTGTCCACAACCATCCTTGTTTGCGCATTTCTAAAATGAGCTCAATGACATAAGTGCTTCGTTCGCCTTCTACTACCTTTTCCTTAATATTTAACACAAAAGTTCCGGTAGGTTTTAGAACTCTCAAAAGCTGCGCTGAAATCGGCAAAAACCATTCTACATATTTATCATGGTGAATACCGCCATATGTGTTTTTCCGCTGGTCTGCGTAAGGTGGTGACGTAATGATAAGATCAATAGAATCATCGGAAAGCAGCTTTAATTGTTCTGCGCTGTCGCCATGATAGATGTCAGCAGTTATCTCCATTTCATATATTCATCCGTATTAGGTGCTCTTTGTCATGATTGTCTATCAAACAGCCAGCAAATTAAGATACAAAGTCTTGTGAGTCAAGTCAATAGAAGGGTTTATCAGAATTATGTTTTATATAAAAAATATTAATCAGGATAATACCAATAATACCGCCCGCTGCATCAATAAAAAAATCTGCTACGAGAGGGGTGCGGCCTTCGATATAGAGTTGTGCGAGTTCAGTGCCGGCAGATAGAGAAAAAACGATGAATATCACTCGGCTTAAGGGTTCTTGCGCCATCATCACGCTGATAATCAAACCCAGCAAAAGAAAGGAACAGAAATGCCAGATCTTGGATAAATCCCATAGAATAGTGGCTTTAAGAGACTCACTTTGCGTATGAATGTGTGCTTTTACTTCATCGGATACCTGATTCTTGGCATCTTCCGGCAAAGTTGTTCCGGCGATTATGGAAATGAAGGCGCAAACCAGTAATAAGCGCGAAAAAATACTGTGTTTGCTGTTAAAAAGGCATGAGCCCGTCAGCAGCAGAAAGAAAACACCCCATGCCGATAGCGTGATGTTTCTGGTCATTGTAAACATCCGGGTTTCGCGGACGGGATAAAGTTTGATATTGTTTACCTGGAGTAAGCCGGTAGCTTGACTTAGTTGTGCGATTATTCGGATGTTTGGGGTTTCAGGCGAAACAGTAAAAATGCCTTGATAATTTTTCCAATCATGGGTTCCTGTCAGCGATACGATCACGGTGGACAAATCCCAACGTTCCTTTTCTTCATCAACCTGTAGCAGTAGAAGTCTGGCCTGATTCCAGGGCTTCTCGCCAGCTACGACATCATTACATTTCACATTGGCGGATAGCAATAAAATCGTACCCGGCATAACCTCCGGGATGTTCTGATAAATGCTGGTTATGGTTGTTGCGTTATTAGAAAGAAGAGTGAACCCAGTACTTGTAAGATCAACTCGATTATTCCCGAAAGCTTTGTATTGCCAATGGCTGGTTAAAAGCTCGGATCCATTTTGTTCATATTGAGTGATCCAAGTATGGGATGCGATGGTGGCGCCAGCCAATAAAATAAAAAGCCAGCACTGTATTTTAAACAGTGGCATGTATCAGATGCCGTTGATTTGTAGCAGACTCCCTGTATATGCAGGCAGCACACACTGTCTTTACGCGGGCAAAGCGATTCGGGCGTTATTTGTTTGACCTAGAAATACTGAACCATCAGGCTGATATATCCAGCGGCAAAAATAATGAGCACAATAATCACGAGCTTTTTCATCGAATGAATTCCTTTCAGTGAGAGATTAATTAGCTATTGCTGCATTGTAGCGTATAAGTAAAACGCACCTGGGCTGTGCCGTCAAGTATTTTGCATTGCTTTATTGAATGAATGGTCCGTGTGCCTCCAATGCTAATTTAATCATTTGATGCCATGTTTTGCATTTCTCATCGGATGATAATCTTGCGTTAGCGGGACTTGTGGATGGTAGTCTTGACAGAGTTATCGATCCTGGCTTAATGCCCGGAATCACGTTACGCTTAAAGCAGGTTTCGGCTTTTCCACCGTTAAAAAATATGTGGGTAATATGCTGGTGGAATGCAAAAAAAGCTGGAAAATTGTTGACGATCTGTGTGCCAGTTTCAATCATTGAATCCAGGCTTCCAGCGCGGTTGCAGGATTTGAGCACATCCCACAGCGCGATGGGTGATGATTTCAGAGCGATTATCTTTTCTTCATAACGCGAATTTGCTTGAATTCGCAGCAAAGGCGCCATGATTGGCCAAAAGGCATTGCGTGGATGTGCATAATATTGATTCGCCGCAAGTGAAGCTTCGCCGGGCATGCTGCCGAGAATCAGGATTTTTGCATGCCTGCCTGCAATGGGAGCGAAGCTGTGGATGGTTGGCATGATGAATCGAGGCCTATCACACAAGCTTGTCGACATAATAATGCCGCAGGGCATTGCAGTGTTGATCCAATTCATACACCAAGGGTCGGCCGGTAGCCAGTTTCAACTTCATGACCTGTACGGGAGTGAGATGATCCAGTAGCATCATCAATGCGCGCAGGGTATTACGATGAGAGACGATCAGCACGTGTTTTCCCTGCCGGACTTCCGGTTGAATCGTATCCTGCCAATAAGGTTTGAGGCGCGCAAGGGTTTGTTGCATGCTCTCTCCCGTTGGCAGTTCATCGCGATCAATAGTGGCATAATCGGATTGGTTGCCGGGATGGCGGTAATCTCCTTTATTCAGGCTCGGGGGAGCGGCGTCAAATTTGATTTGACAACCCAGAATCGGCCAAATGCCGAATTGCTTAATCGCCGGCCAACGTTCCATGCCTTCCAGTGCCCCGTAATGACGCTCGTTTAAATGCCAGGTTTGTAGCACCGGAATATCCAGGTGCATGGCTGCCAGGACAATGCGTGAAGTTGATGTGGCGCGTTGCAATACGGAAGTAAAACACACATCAAATGTAAAGCCTGCGCGTTTCAGCAAGTAAGCCGCTTGTTCGGCTTCCTGTTCACCTTTGGGGCTCAGTGCTACATTGCTCCAGCCGGTGAATTTTTTGTCACGATTCCAGATGCTTTGTCCATGGCGCAGCAATACCAGTTTTGTCGGGCTTTGCTGAGAAGTGTTTTGCGATGGGATAGCTTCTGGCATCAGCTGCTTTGCCGCTGTGAGGAATGCATAGCAGCTGCGGATGATTCGCGCCAGATTTGTTTTAGCGCCGGCCATAATCCGCTGCGCAGTGTTTGGATATACTGGGAATTGTCTGTCAGATTATTGACCAAACGGCGCTGTGCCTTGCCAAGATTGTGGTATGGCATGCTCATAAAAAGATGGTGCGTGGCATGGTAACGCAGGCCGACGGGTGCCCATAGCGGCGTAATCAGGAAATTGCCGGGAATATTGATCGAGTCCAGATACTGCTCAGACAATGTCATCTTGCGGTCTCCGGGATTGCGGTAAGCGTGTGCAGCCAGCGTACGCAATGAATTGAGAATAAAAACAGTTACCGCGATCAAATACCAGAGTATTAATAACGAATAGGGGAAAACCTCCAGTATCACCAGTGCGATGACAGCTGTGCCAAACAAGCAAGCAGCGATTTCTTGCTGCCGCCAATTGAGGTCGTTGCGAACAGCATTTTCAGCGCGCCGGTAAGTTGGATCAATCGTCAATGACGATGCACGTTTCCATACAACTTTGCGCAGCGGGGGAATCAGATAAGTAAGGGGTGTCAATATCACAAACCGCATCGCCAGAAAGATTGGAATCAGCAGCGACAATAGCACATACACCGCCATTTTTCCGGGCTTGCGCGTCGCAAACGGCAGGTATTCTCCATCTGCATGGGTGCCATATACATCCGGTTTGTGATGATCATTATGCACGCCATCATAAGTAAACGAAGGGATCATGAATGGGATGCCGCTCAAGATGTTCCATGCCAGGCGGAAGTTCTGGAACGTGCCTTTTTTCAAATGTGCCAGCTCATGCACAAAAATCGCCGAGCGGTATAACGCCAGTACAGCGACTATAAAGCTACCCAATTGCCACAGTGATAAAAACGGAGAGAACAATGCAGTGAAGAAAGCAACCCAGCCCAGTGTGACATGAAACAGAAAATCAACCCAATATATCCACGGATTCGGCGTCATCAGATCGCGTACCAGATGATGTGCTTCCCGCAATGGAAACTCCTTGACGTAAGGTGTTTTCTGTTCAATAGTTTGTTCAGTCACTTGTTGTTTCGCATCCTTACAGTTACGGCCAGCAGGTTCGGAGATGTTCCATAATCTGTTGATTGATCGCTGTATCCGTTTTGTTGATTTGACTCAGGTTCGGCACAGCCGGCCAACCTGCATCAATGAATTCCACCCCGGAAAATGACTTAGGGCGGTCATAGCGTGGCAGCACATGAAAATGCACGTCCGGATCAACCATCATCAGCATCAGATAATTGATTTTGTCATATTGAAAAGCCCGGCCTAGCGTCAATTCGATATGGCGGGTTACCTCATGGAGTTCCGTAAAACTCGCTATGCTCAACTCCGGGAAAGCGTTAGCCGGCTCGTGCGCGACTAAAACCAGCGCGCCCAGTGTAGCCTGCGCGGGGCGTAACAGTACTGACCAGTGTTGATACGCTCGGATCACTGTTTCTGGCGCACCGAACTTGCGCATGGTAGCGTTGCAATCTGATGGAACCGGATTCCGCATCATGTGAATTCACTCGCTAAAAATAATTCCCGCCCGTGCCAAGTCCTCGATAAAATCAATTTCGCACCAACGAAAGCCTTTGATAGAACAGGAGTTTACCAAATGTTGCTCGGCTAGGCGATCAATAATCGATAAATACCATGATTTCAGTTCCGCCGGATGTCGCAAAGCCTCTTCCACGGCATTACGAAACGCATGTGCGCCTTGCTCGCGGAAGTAAATCAAACCGATCGATTCCGCGTTGACTTGATGGGGCGGCACGATTTTACTGACTTGCTTTACCCAGCGATCGGCGTCCAGTTGCACTTTCATATCGTCGGCGTCATAAGTATCCTTATCATCTACACTCAGTGTAATGGGCGCAGGCTCTGAATTCAAGACCTTGTTCAGCAACGCCGATTCGATTACGGTATCGCCGTTTAGCAGCAAGAAATCGCCATCCATTTCAGCACGTGCAATCCAGCAGCTTGCCAGATTATCTGCTACCTCATAAAAGGGGTTAAACAGAATTTTAATCTTGGGATGGCTGGCGTAACGTTGTTGCAATAACGCCTCAATCAGAGCTACCTGAAAGCCGGTAATAATCGTAATATCATTTACGCCCACAGCCAGCAAAGCATCAATTTGCCATGCCAGCACAGGTTTATCGGAAACTGGCAATAAGCATTTCGGCATACTCTCGGTTAGCGGCAACAAACGACGGCCCTGCCCGGCGCTCAGAATGATGGCTTTGATCGGTTTCGTGACTTGGTTCGTCATAGATAAATTGATTTTAAGGTGCTTTTCATGCGACGCGATAATGGCAATGCAGCATTGTAACCAAGTTTGGATTTATAAAGTGCGGCATGCTTTAAAAAGAAAGACTGCTGGTCTGCTTCAACTCTGCAACAATGTGACGGGTGGCGTGCAAGAAATTATCAACTTGTTCCAGCGTATTACTGCGCCCCAAACTGATACGCACCGCGCAGCGTGCAAGCATCGGATCGACCTGCATGGCATTCAGCACGTGACTTTGCCCCGGATTTACGCTGGAACAGGCAGCTCCGGCAGCAACGGCAAAACCGGCTTTATCCAGCTTAACCACCAGCGTGTCACCTTCAATATCCGGTAATGCAAAATAACACGTGTTGGGAATGCGCACAGCAGCGCTGCCAAAAATTACCGCACCCATATCTACGAGCCCTTTTTCTAACTGGTACCGCAATACGGAAACATGCTGCCCAGTTTCGATCATGCGCGCTTGCGCCAATTCGCACGCGACGCCAAAACCCACAATTGCGGGCACATTCTCGGTGCCGGAACGCAGTCCGTTTTCATGTCCGCCGCCATAGATCAGTGGTTTCAATAACAATCGCTTGTCGACGATCAAGGCTGCCGCGCCTTTGGGGCCATAAATCTTGTGCGCGGAAAGTGTCATGGCATGCACTTTGAGCGCCGAAAAATCAAGCGGAATTTTCCCCAATCCCTGAATTGCGTCGGTGTGTACATAAGCGCCATGTGAGCGCGCCAATTCGGCAACATGGGCAACGTCTTGAATCACGCCGGTTTCGTTATTGGCCAGCATTACCGCAACTAATCCTGGCTTGTGGCTCTGCATCGCGTTACCTGCCGCATCCAGATCCACTTGTCCGGACGCATTCACCGCCAGCTGGTGCATTGCCCACGCATCGCAACTGCGGCGAGAAAGCGCTTGGGCCGGTTTCAACACACAGGGATGCTCAATCGCGCTGATGAATAAATTGCCGGGCTTCAAACTATCGGCCGCGCCGCGGATAAACAAGTTATTCGCTTCCGAGCCACCGCTAGTGAAAATCACCTGTGCCGGCTGTACTCCTACCGCATCCGCTACCTGCCTCCGTGCCTTGTCAATTGCCTGGCGCGCGTTCAAACCATACCCATGACGGCTGGAAGCATTGCCGAATTCCTGCTGAAAGTATGGCAGCATGGCTTCTAACACGGTGTCATCAATACGGGTAGTGGCGTTATGGTCGAAATAAACTGGTTCCATTCGGATCATCTGTAAATTGGGGAAAGACAGTATGATAAACCTAATGAATGTTTTTATGGTGTCTGCCTGCTGAAGGTTTTTCCTAGAGTTCCCCAATATTGAATGATAGAATCATTCAAAGCCGATAATCAAATCAAGGGAACTGCGTTATGCTGGCAGAGAAACGCTTAACTGAATTGGGTTTTACACTCAGTCAGGCAATGGATTTTATCAATACAAATATTAATCAGCCCCAAATAATCTTTGATGTAGCATCAGAACACGGTGTAAACACCAGAATGCTGAGTGAAATATCGGGTTATTCGAAAGACGTGGTTCATGAATATTTTTTAAATGCGGGCTATGATGGCGCGACGATAAACGTACTATTAAATACCAATCTTCTGGTGAATTCCAGTTTAGGTTCGTTGGAAAGTCTTGTCGCCTTTAATGAAAGAGAAGGTGTTTTATCGAATGCCTCGTTGCGTGAGGTGGTTAAGCCGGCAATTGATGCGAATTACGACTATGATGGGACTTTTGGCCCGGCAAACTTGAATCAATCTGATGACGGAATTTATTCTTCAGGAGAGTTAGGTGTAGAAAACCTGAATAATGTCCTTGCAACCAATGACAACCTGGAATCTTTGTTCTATGGTTCATTAATTAATATTTTCCTGGCGCTTGACCAAACTGAACTGGATCAGATCAACACGTTTCCCGCAGGTGACGATCCCGACGAGTTTCAGGTGCTTATCCTTGAAGCATTGAGTGAATCACCGACACCAGCTGCCTGGAATGATGAACAGCTGGCTGATCTGGTAACCGATGAAGCCATCAATATCGTGGAAAGATATTGGGTCAGTGATCTTATCGGCGTACTGGATCATAGTTTATTGGGATTAGCCTCAGCTTAAAAGCGAATGATCGTTATCATCAAGACAGTTATTGTCTTGATGAGTGATTTGTTTGACTCAATTGAGAAATTAACTATTAGCGTATTAGCAGCAAGTATATTTTTTATAGGCATACTCCGCCGCTATCATCAATAACGATCCAACAACATGAATTGTTTGTTGAAACGATTAACAGCTCGCCGTTTTAATGCACACGCGATACCATGTTCCGCCAGAATAAACATCAGTACAGCATGGATTTATTTTTTCGGTAATGATGTATAAGGATGTGGGTGTCCCCAGTTCTGGTAAGGACTGAGGTAAATGCGGCAATGCAGGGTTGATCGCAACATAATCCTCACTTCTGAAAATTTTAGCGTCTCCGCTTATCGCATCGGTTGCAACGACAAAACCGATTTCAAATTCAGTGACTTTCGAAACTCTCTTGAGTATCGTTTTTAAACTGTGGGTAAGTTCACTGCTTAGCGATGGAATTGAAGGGTCTGTGTTGTTGTTTCCACTTTTCTCACAGATCAGCGCAGTCTGTGCATCGACATGGATATAGTTGCAATTTTGTGCGCCTTCTACCATACCCGAGACTGGCACAACGTTGATTGCGGTAATTTTTTTGTATTGAGGGATTCGTGGATCATCGGATGTGAGCGTGAGCTCGGGCTGTTTCATTTATCATGTGCACCACTGCACCGCTGCACCACTGCGGTTATCGATAAAACCTATCTGGGTAAATGAAAAACCTAGCGCTTTGGTGAGCTCTTCCGATTCGGCTTCCGTTAATCTGTTTTCCTCAGTAATCGCAGCATGCAATCCACTTGTAAGTAACAATGAGAAAAATCCAATGATCATGGCTAATATCGTCAATACATTATTTTGCACACTATTCTCCCTTTAAAAGTAACTTTATCACCTGATCCATTAATTGAGATTGCAACCGTTCAGATATTTTCCAAACAAAGCGTATTCGTAGAGTATCATGCGCTACTATATATATACAAATAAAGGGTTAAATCATGTCAGTAAAATCATTCATTTCGGCTGAAGTACATTTAGCCAAACTTGGGTATAGTGTTCAACAGGCAAATGATTTTATTAATGCAAATGTTGGGCAGGCAGAAATAATTTTTGCTGCTGCCAGAGAAAATGGTGTAACGACTAACATGCTCAGCGAGATATCAGGACATTCGACGACTGTCATCCGGGATTATTTTGAAGCTGCCGGTCTAGAAAGTAAGGAAGTTGATTATACTAGCCTATTAATGAATTCTGATTTGGGTTCTTTGGAACAGCTGGTTGCATTTAACGAACGAGCCGGTATTTTGTCGAACACATCTCTGCGAGAAGCAGTTCGGCCACTTCAAATACTAACCTATGACGATACTTTTGTTCCATTTTATCCTCAGTTCCAACTTATTGATGGTATTTTTGATTCAGAAGAACTTGGCGTAGGACATCTAACTAATGTTCCGGCTGCAAGTGGTAGTGAAGAATCTTTGTTTTATGGTTCTTTGATTCGTATGTTCTTGGCGCTTGATGAATCTGAGCTAAATCAGATTAACACATTTCCTAGAAATGATGATCCAAAGGGATTCCAAGTTCTTCTTCTAGATGCATTAAGCGAGCCACCTTCGACAATTGCCTGGAATGACGAAGAGCTGGTTGATTTGGTAACACATGAGGCCGTTAGAATTATCGATGAGTACTGGAATGGTGACTTGGTAGGCTCACTTGATCATAGCTTTCTGGGATTAGCTACAGCTCAAATTTGAACGATGGACAGTACAAGCGATAAACTCATCAAGACAACTAAGTTGCTTATATGAGTTTATCAATCTAGTTTCTATTGATATCTAGCAATTCATAAGCCTCTTACATACGTACACCATATCGCCATCGATAATTGTCCAATAGCAACAAGGGTTTTTCTTGTATGTTGTTACATTCCATGCGCTACCGCTGACTATTCCGGATATGGATTGGGGAAAGCTTGCCGACAGATCGGCATAATTATCCCGTTTTAATAGTTTCGCTTGGCCGGTCACGATGTCAACAAGCACAAGAAAACCAATGTTGCTTATTTCTGAAATTTTCTCAAGTTTGCTTGCAAGCTCGGAAGGTAATATAGATTCATCGACAACTAAATCTGATATAGATCGAGGTTCCACGCTTTCATTTTTCTGGCAAATGAGTTCAATTTGACCGTTGATACTAATATAATTACAAGAACTAAATTTTACTCCCTGTACTTCTACATCTGTGGCTGCGGTTATGGAAACTGATGCAATATTTCTAATTTCAGATGCAGCTTCAGGGCCAGTAACAGGATAAACGTCTGCATCAGGGTGTTTTAAAAATATTTTTCTTCCATTAGTGCTATCGGTGAGTACCACAAAGCCAAAATTAACACCCGAAATATTTTCAAGTTCGTTGGCCAGTTCGATCGGCAAATCTTTTTGGGGTGTGCTTATTTTATGTGTGGCACATCCTGTCAATACAAGAGTTAAGAAAAACAAAAAAATCATCGATATTTTTTTATAACTTAGCATAATGCTGTTTTCTCCTTTTCGTTAGAAATTTAAGGTTACACGTGCAAAGATTGTGCGTGTAGGAATAAAGCGTGAATTAACCGGTTCGGATGTTTGAAAATTAACATTCCGGAATAAAAAAGACTCGTCAAAAATATTTCTTGCTTCCAAGCTGAATAATCCTCTCCGGTTGGGCAGTCGATAGCCAATTGATGCATCGACTAAGAAAAATTTGTCGATACCTTCATTCTGACTCCCCTGTCGATCGACCTTTTGATGTACAAAAGTGCCAGTTAGGTTGGCAAAGAAACCTTTTGGACTGAAATAATCGATTCCCGTCGGGATACTCAACGTATCAATTGCGTGGGGGCCAGCCGATGTTTCTGCCCGAGAGAATTTCTCAAACTGAATTTCACTTCTGGCTGTCCAGTGAGTATGCAACAATTTATATAAGTATGCGCGATACAAGTTTTCTTCCTGATCCTGAAAACTGCTGCTTCTCGAAGAATGAATGGGAACCTCCAAATCTCGGCTTGAAATTTCGAAGCCCGTAAAGATTTTATTTTCATGGTGAGCATCCAATCCAATTCCCATTCTGCGGGATTTTGTTCCATTAGGATCATCAAACAATTGGTTAAAACCGGCGACCTGAGTGGGCTCAATAGTTTGCTGAGTTGTGAGCGGGGCTTTTATCGTTTCTAGCCAAGCCATGCGTAATCTTAACTGCTTCGTAAGATTCAATTGCAATCCAAATTTTGGATTAAACCTATCAATTGACAAGCCTCTCCCTTGATACGAGTCGTAGCTAAAGCCCAGGGTGGTAGTTATATTTTCATTAAGATTCAAATTGGTATAAACATAACCATTTGTTTTGTCATTGTTGAAGCTGTCTGTGGAACAGCAATTGACGCGTTCTGTTGTCAAGCTTATTTCTCTCATTTCTCGATCAACATCGGTACGGTAGATACCAGAGCCTGCAAGCAGGTTAGTCTTATCACTTCGGAACTGATATTGGATTTCAGTCTGATAAGCTTCATTTTTGGCTGAAGTTACATCATTAATAAGCCTTATAGGATTGAGATTAGGATCTGTATTCTCACTTTTTCTATTGGTGTATTGACTTGACATGATGACGTTCTGATTCGATGTCAGATCATATCTGGCACCCACGCGTACCGAGTCTTCATCAATTTTCCGGCGAAATCTATTCTGAGGTAGATTGAGATTCGCGGAATCCTTGTCAAAATCAAGTAATAAGTTGCCGTGATCAGTCGAACGTGTCCGTACTTCAGCCTGAAGATTCAATTTGGATGTCAGTGCATGCTGAACGAAAGCATTGAGAATATCATGGTTCTGATCGTTGTTGGTGCGGAACCCATTGGTTTCATAATGAAATTGACCCAGGCTGATCGAGGTGCGCTCATTGAACTTGGAGAAAACCACTTCATTGCCCAAGCTGCTATTGTTGCCGACCACGCCAGACGTGACCAATTGCGTTCTGCTGCGTTCCATCAGGGGAGTGAATTCGTTAAATCCGGGATTCGACGGGCCTGTATTATTAATGATATTAAGATCGGCTACGGCCATGTGCGGTTGCACGGGATTGACATTAATCGGTTGCAGCAATTGCGCTTGCAGCAGTTCACTGACACGAGCTGCTTCATGGCGTGGAATATTGGCATAGGTATCGGATAAAAAACGATGCGCCGAATGATTGGCCGGATCGAAGCTCAGCGATTTTGCCGTTTCCATAATGGCACGCTTTTCAAATCCCAGATTTTCAAAGATGCGTGCCAGGCTGGAGCCCCGGGCCGCTTCATCGCGATCAAGCAGAAGTCTGGACCGGTACACCGCACGGTTATTGTTCAGTTCAATCGATTTCTGAATATCCCTGAGCGCTTCCACCGGTCGATTTTGAGTTTGTTTCTGGATACCGTCATACAGCCACGGGGTTGGGTCTTTTGGATCACGTTCTTTGGCCAGATCAAATTGTGTGCTCGATAGTGGATAGCGCTTTTCCTCGAAATACGCTTTACCCAAATAACTGCGAATCAACGAATTGGCCGGATCCAGACTGGCGGCGATTTCGAGTTCTATGCGTCCTGCTTCGAGGCTGCCTTCACGAATCAGAGCGATACCAAGCCCTAACCTGGGCATTGGATCGGCCTGATCAAGTTCAATCGCGTGCTGAAAAATTACTTTTGCGGCTTGTGTTTCCAGTTGCAATAACTGTGCAAAACCTAATATCGTTTGTGTTTTGCTCAAAGCAGGATTGAGTTTGACCGCTTGTTGCGCGGCCTGCCTGGCTTGCTCCAGTTCACCCAGCGACATTCGTAATTCCGCAATGCGCGCCCAGGCCAACGCATGCTGCGGATCCAGCAGCATAGCTTGTTGTACACTTTTAAGCGCGGCTTCAATCTGGAAATTTGCTTGCTGGGCATAGGAAAGCGCCAAGTGCGCTGCGGCCGATTGCGGATGATGGGTAACCGCTGCGGTAGCTAACCCGAGTGCTTGATCTTTGTCATTTTGCACTACGGCGACGATAGCCAGTAAGGCATAGGCGTCACTATTGCCTGGTTCTTGCTGCAGTACGCGCTGGATGATTGTCCGGGCCTCTTCAACCTGTCCGGTATTAAGCAACTGACCCGCTTGATGAATTAACGCATCGATATCTTGTGTGCCACGATCCTGCCAGTAGTCCAGGATAGTTGGATAGTACAATGCCCATTGCACCGCATCGATGGGGAATATCATGATTTCTTTTTGCGGTGCCTGATCTTTGTGAATAATGGCTGCTTCATGATCATTGAGTGCCAGGCGGCCCCAGTCATTACTGACCGACACTTTGCCCTCGTAAACTACAACTTCTGCATCGTTACCGTGCACGCGGACCAGAAATTCGGTTCCGTCCACACTGGCGTTAACAAAGGGGGTTCTGATTCTGAACGGCTTCGGTGTTCGTGTGATGATATGGATCGCACCCTCGATAAAATCCAGCAGCGAGATGTTTTTATCTTCCTGCGTTGCTGGAAAAATAATGCTCGATCTCTGATCCAGCCTAAGCATGCTATCGTTATTGAGCCGCAATGCTGCACGACTGCGGGATCTGGAGCGGATCATGTCACCGCCGCACAGGAGTGTATCCATGCTGGCCGGTTGCCAGGCTTTTTCCTGAATGCGCTTGATCTCGATCACCCCTTGTACGGACACGATGCGAGCGTGGGCGGTTGCTATGCCGCATTCTGATGCGGCATGCAATGAATCGATATGACCTAGAGAAAAAAGCATCGCGATAAGAATAAGCATCTGGTTCGATGCTTCTCCAAATCGCCGGTGTAGCAAGTCTGGGCAGCATATGTTCATTCTTGATTGATCTTATTTTATGTTCTCATACATTACAAACAGACGCGATCAAATTGCCAATTCAGAAGAATTGATGCGCTGAGTGTTTCGTTGTAACTTTAGAAGAGCAGTGAAACTTACACCGGAAGGATATTAGCGCTTTTTCTTCCAATTGTATGTGGTATTCCCCATACGTAAACTGGTTATTGCACGTAGCGAATTTAAATTGCGCAGAGAAAGAGATTTTGAGAAATTATGAGCCTTGGGCTATTTTCATGGCCGGTATCCTGCGATGACTATACGCTATAGCGGATTTTATCTTGGGGAAACAGCATGATATGTGCTGTCAAAGTAAGAATTCATATTCGCACCCCAGATTGTAACAGTGGTTTGATTATATGAAAGAAGCGACCGAAAGAATTGTCCGTGCTGCTAATTAAGGTTTTGGGATGCAGTCATTCTGGTTACTTGGTTTCAATACGTATGATTGAATTCCATGAATCGACTGGTAGCGCTGATTGGTTTTTCTTGCAGAGGTTTAAAAAAAACTTTGAGGGACCATCCTCTGGAATCCTATTCAGGATTTGATATAAGCTATCGCAAGCTTCGATCCATTGTTGATCCTGGTAAGCTTTTAACGCACGGGAAAATGTTTCACACAGCCACAATTGTATCTGACTGGCTGATTGTTTGTGTGCGATAAGCTCGAACAGGTTAACGGGCGTGGATTTCCCGGTCAGGAGAAAATCTCCCAAAGGGCGGATCAAAAACTCGTCTAAGCCCGTGATCACCTGACCCGATACCAGCAAGCGGGTGCCCAGGTATTTATTGACTCCCTGAATGCGGCTAGTGGTATTTACGATATCTCCGACCGCGCGGTATTCAAAATGATGCAGCGCGCCAATATTGCCCAGTAACATTTCACCAAAATGCAATCCCATGCGTGTAGGTAAGTTCGGCTGGTCAAGGGTGCGATTAAAACGTTCAATGGCGGCAGCGATATCCAGGCAAGCGAGACAAGCATCTTTGCGCAAATCGGAACTGGCCGAGGTTTTGGCCCATATGGCCAGCATGGCATCGCCAACCACATCTGATACCGTACCATTATGCTGCTTTACGGGTTCGAATAAAACAGCATAGTAGCTATTCATCAATTGACCGAGCTGTTGCGGTTCCATCTTTTCCGCCAGTGCGGTATAGGCTTCGGCATCGGTAGCAAGGCAGGCGCCATACACGAGTTGATTATTCAATGCCATGGCGCCTGAGTTTCTAACAATATCATTGACGACTCGATCAGGGAGAAAATAGCCAAAAGCTTTTTTCAATTGCCGGCTTTCATGTTTTTCTTCGTAATATTTGAGTGATATTGCACCAAATAAGGCCATGGACAACTGCAGAAAAACCGGATTGATAAGGGGTAGCCAGACACTGATTTCCTTGAAGAAATAATAGACGCTGCCAGCATAGAGAAAAATCAGTGCAAAACTGGCCACGACAGCACTCTGATTAGGTAAGAGCATAAAAATGATGCTCAATCCAAGGCCTAATACAAATAAAATGCCTAAGCTGCCCATTAGCGGGAAGGGTCTGATAGGTTTGTTTTCCAGTAAATTAGCAAATGCTGTTGCCGCTATTTCGACGCCGCTAATGTAAAGTCCATCGGGATTTGAGAAAACGGTGTGATAGTCATCCCGGACAATATCCTGTTCCGGTTGAGTGGCCGCAGAGAAGCCGACAAATACTACTTTATTCTGGAAATTTATTGCCCTGGATTGTCCAGCAGTCGCATTGTCATCAGGGAATAAAACTTGGTGATAGGGTATGGTTCTGATGCTGCGCGGTGGACCATAAAAATTCAAATAACGCGTGTCGTTTCCTGAGTATGTATTCAAAAGCGCATGAAGCGTATTTCTTTGAATGGAATTCAGATTTGCATCGCGATTGAGTTCATTCTTCAGGCGATGGGCAAGGTTAGGCTCATTTAGAAAGAGATCGCGCAGTGTGAAGATTAAATCTTCAATATCTGTCACATCTTTGCTAATTGGCAGCTGCGCCGCATAAGCTGGATTAACAATGCGCAATAACCGGATAAAATCTTCATAAAGCGGTAGCGTAAAAATTTGTAGAACGACAGTGGGTATCGTGGGTATGTCGCCGGCATCAGTTTTAAAAACCCAATAATGATTGACTCTCTCTTTCTTAGGCAAAGGAAAAGGTGCATGAGCCTGGACGGCATCAGCAATAAGCGGCAGGAGCGGTATAGGCCCTTCCTTAACAATCCGATTATAATTTTGCTCGTTTGCATCTGTGGAAAATGCGGTATCTTCATAGACCAATCTTTCCACTAGCACTATGTTGCCCGCTGTTTTCATGCGCAACGCCAGCTTCTGATCATACGCAGCTATTGCGCTGGGTGTATCAAAGATAAGATCAAACACAATGATACTTGCCCCAGCCTGGGTTAATTGCTCGATGAGCCGTGCATGTATTTCGCGCGGCCATAATTGTGGAGCCGTAGGTAAATTAAAACGGGATGCAGAAGGTTGATCAATGGCAACGACGACGACATTATCCGGTGCCGTAACCGTTCCACGTAAATGAAACAACCAATACAAGCCAAATTTCTCTTCCATCCATAATCCTGCAGGAGATAGATGGACAATAGCTCCTGTCAAGCCGATAACAATGCCAAGGAAAAGGTGCTTAAGCCATCGGGTCATGTTTATTTCTTTAAGCATAAGCTGTGGGGTGCATTATCTTTATAACGGATTCAATCCAATAAATGTCCGCCTAGCAGCAGTGTGATGAATTTTTCTCGCGTGGCACGGGATGAATCGCGATAAAGCATATATTTTGCGTGCTGATCCGGTTGTTCCGGATTTATCTCGATACCCCATAGCGGGGCTAGCGTCATCGGTAAATTCGAATAGCGTACATCAACGAGCACATTGGGCTGCTCCGGACGAATTGCCAGCAGTCCGGCAGAAAAATGACTGAAACGTGCAACATCTTGCGCCAGTACCGAAGAAGACGGCAATGTGCTTAAATCACGCTCCAGAACAAATTTCTTAATGGATTCACCCGCATAAATGCGAGGTTCGGAGAATAAGCCGACACGAATCGCATCGACGTATAATTTGCCTTCAAACTCGTAGATTGAGCGCCATAGCAGCAAATTGGCAAGCGTTGGTTTTACCAGCAATTGTTCTGCTTGCTGTCCTCTTGCCGCAATCATTGATTCGGCAACAGTTTCGGCTCGTTGCAACTGCATCCAGCCGAACGACAAATAGATCGCTGCGAGCAGTAATCCGACACGGGCTGCATTATGATTGTACTTTCTGTATGCCATCACTCCGGCAGCCAGCAGAATCAAGGTAAAGACCGGGTCCACGACTGAAATAATGCTTAGCGCCATGCGCTCATCGCTCAATGGCCATAGCAGATGCGTGCCGTAACTGGTGAACGCATCCAGCACGCCACTTAAATAATATCCGAGAAAAGTGAATAGATACAAACGGGCGAAAGGCAAATGTTTGCGTAAAAACGGCCATAACAGCAAAGCAACAATCAAAGCGCCTAGAGGCACGAAAAATAGTGAATGGGTGAAATGGCGATGAAATTCGATATTTAACAGCGGATCATTTTCGGACTGAATCAGAATATCAGCATCCGCTGCAATGCCAGCCAGAAAACCAATGCCGGTTGCCATGCGCGTTTCCTGTTGCCTTGCACCCGATTGTGCCATCGTGGCGCCAAGCAATCCTTGGGTTATTAAATCCATAGTGTTAAAAGCTGTGAAGAAACAAGCGTTACTTTACAAATGAATGTGAATTGATTGAATAAATAAAATATTTTCCAGGCATAGAAATTCATTTGCCTGGACCCTCTCCAGTAAAGTAGAAGTCGATTAATAATCAGAATCCAGAATTACTGGGTAAGTTTTATGGTGATTGTTTTCGGATGCAAAGATGATATCAGTTTCTTTCCTTTTGGAATGATTTTGTGGCTAATAATTCGGGTGAGATAATCTTTCCTCGTGAAGTAGCGTTTGCCGTGACGGGAGGGCGATCGGATTTGTTTTTCAAGCCGGTCCCATGGGGTTCTTGTACCGGAATGATAAAAGCGCATTAGCCTGAGCTATTCAGCAGACATTGGCAAGGATGCATAATGCGGAACAATTGATTGTGATCCTGATTTAATCAGGATTATCTACCGCTTTTTAAGTATGAAGATGAATTCACCAGTAGTTTGCGTCATAGACAATAATTCATTTCCCGTTTGCTCGGAAAAAACCTGGAAATCAATCAAAGACCCCGGGTCGGTGGCAACGATTTTCAGTGTTTGTCCGCTGATCATGCCAGCCAGCGATTGCTTGGTGCGTAAAATAGGCAGAGGACAAACCAAGCCGCGCGCATCCAGTTTCTTGTCAATTTTCTCCATCTTCAATAAGTATAAATTTTATGCTACAAACTTTAATTCAAACAAGTATTAGGTAAAAAAGCCATTTCAAAACTCTTGTGTTCTATAAAACCACATTGCTGTTCACCGATTTTTTCTATTTCGTACGGTTAGTGATTAAAGCGCGATTTGCATGCGCGAGGATAATTTCTTCTGTAAACCGATCAATTCCGCTCATTGCGCCGTCGAAATGGATCTGATTGTAACTTAATTGGAATTTAATATTTCGATTGAGATACCAATTGATCGCCGCACTGTCAAGCCGAATTACCCATCATTGTGACATCGTGGGAACAGGGAATGATTTTTACCGGTTCAATCATCGTAAAAAGGGTATAAAACCGATTAACCAACTATACCAGGTGGAAACTTTTCGACGCCGATAACTGGAAAGTTTTTTATGCCGATCGACAGAAATGGAGCGTTAAATCGGTAAAAGCGTAGCATCAAATTGCGCGATTAGTTACAGCTGTTTCTATAACGACAGATTTAATTACTTATCGAAGATAGGATTTTCCTACATTAAGGCTACATAAAACTAGAATGAAAAAAGCACTTAGGAAATTAATCTCTAAGTGCTTGAATATTGGTGGGTCTGGCTGGGCTCGAACCAGCGACCAAGGGATTATGAGTCCCCTGCTCTAACCAACTGAGCTACAGACCCCTATTTTTATTTTAACTGTTTCCAGTATCCAAGAAGCTACGTAGGCGCTCAGAACGGGCAGGGTGACGTAACTTGCGCAACGCTTTGGCTTCAATCTGGCGAATGCGTTCACGAGTAACATCGAACTGTTTTCCGACTTCTTCCAGAGTATGATCGGTATTCATTTCGATGCCGAAACGCATACGCAACACTTTGGCTTCGCGTGGTGTTAATGAGTCTAATATATCTTTTGTTACACCGCGTAAACTGGCATAGACCGCTGCATCGGCCGGTGCCATCGTAGCCGCGTCTTCGATAAAATCACCGAGATGTGAGTCTTCATCATCGCCAATCGGTGTTTCCATGGAAATCGGTTCTTTGGAAATTTTAAGAATTTTACGAATTTTTTCTTCGGGCATTTCCATTTTCTGCGCGAGCACAGCCGGCTCAGGCTCTTGCCCTGTTTCTTGTAGTATCTGTCGTGAGATACGATTCATTTTATTGATTGTTTCAATCATATGCACTGGTATTCGTATCGTGCGTGCCTGATCGGCAATTGAGCGGGTAATTGCTTGACGTATCCACCATGTTGCATAAGTTGAAAATTTGTAACCACGCCGATATTCAAATTTGTCCACTGCCTTCATTAAACCAATATTTCCTTCTTGAATTAAATCAAGAAATTGTAATCCACGATTGGTATATTTCTTGGCGATTGAAATTACCAAGCGTAAATTTGCTTCTGTCATTTCGCGCTTGGCACGACGGGCTTTTGCTTCGCCGGTAGACATCTTGCGATTGATTTCTTTCAAATCTTTTATTGGGATTCCAATCTTGCTTCTAAGTGCAAGCAGATTGTGTTGCTCTTCAAGAATTGCGGGTTTGTAATGCTCGAGTGCTTGACCATAGGGCTTTCCCACTTTGATTTCTTGCGCGATCCAATCAAGATTTGTCTCATTTCCGGGGAAAGTCTTAATAAAGTGATTTCTTGGCATTTTCGCTTTAGATACGCATAAGTCCATTATTTTACGTTCATAGTTACGCACATCGCCAACTAATTCGCGTTGAGTGTCACAAAGCTTTTCCACCATTTTTGCAGAAAATCGAATGGCCATTAACTCAGACGAAATTTTATCTTGCAACTCAATATAATCTTGATGATAAGGCCCATCGTTTTCAAGCAACGCTTGCATTTCGTTGTGCATTTGGCGAATTACTGTAAAACGTTCAAGCGCATCCGCTTTAAGTTTTAACAGATCAGCGCTAGCAATTGCTGCGCCGTCGCTGTCTTCATCCTCATCTTCATCATCGGCGAGATCGTTGGAAGCAAGCTCTTGCTCGATAGCTTCTTCTGATAATTCTTCATTGATAATATCTTGTGCATTCGCGTCTAATAATCCATCGACAACTTCATCGATACGCATAGTCTCTTTCTCAACTTCAACAGACAAATCAACTATTCTTGCAATAATTGGAGGGCAGGCTGAAATCGCTTGAATCATATGGCGCAATCCACCTTCGATACGTTTTGCGATTTCAATTTCACTTTCGCGCGTGAGTAAACCTACTGAACCCATTTCGCGCATATACATGCGCACCGGATCGGTCGTGCGTCCAAATTCGGAGTCAACTGTTGAAAGTGCAGCTTCTGCTTCTTCTGCAACATCCTCATCAGCCACCGTGGTTGCTGCATCAGACATCAACAAGGTTTCGACATCCGGCGCTTCATCATGCACTGATATGCCCATATCATTGATCATGCTGATGATACCTTCAATTTGCTCTGCATCCAGCATATCATCAGGCAAATGATCATTGATTTCCGCGTAGGTGAGATATCCGCGTTCTTTTCCTAATCCAATAAGTATTTTCAAGCGCATACGACGCGCTTCAATATCCTGAGGTTGTGAATTACTGCTTTGGATAATAGAGGCAGAATTAATTTTATCAACCTGATCTTTGCTTATGTTTGTTTTGTTCCTTTTGGGAATTCTGCCTCTGGTTTTCTTGATCTCGCTCAGGCCGCCAGCATTTTCATCCATTGCCTCTTGAAAAGTTTCAACTGCACCCAGGGTGGCTTTAGCAGATACTCCTGCTGGAATCGTTTTATCTGTTGCTTTTTTTACGGTCATTTTTACTTTCTTTTCTGCCATTTCTTTATCGACGTTCTTTGTTTTTTTTGTGGATAGTTTGTTGATAACTTCATTTTCGATATCTTCAGACTTGGATGTTCCTGTTGCTCTTGTTTTTGGCATATTGGATTCCCAATGATATGGATGAATTTATAGCTGAAAAGGTCGAATTATAGCAAAATTCCTTGCTGCTGACACTTTAAACCAGCTTCATCGCATTGCTAGTTGTTGTAGTTCCCGTTTTTCATCATTAGTAAGCATGCTCAGAGGCTTGCTATATAATTCTGTGATACGTTTCTCGCGTTGCGTCTGTTGTAATTTTTCTAATGTACCTGAGAATTCTGCTTCCAAATCAATTGTGTCGTCCCATTTTAAAGTTTCACTTTCGATATTTTCAAACAATGTTCTATGTGAACTGTCTTGTAAATAAGCGAATATTGTTGAAGTTGGTGATTCACTATTAATCAAGTGAGGATTTTTGTCAAAAAGTTCAATCAACACTTTTAGTGCAGCTATTTCTTTTGAGTTTTCTTTTTCCTCTGAAAGCCATTTTCTATTTATCCTATTGATATAATTAGGATTGTGTAATAGCATCATAATTAACCGACGATGAGGTGTAGCCAGTTGTTTTGGTGATGCCTTCCTTGTCACATGCCTCTTGGAAGATGGCCTTGTTTGTAATATTTCTTCTAGTTCAGGCTGATCAATGTTGCTGAGCTCTGCCAAGCGTCTTAATAATATCAATGAAAGTGCTGTTGCAGTTATTTGCTGCAATAGTGGCTTGGCATCATTTATCAGTTTGGCGCGACCCTCGCTAGTTTGGATGTTAATTCTTGAACATAATTCCTTAAATAGAAATTCTGATAAGGGTATTGACTGTTTTAGCAACTGTTCAAAAGATTCTCTTCCGTTTTGTTTTACATAACTGTCGGGATCTGTGCCCTCAGGTAAAAAAAGAAAGCTCAGAAACTTACCATCCGAAAGTAGCGCAAGACTATTTTCAAGAGCCCGCCAAGCAGCTTTTCTACCGGCTTTATCTCCATCAAAACAAAAAATGATTTGATCAGTCTGACGCAATAGCTTTTGTAAATGAAAACTGGTTGTGGATGTGCCCAAGGAAGCTACTGCATGATCAATTCCATGTTGCGCAAGCGATATGACATCCATGTATCCTTCTACAACGAGTGCACAATTTACCTCACGAATAGCGCGACGTGCAGAAAAAAGATTGTATAATTCGCGCCCCTTCTCAAATAGAGTCGTCTCTGGAGAATTCAGATATTTGGGCTCTTCATCGTCTAATGCCCGTCCGCCAAAACCAATGATCTGGCCTTTCTGATTAAGAATTGGAAACATAATGCGATTTCTGAATCTGTCGTATTGTTTATCTTCATTTCCAACAATGACTAATCCGGCTTGAACTAATAAATTACGGGTTTTTTCTGATTTATAATCAGAAAAAACGGTTTCCAGATTTTGCCAGCCGGTTGGTGCATAACCAATAGCAAATCGCGCAGCTGATTCACCCGACAAGCCACGTTTTTTAAGATAGGCAATAGCTTTTTCGGAATTTTTTAATTGCTCTCGATAAAAACGCGTGGCGACTTGCATTAAATTTAAAAGTTCTTGAGAAGATATCGCTGAATTGTTAATGTAATGGTCATTTGCGAAATACTCTAAATCATTACGGACAGCTGAATTAGAGGGGATATTTTCTTGCTGAATTGGTACTTGCATTCCAACATGAGCTGCTAAATCGTGTACTGCTTCAACAAAGCTCAATCCACCATATTCCATTAGAAAGTGGATGGCACTGCCATGTGCGCCGCAACCAAAGCAATGGTAGAACTGTTTAGATTGACTGACTGTGAATGAAGGGGTTTTCTCATTATGAAACGGGCAGCACGCAACATAATTAGCGCCTGCTTTCTTAAGTGGCACATGGCGGTCAATCGTATCGACAATATCCGCACGATTAAGCAGGTCATGAATGAAAGTTTGTGGAATCATTTATCAAGAAATAATACATCCCGCAAGCAACTAAAAGAAATTATCCCAACTAAAATTACAACAAGCAGAATCCTTAGGTGGATAACATCAGATCGACATTTTTTCTTTGATCAATATAGATACTTTGCCCATATCAGCACGTCCGGTAAGCTTTGGTTTTAGTATCGCGATTACTTTTCCCATATCCTGCATACTTACTGCGCCAGCTTCTACTATTGCTTCAGAAATTAGAGCATTTATTTCAGACTCATTAAAGGGTTTGGGCATATATGCACTAAGAACCAAAACCTCATCCTTTTCATTATTGGCAAGATCAAATCTCTGCGCTGCTTCGTACTGAGTAATTGAATCCTTACGTTGCTTGAGCATTTTCTCGATAATAGCTAAGACTCCCGAATCGTCAAGTATTATGCGCTCATCAACTTCTTTCTGTTTGATAGCGGCTTGCAATAAACGAATAGCGTCACGTTGCTTAGTATTGCCCGTACGCATCGCAATTTTCATATCTTCGGTAATTTTCTGCTTTAAATCGATAGCCATAATGAGCGAGCCTGATATTATTCTTCGACTCCAATAGTCAATTCAAAGATAGCTGAAAATAGCTTTCAACTACTTTCAGATCTATTATTCTGACAATCGGACTATGATCACTTAATAAAGTTTTGGTGGTAGCAATTGACTGCGCAAACGCTTGTAGTTACGCTTTACGGCCGCCGCAAGTTTGCGTTTTCGCTCTGCTGTTGGTTTTTCATAAAACTCACGAGCACGTAGTTCTGTTAGTATTCCCGTTTTCTCGATAGAACGTTTAAAGCGTCGCATTGCAACTTCAAATGGCTCATTTTCCTTAACTTTAATAGTCGTCATATAGGCGTGATCTCTTGGTTAGTAGTTAGTGATAGCAAAAAAATTATTCTTCACCCATTAACGAGTATGGGCATAACAAAAGCCTTTGATTATAACACTAAGAAGTTTGTTGCAAAAGAAGAATCTACAATTCACGTGTTGCTGGCCATAAGCAAAATATTGATAGTATCCATGATATGAATACATTGATTTAGGGCCTGTTAACACTATTTGATATAATGCGGTGATGTAAATCACCGAAAGCCAATATCAACAGATCGAACACTGTATGCCGCGCCAACGTGGCAATGTCAGTCATTCCAATCTACAAATTCTCAATGCTATTCTGTATGTTACCGAGCATGGTTGCAAGTGGAGTGGACTACCCAAGCGCTTCGGCAATTGGCGCACCATCTACACTCGAATGAATCGATGGGCAAAAAGTGGCGTGCTTCAAAAAGTTTTTGAGCAGTTGCAGCAACAACAAATCATTCGCATCAAAATTGAAGCCGTTTCGATGGATAGCACCAGCATCAAAGTGCACCCTGATGGTACTGGTGCATTAA
>NZ_FNUX01000022.1 GCF_900108305.1 Nitrosomonas ureae
CAGAGTTGGAAAGAGCGTATTATTCGCAACTGAAAGTGTCAGGCATCACAGCTTGACTCAAACTAACGAGTCTCCGGAAAAATCGGGGCGGTTCATCTTAACGCCATTGCCGAACAACTCAAGGCATTGGATCAACAAAGCCAACAGACGGATGCGACCATTGCGGCATTTTGTCAGGAATTGGGGATTGCAGTTCCGTTTGCGCTAAGTGGGAAATGAGCATGAATGTGCCAAAGCTGCGGTTTAAAGAGTTTGATGATGAATGGAATAAATTCTTACTAAGCTCTATTGCTGAAAAAATTCAAGATGGGACACATTTTTCACCCGAAGTTTGTGCATCAGGTCAGTTTCTTTATATCACATCAAAAAATGTGAAGAATGGATACTTAGATTTATCCACTGCCTTGTATGTGTCTGAGAAATCACATAATGAAATTTATAAAAGGTGCGACGTTAAACAAGGAGACGTTTTAATAACTAAAGATGGAACAATTGGACAAGTTTGTGTAAATTCATTGAGCGAACCGTTTAGCATGCTTTCCAGCGTAGCTTTCATAAGAACAAAAGAAAAATTCAATAATCATTTTCTTTACCATTTATTACTGTCACCAAATGGGCAAAAAGAAATTATCAAATCAATAGCCGGGCAAGCATTGCAGCGGATAACACTAACAAAACTCAATAATTTTAGTTATTCTTTTCCTACTTCTTTCGAGCAAACCAAAATTGCCAACTTCCTCACAGCGATTGATGAAAAAATCACCCAGCTCACGCAAAAATATGACTTATTAAAGCAATATAAAAAAGGTGTCATGCAGCAGATTTTCAGCCAGAAGCTGCGGTTTAAGGATGAGGATGGGCGGGAGTTTCCGGAGTGGGAGGAAAGAGAATTAAAAGATATTGCACACATTAATCCTAAAACAGATTCGCTCCCTGACGAGTTTGTTTATATAGATTTAGAAAGTGTAGAAAAAGGCATGCTTTTAAAAGAAACTACAATTTCTAAAGATATAGCCCCAAGTAGAGCGCAACGTTTACTTAGAAGAGAAGATGTCTTATTTCAAATGGTGCGACCATACCAAAAAAATAATTTATTCTTCGATAAAACAGGTAACTATGTTGCATCAACAGGTTATGCACAGATTCAAGCATATGAAGATTCACGTTTTTTATATCATTGTCTTCATTTAGATGATTTTATTGCTGAAGTAATGAATCGCTGTACAGGTACAAGTTACCCAGCTATTAATTCGAGCGATCTGGCGTCAATTACAGTGCAAGTACCTTCTAGAGAAGAACAAACCAAAATCGCCAATTTCCTCACCGCCATCGACGACAAGATCACCCACACCCAAACCCAGCTTGATGCCGTGAAGCTTTACAAGAAAGGTTTGCTACAGCAGATGTTTGTGTAAAGGATTGAAGAATGGAAGAAAAAAACATCATCATTTATAACACCCAGGATGGCAAAACATCGGTGTCGCTTTTAACCAAAGATGGCACGGTATGGATGAACCAAAGCCAGCTTGCTGAACTTTTTGCCACCTCAGTGCCAAACATTAGCACTCATGTATCTAACATACTGGAAGATAAAGAATTAATTGAAGATTCAGTTGTTAAGGATTATTTAACAACTGCCGCCGATGGCAAAAAGTATTCGGTTACGTATTATGCGCTTGAAATGATTTTGGCGATTGGCTTCCGGGTGCGTAGCAAACGCGGCACTCAGTTTAGACAGTGGGCGAATCGCAACCTAAAAGAGTACATGGTTAAAGGCTTTGTGATGGATGACGAACGCCTGAAAAACCCGGATGGCAGACCCGATTATTTTGATGAGCTGTTAGCCAGAATTCGGGATATACGCGCTTCTGAGAAGCGGTTTTACCAAAAGGTGAGAGATTTGTTTGCGCTCAGCAGCGATTACGATGCGACTGACAAAGCCACACAAATGTTTTTTGCCGATACTCAAAATAAATTACTGTTTGCAATTACCCAAAAAACCGCTGCGGAACTGATTGTAAGCCGTGCCAATGAAAACCAGCCCAATATGGCACTCAAGAGCTGGAAAGGTTCTGTTGTTAGGAAGCAGGATATTTACATCGCCAAAAATTACCTTACCGAAGATGAACTTGATAGCCTGAATCGTTTTGTCACGGTATTTCTAGAAACGGCAGAATTGCGCGCCAAAAACCGCCAGGATATTACTATGGATTTTTGGCGTGAAAATATCGACCGTATTATTGAGTTTAACGATAAAAAACTGTTGAGCCATAAAGGCACTGTCAGTAATGCGCAAATGAAAAAAATGGTTGAAGCGATGTATGAAGCCTTTGATGGCAAGCGCAAAACATTGGAAGCCATAGAAGCCGATGAACAGGATCTGAATGAGCTTGAGCAATTAGAAGAAAGTGTTAAATCAAGAAAGACAACATGACCACCCAATCCGAGTTTGCCCTTGAACAAAGCCTGATTGAACAGCTTCAACGCATGGAATATGCGCGTGTGCGCATTGATCATGAAGGCGCGATGCTCGCCAATCTGAAGCGCCAGCTCGAAATCCATAACGACAATATCCAGCTTACCCAGCCTGAATTTGATCGAATACTAAATCACCTGAACACCGGCACCGTGGTGGAACGCGCTCGCATATTGCGTGATAAGTTTGCGCTTAAACGTGAATCTGACAATGGAAAACCTGCTGAAACGATTTATATCAGTTTCTTGAATTGCGATGACTGGTGCATGAATGAATTTCAAGTAACCAATCAAATCAACATGTCAGCCAAGCGTAACAACCGCTATGACGTGACCATCCTGATCAATGGCTTGCCGTTGGTGCAGATCGAACTCAAACGACGGGGTGCTGAGCTGAAAGTGGCGTTTAATCAGGTTAACCGCTATCAGCACGAATCGTATGATGCCGGGGCCGGATTATTTCAGTATGTGCAGCTCTTCATCATCAGCAATGGTGTAAACACCAAGTATTTCGCCAACAACAAATATCAATCGTTTGAACAGACCTTTTTCTGGACGGATAAAGAGAACAACCGCTTATCCGATTTGTGTGAGTTTGCCGCTACGTTCCTGAAGCCTTGCCATGTGGCCAAGATGATCACGCATTACACCGTGATTACCGAGGAAGGCATATTGAAGATATTACGCCCGTATCAGTTTTACGCCACGGAAGCGCTGGTGGATCGCGTCAAGAACAGCAACGACAATGCGTATATCTGGCACACCACCGGATCGGGCAAGACGCTGACTTCGTTCAAAGCCAGCCAGATCATCATGCGCCTGCCCAAGGTGCATAAAGTGCTGTTTGTGGTCGACCGCAAAGATCTGGATTACCAAACCACGCGGGAATTCAATGCGTTTGCCAAAGGCAGCGTGGATGCCACCACCGATACGCACAACCTGGTGAAACAACTTAACGACGACACCACCAGGCTGATTGTCACCACGTTGCAGAAACTCAATAATGCACTGATCAAATCCCAATACCTGGAAAGAATTTCGCACTTGCAAGATAAAAAGTTCGTGTTTATTTTTGATGAATGCCACCGCAGCCAGTTTGGCGAAACGCACCAGAACATCAAACGATTCTTCAGTAATGCGCAGATGTTCGGTTTTACCGGTACGCCGATCTTTGCCGATAACGCCAGCAATGGGATTGGTCAGATCAGAACCACCAGGGATTTATTTGGTGAGTGTTTGCATAAATATGTGATCGTCGATGCCATCAAGGATGAAAACGTGCTGCGCTTTGCGGTGGAATATGTCAGCAAATATCAATACAAGGACAGCGCCAATCAACTGGATATTGAAGTCGAGGCGATCAATAAACAGGAATTACTCGATAGCCCCTATAGACTGGAGAAGATCACCGATTATATTCTGGCTTATCACGCGCAGAAAACCAAAACACCCAGCTTTACCGCCATGTTTTGCGTCAGCAGCATCGACAACCTGATTCAGTATTACACATTGTTCAAACAAAAACAGGCAGGAATGGCACGCCCGCTTAAAATCGCCACCATCTTCAGCTATACCGCCAATGAAGCCAGCCCCTTGGCCAATGGCATGATCCCGGAAGAATCGCCCGATGTGCCCGGTAATGCACGCATCAACCAAAGCAGCCGGGATAAGCTGGATGAATTCATTGATGATTACAATGCCCTGTTTGGCACCAAATACAGCACTAACGACAATCAATCGTTCTATAACTATTACCAGGACATTGCCAAACGGGTGCGCAGTGGTGAGATTGATATCCTGCTGGTGGTGAATATGTTTCTGACCGGATTTGACAGTCCGCGCTTAAATACGCTGTATGTCGATAAGAATCTCAGATTTCACGGATTGGTGCAGACATTCTCACGCACTAACCGCATTTTGAATGAGAAGAAATCACAGGGTAATATCGTTTGTTTCAGGAACCTGAAAGCCGCTACCGATGAAGCCATTGCGCTGTTCTCGAACAAGGACGCAAAAGAAACGGTATTGCTGGAACCGTATAACAATTATGTGGAGAAATTCAACAAAGCCACCGAAGAATTATTGGCCATTGCGCCTACGGTTGCCAGCGTGGATGTCTTGCCCGATGAGAAAGCGGAGCTGGCATTTGTCACCAAATTCAGGGAATTGCTGCGTATTAAGAACATCCTCACCACCTTTGCCGACTTTGACCCTGCGAACCTGAATCTGGAACCGCAGCAGTTTGAAGACTACAAAAGCAAATACCTGGATATTCACGATAAGGTAAAAAAACACGCTGATCCCGATAAAGTTTCCATTCTGGAAGATGTCGACTTTGAGTTGAGCCTGATCCACCGCGATGAGATCAATGTGGCTTATATCCTCAATCTGCTGGTGAGTTTGAACAAGCTAAACCCCATTGATGCCAAAAAGCGGCAAAAAGAAATCATTGATCTGGTAGCCGGTGAAATTCAATTGCGCAGCAAACGCGCATTGATTGAAGCCTTCATTGAAGAAAATCTCCCCAAACTCAAACCGGATGAAAACGTCATTCAGGCATTCGAGAATTATTGGACAGCCAACAAGAAAGAAGCATTCAGCCGGTTATGCACAGACGAAAACCTGTCACCACAAGAACTGGAAAAGATACTGAACCACTACACTTTCGCCAATCGATTGCCGCGCGATCAGGAAATCGTCGACTCCCTCACCTTTAAACCCAGGATATTGGAACGCAAGCCAATCATCGAGCGGGTGGCTGATAAGATTAAGGTATTTATTGATACGTTTGTTGAGGGAATGGGCGGCAGTGTTTGAGGGCGTGATCTATTTACTTTCTGCCGGTTGGATCGACTTAATGGGTTTTGGTAGATTTATGAAAACTGGCAATTGAAGAAATATTATAGTTTGTATCAGGCATTGGACATGGACAAAAGGTACTGGGAGCAAATATTTAATGCGCGGGTAATTTAAACCCCGTTAGAATTCCAGGGATCAGGTCAGGGCTTAGCTAAGGCAGCTTAAAAAATTTGTCGTGAATGCGGCGTGTGGCACGCCAGACCAACCACACGACAACAGGAATCATCAATCCGGTCAGCAGCTCAGGTTGTATCGGTAAGCCGGCCGCTTTGCCTGCCTTCGCCAGATACAGCAACAGACTGATGACGTAATACGAGATCGCTGCAATCGATAAGCCTTCCACTGTGCTTTGTAAGCGCAATTGCAGTTCCTGGCCACGGGTAAGCTTTTCCAATAACTGCTGATTCTGGGTTTCCGCCTGGATATCAACGCGCGTGCGCAGCAAGGCGCTGGTTCGTGATACGCGCGCGGAAAGATAGCTCATGCGCTGTGCCGTCGCATCCACTGTCGCTATCGCCGGAGAAAGCCGCCGTTGCATGAATTCTCCGATGGTTGGAGTACCTGGTATGGCTTTTTCCCTAAGTTCGCTAATACGTTGTATCACCAGCTTGTTATACGCTTGTGTCGCTGCGAAACGATAGCCATGTTCAACCGTGGCGCGCTCAATGCGTGCCGCCAGAAAGATCAGCGTATCGAGAAGCTCCTGATCAGAGCTGGCTTTATTCTCGAGCTGCGCGGTAATGTCCGATAATTGCTGTTCTGCACTGGTTAACTCGGGAATGAGCCGCTTAGCGAACGGTAATCCTTTTAGCGCCATTAACCGGTAAGTTTCAATTTCAAGCAGGCGCTGCGCAACACGCCCAGCGCGTGTCTCGGATGCATCAGCCGACATAATCACCAGCATGCGCTCAAAACCACTTGGACGCAGCCTAAAATCCGTCACTGCAAGCGAATATCCATCCCTGCCCATCAGCGACGCCACCACGCGATTACCGCAAAACCAGTTGCGCGCTTGCTCAAGCGTTTTGCCCGCTTGACTCAGCTCACCTTCCATCATCGCCAATTTGATAGCCGCAAAGGTTCTTCCAGGAATTCCAGCCAGCCATCCTTGCGGTAACGCAATATAAGCCAGTAGTTCAGGATCTATCGCGCCCAGTTGGACAGTTTCAGGCAAATGCTGTAATAACGCATAGCGTGTAAACTCCGTATGACGCTCCCACCTCAAAACATAATCCTGCAGGTACAATTGTAAAAAATTATTCTGCAATTGCTCCGGCATTAGAGCCTGTTGCCCGGGGAGGCGGCGCAAATGCTCACATTCCTGTTCGCGTGTAATACCCGCATTGATTACAACCACATAGATCACCAATGCGGGTAACTGGATGCGCTGACTGGGACGGGCATGCACTTCATTATGCAACAGTATGCGTTGCGCATCGTTACCAGGCAGTAAATTGGATGAGGGGATATTAATTTCTGGGTCCATACCTGCCAACACAAGGAATTTTATTGGAAAGGCCGAATGTACCAAGGATCCGGCATCAGGTCAAAAATGCCCAGAAATGGCGCCTCATAGTCTACAATGGTCATTGACGATCATCGAAAATATTAGCAACAATCTCCAGGAATTCTCGCACTCCGGTTAACACATTGATATGACGAAAACTAATCCCGATACGCCTATAGCTCCATCGCATCTGCAACAACGAAGTCTTGAAACTGTATGGCATCCATGCACGCAGATGAAACAACTCGAAACCTATCCGCTTATTCCAGTGATCAGCGGAAAAGGCGTATGGCTCCATGCCGCGGATGGCAATTGCTATCTGGATGCAATCAGTTCCTGGTGGGTCAATCTCTTTGGTCACAGCAATGCTTATATCAATGCCGCGATTCGTGATCAGCTCGAGAAAATAGAACATGTCATGCTGGCAGGCTTTACCCATGAGCCGGTTGTGGCGCTATCGGAACGGTTGAAAAACATGGCTCCGGGAACACTCGGGCATTGTTTCTACGCCAGCGATGGCGCTTCAGCAATTGAAATCGCATTGAAAATGAGCTTTCACTACTGGCTTTTGCGCGGACAGCCGCAGAAAAATCGTTTTATCAGTTTGCAAAACGATTATCACGGTGAAACCTTGGGCGCATTATCAGTTACCGACGTAGCCATTTTCAAGCAAACCTACGCGCCATTATTAAATCCATGCGTACATGTTCCCACTCCCGATTGGCGCTATGCCGAGCCCGGCGAATCAGCGCAGGATTACGCCATTCGCGCTGCCGCCGCTCTGGAGCGGCATGTCGCGGAAAACCACGCGCAAATCGCCGCACTCATTCTTGAGCCGCTGGTTCAAGGCGCGACCGGTATGGGCATGTATCATCCGGTTTATTTGCAGCGCGCGCGGGAAATATGCCATCAATACCAAATACATATGATTGCTGACGAAATTGCGGTCGGTTTTGGTCGAACGGGCACCCTGTTTGCTTGCAATCAGGCTGACATCGCCCCGGATTTCCTATGCTTGTCGAAGGGCCTGAGCGGCGGTTATCTGCCGCTGTCGGTCGTCATGACCACCGATACGGTTTATCAGGCTTTCTACGATGACAAAATAGCCCATTCATTTCTGCATTCGCACTCGCATAGCGGCAATGCTTTGGCCTGCCGCGCAGCTTTAGCCACGTTGGATATTTTTGAACAGAATCAAATCATTGATGCCAACAAAATCAAAGCAGCGTATCTGAATAAAATTGCAGCCCCGCTCGCAGCTCATCCCAAAGTCATCGACTTCCGCAACTGCGGCATGATTTGGGCTTTTGAAGTTGAAACGGAGGATGCGGATTTTGCTGCAACGTGTTTCCAAGCCGGGTTGAAACAAAAATTATTGTTGCGTCCCTTGGGAAAAACCATTTATTTCATGCCGCCCTACATCATTAATGAACAGGAAATGGACTTGCTGATTAATGGTACGCTGCAAATATTGGATACACTCTAACCCACCGATAAAAAATATATATCATGCAACTGACTTTCTTAGGTGCGGCTGGAGAAGTCACTGGCTCCAGTTATCTCGTTGAGACTGGAGCCGTAAAATTTCTGGTCGATTGCGGTATGTTTCAGGGCGGACGGGAAGCGGACAAAAAAAACCGCACCGCTTTTAAATTTGACCCTGAAACAATTGACTTCGTATTATTGACTCACGCCCATATCGATCATTCCGGATTATTGCCGCGGTTGAGCGCGTGGGGCTTCCGGGGGCCGGTATACTGCACCGTGGCGACCGCCGATTTACTCCACGTCATGCTCAAGGATAGCGCCTATATTCAGGAGAAAGAAATCGAATGGCGCAATAAATCACGCCGCCGCAGTCGATTTCCCCAAGATCTCGCCCCGCTTTATACAGTGACGCAAGCAGAAGCTCTGCTGAAGCAATTGCATCGTATCGATTACAATATCGAAATTAGCCCTCATCCCGCAATACGGTGTTGCTTTCGCGATGCCGGACATATTCTTGGCTCTTCCATCATCGAGGTTTGGATAAAACAACCTGCCGGATATAAGAAAATTGTATTTTCCGGCGATCTCGGACAACCCGGACATCCGGTTGTACGGGACCCTGCGATTATCCGCCAAGCCGATGTTCTGTTAATTGAATCCACCTACGGCAACCGGCTGCATCGCACCATGACCGATACACTGGATGAGTTGGTGCATGCAGTTAACGATACCCTGATTCAAAAAGGCGGCAACGTCATCATTCCGGCATTTACAGTGGGACGCACTCAGGACATTCTGTTTCTGCTGGTTGATCTCTATCGGCAAGGCAGGCTTGAGGACATGGAAATTTATGTGGATTCACCAATGGCGCGGGCAGCCACTGAAATCACGCTGCAGCATCTTGCCGTGCTTGATCAGGAATCCGCCAATGCATTGCAATGGATAAGCGATAGCGCCCAAAAACCCCGGATACATTTTGTGCAGGACATTGAGGAATCGATGCAGCTCAATCACATAAAACGCGGCATCATCATCATTTCAGCCAGCGGCATGTGCGACGCCGGACGTATCAAACACCACCTCAAATACAATCTGGGCCGACCTGAATGCAGCATTCTGATTACCGGCTTTCAAGCCGCGCGAACCTTGGGCAGGCGACTCGTGGATGGCGCCAGGCAAGTTAATATTTTTGGTCAGGAAGTTCGTGTCAGGGCAACCATTTATACCATCGGCGGCCTCTCCGCGCATGCCGATCAGGCTGATTTACTCAATTGGCTTGGACACTTCCAGAAAATGCCCGAAAAGATTTACGTTGTGCATGGAGAACTCAGCAATTCCGCTGCCCTGGTCGATGCGATTCAACAAAAACTTAATTGGACGGCCAGCATCCCGGAGTATTTGTCTGAAGTTACACTTTAAATCTAAAAATTAACCAGAACAATCAACCGAATCTAACTTATACAAAAATAATTTCTCCTTTTATCATCCTGTTAGGTGACTTTCCCTCTTCTCTTCGCATGATACTTCTCCACCCATTTCATCAGCCATCGCGGCACATGCGCGCGCTTCCATTCCCCCGCCGCATATTTATTGGCTTCCGACCAAGTAGGATAGGTGTGGATGGTGCCTAGAATTTTGTTTAAGCCCAAGCCGTGCTTCATCGCCAAGACAAATTCCGCCAGTAAATCGCTGGCGTGAGCGCCAACGATACAGACGCCGAGAATGCGATCCCTGTCCGGTACGGTCAGCACTTTGACAAAGCCATGCGCGGCTTCATCGGCGATTGCGCGATCCAGATCCTGCAGATTAAAACGCGTCACTTCGTAAGCGATACCGCGCTGTTTCGCTTCATTCTCCGATAATCCGACACGCGCGACTTCAGGATCGGTAAAAGTTGTCCATGGAATCACCGAATAATCGGCCTTGAACCGCTTGATAGCGCCAAACAATGCATTGACCGACGCATACCATGCTTGATGGGCAGCCGTGTGGGTGAATTGATACGGCCCGGCAACATCACCGCAAGCATAAATATTCGGATAAATGGTCTGCAACCAGGCATTGGTTTCAATGATGTGCTGAGGCGATACCGGAACACCAAGCTCTTCCAGTCCGAAGCCTTCGGTGCGTGCTGTTCGCCCGACGGCACAGAGCAGCGCATCAAACGGCAATTCCCTTTCCTCGCCATCTGAACTACGCACCACTAAATACTGGGCATCACCCTCTTTTTCGCAACTTAGTGTTTCAGCGTGCGTCAGTATCTTCACGCCATCGGCTTGCAATGCAGTTTTTATCAACGCTACCGCATCGGTATCTTCACGTGGCAACAAATCGCTGCGGACAATCTGCGTCACACGGCAATCCAAACGCGCAAAGGCTTGCGCCAGTTCGCAGCCAATCGGCCCGCCACCCAATACGATCAAACGTTGCGGCCGCTGCGTCAGTGACCAGATAGTGTCGGAAGTGTAATAGCGTACCGCTTCCAATCCGGGAATTTGCGGCACAATCGGGCGTGCACCGGTCGCAATGACGATGGCACGCGTGGTCAGTGTTTTCCCATTGACCTCCACCGACCACGGTGAAACGATGGTTGCTTTGCCTTGCAATACCTCCACGCCGAGGCGCGTGTAGCGTTCAATTGAATCATGCGGTTCAACGGTCCTGACCACACGCTGAATACGCGCCATCACATCGGCAAAATCATAATCCACATCGACCTGGTGAATTCCCAATGACCTGGCATTCTTCGTTTGCTGCAAAAAAGTCGCGGTACGAATCAAAGCCTTCGATGGAACGCAGCCATAATTCAAGCAATCGCCCCCCATCTTGTGGCTTTCGATCAACGTTACTTTGGCGCGCGTAGCGGCGGCCATATATGCGCTCATCAATCCGGCGGCACCAGCGCCGATCACAATTAAATTTCTGTCAAAATGTGCGGGCTTGGGCCAGCGCGCATACAGCCGCCGGGTTTTAACCTGCTCGATGGCCCAACGAGTCAGCCAGGGGAACAGCGCCAGCACAGTAAATGAAATAATCAGTGCTGGCGACATTACATCCGACATCTGCGTGATTGCCGCCAGCTGAGTACCCGCGTTGATATACACGACTGTTCCAGCAAACATCCCCACCAGGCTGACCCAGAAATAAGTGATGCTGGGCAGCGTGGTCAATCCCATCAATAAATTGATTAAAAAAAATGGAAAAATCGGCGCCAAGCGCAAAGTAAATAAATAGAATACGCCATCCCGCTCCAGGCCTCTGTTGATTGTTTCCAGATGCCCGCCGAAACGGCGCTGCACGGTATCGCGCAATACATAACGTGCCATCCAGAACGCCAATGTGGCACCAATCGCAGCAGAGACCAATACCACCGGCACCCCGACCCATATTCCGAACACGGCGCCGCCAGCCAATGTCATTATTGTTGCGCCGGGAAATGATAATGCAGCCAGCACAATATAGATTGCCGAGAAAATGCTGATCACCAGAAACGGTTTTGTTTGATAGGCCTGTTGTAATTCTTCATGCTGACCCTTGAGCATTTCCAGGGTAAAAAAACGCTCCAGGTCAAAACCAAAAAATAACATCATCAGCAGGCCAAGCAGAACCAGTATCCACCCGCGGTGTTTCATATTTTTCCTTTTTTGATACTGTGCTATTCAAATTTCTTATGAAGTTATCCTCTTACACCATTTATATACGCAAGTGTCAGCTCATGGCTGGGCGATTCGAAGATATGCCGGCTGCGGATCACAATTATTAATCCATTGGTTGCAATTCATATCATGATCTTCCTGCGATGCAGACTATGGGAAAATCTCATGGCCAGAATATTAATGCATAATAACAAACTGACCAACACTGGCGCTGAAGCATAAGCCGACATGTCACCGCCGGGCATATTCATGGACAAAATCGAAATATACAATGCTACTGAACGTCCTATTCCCAATAGGATCCCGGCAGCCGAAAGTATCAAATCAACAAGCGTGTTTGCAAAGCCTGGCTAAGGAAAGGAATGAACTGCATGAAGAAACGGAATCTCCGATTCAACTTGAGAATGAATCCGGCGATTCAGCAGCATGGCAAGCCGGCAATGGTCGGCGCAGGATGCGCCGGAATCATCGAAAAAACCGGCATAACAATGCATGGACTGGGCTAAGCGCAGCCCAGCCCAGCCCAGCCCAGAATTACACTTCAACAAAACTTCACAGCAACGAATACACTACAGCGGCAAGCAATCCACCGATAATACCACCCACTACCGGCACATAAGCATAACCCCAATCACTATCGCGTTTGTTGGTCATCGGGAGGATCGCGTGCATGATGCGCGGACCCAGATCACGTGCCGGATTGACTGCAAAACCGGTAGGTCCGCCCAGTGATAGGCCGATACCAAACAGCAGCAGAGCAACCGGCAATGCATCCAACGCACCCAGGCTTGCATGCGGTGAGACAATCATCATGATGCCAAACACTAGCATGAAGGTACCGACCGCTTCAGTGATGATATTATTGAGTGGGCTTCTGATCGCCGGCCCGGTGCAAAATGCCGCCAACTGCATATCGGGGTCGGTGGTTGCGTCAAAATGCTGACGATAGGTAATCCATACTATCAAAGCACCCAGCATGGCGCCCAGCATTTGCCCTGCTGCATAAATGGGTATGTCGTTCCATGCGAATTTGCCTGCCGCAGCGAGACCGATACTGACCGCAGGGTTTAAATGCGCTCCACTGGAAGCAGCTACCGCATAGACCGCCACGAAAAGCGCAATTCCCCAACCGGCTGCAATAGTTAGCCATCCGGCATTATTGCCCTTGGATTTATTCAGCACGACGTTAGCAACTACGCCGTTACCCAACAACACTAAAATGAAAGTACCAATTAATTCGCCAAGAAAAGGAGTCATTGTTATCACCTCACTATTGAGTTGAACTTCGGAGAACCTTCGCGGAAAGGAAAAAGATTAATAGGTGGATTTTTCTTCATAAAAACTTTCTGTCCCTTCCGGAATGGTGAATTGATTATCACACAAAATGTGCGAGTGAGATATTCCGGCTGGATTGACCCTGTCGGCCTGGATTAATATTCCAATAGGCGGGTTAGTGCATTACAGTCAGACCGAGCGGGAAGCCATGACGATCGGCGAAGATGTGTTGCCGTCGCGCGAAGACACCGGCAATAGTGTTATTTAAAGAAAGTGCGCCAGGATGCGGCGCACTTTGATTGCTGAATTGCTGTCACACAGGATCGTAACAATAACTGCTGACCTTCAATCCTCTACTGATTTGAACCCTGAGGTTCAAAAATGCCATCATTGTTGATCCAGAATTCACCAGTCACCGCATTGTAGATCGAAGCCGCATCGGTGGCGAAGCAATCAGGCACAACCACATTAGTGGATGTAGTATTCAGGCTCATCGTAACCGGGGGGGTAACAATGATTCCTGGTATGCCTTCGAATCCGCTGCTCTGCGCAGTGATATCAAAACACACATTGGAATTAATGATCAAATTGGCTGTATCGGCTGGAATATGCACAGTGCAATGCTTGCTGGTGGAAAACCCATTCGCAAAAGATTGAAATGGATTGGGAATACCGGGAGTGTCTGGCATCGAAATTCCGTTAATTGACGATGAGTTAGTCGTCGAAGTCGTCAGCGCGGAAATTCCTGTTGCGGTTGGCTGTTGCGGTGTTGAGCAAAAATTGTTACTGTTGGGCAATGTGACGCAAGCCCCTCCCGTACTGATGTTGACGACATTACCACTTTGCGTATAAGTCATTCCGGGAGGTGCATCCGAAGTATCACACCCCGGAATGCTTGTGTTTCCGCCGCTATTGATGATTTGCGCAATTAATTCCTCCAGCCCCGCGATCCGGGTAGGAGTGGATCCATAAGGCCCGCCTAATACGTAAGCACTATTATCCCCCCTGTTCACTCCCGCATAAATGCCGGTCTCCGGATAGAATCGATATATCCATGGATCTATGTTTTGTGTCACTTGGTGGCTTGGAAAAAGATCCCGATAGGTATTTTCAGCCCAATTCAGCAGTGTTTCAGTATCGCCATTGATATCGGCCGACGCAAAATGCGCACTCCCCATCAAGGTAACCGTGCAAGTGGACAGAATAAATTGCTTGATTGATTGTTTCATGAATAATCCCCCTAGTTTGTCATCGCAGTATGTATGTTTTTAAAAGCATATCACAACTCGAATTGACTCTGAATGCAGCCTGAAGGTATTTTTATGCAATCCTTGATACCCTCTTCTCCAATTCGAGAAAGATCAGCTTTCAGGTAAAGAAAAAAGACAATCCAAAGTAAAATAATCCCGCCAAATGGTGAGGCTGTTTTATGGTAGTTAAATTTTCCGGTTATACATTTCGCTTTTTCTGGCATGCCACCAGGCTAAGCAGTCCCAATCCGGCCAGCAGCATCGCATACGTTTCCGGTTCCGGAATTGCAGCCGCAAGGGTATTGAATGCCACGCCGCCAAAGATAGCGAAATCGCCCCGGGTTGAATTGGGATTGTGCGGACCAAGTTGCACTACTCTTAAAGAATGCGCCAAAGAATCCGGTCCTGCCGTCATCAGGACTCTATTGCCGGTTTGATATCTATCGTAAGCACCCGTATCAATGTCATCGACGAAAAACCTTGCAAAACCATCGTTATGATCTCTTGCCATAACAAAACCAATTCTATTGCTGGCAACCGGGAATGTTGTGGTTACCTGACTTGTTTCGCGAATGCCCAGTTCTCCTCTACCAGTACCATCACTTGAAGTTTTCGATTCAATTCCACCATATCCGGCATTTTTATATTCAACAACTGCATTTCCATTGATATGTAATGGATTGCCGCTCTTTTCCGCTGTCTCTAGCGGTATCCAGTCAATCGTTAAGGCTGATACGTGCGAACTGATCAACAGCAGCGTAATTACCAGTATTCGTATCACTTTTCACCTCCTATCACAGATTCTGTGCCAATTAATATCAAGTAGTTATAATTTCTGCATTATCGGTGCGCGCAGATAGCCTTGATTCTTGGAATAAAGGGGTGATTCTTCCTCAAATACCGGAATGATCAGTATGAAGATAAGATAGTGAGAACCTCAAAGGTGCGATTGCAGCCTCTGCAACAATGCTATTTTACAGCCCGGAATATCAATAGCCGGCCACAGGTAATCATGCGCTATGGCAAAAGATTATTTTCTGCGTTTTTCTACTGCCTCGGCGAGCTGATGCAGTACTTGTTCGGTCGTATCAAAACCAATACAACCATCCGTAATACTTTGCCCATAAACCAATTCCTCGCGTTTCTTTCCGTCAGCTTTTTGGTAGCCCTCAACCAAATGACTTTCGATCATCACACCGCAGATGGCACGGGTTCCATTAGCAATCTGTCCGGCCACATTAGAAGCCACCTCTGTCTGACGACGGAAATCTTTGTGACTATTGGCATGACTGAAATCAATCATTAATTGCGGTGATAGCTTGGCTTTTTCTAGCGCTTCGACTGCGGAAGCGAGGCTATCGGCATCATAGTTCGGTTTACGTCCGCCGCGCAGAATAATGTGACAATCCTCATTCCCTTTGGTAGCAAAAATAGCGGTGTGCCCTTCTTTGGTAACCGAAAGAAAATGATGCGGACGAGAAGCTGCGCTGATCGCATCAATCGCAACATTTAAATTGCCATACGTGCCATTCTTAAAGCCTATCGGACAGGATACGCCGGAAGCCAATTCGCGATGACCCTGGCTTTCGGTGGTGCGTGCACCGATGGCCCCCCAGCTGATCAGATCCGATAAGTATTGCGGACTAACCAGATCAAGATACTCGGTTGCGGAAGGCATGCCAATCGTGTTTAAATCCAGCAACAAACGACGTGCCATTCTGAGTCCCTTATTGATATGGAAGCTGTTATCCAAATCAGGATCATTGATTAACCCTTTCCAGCCGATGGTTGTGCGCGGTTTTTCGAAATACACGCGCATCACGATATGCAACTGTTGCTTCAGCACTTCGCGCAAATGCTTTAAGCGTGCCGCATACTCCAACGCTGCATTGACATCGTGAATGGAACAAGGTCCAACCACGACCAGCAATCTATCATCTTCACCATGTAAAATCTGATGAGTCGCCTGCCGCGCTGCGTAAACGGTTTCAGTTGCGATGTCCGTCATGGGATATTCGCGATGGAGCTCTACTGGCGGAGTAAGCTCGTGAACACCGATAATGCGCAAATCATCGGTCTGGTATTTCATAGAAAAATCCTTTTTAGTGACCTATCATATTGAAAAGCAAAAATTCATGTTGTAACAAACAGCGCAACGCAAGAAAACAGCGCATATTTTAACCTAAGCGGAGGATTTCTTCAGAACATGCATTATTTTATTTGAGAGATCTCAATATATTCCATCTCGCTCCAAATAACGCTTGTTAAGCGCTCTTATAAGTACAAGTCTTTCAAGCCAACCCATCACGAATTACTGGAACATGTCATGACTATGAGCATCGTCAAGGTCGAAAAATTGCTTGCCAAAAACACCATACCCGCGCGTAATCGTGTTACGCTTTTTATTTGCGGCAGACTTGACAGACCGGATCCACTGGCCCTAATAAGTTGGGGATCTGGTTTGTATTGCGTCATAAACTCCAATACTAAAAATGCTTGAAAAATGAACCTGAATATTCACCCCATTATCCTCTCCGGCGGTAGCGGCACCCGGCTGTGGCCATTGTCCCGGGCCAATTATCCCAAACAGTTGCTCCCGCTCGTGGGTAAGGAAACCATGTTGCAAGTCACCCTTGGCCGGGCTGCAAGATTGCAGAATGTGCAAGCGCCGATATTGGTGTGTAATTCCGAGCATCGATTTCTGATTCAGGAGCAATGTGAAGCGATTAATATCAAACCGGAAGCAATCTATCTCGAATCAATCGGACGCAACACCGCACCGGCTATTGCGCTTGCGGCTTTTCATCTGACCCAGATTGACGAAAATGCCCTGATGCTCATTCTCCCTGCCGATCATGTCATCGATGATCAGGATGCGTTTGCGCAAGCTGTAGAAACAGCGAAAATCGCCGCTCAGGAAGAATATCTGGTAACTTTCGGCATTGCGCCCTCTTCGCCGGAAACCGGCTACGGTTATATTAAAACCGGTGATGCGATTGAATTTAAAGCACCATCCCTGCTCGCCGCTTACCGCATTCAATCCTTTTTTGAGAAGCCCAACCTGGAAACCGCAACCGCTTATCTACAGGAAGGAGGTTATATGTGGAATAGCGGGATGTTCGTTTTCACAGCCAAGAATTATTTGCAAGAACTGCAACGGCATCAACCGCACATTTTCACTGCCGTTCATCAAGCCTGGCTGGAAAGAACCACGGATCTTGGCTTTATTTTGCCGGATAAAGATGCGTTTACTGCTTCCCCATCGGATTCGATTGATTACGCGATCATGCAGGTAACCAGCCGTGCCGCTGTGGTGCCCGCACAGTTCGGCTGGAACGATGTCGGGTCCTGGGATTCTTTATGGAAAATCGCACCCAAGAATAGCGATGGCAATTTTGTCAGCGGCGATACCCTGGTACTGGATACCCAGAAAAGCTATATCCGCGCGGAAAACCGCCTGGTTACTGTCATCGGACTGGATGACATCATTGTGATCGAAACCGCCGACGCCGTGCTGGTCATGCACAAAAGCAAAACGCAACAATTGAAGAGTGCAATACAACATCTTGAATTCAATCAACGCAAGGAGCATCTCGAACATTTGCGCATCCATCGCCCGTGGGGCTGGTATGAAGGAATTGATAAAGGCGAGCGTTTTCAAGTCAAGCGTATCATGGTCAAGCCCGGTGAAAAACTATCCCTGCAAATGCATCACCATCGTGCCGAACACTGGGTTGTCGTCAGTGGCACCGCTAAAGTCATTGTGGAAAATAAGGAAACTTTGTTTACCGAAAATCAATCGACATACATCCCCTTGGGTAAAATGCATCGCTTGGAAAATCCCGGCAGGATTCCGCTGCATTTGATCGAAGTGCAATCCGGCAGCTATCTCGGAGAGGATGACATCTTAAGATTTGAAGATTCTTACGGTCGAATCATCTCGTCAGAACAAGAATAGAACTTAGGAATAGTTGATGTTGCGATCAGCTTTCAATCAACAAAACAAGCTTCTCAACCATAATTCCAGATTTCTCGTCGCGACCACGTCATCACGATTATAGCCAAGAATTTCAGTTTTCAATTTTTGCCTCTCACGCGAATTGGTTTCTAAGAGAAAACGATTAAATTGCACCACTGACCATTGCGATCCGGATTCTTTATTTTCCCATTGAAAGTTAACCAAGTCCGGATGTTTGCAAATATCCTTCAGACCATATCCCTGCAAGGGCAAAACCAGGCAATTCAGCACCGGATTCTGTATGTCAAACAAAGGACTATTCTGACCCAGCAACCACGTCACTGTGGTGTGGCTTTCCATAGCGTAGCGTTCGGCATACTTCCGGATAGTGGCTTTCTCGTGATTCGAATAATGTGCAAGCACTATCGAAGGATATAAGGAACGATACGCTTCAACCTTCTGCAGGAAACCTGACCAACCTTCGTAATCACTTGTTTCATCGTCAGTCCAGACATAATCAAAATTATCCTTGGTATACTCTGGTAACAGAAAACCCCATAGATACACATGACGCTCGCGATTTCTGGTTAGCGGATTATCTTCAATGTCAAAATGAATCCAGGTTCCCTCCGGCAGAACTGCTTTATCCAGTGGATATACCTTACCGCTCAGAAAAGATTGGGCTTGCAGGATAGCGCGGTTTTTTCTTTTACTGCCCTTGAGATAAGGTACATCGGGTACAGTTTCGATTGTACTCGCGGCCAGCTGGGAAATGGTCGAAATACCGGCATTCGTTAAAGCGTCAGCGGCTTTGCCATGAACGCCATAGAGCAACGAGATATCTTCACGCGCCTCAAATTCCGGACGGCAATGCGCCTCATAAGGACAAATACGGCATTTGCTGTGACTATAACGTACCGATGGTTGCTGTTTTAGCTCAAGCAAGGCTCTCATGCGGGTAATAAATTCGTCGACCAGCAATTCAACCTCGTCACCCAGCAATGCAGTACGGCCATCTCCAAGAAAAACCATGGCAGGCAATCCATTTCCCAGTAATCGCCGATAGATTCCCAATTGAATCTGAATTGCTTTTTTGTTTTCACTCAGTGAAAGCTTCGCATCTGCAGATTGGTATTGACCACTTTCCTGTCGAATCAGAAAATCAGGATAACCCACCAATCCTTGATGCTCATCCACAAGCCGTCCTTGATATATAACTGGAGCACCCTGTTGGATCAAAGCTTGCGTATGCTCGATGGATGTTGCTTGAGCTACTGGAAACTGATTTTTCAGTTTGGTCAGCATGGCTGCTTCATGCGCCAAACCACGATCACTCAGCAGCTGATTAAACGCATCGGGTTCATACGCAGTAGGTTGATGCTTATCCAGCCATACACGGCGGGAACAGGAGATCCATGCGGCGGCATCACTCGGTTTGATTAGTATTCGAGTAGATTGGTTGGTAGTCATGGCGCTATTCAAAAGCTCCAGAATAAAACCGCCTATTTTATCGGACTTAGCCGATGGGCATTGAGCTAAGTCCATAGCTCTTGCAATATTTTTCCGGATGCGCCAACCGCAATGACACCACGGACTTCAGAAGAAGTCATATTATTCATCTTGTCAGCTGGATAACTATTTTCATTCATCGCTTCATGATGAAATTCCGTAATACTGGCGAATACTTCGGCAATCAAATTGGAGTAATCCATCATCTGCTGGTATACTGCCCGCACTGTTTCAATAAGTTTTATGGCGGGCCTCCCCGCATTGCAAAGTAGTGAATCGGGTCAGGTCCGGAAGGAAGCAGCCACAGCTATTTATTGCGAGTGCCGGGGGTCTGGCTCGCCACCCGATGCAAATTGAAATTTTCATTTTTCTTTGTGCATTGCGGGCTGGTTTAATCGGATGCCATTCGCTTTTCAAATCTAACAAGTGTCTCAAACACAGGTCCTTGCGCGCACATGGCGCCCAAGAAATTTCACAGAACTGACTGGACAGGAACATGTAGTCAGAGCCTTGACTAATGCGCTTGAACAAAACAGGCTGCATCACGCCTACTTGCTGACCGGAACACGTGGTGTCGGCAAAACAACTATCGCCCGTATCCTGGCCAAATCCCTCAACTGTGAAACAGGTATAACCGCAACACCATGCGGCACTTGCGCGACATGCGTGCAAATTGATTCCGGAAGCTTCATTGATCTGATTGAATTGGATGCGGCTTCAAATACTCAAGTCGATAACATGCGCGAACTGCTGGAAAATGCGCTATATGCCCCTACCTGCGGTCGTTACAAGATTTATATCATTGACGAAGTACACATGCTCTCCAAGTCGGCGTTCAATGCCATGCTAAAAACGTTGGAAGAGCCGCCGGCGCATGTCAAATTCATACTCGCAACCACCGATCAGCAGAAAATTCCCATCACGGTCTTATCGCGTTGTTTGCAATTTAATCTGAAGCAAATTCCGCAAACCCAAATTACCGATCACTTGAAGAAAATACTGGCACAAGAAAAAATCCCGTGCGATATCATATCACTGCAGCTGGTCGCTCACGCGGCACAAGGCAGCATGCGGGATGCATTAAGCTTACTGGATCAAGCCATTGCTTTCGGGGCAGGTAAAATTGAAGAAGCCAGCGTACGGGATATGCTAGGTGTCATTGACCATAGCTACCTGTTTGATTTACTGGACGCCTTGGTACAGAAGAATGGCCTGAAATTATTATCATTGGCCGATGAAATGGAAGCGCAGTGCCTTTCATTCGATTACGCATTACAGGATCTGGCAGTTATCCTGCACCGTATCGCGCTGGCGCAAGCCGTCCCTCAAGCAATTGGCGAGGATATTCCCGGCTATGTTCGCATCAATGCACTGGCGAAAATGCTGATGCCCGACGATATTCAGTTATTTTATCAAATCACGCTGCACGGACGCGGTGATCTAAGTCTGGCACCCGATGAATATGCCGGTTTTACCATGACATTACTCCGCATGCTTACCTTCATGCCGGAGAATCTTGCAACACATCAACAATTGCCGCAAGTTCCCTCCAGAAGCGCCGGGCAATCCGTAAAAACCGGACAGGAATCGCAGCCCATCCCGAAGCATATGGCTCGGCCCGTACCGGCTGACAATTCCGATCTTACTTGGCCGCAACTGACTCAACGATTAAAGCTTGCAGGAATGGCTAAAATGCTGGCACAACATAGTGAAGCCAAAATTCTTTCAGCTGATAAAATAGAGCTCTGCGTGCCGGATGCGCATAAGCACCTGCTGGAAAAGAAATATCAGGATAAAATCCAGTTTGCACTGAATACTTTTTTTGGTAAACCTATCGTACTTGATTTTTTCGTGGGCAGTATTACAGGATTGACGCCTGCGGCAATACAACAGCGCACAGAAGAAGAAAAACAGGCACAAGCCATTACAGCAATGGAAAAAGATCCCGTTGTGCAAGAGCTGATCGAACAATTTGATGCCAAATTAATTATTCCTTCAATTAAACCCATTCAAAACAAAGGAGACAGCAATGATGAGAGGTAATCTGGGAAATATGATGAAACAAGCTCAAATGGTGCAGGAAAACATGCGTCAGATGCAGGAAAAACTCGCCACTATTGAAGTGGAAGGGCAATCCGGAGCGGGCATGGTCAAGGTCATTATGACCTGCCGTCATGATGTCAAAAGAGTCATCATTGATGACAGCCTTGTCGGTGACGATAAAGAAATGCTCGAAGATCTCGTTGCAGCAGCTTTTAATGATGCCGTGCGGCGCGTGGAAGCGACAACTCAGGAAAAAATGGCGGAACTGAGTAGCGGGTTAGGTTTACCTCCTGGCATTAAATTGCCTTTCTAAAGCAACTTCCCTCATTCTGATAATATAAGATAATTTTTTTACCTTATTAGAGTAATTCCTTTACCCATTCATTGAGTAGAATCAAATTATTATACGCAGCTCTCGAGCGCTGCCAGTAAAAATTTGAGGAAAACCATGAATGACAGGCAGCTGGAAATCGTGCAAACAGTTGTGGCAATGTTCAATGCAGCGCCAGGTGCACACTATTTAAACGCATTTGTTTCGTTTCTTGGCAACACTGGCAGTTCGGTAAAAGAACTGGCCAGTATCCTTGCACAGACCGATGTATTTAAACAATCACTCTATTCCGATACATTATCCCATTCCGAGTTTGCGCATCAATTTGTAAATAATACCGTTGGCTTATTGGTTAACAATAAGGATAAGCTATGGGCCGCATCAGAAATAGAGAAAATGCTGGAAGCAGGCGCAAGCCGAGGGGATGTTCTGCACCAGGCAGCGACGGCACTTGCTTCGGTTGATCCCAACAACATCCATTGGGGCGCAGCGGCTCAACGATTTAATCATAAAATCGAGGCCGCCGCTTTCTACTCGATTGATCAAGGTGGTCCAGCCACAAACTTGTCAGTTTTACAGCGGGTAATCGAAGAAATTACCGGCGACTTGGCCGCAACTAAAGCACTGTTGGCCGCCGGAGCTACAGGCAAAGTCATTGATGGTTATGTCAAAGAAGCGTTCGTTTTTGCAGATCTTGATGGCAATCGGTTGCATGATTCCGGAGAAAAAAACGCAATAACCGATGCACTGGGCAATTTTTCCATGCCCGGGATTGATGGTTTTGGTGAGCTAATCGTAACCGGGGGAATCGATATTGCCACAGGCAGGCCTTTTGAGGGGGGCATGACTGCACCAGCCGGCGCAACCCTCATCAATCCATTCACTACGCTGGTTAGCAAGTTAGTACAAGCTGATAATCTTTCTGTCGAGATTGCGAATGCCAAGATACTTTCGTCTTTAGGCATAAATGGAGATATCAATTTACTTCATTTTGATCCTATCAAAGAAACAGTCCGTACGGATCTCGATGAAACGGCAGCTAATACTGCACTTGTCATTCATGTCGCGTCGACTCAAATCCAAACAATAATTGGTCAAACCGCCGCACTATTGAGCGGTAGCGGCATTTCACCCGATGAGGCAATCGCAATTGATTGGGCATATGACGCATTGGCTGCAATACTCAATACTGCTACAGAAGAATTTTCTCTAACGTCCAATCATAACATCGCCCAAGTCATTCGAAACGCCGCTTTCTTATCAGATGCAGACGATGCCATATTGATCAAAGCTGCCATATTGTTAGATGATGCCACACAAACCATTACGAATTTAAGCCAAAAAATTATTAATATATCCCAAAGTAATGTCAGTAAATTAAAAATGCTATCGAATATAGCGGCATTACAAATTGTTGCCGAAGACATTGAAATTGCGATGCAATCAGGTGCTGCGCAAGGAAACATCAAAGGTACGGTAATCAACGCGACAGGAACACAGCTTACTAGCGCCATCGCAGCAGCTGGCACAAAAATAGGTGATGTAAACGGCGATGGAAAATCTGATGCACGATCGCCCTCTTCTTCCGCATCATCTACTAAGACCCATTATCTGGCGACCAATGCTACTGCATTCTCAGGTACTGCTGCAAACGATATTTTGTCAGTTTCCACAGCATCAACCTGGACGTCTCTCGTAATGACCGCCGTTATATTGGATGGCGGGGGCGGCACTAACACGTTAAGCGTACAAGACGGTTCCAGTATTGCACTTGCGATAGTGATTAATTTTCCTAATCTACTTTTTGATGCTACCGGCGCTATAGGAACCACCAATGTAACCATGTCTGCCGCGCAAAACCAGAGCTTCACCGGCACCGTCACCGCTCCGGGTACCGGCGGCAGCGGCGAAGAAATCACCATTGTCGGCGATGGCACGGTAACCACTCTGGCCAATATCGAAAATTATACGATCGAAGATGACGCAACCGATGCGCGCACCGTGGCGGTCATTCATGCAGCAACCCATATAACAGCCGCTTCCTCCTCCGATGCAATCACTTTCAGTTTCGGCGCACTGACTTATACCGGCACCATTAGCGGCGATACGACCGTGGACGATATCATCAGCTTGGACAATGGCGCCGATATCAGCGGCGGAACCATCACCAACGTGGCAGCACTGACGCTGGCTTCCGGCGCATCGGTGCGACTTTCTGCCGTGCAAAACCAGAGCTTCACCGGCACCGTCACCGCTCCAGGTACCGGCGGCAGCGGCGAAGAAATCACCATTGTCGGCGATGGCACGGTAACCACTCTGGCCAATATCGAAAATTATACGATCGAAGATGACGCAACCGATGCGCGCACCGTGGCGGTCATTCATGCAGCAACCCATATAACAGCCGTTTCCTCCTCCGATGCAATCACTTTCAGTTTCGGCGCACTGACTTATACCGGCACCATTAGCGGCGATACGACCGTGGACGATATCATCAGTTTGGACAATGGCGCCGATATCAGCGGCGGAACCATCACCAACGTGGCAGCACTGACGCTGGCTGCCGGCGCATCGGTGCGACTTTCTGCCGCGCAAAACCAGAGCTTCACCGGCACCGTCACCGCTCCAGGTACCGGCGGCAGCGGCGAAAACATCATCATTTCAGGAAACGGTAACATAACAGTACTGTCCAACATCGAATCCTACGAGTTGGGAGACGATACCAGCAATGCTCGTACTCTTACGCTTGGTTCCGGAGCGCTCACACTAATTGCCAATAATGCAGACGATACCATCACAGTTAATGCCACAGCTTTGGCACAAAACGTTGCATTAACTCTTGGAGCAGGCGCCTCATCGATGATTATCAGTAACTTAGCAGGAGATATTGTCGCCTCCAATCTCACCGGCACCCTAACAATTACCACGGCTAATGCAGCGGACAATAACATTAGCATTACCACGGGATCATCAGCCACATCGGTAAATGTTGCTGCGGGAGCTGCATCAAACAATATCAGTATTGATGCAACATCGTTAACCAACAATACAAGTTTAACCATCACTTCCAGTGCTGCTGCGGCAGGATCAGTCAGCGTAGTAGGCCTGGTCGGAAATCTCACGGTTTCAAATCCGACCAGCGGAATAATTAGCGTTGCTATGACAGATAATATGGTAGATGACGAAATTACTGTTGTCGCGGGTGCATCGAATCTTATAGTCAGCAATGTTGCAGACGGCGATACCGTGACAATTACAGGATTTACGGGATCAACATTGACCGGAACGATCGCCGGAACCACAGGAAAATTCAACATTACCGCTGGAACTGCGACAAACAATATGATTACAGGAACTGGCGACGACAGTTTTACCTTTGCCGCAGGTAGCGGACTAACCAGCGCGGATACCATCAACGGAGGGGAAGGAATCGATACCGTTGCACTGACGGGCAACACAGCGGTCGCTGCCACCAACTTTGACAACGTCAGCAATATTGAAGTCATTACAGTGGCAAACACTACCGGAGCAGTCGCGATTACGACCAAAGACGCACTGGTTGCTGCAGGGGCCGTATTGGTGCTTCAAGCGGATTCACTGACAACCGGAATACTGACATTCAACGGTGCCGCAGAAACCGGCGCTGCGTTCACTATCACGGGAGGGGGTGGCAATGACTCGATTACCAGTGGCGCCGGCAATGATACGCTCGCCGGAAGTAATGGCAATGACAGCATAACAGCCGGATTGGGCGATGACACCCTGTCGGGAGATGCAGGCAATGATACGCTCAGATTTGCCGCAGTCTCCGGCTTAACTCATGCGGATACCGTCGCCCTGACGGGAAATACAGATCTTACCGCATCCACAGATTTCGATAATGTCCGGAATATTGAAGCCATTACCTTAGGCAACACCAATACGGCGGTTACCATCACTACGCAAGATGCCCTGGTTGCCGCCGGCGCAACCCTGACACTGACAAATGCCGCTAATTCAGGTGTACTGACATTCAATGGCAGTGCAGAAACGGATGGTGCTTTTACTATCACGGGCGGAACCGGGAGTGACAGCATCACCGGAGGAGCCCAGAATGATACGCTTGCCGGAGGAACCGGCAACGATACGCTCAGCGGCGGCACAGGCAATGACATCATCACCAGCGGCGCCGGAACCGATAGCATCACCGCTAACGCAGGTGCGGATACGATATCCCTGGGAAGCAGCGCCAATGATAATATCCGGCAAACGACCATTTACAGTTCAGTTTCGGATGGTGCGGCAGCAGGTGCGAACAGTGGCGCCGACACCATCATTCAGTTTGACGCCAACGCCAATACTGCTACGGACGATTTGATCCGAATTACGGACACTTTTAAATCATCGCTGGATGATGATAATGATAACACTCTGGATTATTCGGTAAGCAACGGCACCGATGCCGGCAATCAAGCCATCAGCGGTGGTGCCAATCAAGAAGCAACGGTATTGCTCGATGCGGAATTAGAAGTGGTATTGGCGGATTTCACCACATCCGGACTAGCCAACCTGATTGCTGAATTGGATGAAGAAGTCGACTTTACCACGATCGCGACCGGAGAAGAATCCTTGTTCCTTATGAATTTCTCCACCACACAAACTGCATTGGCGCTCTATACCGCAGGATCAGGCGGAAATGATGTAATTGACGCGGCGGATATTCAGATTCTAGGCATCGTTACGCATAATGATGGCACGGGACTAGCAGCAAATAACCTGACGTTCTAGAAAGCAAATTTTGCCCCGAGTTTTGGAAATTTCGATGGCAAGCATTTGACAAACAAAAACACAATTATTGCATTGAGCTATAACAACTTTGCAAGAATAGTAATGGATAGTTCATGATTGAACTCTGAATAGTTTAAAATCGGTTGTTTAACGATTTATTTAATGACTGTTTCAGTCAGCACATTTCCCGGATTCAAACACGCATGAAAGCAAACAAGCCGATCAGGCCAGCCAAGAAGAAAACAGTTGCCTTAAAGAAAGATGCAGCAGAACCATTAACGGCCTCCTCCGCCGTATCGACAGCGCTCACTTTCAAGCTGCAGAAACTATTAGCGCAAAAAGGCTTGGGCTCGAGACGGGAAATGGAAGTACTGATTGCTTCCGGACAAGTCAAACTGAATGACCAAACAGCCGTGATCGGAGACCGCGCCGGGCCGGGCGACATAATCCGTATCGGCAGGCGCGTAATTCGCATACATGAGGAAGAAGAGTTACCTAAAGTACTGCTCTACCACAAACCGGAAGGTGAAATTGTTAGCCGCAATGATCCGCAAGACCGCCCTTCCGTCTTTGAAAAACTGCCGTATTTGCGATCTTCCAAATGGATTGCTATCGGCCGCCTGGATTTTAATACCAGTGGCTTGTTGATTTTCACCAATGACGGTGCTTTGGCCAATCGCATGATGCACCCGCGTTTTGAAATGGAGCGGGAGTATGCAGTGCGAATACTGGGCGAACTCACCGAAGAACAAATGCAGCAATTAACCACCGGTATAACATTAGAAGACGGTGAAGCAGCATTCACCTATCTGGCGGATCAAGGTGGAGAAGGCGCTAATCACTGGTATCGCGTGATCTTGAAAGAAGGTAAAAATCGCGAAGTGCGACGCATGTTTGAAGCCATAGGATTGACAGTAAGCCGCCTGATGCGTGTGCGCTTCGGTCCGATTAATCTGCCGCCCAGAATCAAGCGCGGGCAATGGTTGGAATTGGACGAAAAAGAAACCCGGCGGTTATTGGGCTTGATCAAGTAGTTTGTGTTTTTTACTTCACTGACCGATCAGCTGCTCCTGGCATGTATTTGCCTTCTATGAATTCTTTCGTAGCGATTTGAAAATTACCGTTCGACGACATTCCACTGCGGATTGTTTTCGGCAGCTTTTAATAGTATTGCATTCCGTTCATGTTTCTGCAATCTGCTGATTCTTATTACTGCATCAAAGAAATGTTGCATATCCTGGCCCTGCTGTTTGAGTATTCCCTTAAATGCCGGTAACAATTGGGTATAAATTGAAACGGTCGCCAGTAATGCATTATTCAAAGTTTGCCCAAACCACCGGTCATAGCTGCCCAGTTCGCTTTTTTCACCTTTCAGATGCAAGAATTCAGCACGTAATTCATCAAAAATCCGGGCTTTCCGGATACGCTTCTCGGAGTCGCTCACATTCGAATGAAAGAGTTCTTGCAGTCTTTCTCGATGCTTGAATATTAAATTGGTAAAAATTGCTTCCCTTTCCTGCCGGATGTTTAATGCTGTTTGCTCGAAAGCTGTGCCATTGCTTTCAAACCAGCGTCTTACACCCTCGTGCTCGACTGCCGTGGCAAAAGATTCATTAAAAGCAGTGTCACCCGGCACATAAACAACCTGGTGCGCCAACTCATGAAAAATTAACCGGGCAAGATCTACCTCGGAATAACCGATAAAAGTATTCAGCACCGGGTCGCTGAACCAACCGAGCGTGGAATAAGCGCGAATTCCACCGACATGAACATCGTACCCTTTCTGCCGCAGTTCTTCCGCATAACGCTCGGCTTTTGCTTGAGAAAAGAAACCGCGATAATTGACACACCCTACCTGCACAAAACACCATTTTTTGAGTTTAAGTGAAAGCTCGGGAGAAGCAAAAACATTCCAAACCACAAAAGGACGCTCTAAGTCTGCGTAACTGGTATAGCTCAGGTTATCCGGCAGCTTCAACTCCCGGCTGGCAAATTCGCGCATCTGCACCACTTTGGTCAATGACTGCTTTAATTTGGGATCAACAGCCGGGTTTGCAATTACCGTGCTAATCGGCTGCGAACGATGTATCACTTTAAAATGCCCATCGACAGCCTGCGCATAATACGAAAGGTTGACGCAAGCACTGAGCCAACCCAATTGAATCACAACTATGCTGGTTTTTAAGATAAATGAAATCCGTAGCATCGTTTTGGTTGATGAAGCAATAATATCGCAGAAATAAATGTTAATTTAATAACTAAAAATGGAGAAGTTACTCGAATTCTTAACAAGTGGAAGCAAAAATTCGTTAATTTTTCTCATACCGTATCATGTCATTGATAGCGGTATGAGCATATAGTTTAACAGTGTTATAAAATTAATCGTGAAATTAGCGCGGCGGAACGAAGTAACCGGTTAAGTCACTATTGATAGTAAACCGGGTATGTTACCCTTTCCCGGAGCAGGAACAATCTACGCAGATATCTTACATTGCTGATCAATATAATCCTTGATCGCTTGTACATCCGCATCTTTAGTCACATACCGCTGTGGAAGGCTTTCCAGGTTCTCGAAGCCGGTCGGGCGCTCCGGCTCGCAGCCAATGGCCTCCGTTATGCTTTCAGAAAATTTGGCGGGCAACGCGGTTTCCAGGCAAATCAATGGCACGCCCGCCTCGCGATGCGCCTGCCCGACTTTCAAGCCATCTGCGGTATGGGTATCAACCAGCACGCGATAACGCTGGTAAATATCGCGAATAGTTGCAATCCGCGCGGCATGGCTGCTGCTTCCGGATATAAAACCGTAGTCCTTGATTCTGGAAAATAATGATGTGGTGGATAGATCAAAAGCATTGCCTTTATCGACTTTTGACCAGAATTCAGTCACCTGCTCCGCGTTTCTGCCAGTCAAGTCAAAAATGAAACGTTCGAAGTTGGAGGCCTTGGAAATATCCATCGATGGACTGCTGGTGTGCCGGGTTTCTGCGGTGGTACGCGGACGGTACACGCCGGTTCGGAAAAATTCATCCAGCACGTCGTTCTCATTGGTTGCCAGAATTAAATGCTTGATAGGCAACCCCATCATACGCGCCACGTGCCCGGCACAAATGTTACCGAAATTCCCCGATGGAACTGCAAACGAAACCCGTTCGTCATTATTCTCAGTCGCAGCAAAATATCCCTTGAAATAATACACCACCTGCGCCACGATGCGCGCCCAGTTAATCGAATTGACCGTGCCGATACGGTGTGCCTGTTTGAAGGCATGATCGTTGCTGACGGCCTTGACGATATCCTGGCAGTCATCGAACACGCCGCGAATCGCGATGTTGAAAATATTTTTATCTTGCAGCGAAAACATTTGCGCAGTTTGGAAGCGGCTCATTTTCCCCAACGGGGATAGCATAAAAACGCGGATGCCGTGCTTGCCGCGCATGGCATATTCGGCACTGGAACCGGTATCCCCCGATGTCGCACCGAGAATATTCAATTCATCCCCGGTTTTGGCCAATTGATATTGAAACAAATTACCGAGCAATTGCATCGCGATATCCTTGAACGCCAGAGTTGGCCCATTGGATAATCCCAAAATATGTAAACCCGGCTCCAAGGTTCTCAGTGGCGTGATATCCGCGCTGCCGAAAACCTCGGGAGTATACGTCTGGCTGATCAGATTGCGCAGGTCATCAGCCGGAATGTCATCAGCAAACCGTGACAGGATTTCGAATGCAAGCGAAGGATAGCTCAAATTCCGCCAGGCATTCAGTTCTGCCGTGGTAACTTTGGGATAGGTTTCCGGCATCGCTAATCCACCATCGGGTGATAAGCCGCTTAAAAGAATTTCAGAAAAAGATTTCTGCGGCATTCCGCCGCGAGTAGAAATATAACGCATGCTTGATTTCGTTGGTTCAAATAGCCTATGGTTTTGCCTGCCGGGTAACATCCGTCAGGCTCTCGAATAATCCGGGCTTACTTTAGATTAATTGTTTAGTTCTTCAATGCGGATGCGGATCACCTTGCTCGTTACCACGGATAACGATTCGATCTGCACAATCGCCGCATTGATATTCCTTTCGATCGTCAAGTGGGTCAGCATGATAACGCTGACCCTGTCAGAATCGCTGCTGGCTTCCTTCTGGATCAGGGCGCTGATAGAAATATTGTGGTCTGCCACGATGCGGGTAATTTCAGCCATGACACCCGGCTTATCGATCACTTGCATGCGAAGATAATACGAAGTTTCGACTTCTTCCATCGAAATAATCGGTGTATCGGATAATAAATCCGGTTGGAAGGATAAGATTGGAACACGATGCATCGGATCAGCGGTTTGCATGCGCGTCACATCGACCAAATCCGCAATCACCGAGCTGGCAGTGGGTTCAGCGCCAGCCCCGGCGCCATAGTAGAGTGTGGCGCCAACTGCATCACCCCTAACGACAACTGCATTCATCACGCCCTCGACATTGGCAATCAAACGTCGCATTGGAATCAACGTAGGATGCACACGCAATTCAATGCCTTTTTCCACGCGCTTGGTAATTCCCAACAACTTGATGCGATAACCCAGCTCTTCCGCGTAACGGATATCTTCACCGGTTAGTCTGGTAATTCCTTCGGTATAAACTTTGTTGAATTGTACCGGTATACCAAATGCAATCGCTGACATCAAAGTAATTTTGTGCGCAGCATCAATGCCTTCAATATCATAGGTAGGATCGGCCTCGGCATAACCAAGCTTTTGCGCTTGCGCCAGAACCTGCTCGAACGATAAACCCTTTTCGCGCATTTCCGACAAAATAAAATTTGCCGTGCCATTGATGATTCCGGCAATCCAGGTAATGCGATTTGCTGTCAAGCCTTCGCGTAAGGCTTTAATGATCGGGATACCGCCTGCCACCGCAGCCTCAAAAGCCACGATTACGCCTTTGGCACGCGCAGCAGCAAAAATTTCGGTGCCGTGATTTGCCAGCAGCGCCTTATTGGCTGTAACGACATGCTTGCCATGAGCGATCGCTTCCAGGATCAAATCCTTGGCAATGGTCTGACCGCCGATCAGTTCCACCACGATATCAATATCAGGATTTTTAGTAATTTCATGCGCATCGGTGGTCACCGTCACGCCCGGATCCGCCAAACTCCGGGCTTTATCCATATCCTTGTCGGCTATCATCTTGACGACAATCTTCCGTCCGGAACGGCGTGCGATCTCTTCCTGGTTACGTTTAAGAACCGTATATGTGCCACCGCCAACGGTGCCAACTCCTAATAAACCAATGTAAATGGGTTTCATAAATTCAATAAAAAATTAATAATCAAGTTGATGCGTGATTATAGGGTTCAGCCGACAAGAAATAAAGTCAAAGCTCTTGATCAGTAAGTGCCGTGACGTTTGCGATAATGGTGCAGAAAATGTGCGATACGTCCGACAGCCTCAGTCAAATCATCCACATTAGGTAAAAACACAACACGAAAGTGATCCGGTTTCATCCAGTTAAAACCGCTACCCTGCACAAGCAGAACCTTCTCTTCGAGTAAAAGCTGCAGTGCAAATTTCTGATCGTCTTCAATCGGATAAATCTCGGGATCCAGACGAGGAAACAAATACAATGCCGATTGTGGCTTAAAGCAGGTTACACCGGGAATATCGGTCAACATTTTCCACGCCACGTCACGTTGACGCATCAATCGACCGGTAGGCAGGGTTAAATCATAAATACTCTGATACCCGCCCAATGCGGTTTGAATTCCAAATTGCGACGGCACATTCGCACACAATCGCATGGATGCCAACATATTCAACCCCGCAATGTAATCCCGCGCATGGTTTTTTTCTCCCGAAACCACCGCCCAACCGGAACGGAAACCAGCCGCACGGTAATTTTTGGATAATCCGTTGAACGTCACAAACAAAACATCTTCCGCCAGCGACGCAATGGAGGTATGCGTTGCCTGCTCGTACAATATCTTGTCGTAGATTTCGTCCGCATAAATGATCAATTGATGCTGCCGGGCAATTTCAATGATCTCGAGCAGCAATTCTTCAGGATACAGCGCGCCGGTGGGATTGTTGGGATTGATAATGACAATCGCGCGTGTCTTTGGTGTGATTTTGGCACGAATATCATCCAAATTGGGCAACCATTCGGATTCTTCATCACACAGATAATGCTTGGCTATCCCTCCTGAAAGCACAACTGCAGCGGTCCACAATGGATAATCCGGCATCGGGATCAACACTTCATCGCCATTATCCAACAGCGCCTGCATCGCCAAAACAACCAGTTCGGATACGCCATTGCCGATAAAGATATCATCCAGTTGCACGTTCTTTATCTGCTTTTCCTGCGTGTAATGCATAATCGCCTTGCGCGCAGCAAATAACCCTTTAGAATCGCAATAACCGGAAGCATCCGATAAATTACGAATCACGTCCTGCAAAATTTCTTCCGGAACATCAAAACCGAATGTCGCTGGGTTACCAATATTCAGCTTGATAATGTGATGGCCTTCCTCCTCCATTTGACGGGCGCGCTCAAGTACCGGCCCACGAATGTCATAACAGACATTTGTCAGTTTTCTGGATTTTAAAATTGGGCGCATGGTCATGAAAATGTTTTGCGAAGATTGAATAGCAATCTATTCTGATAATGCAAGATTTTCTTGGAACAATCAAACGTAGCATTATATACGCTAAACTCGTTCCCATACGGCAAACTTTTGGCTGTAAATTAAAGCGGATTATCGAAGATTACAAACCTGTTGATAACCAGAATGGGAACCGCTTCAAGATATCAATGAATAAGCCAATCCCCGGTCATGGCCGGGGATTGGCTTATTTTCAATCTTTTGTTATTGTTTTTAAAACAACTTTAAAGAGACTCGAGCTGTATTAACGACAATGGCAATATAATCATGAAATTGGATTTCACACTGAGCTTGCCATAAAATGAGGCAAATTCCCGAATGCTTAATGTAAGGTTGCCGCTTCTTTTTGCTCACACATCAGGTTGGCGCAGTAGGTTTCATGAATTCCATCCAGGAAACCCCATAGCGCATCGCAAGCCTCCTGGGTTGCAGCCAGAACTTCCGCTTGCTTTTCCGGGTTATCTGCGAATCGTTCGATGATTGCCCATTCTGCTTGAGAATGATAAATATCGGCTTTCTGATGTACTGAGAAGAATTCATAATCTTCAGGATTCTTCATACCATAAAACTTGGCCAAACCATCAATTTTTACCGCAGCAATATCGGGCACTTGCGATTCAAACGCGTGCAACGCGGCAAGCCCTGCGTAGAAAGGCCGGTTCAAACAAATATTCCGGAATGTGGAGACGAGCTTCTCCGTGGTCGGCAATGCAGAGGCATTCGCTAAGCTCTTGTCATTTGCACCCAAAGCAAAAGCGAAATTTTTCCACAATGCCGGGTGATTTTTTTCGCCATGTTCCTCATCAATCAGATTTTTCAACACTTCCTGGCGCACGCTGATATCACCGCTATTTGATTCCGAATGGATATGCGGCGTATTGAAATGTACAGCGCTTAGGTAGGTGGGTTCGGCCAGTACATTATAGAAATATTGTTCAGCGTAATGACGTAATTGCTCCTTGGTCAGCTTACCTTCAGTCCAGGCAATATAGAACGGATGTTTGAGCAGATGCTTTTCGCTGATAATGGCAGTGATTTTTTGCTTGAGTATGGTATTGGTCGTCATGATTACTCCTTATAAACCGTGATGGATAAAGTGTTGCATATCATCGCTAAATAACACCGGCAAGTCAAATTTAGCTGACCTGCTTCGCGTTTAAGTGGCGGGCTAAATGCCGGCTGGCGGCAATCATATTGTGCAATGCCGGTTTTACTTCTTCCCAAGTGCGTGTTTTAAGTCCGCAATCAGGATTCACCCACAAACGCTCAACCGGTATCCGTTGCGCAGCCTTCTCCATTAACTCAATAATCGAATCAACAGAAGGTATATTGGGCGAATGGATATCATATACGCCCGGGCCGATTTCATTCGGATATCGAAACTGATCAAAGGCATCCAGCAATTCCATATCCGAGCGTGACGTCTCGATCGTAATCACATCAGCATCCATACGCGCTATTGCCTCCATAATGTCATTGAATTCCGAATAGCACATATGCGTATGAATTTGTGTTTCGTCTTTTACGCCATTTGCGGCGATACGAAATGCACGAATGGCCCAGTCCAGATAATCATTCCATTGTGATTTTCTGAGCGGCAAACCTTCTCTCATTGCAGCCTCATCAATTTGAATAATCTTGATGCCCGCCTTTTCCAAAGCCAGAACTTCATCGCGTATCGCAAGCGCCAGCTGCATACATGTTTGCGCGCGCGGTTGATCATCACGAGCAAATGACCAATTCAACATCGTGACAGGCCCCGTAAGCATCCCTTTCATCGGCTTTCGGGTAAGTGATTGGGCATATTCGATCCATTCCGTAGTCATTGCATGTGAATGCGAAATATCGCCATAAATGATCGGCGGCTTGACACACCGTGATCCATACGATTGAACCCAGCCAAATTGAGTAAAGGTGAATCCGGCAAGTTGCTCGCCGAAATACTCCACCATATCATTACGTTCCGGCTCGCCATGCACTAAAACATCCAATCCCAATGCTTCCTGCTCGCGCACACAAACCTCAATTTCTCTACGCATCGCTTGCCGGTATTCTGTTTCCGGTAGCTTACCTTCACGAAAATCACGGCGCGTTTGTCTGATTTCCAACGTTTGCGGGAAAGAACCAATGGTTGTAGTGGGAAACAGCGGCAAGTGGAATTGCTTGCGCTGCACGATTGATCTTTGATCATAGGGCGATTGGCGTATACCCATCGTTTCATTGATTTCATGTGCACGCGCTTTTATGTCCGCATGATGTACGCGCCTGGATTGTTTTCGGTTAGTCACCGCCGCACTATTTTCCCGCAGCATCTCAGCAACGCTTTCTCTGCCATGATTCAAAGCTTTTGCCAATATTTCGATTTCATTTAGTTTCTGTGCAGCAAATGCCAGCCACGACCGAATATCCGCATCGAGTTTTTGCTCACTATCCAGATCAACAGGCACATGCAACAATGAGCAGGACGGTGCAAGCCAGAGCCGGTCTTGCAGGCGGGCATGCACTGGCTCCAGCCAATTCAGTGTCTGGGTTAAATCGGTTTTCCAGATATTACGTCCGTTGACAATACCCAGAGAAAGTATTTTATGTCCGGGTAACCAATCGATGACTTTATCAACCTCATCATGAGCCGTAACAGCATCCAGATGCAGACCCTGAACCGGCAGCTCGCAAGCAAGCTGGAGATTGTCTTGCAACTGCCCAAAATACGTCGTCAGCATTAAATTCACAGAAGCAGTCTGCAATTGATAATACGTCTTGCGCACGACATATTTCCATTCCTGCGACAACTCCATGACCAAAACCGGCTCATCGATTTGCACCCAGTGAATGCCTGCCTGTTTCAGTTGATCCAACAATTGCGCATAAACACTGAGCAAATCCTCCAATCGATCGAGCTTATCGCTGCCATCCTTGGATTTTCCAAGCCATAAATAGGTAACCGGCCCGAGTATGACGGGTTTAATATGTTGATGGATTTTCCGGGCTTGCCGGATTTGCTCGAGCAGGCCACTGATATCTAATGAGAATATTGTATTCTGGTTAAATTCGGGGACGATATAGTGATAATTGGTATCAAACCATTTTGTCATTTCACCTGCATTAATACAGCAATGAGCAGCGGCATCGTTTGCCGAGCGGCCTCTTGCCACACGAAAATAGTTATCGATTGTACTGCTGGCAGAAAATGTACTGACGCGTTCCGGAATATTGCCCAGCATAAAGCTCATATCCAGTACATGATCGTATAATGAAAAATCACCGGCTGGAATCCAATCAAGTATGGATTGATCCTGCCAATGCCGAACTCTCAGATCCGTCACGATGTCCGATAAGGCTGATTCAGAAATGCCACCTTTCCAGTATTTTTCCAAAGCAAACTTTAATTCCCGGTTTCTGCCGATGCGTGGAAACCCGAGGTTGTGTGTTGTTACCATAATTTCATCACCACTCATAAATATTGATGTGGTTATTGTACGAATAACGATTAATGAATAATAATGATAAATTTTGATCTATCAATAAGGTTTCCTAATAAATGATCGAACACAGTCACCTTAAAATCATCCAGGCGCTCCATTCTAATGGCACACTCACCGAAGCTGCCAATGCACTATGTTTAAGCCAGCCCGCCTTATCGCATCAGATCAGTTATCTGGAAAAGAAATTGAACATTGCATTATGGGAACGTGAGGGCCGTAGCTTGCGTTTAACCCAGGCGGGCAAACTCCTTCTGGAGGTAGCCAATCAAGTGCTGCCGGTTTTATCGCAGGCGGAGAAAACTCTCGAAGCTTATAGCGAGGGCCGGCAAGGAATTTTACGTATCGGTGTGGAATGCTATCCTTGTTTTGAATGGCTTACCGGAATGATCGGCCAGTTCATGCGGGGAATGCCTGAGATTGATATCGATATCGTGCAGAAATTCCAATTTACCGGACTGGAAGGCTTACTCAACCATCATATTGACGTTCTTATCACACCCGATATAGTGAAAAAAGAAAACATCGTTTATGAGATTCTGGCAGAGTATCAACTGGTGTTGCTAGTATCTGCCGATCATCCATTAGCGGGCATAAAGTATTTAACCCCTGAGCATTTGAGCAAGGAAAACCTGTTAACTTTCCCAGTGCCATTGGAAAGATTAGATATTCTGACAAATTTTATGCTGCCGGCTCACTTGGAACCGGCAAAGCTGAAGCAGATCGAATCGCTGGAAATCATGCTGCAAATGACCGCCTTAAACCGTGGCGTCTGCGTACTGCCGGAATGGTTGGCTGATATTAGAACCAATAATCCTGGGTTAAGAAAAATCCGTATCGGCAAGCAAGGGCTGTATCAGAAATTGTTATTGGCGATGCGGGAATCGGATAAAACTATCCCATATATTCAGAAGTTTATCGAAGTCGGGCAAAAAATTGTACAAAATTCACCGCTATAAAATCTTATTTATATGAACAATCATCGCAACTTTTAGATATGACACCATCTGATTATTGTGCTGGCGATTCCAATAGTCAGATTTGTTTTGCATTGGAAGAATGTTCTTTCGGTTCTATTTTGGTAGCCGCCAGCAAGATCGGTGTTTGTACAATTGCATTAGGAAACGATCCGCATACATTAATCCATGATCTGCAGTACCCTTTTCCACACGCTGAGTTTGCCGCTAACAACAAATTCGGGCAGTGGATTGCAAAAGTGGTTTATTTTATCGAAACCCCGGCCATTGAATTAGTTTTACCATTGGATATACGCGGCACCGCACTTCAGCGAAAAGTGTGGCAGGCTTTACAAAAAATTCCCATCGGAAAACGGATGAGTTATACGGAAATTGCGCAATACATTGGCAAGCCAAAAGCAACGCGCGCAGTGGCCAGCGCCTGCGCAGCCAATATCCTGGCAGTGGCGATTCCTTGTCATCGCGCGGTCAGATCGAACGGAAATTTATCCGGATACCGCTGGGGTGTAGAACGCAAAGCTGAATTATTGCGGCGGGAAAGCCTGTCATGAAAACCTCGGTCTACCACTGCAGATTGCCGTTGCCGGGAAATTACCGGATATCGGATATGTTGTCATTTCATGGCCGGGACAAATGGAATATAGCTGAAACCGTACATGACAACTATTTTTCCAAGGGCATCATATGGCACGGCGCGCCGGCTTGCTTGAGCATCCGCTTTCAGCCGCTGTGCGCTGAAATTGAATTGTGCATTGATAAACAGCTAACAATATTCAGCCAAGATGCATTCCGCAATCTGGCAGTACGTATGTTGGGTTTAAATCAATCGGTTAATACATTTGAGGAAGAATTTAGAGAACATGCCCAGCTTGGAAGTCTGATAGCAAAGCAATCCGGGTTGCGAGTTCCCGTTTCGGCAACGGCATTTGAAGCTTTGATTTGGGCTATCACCGGCCAGCAAATCAGTGTTTCCGCCGCCCTGTCAATCCGCCGGAAATTGATACAGTTGGTTGGATTACGTCATTCTGGCGGTTTGTATTGCCATCCGGACGCCCAACATTTAGCGGATTTTAATATCAGTGATCTGCGTCAGATTGGCTTTTCTCAAAGCAAAGCACAAACTATACTCGCCGTTAGCCAACGCGTGATATGCAATGAATTGGAACTAAGTTCAACCGATGCGGAACCGCCCATTGAACATATTCGCCAGCAATTACTGCAAATACGCGGTATCGGTCCCTGGACTGCCGACTATACCCTATTACGTGGTTACGGCTGGCTCGATGGCTCGCTGCACGGCGATGTCGCAGTACGGCGGGGCTTACGAATATTACTGAATAGCGAACCGATAAGCGAAAACCAGACCCGGCAATGGCTGGAAAACTTCTCGCCGTGGCGGGCTTTAGTAGCCGCACATTTATGGAAACTATAAAATAAAGAGGGCTGCTTTGAAAATAGGACAAGTCACACTACCGGGATATCCATTAACAAAGTTATCCTGCTTCCTGAATTGAATAAAAAATCAGCCCATCACTGAAAATTTCAATGATGGGCCATGCAGCTCAATCGAATTGCTAAATCAGTTCGTTTTCGTACGCTGATATGATTCCGGTTAGCGTCGACCCCGCCGTTAATGCCTTGGGAACATCATCGGTTTCACTGGCTTCTCTCAGATCCTGCAATGCATTCTGTACTTTTACACGTTCCAGAGTACCTAGGCGTAACTCCAGATCCGGTAAAAAGATATTGATATACAAAGAAACTCTCTCAGAAGCCGCAAGAGCCTGATTCCTGTCAATACCAAAAGTTGACTCAACGATGCCGATATTTCTATTGACCTGACCGATAATCCCTTTACTGATCTCGATAACGATTTCGTTTGCAACAACATTGGCCAAGTCGCCCGTTAATTGAGTTTTAATCAGATTGTTGCCAGCAGGATTATCCGGAGCGATAAAGCTCTCAATAATACGGTAGAAAAACTCACCTTCGATCTGTTTTTCCCTTGCATCTATGGCATCCGTATCCCGGCTCGCAATAATTCCTTGAACTTCGCGCAACACTCCGATCAGAAAGCTTCTCACCAGCGGAACGATTATATTTTCACGCGCAGTCTCAACATTGAGACGATCATCCGGATCTGCTTTGCTTAATGCCTCTCTTCCTTGCACAAACGCTAAGGTGATTTGATCATCTAAATCCGGATTACTGCCATCCTGGAGGGTTTGTTTATCTTCTGTAAGAACTTTGTTCACCCTGCCAGCAGTGCCAGCAATAGCGCTATAAGCTGAATTAGCCCTATCCCATTCTAAGGCCAGCTCGTCAGTTGATAAATTATCAAAATTTTCAATCACGAGTGTTGTTCGATCATAAACAACGAGAGCAAATACGCGTTGCAGCGATTTATCGATGATTTGCAACGAAAATGGAATTTCATTTCCGGCCTTCACCGATTCAATTGCAGCCGCAACATCCGTGTCAATTGATGAACCATACACTTGATCAACCAGCTGTGTCAGTTGTTGCAATTCCCCGGTATAGGCGGCTTCGATCGCTGCTCCATTAATCGTGGTTTCTGCACGTAATTCACCAATCGTCTTGAAACTTGCAACTGCGTTATCAATCAGCGCTGTTTCAGTGGTAGCGCTGTATTCGGTCAAATTAAGCTCGTTCTCATAACTGTCAAAAATCGCTGTTATTGTAGCTTGTGCCGCTGCGGATTTAGCAGCATCATCTGCTTTAACTGCACTATTCAGATCATTCAGTGCGGTTTCCAGATTGCCACGCACAGTCGCGCCCATTCTCAATTCAAGATCAGGCATGAAGATTTTGGCAAATTCCACTGTTCCTGAAGCTTCCGCCATTCTTCCTACACGATTTTCAGCGGTTGCAATATTAGCCATTTCTCCCCTGGATCGACCAAGCATCCCTTTGTTTAAATCGCTAACTATCTCGTCCACTACAAGATCCGAACCATTCCCTGCTAATCGATCTTTAATGAGCAGATTACCTACGGGATTATCGCGTGCAACCAAAGATTCGATAATACGATAAAAAACTTCCCCTTCTTTTAATTCAATGCGCATGTGTTCTACATCGGTACCTCTACTTTCTATAGCACCCGCTACTTCGCGTAAAACCGCGTTGTAATACGCACGGGCTAGCGATGATATTCTGGTAACGTAACGCTCAACGGCGACAACACCAGCATCTTCTTCCGGATTGCTTTTATTCAGCGCTGTTCTAATTCGCGCGACCGATTCATTGAACGCAATATCCGCCCCCGGATTGCTGCCTTCTACAATAGATTGTTTATCCGCACTAAGCACTTGATTGGCTCTTGCGACATTTCCCGAAATCGCCTGGAAAGACGCAACCACCTCATCCAGCATTTGATTTAATACCGCAGTTGATGTGGACTCAAACAGATTGCGTATATCTGACATACGATTAAAAACCACTTGATAAAAAACACGCTGCAGGGTCTTATCAACCACTTGGCCTGCTAACGCCGGTTCATTACCACTTTTGATTTCGTCAATTGCGGCTAAAACGTCACTATCCAGCTTTAGCGTATTCGCTGTATCGACCTCCTGCACAAGTGTCTGCAGCGCACCCGCATAAGCACTGGCAATAGCATCTCCATTCATTGGCGTTTCTCTACGCAATGTTCCAATTGTCTGATATGCAGTTACAGCATTTTGAATTGCCTGGACATCAGCAGCAGCAAACACGCTCGCATTACCTATCATCAAAGCAGAAATAGCTAAACTCATGATCAATGATTTCTTTATTGAAATCATGAAGTTCTTAGTTGTAAACATTATTAGGAGCCCTTTTATAAAATTCGTTAATATAATCACGAATACCAATGATAATTATTATTATTTATAAAATCAATTGATATCTTATCAACTGTCTTTTAATATCACTGTTTACCCGTTAGAAATTTGCAATTAAGGTGGCGCGAATGGCTATGGGCGAGCCCGGCGTAATATTATTGTTGTTGTGTACCGAAGCGAAATAATTGGCATCAAATAAATTCTCAATATTCAACTGACCGCGAAACCGTTTGGTAAACTGTGCAAACAATGCCGCATCAACTCTTGTAAAATCAGGAATTCTGACCGTATTATCGGCCGAAGCAAACATCCCGCCGCGATAAATCACACCAACCGCCGCTCCAATTTTAGGCGTGATATCGTATCGATTCCAGGCGGAAAAGGTATGCCGGGGAAGCTCCCCTACCGTAGCTCCTTTTTTTGCCGCTCCGGGCACTTCACTGGTAAATTCACCGGTTTGATAAGCATAACCGCCCATTACACTCCAATCCGAAGTCAATTGACCATTGAGACTGATTTCCACACCTTCTGTACGTTGCCCCTTGGCTAAAAAGGTTCGTGTTGGATCATTCGGATCAGCCGTGATCACATTGGTCCGATCCAGTTGATAAACAGCACCGGTTACTGCCAAATCAGGACGAATATCCCATTTAATTCCAGCCTCCAGTGTCGTGAATTTTTCCGGTTTAAGCGTATCGACTGTCACGTTCAAGGATGTCAATTGATCGCCTGCACGCGGGACATAAGCCTGACTGTAACTGGCATAAAAAGAAACCGGCTCGATGGGTTTATAAATAACCCCAAAGCGCGGAGCGATCAAATCATCCTTTGTTTTCAGGTGATCTCTACCTGCATTCCGCTGGCGAAAATCCACTTCAAACAAATCGTAGCGCACGCCTGCAATTAATTGCAGTTGCGGCAGCAATTCAATCTGATCCTGAATATATAAGGATGTCACATTGACGACACTACGATTATGCGCATCCGTATCTCGTGTCAAAAAATCCACGGGGGCATTCGTAACCGGATTACTGATAGGCACTCGCAAATTGACTTGCGATATATCGTTATTAAAAAAACCGTTTCTTCTCTGATTGTGGGTTTCCTGACGTCCTACCTCGATACCTGCCATCAATGTATGTGAGATCGGCCCGGTGTTAAGTGAATAGAGCAGATTTGTCTGGTTAAAAACATTATCGCGCGTTGTGACGTTGTTATACGCTCCGAGCGATATCAATCCGGAAAAAACCTGACTATTGGCAAAGATGTTTTGGTAGAACTTATCGTACGTCGTATAGTTTGTCCGGTTCTGCAACGTAACCCCGGAATCAAATTTATGTTCAATCAAAGAATTGAATGAAAGCACATCGATATTCGCGTTACTACGCTTCGGGTCACCAAAAAACTGGGATTCATGCACATTAACTGGGCGGCCTAAAAATGAAGGAATACCTCGATCAGCGGTACGATCATCGTGAAATCGCTCCATGCCCGCAATCACCTTAGTGCGATGTGTCGGTTTGATCGTAATGGTCGGAGATATGCCAAGACGCTCCATATCGACTCCATCGCGAAAACTGCCGGCATCTTCGTATAGAGCATTCAAGCGAACGGCAGCCACATCATTAATGACATAGCCGACATCAGCGGTCATTCTTTTCTGATTGAATGAGCCTCCTTGAAAAGTAAATTCCCGGACTGGATCCCAATTGGCCTGCTTCGACACACGATTTACCACACCGCCCGAACCACCACGGCCAAAAATCATTCCGTTGGCGCCTTTGAGCACTTCAATACGCTCAATATTATATAAATCGCGATAAAATTCGGCATCATCACGTATGCCATCAATAAAAAAATCTCCCGTCGAGCGATTGCCGCGAAAAACCAATGCATCACGATTGCCTTCTCCCTGTGACACACCAACACCGGGCACATAGCGAACTGCATCGCCCAGACTACGGATTGATTGATCTTTAATCAACTCATTGGTGATTACTGAAATGGCTTGTGGAACATCGCGCAATAAAGTATTGGTTTTTGTCGCCGTATGGGTGCTTACCGCTTTATAACGGCTGGCACTATCAGCAGTGACTTTAATTGAAGGCAGAGTAACAACCGACTCAGCACCTGATCCATCTGGCTGCGTCATAATGATATAGCCTTCGGCTTGCCTGTTCACTTGCAATCCGGAATTCTCAAGCAATTGATTCAAGGCCGGCTGAATTTCAAAATCACCCTCGAGTCCAAAAGTCACTTTTCCCTGGAGCAAAGCAGGATCGGCAATCAGCTTAACTCCCGACTGTTCCGCAAATTGATTGATAGCGTCTTGCAAAGAACCGGCTGGAATACTAAAGGTGCGTATAGTTGATAGGGGATTTATTGATTCTGCAAAACTTGATTTTGGAGGAAAAGTTAGCGTCAAACCGAAATTTAACAATATTGCATAGAAGCAGACACTCTTAACAATCCTGCGGATAATCATAATAAATTAAGGTACAAATATTTTTGCTGTTTTAGCAAGCACTTTGAAGCATTTTATGTAACATAACAGCCCTATTCAATGAGGGACAAGATTACACAAGGAAAATAAGCACGCAAATATAGATTATCATTTGATGAAACCTGGATCTAATTTCCGCAGATTCAATTTCTATTTCTTAAAACAGAAACTGATTGAAGTACGCAAGCAAATATCCGCTGCTTACGTCAATACGTTTTTTTCAAGATGAATCAAGACATTCATGACACAAAGAAGATTTAAAATACACTGAAAACGGCCTGATAGAATAACAGTGCTATTGTAGCATCTCTTCGCCATGCCAGTCTGAAACTACTCGACATTCATGCCCCTCATGCAGCATTTTTACACATGCAAGTCGATTGGGTAGAAAAAGATTGAGGCGCCAGATCTTGCATCTGGGATTTTTGCTCCAGCGTCTGATCCAAGACCTGCTTGACATGGCACGCACACAAACCACACTGCTCCGTAACACCGAGGCAAGCCTTTAAATCCCTCATCCGGTCAGCACCCTGATAAATTGCTTCCCGCAGCGCTCTTTCTGTAACTCCTTTGCAAATACATACGTACATATCGAATACCCTGCAATCTAAAGTTCAGTTAAATGAAATATCAAACAAAACAAAGATCAAAGAATGATTAATAATGAGAATGATTCTTAATTATATCGAATTAATTGCAAAAAGCAACTTATTTCGATAATTATTACCGAGCAATATATGGCTGAACATATCTGCATTTAAACCTTGCAACCAATAAAAACTGTTGAGTCAATACAAGACATATAGGATACTAGCTGACTGCTGATTTAAGCGTGCAAACTCCACCAATCAGCGCATAAATTCTCTATGGTAGATAATCCTAATTTTCACAGGTAACTTAATGTTCATTAGCGTTCTTGATCTCTTCAAAATAGGTATTGGGCCATCGAGCTCGCACACTATGGGTCCTATGGTCGCAGCCAAAGATTTTCGTGATCGAATTCAAGTCTATGTTTCCGATCACAAAACCCCATCCTTTTTGCAGGTTCGTTGTACTTTACGAGGTTCTCTGGCTTTCACCGGCAAAGGTCATGCAACCGATCGGGCAGTAACTTTAGGCATGCACGAATACACACCGCGAGGACTGGCCAAGCTGAATGTTAATGAATTATTTGAACGACTTTGGCAGCAAACAACAATTCAAATCAAAGAATCCATCAAAATTCACTTCAATCCGGTAGAAGATATTATCTTCGATCGCGGAGAACCTTTGCCGGAACATCCCAATGGCATGATTTTTCAACTGTTGGATGAAACTGGAAAAACACTGTTAACCGAAACTTATTTCTCGATTGGTGGCGGTTTCATCACCACATTACCGGAAATTGGCAAGCTTGTAGCGCCGATGAAAATAGAAGCGATCAGCTCCTGCGGCTTTCCCTTCGATTCAGCTAATCAGATGATGAAAATGTCAGCTGATAGTGGTTTATCAATTTCCGCTATGAAACGCAGTAATGAGGTAGAGCGTATTAATGAAAGTGAGCTCGATGCAGGATTGGATGCAATCTGGAACGCAATGCAAACATGCCTGGAAAACGGGTTGATCGCTGAAGGCCGGCTACCCGGTGGCTTAAATATCAAACGGCGCGCACATGCATTGTTTCAACAATTACAAAGTAATCCTCATAAGGCTAACTTAAATGACTGGTTATGCGCGTATGCCATGGCAGTTAATGAAGAAAATGCAGCCGGACATATGGTAGTTACCGCACCGACCAATGGTGCAGCGGGCGTAATACCGGCCGTTATTTACTATGCAGTAAAACATGAAGGCGCAACACTCGAGCAAGTACGGGATTTCTTGCTGGTGGCCGGCGCGATTGGCGGGTTAATCAAGCATAATAGCTCAATCTCCGGCGCGGAAGTTGGATGTCAAGGAGAAGTAGGTTCGGCTTCGGCTATGGCAGCAGCAGGTTTGTGTGCTATAAAAGGCGGCACTACACAACAAATTGAGAATGCTGCAGAAATTGCATTGGAACATCACTTGGGCATGACTTGCGATCCTGTAGGCAGCCTGGTTCAAGTACCATGCATAGAACGTAACGGCTTCGGAGCCATTAAAGCATACACCGCAGCATCCTTGGCAATTCGCGGCGATGGCCAGCATTTTATGTCATTGGACAACTGCATCACCGCGATGAAACAAACCGGACTGGAAATGTCAGTAAAATATAAAGAAACCTCACTGGGTGGTTTAGCTGTCAGTATCACGGAATGTTAATCAAACTTCATCGCTAGCTTTACAATTTGCTGATCATATTACGTACCCTTCTAACGACTAAGAAAACTCCAAGCACTACGACCGGAATCGCAATACCGGTCAGCAATTCTACATTGATATCATGCTCTGCTGCCTTAAACGCTTTTAATCCGTAACCGATGATCCCCAACAGATAATAACTCAATACAACTACGGACAAGCCTTCAACCGTTTCCTGCATGCGCAGCTGCACGCGCGCCCGGTTATCCATGGATTTAAGCAAATCACGAATCTGCGCTTCCATGGATAAATCTACCCGTGTACGTAATAACGCCGATGCGCGCCCCAAACGCATGGATAGCGTTTCCAGCTTAGTATGAACCAGCTCACATGTTCCCATCGCCGACGACAAACGCTGGATCATAAATTCCTGCAACATTTGCAACCCTTCAATCCGCTCCTCGCGTAACTCTGCAATGCGCAGTTTTACAATATCATAATAAGCCCGGGACGCATTAAAACGATGACTGGTTTGTGCAGACAGGCGCTCTGTCTCTGCCGCCAGAAGCGTTAATTCATTAAGTAAATGCTGTTCGTCTTCAATACTGGTCAATATCACATTATTAGCAGTCAATTCGGCCAAGCGCTGATCTGCGCGAGCCAATTGCGGAATAATTTTGCGGGTAACGGGTAACGGCAACATCGCCAACATGCGATAAGTTTCAATTTCAAGAAGACGTTGTACCAAGCGTCCAATCTGACGGCTGCGCAAATTTTCATCATGAATCAGAATGCGGCCGAAATTATCAGAGTGAATCTGATTATCACTCCATACACTTGCGGCGCCTCCTGCCACTCTGGAACCGATTACAGTTCCAGAAGCGAATAGCGCTGATAATTCATGCAAGCTGCGCTTGGGGCGTGATCGATCCTCCAGGGCAATATGCGTCGCAACCAGGAGTTCACCGGGCAGGCTGGCCAACCACTCCTGTGGCACATACGTAATCGCGGGACGCTCAAATGGAATATCAAACACCCCTACACGATAAACAGTATACGTCGAATATTCGGTATGACGTTCCCATCTAAGGCGAAACTCACCAAAATCCGCACTAAAATCATTCTCATGCGTATTAGGCGGGTTTATATTATAACGCCCACATAACTGACAGATCAGCTTTCGTTCCTGCTCGATCCACTCTCGATCAGACATCAGCACCAGATGTGAAAGCTCAAAAGGTGGCGCTAATAATTCGTACGCCACCGCATTCAATTCAGCATGCAGTTCTTGTCTTTCAGGATATTCGGGAATATTCAATTGCTTTTCTATTGCGGGCGGATTTGATTCAATTAATGAGGATTGTAAAGTAAATAAATTCATAAATCACGTAGCCAAGTTTACCAACCTGGAGCATACCTAATTTATTAAAAAACAATAAATCTTTTACGGAAAAATAATTTTCTCAAACCTAAACGACTACAGAATGTTTTTGCAGGTCTATATCGAGAATCTAATGAAGAGGATTATACAATAAAAAGATCAACGTTCATTTGAACGTTGATCGACTAACTATCAGGAAGGTAAATAAAGTCTAACACGGCAAATGTGAAGTATTTGTGATAAAAGAATAAGCGACTTGAAGCTGCATGATAACGGATTCCTGCTATCGCTTAGCACTTAAAATACCAATGGATACATTTTTTATGATGATCTGTGTATCATAAGCTGCATTATCTTAGTTTCTTTTTGGAAACGCTTTCTAATCGCTGGCAAATCAGATTAAACAGGAAAACTTATGGGCGCCATTTTCTTTTATATTTTTATTTATTTCATCGGGTACTACGCTTCTAACGTACTGAATATGTTAACAGTTCGTCCATTCATTACAAACCGCTACATGGCTGCATTACTACCGGTATATGGCGTTGCGCTGACACACGCTTATGTAATCGTTAGTAGCCCGCCTCCTCAAAGTGCAGACATGACCGTCGAATACGCATTGCTGATGTTCATCACTTTACCGGTTGTTATCGTGACATTGGGTGCTGTATATTTCATGTGGAATAGCAAAGGCAAGCAAGATGATAGCCCGGATGAAAATGCATTTGATGATGCAAGCAAGCCATCTGAAACTATCCACAATGAATTCACTAATCAGGAAGCAGAAATACAATCTGAAGTTGACTCAGTTACAGAAGAAAAAGAAACTAATCACAGAAATGCAGAACCCGACACTAACAGCAATGAAAAAATCTAATGTGAGCATTTATTTCATTGATACTATAAAAAACTTCCGCATAGTCTAAACATACAATAAACCAAGGCTGAAAAACTGATACCAGGGCTTATGATGGCCGGTCGACAATAACGTGTTCTTTCTGTGCACTCAGTGTGCCCTGTTCGATAATCGCCAGCGTCAATCGTGAAATTGCCACGCGCTTGTTCGTATCTTCTTCGATAATATCTGTTTGCCAGACTTGTGTACGCCGACCAGTATGCAAGGGTGTACAGATACCGATAACATGACCTTTGGTTACTGCCCGGATATGATTGATATTTAATTCCAGTCCAACCGCACGGTACTGTTCGGGATTTATTGTCATCCAGCCAGATACACTGCCTAAAGTCTCAGATAATACGCAACTTGCACCACCATGCAATATACCGAATGGTTGTGTCGTACGTTTATCGACTGGCATGCGTGCTTTCAAAAAATCTATGCCCAATTCAATAAACTGAATGCCAATATGTTCTCCCATATTGGCATTCCGTAAACCTTCCAAATATTCAATCGTGTAATCTTTAAACCAAATCTTAGTCATTGAACATTCCTTTTTAACTTTTGATAACGAATAAACCCAGTGATACGAAGCCGAATGAGCATTGGAAATTTCCGATTACGTTCACTCCGGCGCTTAACAAGCCATTAGACTAGCTGATAACTTTTCCCGGGCTGAATTATATAATCTATTGACAAACGCCAACATACTCTGATGAGAGTAAGAAACATAACTGGGATGATTTTCGATATGAAAAAGGATTTTTTATTTGCTTCTCTGGCTCTTAAATCATGCCAAATATTTATCTTTAAAGTCTTCTGAATGCACAGGCCTGCCAGTAAGGTATCCTTGAACTAAATTACAACCTTCTTGCTTTAGGAATCCTAATTGCGCATCACTTTCTACACCTTCAGCCACAACCATCAAATTCAAGCCCTCTGCCAAGCTCAGAATGGTACCAATGATTGCCATGTCTTCGGCACAATTTATCACATCATCCACAAACGATTTGTCAATCTTCAATACGGATAAGGGAAATTTCTTCAAATAAGCCAATGATGAATAACCAGTACCAAAATCATCAATAGCAATTTTTACTCCCGCCACATGCAATTGAGTAAGAATCTCACCCGATCGCTGTGGATTATCCATCAACACACCTTCCGTGATCTCCAGCATAAGGTTTTGTGGCAATAAGCCTGATTCACTCAGTACCTTACTGATCATTTCCAGAAAATCTTCCTGAACAAATTGACGTGGAGATACATTCACAGAAATGTAAAAATCTTTAAGGCCAGCATCCTGCCATTGTTTCGCTTGATAACACGCACTTCGCAAAGCCCATGCTCCAAGAATTTTAATTAAACCGCTATTTTCTGCCAGTGGGATAAATTTTATCGGTGGAATAAAACCTTGATTTGGGTTTTTCCAACGCATTAACGCTTCTGCACCTCTTAATTGACCAGTTTGTACACAGAAAATCGGTTGATAATGCAGCATAAATTCACCATTCTCAATCCCTTGATACATTGCGGATTCCAATGATAAATCGCTTCTCTCACCATCATCAACCTGATCACTATAAATTTTCCAGTGATTTTTGCCCAGTGTTTTCGCTCTATACATCGCGACTTCGGCATGCCGATACAGCTGTGAAGCACTGCTTCCATGTACTGGATACAGCGATATACCCAAGCTTGCGCTAATATGCAGCGTGTGTTCACTGATACGGAATGATTGCTGTAATGCGGTCGATATCTTTCTTGCAATCATCTCAATATTATTCTGGCCTACTCCCATCATTATCATAGAAAATTCGTCATCACTGACGCGAGCTACCGTATCACTACGCCGGACGCAGTTTTGTAGACGCTCGGCAACACCCTTGATTAGCTCATCACCAATACCATGTCCCAGCAAATCATTAATTTTTCTATATCCATCCAAACTTATAATCATCAATGACAAAAAACTCTTCTCTCGCTGTGCAGTTTGAATATTCATACCAATACGATCATCGAGTAATACCTTTCCAGGTAGCCCTGTCAACGTATCATGTGTTGAGAAATAAGCCAGTCGAGTCTCATTCTCTTTCCAATGCGTTGCATCGAAGGCAACAACAACATATTGATCGTCCAATAATCGATGAATGTAGCAGTCAACCCATATCGGCAGCATGAGTTGACGTAGAAGACGACAAATAAGAGTCTGTTTCTCGCCACTCTTCCTTGCTTTTTCCTGAGCATCCCAGAATGACGCCATATCTTCAGGTTGAATGTATGAACCAATCGATTCATGAAGCAACCCCTTAGATAATTGTAAAAATTCCTGTGACGATTTGGATGCTTGCTGAATAATTCCTTGAGCATTAATGCACACGGCAAAATCACATATATCCGATAGTAAATTGAAGGAAACGCGTGAATTCACTAAAAGAACTCCATATAAGTCGAAGTACAGATTTTCTGAAAAACTATACTGCGTAATTATTCTTGACTAACAAGCATACTTCTCAGTACTTAGTTTTTTTAGTTTTGCGGATTAAATAGCTAAGTAGTAAATTGAACATTACGGCTTAACAAGTTGATTTCTTGAGGGCAAATTATGTTGCTGGCTGATGCAGGGAGTAAAAAGATAATGGTGTAATCTAATCTGTAAACTGTATACACATAAAATGATACTGCTTACCACCGCGGAAATGGAACGATACACTTTTGAGCAGCAACAGAGCTTTATGAGCTAATGAAAGTACGCAGAATTAGTGAGAAGTAGTCCTTACGTAAGGACTTTATTTAGAAAGATCTGATGAGGCATTAACAGCTCTAATTCAGCAGAAACAATGAGCTGTAGTTTATACTACTTAGTCGATTCTGAAAAACCCTTAAGCATTTGATATTAGTTATAAATGCACTGTATGTTAGTGATCATAGCGACCGAAGATGTTAAAATGGCGCTGTATTTCTGGTCGAAATGGTGATTAATAATGCTAAGAAATAGTAGTACGATTCATCAACCGAATCTGTTTGGAACTGAACCGCCCCGATTTTTCCGGAGACTCGTTAGTTTGAGTCAAGCTGTGATGCCTGACACTTTCAGTTGCGAATAATACGCTCTTTCCAACTCTG
>NZ_FNUX01000030.1 GCF_900108305.1 Nitrosomonas ureae
GAAATACAGCGCCATTTTAACATCTTCGGTCGCTATGATCACTAACATACAGTGCATTTATAACTAATATCAAATGCTTAAGGGTTTTTCAGAATAGACTACTTAAACCAATGACAGATTGGCTGAATGAAACAACGTTCCTACTGTCAGCGATGTTTGCTTATGACATCGACTGCATTCCCAACTACGACGGGTCGATTGCATATCCATGATCATGCCCGCGGCGTGAACAGCGAAACCCTTCTCCCCGCTATAGCGAGGAGAAGGGTTATTAATTGGGAATTCTTGAAATCAGCGTATTACCATTCAACCTTACCTGCTAATGCCCAGGTCAAGCCACTATCGTTTGAAATGTAAGTACTATCTCGTGCAACGCCTAAAATGGTGGCGTCAAGCGCAAAGCCAGGAGAAAGGCGAAATTCAGTAAATTGAATATTTTCTTGCAGCAATGGAGTGCCTATATTTTTTGATTGCGCTATATTTCCTTGATTGTTAAGTTTAATCTTATATAATCCTTTTCCGTGGACATTGACGAAGATAAGCCGATCATTGGAAAAATTAGGAGAAAACTCGACTTGATGGATCGCGTTCCCCGGGCCTATATGATTCTGAGTCATTGTGGTCCACACATTGCCTCCATTCTTTGAGCGATATAAGCCATTGCTTGTGCCGATAAAGACTAATTTATCCGCGGCGAATTGAGGGGAGACGGCAATTGATAAATGCTGTTGTCCCGGTAGTCCGCGTAGTGTGATTGAATCGAATTTCAATGATTGTAACCAGCTGTCACCGCCATTCGTTGTGCGCCAGACTTTTCCAGCGCGATTTGCGGCAAAAGCAGTACGATCATTCGCATAGTTAGGTGAAATAGCCAAACTTACGATATGGGATGTAGTGGGGACACCCCGCAGCCAGCGCCAGCTGCTGCCGCCATCAAGGGTTTGAAGTATTCCATGTGACCTTGTGCCGAGATAGATTTCCCGATCAGTTTCAAATGCGGGCGATAAAACGAATGTATTCGTATAAACAGCAAATGGTGATATTTCAGGGATGTTTGGAATATATTTTACAGTCCAGTTTTGTCCGAAATTGTTCGAGAATCCAATATGTCCAGTATTCCGTGTGGCGACTGCCGTAGGTGAACCTGATTGATTCCGGGAGAAATTGACATCGAAAGCACTCATTGGAAGACTCAGGCTACGTGGGACTGTCCACCCCGTTCTTTCCATGGTCCATGTTGTACCACGATCGGTAGAAGTGTATACGCCTCCACCAAAGTATGTTGTTGCAATCGCGGTTTGATCATTGATGAAGTTGGGTGATAAAGCCAATCCGGTGAGCAGATTTTTCCGGGTTTGTCTTTGAGCCCATGTGGTGCCGCCATCTCTCGAAATGAAAAGGCCGTCATACGCCGACAGAAAGACCGCTTGGTCTGCCAGAAATGTATTGGATACCTGCAATTCGCTGAATTCTTCCAATGGAGCCGTTTGTCCGGTCACTACCGCGCCGGATGCATGATAAATCCAGTTTTGGCCTCCATCTGTCGATTTATATACAGCCTTTGTTAAGCTTGTACAAAAAACTGTGCGATCGCTCAAATAGTTTGGAGATAGTGATACATTGTTAATTGGTTCCAATGGTAGATTGGCTGGTTTGTGGGTAAAGGTCGCGCCTGTATTATTGCTGTAATAGATTCCGTCATTAGTAGCCAGAAATATCTCTTTAGGATTCCCTCCCGACATTGCGATGTCATGAAAGGTTGTACCGGTGATATTTTCGATACTGCTCCAGGTGAAACCTCCATCGGTAGATTTTTGCAGATTTCCCGTTTTATTGACGGTGATGACCGTCAGATCGGTTGCGAAGCTCGGCGATACGGCTACCAGCTGTATACCTAGGGTTGAATTTTGCAATCTAGTCCAGGTCGTTTCTGTCCGGGCACGGCGGTAAAGCTGGCCATTCATAGTCGTCAAGAAAACCACATAATTATTATTTCCTGATTTGGCTATAGTCAATTCCTTCACTTTCAGATTGAAAAGACCGGCATTAGAAAGCTGCCAGGAATTTCCTTGATCCAAGGATTGATATACCCCATCTCCCCTGGTTGTGGCAAAAACCGTATTATCGGTACCATAGTTTGGCGAGACGCGAATAGAGATGTTTGCAAATACGTTATCCAACCCGTTCGGCAGTCGAGTCCATGTCGCGCCGCCATCGGTTGATCGCAGAATGTTTGTATATTGATCTGAAGTCGCTTCAGCATCGGTGGACAGAAAGAGAGTCTTATCGGTAGCGAAATTAGGGGAAATGCCCAATCCGAATACCATGTCATGCGGATTATGAGCATGAATTTTATTGCTACTGATACACAGTAGTGTGAGGAGGGAAAATAATGTTACTTGATATTGAAAAGAACTAGTTTTCATTCTTGTACCTCTAGTTAGTAGATATAATCTAATTGAGTTATTTGTTAATAATTACAGTAACTTGATAAATAATATCAACGCCAGTGTTTAGCTAAATTTAAATTTTCAATGTAATTTCTTATGGTTATTTGAACCATTTATATAAGACGTTTGATTCTATTTACTAAGAGTTAATATAAACGCTAAGTTGTTGTCGATTATTTTATAATCGTCTAATCGCTGCTAATGACATTCATCCTAAAAATTAGGCATTTAAAATAAAATTACATTATATGTCTGTTTAATGCCGGTCGGTGTGATAAAAATCGCAGCTTTGTAGCTTTAAAATCTCTGTCAGCGGCAAACGTTTCGAGATGCGAGAATCATGACGCGGACGTATCGTTTGATGACCAATATGCGATGATAGTTTTCTCTGTAATTGACTTGTGCTCACAGCAAGTTTTAACTTACAGCGGGTCAATAGGTATGCAAGTAATGAATACTCCATTAATATCTACTAGATACAACCGCTAAAAGATTGATAGACTGATTAGAGCTTTTGCATCCAAAACATTCTCATGATAAATAGCGCTATTCTCCGGTCCGCTATATGTTCTTCAGCTTGCTATTCCTAATTTTTCCATCAGCTTCTATTTTCTGTCCGTTGAATGATATTCTTATAGCTTTCGAATAATAAGTGACAGGCCGACTTAATTTTATAGTACCACTGTACTGAATATGTCCTAATATATGTAGGAATATTCTTGTCAGATTAGTTACAGCAGAAACAGATCAAGTTTTTTGTCCGTGATACGGAACCCAAAAGTTTTGCTGTGTAGATCACTGTATTCGATGCCGGCTGAGCAAAAGCTTTTATCGCGCTAATTTACTAGCCTCATTTCTGTGCATCTGCAGTATGCGGGTGAACCCTGATGTGATTGGCATCACCAGCCACGCACAATCGAGATTGTCAATCAACCGCTCCAGCAAAAATTCCCAAGCGCTCCATTGTATCAGCAGCAGAATCGAGGGCGTGTATTCTTTCAGCTAAAAGATGAGGAGGGCAGATTATGCCACGGTGCTTCCATTCTTAAAATCCAGAGTGTCACGGAGGAACTGACGATTATTTTGCGTCTTGTCATCCATCCTTTTTATCCGGGTAAAGGTATAGCAAAGCTCAAATAAATTGATTGCAATCGATAAATGACTTATCCATGATCATTTCGCTGCAAGGTTTTATCCGTTCGTAAGAAGGAAGGACTTACAATTGCGCAGGTGGCAGCGCGTTTTTGTGTGGGGGTTGCCAGCGTGATGCGCGGGGTGAAGAATCCCAATCCCAAGCAAATCCGTAACAAACCGGCGGTGAAGATCGACATGATCGCGTTGGCCCGTGATGTGCGGGAGTTTCCGGGCGTCTATCAAGCCAAACGGGGTCGTCGGTTGGGTGTAAGCGAAAAAGGCATCAGCCACGCGCTGCGGCGTATGAACATCAGCTATAAAAAAACATCGCAGCATCCTGTAATCGGCATACCGAGGGTTGCGCCAATGTGATCGGGGCGTTGATCGGCAAATGTCTTTTGACGGTGGTGTTCATAAGCAATATTGATGCAGATACTTTTTTCGGCCGGACGGTGCACGATCTGTTGCCAAAGCTCCCGTCAGCATCAGCCGTGGTCATAGATAACGCGACCTTTCACAAAAGGCAGGATTTAAATATGCAATCACACCAGCCAAAGCAATCAGAAAACAGCAAAAACAAACTGTTGAGCAACTCTTTAAGATTGAATTATTTTATGTGACGTAGGCTATAATTTTCCGATCATGCCCTTGTGGAAATACTATACAAAGTGTTCAGGATGATGAATAAAGTGGTTTCCAGCTACATCGGGTGATTGATAAAGGTTTGATGAGGGAAAATGACAATCCTGATTCTTTTAGTTTGATCCAAAGTTAGCAGAATCAAATGAGAGATTGACCTGAAGCTGATGCATACGACATGGAATTGTAGATATTACGTAGTATTAATCCCGAATCAGCGCCAGAAGAGGGTATTGGGTAAAGAGATGTGTTAGGAAAATACATATGTAGCCAAGAAAAGAAAGGCGAGCATTATGATCAGCTCAAACTGGATATCTGATGCGGCTTTTAAGGCGGAGTAGCAGCTTTCATCTCTTTGAGGAATCAATAAATATAAACTTTTGGCTTTGCCGGAAGTAATTTGGCTTTCGTGCCCTGTGATATTAATCACATTGGCTATTGGAAAATTTTACTAGAATAAGTACACTAAATAGTTTCAAGGCAATGACAAAGGGCTTGGTGCGGGGATTGTAATACTAGGTTTTTCTGTTTATTTTTTCTTATAATGATTGCCTCAATGATGTTTCTCAACGACTTGCCGGATAAATGACTCGCTCTAATTCACGTTTTTGTAGATAATGTCGCACCTGTTATTATTGTCATGATTTTGTAATCTAGCAACATGGATTGGTGAAGTTTTTCTTCCGGTTTCTTGCGGAGGAGCTTTCGAGAATGAATTGCGCATTTTGCAGGATTAAAAATTTGTTTGTAAGCTTGGAATTTTAAAATTGAATCCGCACGCTGCTCGATCGATCTCTCCATTTACCTTAATCAACACCCTCAGGACCCATCGAAGCCTGATCTATTCTCTGGCCAAAAGGGAGGTCATTGGCCGCTATCGGGGTTCCATTATGGGGATATTATGGTCATTCTTTAATCCAGTCTTGATGTTGATTGTTTATACATTTGTATTTAGCGTGGTGTTCAAAGCGCGCTGGGAAGGCGGCACGGATTCCAGAACCGAATTTGCACTGGTTTTGTTCGCCGGTTTGATGATCTATAACTTGTTTGCAGAGTGCATCAATCGATCTCCAGGGTTGGTGCTGGGAAATGTAAATTACGTTAAGAAAGTAGTGTTTCCCTTGGAAATACTGTCCATTGTTGCCATTGGTTCTGCAGTTTTTCACTTCTTGATCAGCTTTCTGGTCTGGTTGATCTTTTATTTGGTCTTCTTTGGTGTGCCGCAAATCACACTTTTATTATTTCCTTTATTGTTGATCCCATTCTTATTGCTGATTTTAGGGCTTAGCTGGTTCCTGGCGGCATTGGGAGTATTTTTACGCGATGTCAGTCAGATTGTCGGCGTCATGACGACTGCGCTGTTGTTTTTGTCGCCAATTTTTTATCCGATTACTGCTCTACCTGCGGAATACCATCAATTTCTGCAAATCAATCCTCTGACATTTATCATTGAGCAAGCTCGTGGTGTGATGATTTGGGGGAATGGGATAAGCTGGCAGGGGTGGAGTATCTACTTGTTACTTGCCACAGTAACGGCATGGCTGGGTTTCGCCTGGTTTCAGAAAACCCGCAAGGGATTTGCCAATGTCCTTTGACATTGCCGTTAAGGTCGAAAATCTTAGCAAGTGCTATCAGATTTACGATCACCCACGCCATTTTCTCAAGCAGATCATCATTCCCCGCTTGCAACGCCTGGCTGGACGGAAGCCTAAGCAATATTTTCGTGAGTTTTGGGTGTTGCGGGATATTTCATTCGAGATCAAGAAGGGCGAGACAGTCGGCATCATTGGCCGCAATGGTTGCGGCAAGTCTACCTTGCTACAGATGATTTGCGGCACGCTGGATCCGACCAGTGGTAATGTCCAGACCCACGGGCGTATTGCCGCCCTGCTGGAATTGGGATCAGGCTTCAATCCGGAGTTTACCGGCCGGGAAAATGTTTACATGAACGCTACCGTGCTGGGTCTGAGTCAGGAAGAAATCGATGCACGATTTGATGATATTGTGGCCTTTGCCGACATCGGCGGGTTCATCAATCAGCCGGTCAAGACCTATTCTAGCGGGATGATGGTGCGTCTGGCGTTTGCTGTTCAGGCTCAGGTTTCTCCAGATATTTTAATTGTTGACGAAGCCTTGGCTGTGGGCGATGCGAAGTTTCAAGCCAAGTGTTTTGAGTGTTTAAAGCAACTCAAAAGCAATGGAACAAGCATTTTACTGGTGACTCACTCCAGTGAGCAGATTGTGACACATTGTTCCCGCGCGATGTTACTCAATGAGGGCTCCGTAGCTGTGGCCGGCGAACCGCGGCATGTCGTCAATCGCTATATGGATTTGTTATTTGGCAAAGAACGTAAAGAATCTTGCTCATCACCCTCTGCCATTATTTCCAGTTCTTCCGCGTCAATAAAAAACGATCTGCTCATGCTGAATCACGTCGACGACGTGTTTGCTACCCGTGCTGGTTATAATCCGCATGAATATCGTTGGGGAGATGGAGCAGCAACGATTCTCGATTTCCATATGTCAGTTGAAAACGAGCTTTATCCATTGGTCATTACGACAGGGCAGACCGTCTCGCTGAGTGTCGTAATAAGGTTTCATGTTGATCTAGTGCATCCGATTATGGGTATTACTATCAAAACCAAGGCAGGTGTCACAGTCTATGGTGCTAATTCCAGGTTGCTGCAAGTAGCTGCCTTTGAGTCACTAGGTAAGAAGGATACTGTGATAGTCGCCAATGCTATTTTTATTTGCCGCCTTGCACCGGGAGATTATTTTATTTCTCTGGGAATTGCAACGCAACAAAATGACGAGGTAATTCCGCATGATAGGCGCTATGATGCAATTCATCTGCAGGTAAGTCCAGTTACTGCATTCTTTGGTTTGTGCGATTTACAACTGGATCTGACGGTTCAGGAAATAACATGATGCAATCGGTTTTGCTGCAAGCGGGTTATATTTTCAATACCGAAACTAACGTTTGGTCACGATCGGAATATTGCGGTATTGCTTACAGTGATGGTGACCAAGTTGAGCAGCGTATCGAGAAAATTGTTACAACGGCAAAGGATCTCAGTGTGTTATCGAATGAATTACGCACTCACTGTACTGATTGGCCTTCGTTGTATCACTTGTCCGGTGTCCGGGCCAATATTCTGCGGCCATTTGAACCCGGGCTTGGCGGAGATATTCTTGAAATCGGTGCAGGCTGTGGTGCGATTACACGTTATCTGGGCGAATGCGGCGCAAATGTATTGGCGCTTGAAGGCAGTTTGCGACGCGCTGCCATTGCTAGATCCAGAACGCATGATCAATCTAATGTCGTGGTAGTCGCTGAGCAATTCGATCAGTTCCGGATTGATCGGAAGTTTGATGTAATCACGCTCATTGGCGTGTTGGAATATGCCGGTCTTTTTGCCACGCATGAGCATCCTGCGTTGGCTATGTTGGAGCGCGCACGATCACTGCTGAAACCTAACGGCAAGCTGATTGTGGCGATCGAAAATCAACTTGGGCTCAAGTATTTCGCAGGCGCGCCTGAAGATCACCTCGGGCAACCAATGTACGGAATAGAAGGGCGTTATCAGACTGACCAGCCGCAGACGTTTGGATATAAATTCCTGGCTGAAATGATCCATCAGGCGGGGTTCGTAAAATCAGAATTCCTGATTCCCTTGCCTGATTATAAACTTCCGGTTTGTATCCTTACAACCGAAGGTTTGAGTGCTCCAGATTTCGATGCGGTTGAACTTGCTTGTCAATCCATTACGAAAGACGCGCAATTGCCCGAGAGAACATTGTTTTCATTGGAACGGGCTCTGCCGGTTGTTTTTCGTAATGGCCTGGCTGTTGATCTGGCCAATTCATTTCTGATCGTTGCTGTCAATAGCTCCGAATGTGACTTCGAATCGGATGTGCTGGCTTATTATTTCAGTACGGACCGGCGATCTATTTTCTGTAAGGAGACTTCTTTTGTCCGATGCGATGGTGATATTCAAGTAAAACGTCATATTCTTTCGGCGAATGGTTCGCCTGCAAAAATAGACAACCGGGATTTGTTTTTTCAACTGCCATGTGATTTGGCTTATTCTCATGGGAAAACACTTTATCGGGAGTTTGTTGAGATTGTGACCAGGCCGAACTGGACGGCTAAAGAAATTCAGTGTTATTTTTCCAGGTATATGGAAATTATTTTAGAGATTGCTCATTCGGAAGGCCATTCGTGTAATTCACAATCGCAGGATTTATTACTTCCTGGAGATTATCTTGATGCCATTCCATCGAATATTGTTATGACTGATGCTGGAAAAGCAGTTTACGTTGACCGAGAATGGTGCGCATCACAGGGAATTCCGTTTAGCTACCTGCTTTTTCGCGCAATCACATCATTGATGAAGGGTATTTCCACATTTTCCCAGCCGCAAGATCCTACTGTGGCAACGAGAGGAGGACTTCTTCTGACTGTTATGAATAGCCTTGGTTTTTCACTTGGAGAAGAGGACTTTGCAAAATTCTTACGGATGGAATCAGAATTAAGTACTTTTTCTTCTGGTGTTGAGAGCAGGATATTTTCAACTTGGTCCCCTGATGCAAGCTTGCCGGGTTGTTCCGGTCCTTTTCCAGGAGAAGCTCTGGACTCGCGTCTTAAGCGTACAGAGACGGCGAAGTCTGTAGCCGAGAAATTCGCTTATGAACGTCTGACCGAAATTCAGTATTTGCAAACCCGGCTTGCCGCTACCGAGAAAGCCAAGGCCTATGCGGAATCGCTTGCCATTAATCGGTTGCAGGAGCTACAGCAATTGCAGAGTCAGTTGACGCAAGCACAGAGCCAGTTGACGCAAGCACATACTCAGCTTGAATCTATTCGATCTTCTCCGGGGTACAAGTTATTAAAAATAATAAACCTCGCTTCAAACCGCGGGAGGCCGGATGTCTGATTTATATTGGACGATTGATTCTTTGGTGGTTAAGGATAACGTGATGTTTGGTTTCGGCTGGATTTTTCATGCACGATATGAAATCGTTTCATTACGCTTCCGAGTAATGTCTGCTGGAAGGAACGTGCCAGAACATATTTACGCTGACTTTGGAAAATCCCGGGAAGATGTTGGGCGTTCTTATTTGAATCATGCCAGGGCAATGAATTCCGGTTATGTGGTGTTCGGGGCACTTTCTGATGAAAAGCATCCGGATTCCATTGTGTTGGAATGTGCTTTGGCAGATGGTTCTACAATAGAATTATCAGTTCCGTCATCGAAGATAATCTGCTTTTCTAACGACTATGCAAAGGATAAAAACCGTATTGTATTAAGACAAGCGGGTACCTTGTTGAAGCGGGGATTGTATCTTATCCGATCAGGAAAAATTTCTTCTTTTTTTGATAAAGTCAAACGCTACCTGAATGGAAGACCGCAAACCGCGCTGCAGAAGCCTGATGCGTTTGTTTCTCTGTTCGAGCTCCAGGAAGGTCAGAATCTAAGCGTGATTTTAGATCACAATCTTGGCGGAGGCGCAAACCAATATCGGGATCGCCTGGTTGATACCATCATTAGCGAGGGGCGAAGTGCGATCGTTTTGACTTATCATGTGGCGACCTTATCCCATATGGTGATCGTAAGAAATAAACGTTTGAATGTTCGATATTCAATACCTGATATCACTTTCCTGTGGCAATCACTCCAACAGCTTTCAGTCAAAGACATTATTTATAATACGGCAGTATCTTTTGTGAAGCCGGACGAGATTCCGCAATTTTTAATACGGTTGAAAGTGCTGACCTCTGCCCGGCTCATGGTGCTGGCGCATGATTTTTATCTGGTTTGCCCATCTCATTTTCTCCTTGATCATGATGGAAAATATTGCCGGATTCCAGAGATTAGCGTGTGTGATAACTGTTTGCCCAAGAATCGCTACGGCTTCGCCGCACTTTTTACCGAGCGTGATATTTCCAAATGGCGCGCCATTTGGGGATCGCTTCTGGCTGCTGCTGATGAGATCATAACCTTTTCCAATAGTACAGCTCAGCTTTTAATGAAAGCTTATCCGCAAATTGAAAGTTCACAAATATCCATCAGACCACACGAAGTTGCATATCTAGAGGATAAAGTCGTCCGGATTAGACAGACTGCATCACTGCGTATTGGTGTTGTAGGGCAGATCGGGTTTCATAAAGGCGCCGCATTTATCCAGCAGCTTTCTCGCGAGATTAAAAGGCGTGAAGTCGATGTTAATATTGTTGTTATTGGTTCCATAGAAGTGAGTTGTGAGCCGTCTGTTGTCAGCCAGACCGGACCCTATCAGTATGATCAATTAGCCAGTCTTATTGATGCTTCAGGTGCGAATATCATATTATTTCCTTCAATCTGGCCCGAGACGTTCTCCTATGTTGTGCAGGAATTGATGTACATGGATCTGCCAGTTGCATCGTTTAACCTTGGCGCACCAGCTGAACGTATCGCTTCTTATTCGAAAGGACTCGTCCTGGCTTCTATGGATGCCGCAAGCGTTCTTGATGAATTGATTTTGTTTCATAGTAAGATATATCTTGCACACTGAGATTGACATGTCCAATATTAATGTATTCACCAGCGCTGCTTTTAATTACATTCCGAAAGTACGCATGCTATTTCAATCCTTGCGGCAGCATCATCCGGAGTGGCGGCTTCATTTGGCGCTTGCAGATGAACCGAGACCGGATATCGATCTGAGTCGTGAGCCTTTTGACCAGATTTGGCCTGCCTCCGAACTGGGTATTCCTGATTGGCGCGGATGGGCGTTTTGTCACACAATCGTAGAATTGGCGACCGCTATTAAGCCGTTTATGCTGCTCCGGCTGCTTAAGCTGCCCGACTGCCAAAAGGTAATTTATCTTGATCCGGATACCGTTGCATTTTCCCGTCTTGATGACATTGTCGCAGCATTGGACAAGGCTAATATTGTTCTGACGCCGCACCAAACTAGGCCGGAGAAAACGCTCTCGGCGGTGATGGATAATGAGATCTGCAGCTTGAAGCACGGTATCTATAACCTCGGATTTATCGCCGTCGCAGCTTCTGATGTCGGTCATGAATTTGCAGAATGGTGGAGTCAGCGGATTTATCATTTTTGTCGCGCCGATATTCCAAACGGCCTTTTCACAGATCAACGATGGATTGATCTGGTGCCTGCATTTTTTGATGGTGTTGCTATTATGAAATCCAGTCGTCACAACGTTGCAACCTGGAATTTGACCACCCGCAAATTAGGATTGAGTGCATCGGGCAATTATATGGTTGATGGTGAGCCGTTGGGTTTCTATCATTTTACTGGTTTTGACAGTGGTGCTCATCGCATTATGGCTGCAAAAAATGCCGGAAATAATCAGGCTGTGCATCAGCTTGTCAATTGGTATGCGAAGCAGACCGAGGCACTGGCTGATGAGCCGCTGGCAAAAGAACCCTGGGCTTATGGTTTTTACACGGACGGCACACCAATCTCCAAGGCGCAGCGTCTCGTTTATCGCGAAAGAGTTGATCTTCAGAGCGCGTTTCCAGATCCTTTCGATGCGTCTACTTATCTGGCCTGGTGGAATAATCAGGGTAAAGTGGAATTTCCCGATTTTTTTGACCAGGAAAAATGTGAAAAGGCAATGAAAGAATTCTCATCGGCGTTGACCCCCGGATTTCGTGGGAACACGAGCAATATCGATTGGGAGAAATTGAGTGGAATTCTCCGGCAATCTTTTTTCCAACCTAGAACTGGATTTGCGATTGGGAAACGTGGTTGGGAAGTTTTTAAAAGTGAAGGAATTGCCGGTTTAAAACGCCGATTGCTTGGATGATCAAGCCGGCTCGTTCTTGATCGGTATCGTATAAAATTATTTTCCTGGTTCTAGCTGATTTAACAATCAGTTTGTCAGATCAAAATTTCAATCGTACTTTATAGCAGGAAAAAGGTTGCCAGGCCCAAGAAAATAAAGAATCCGCCGCTATCCGTCACCGCGGTGATCATCACGCTGGAACCTAAAGCCGGGTCGCGGCCAAGTTTGCGTAAAGTTAATGGTATCATTACGCCTAATAACGCGGCTAGCAGCAAGTTGAGCGTCATGGCCAGAGTCATTACTAAACCCAGTTCGGCATTTTGATAAATGGCGAAGGTGAATAAGCCGACTACAGTTCCCCATAACAGACCATTGACGAGGCTCACGCCTACTTCCTTGGTGATTAATTTCCATGCGCTTCGAGTGTTGATCTGGTCCAATGCCAGTGCGCGTACGATCATGGTGATGGTCTGATTGCCTGAGTTGCCGCCAATGCCTGCAATGATCGGCATGAGCGCGGCGAGGGCTACCAGCTTCTCGATAGAATCCTCAAATAAACCGATAACCCGTGATGCGATAAAAGCAGTGACCAGGTTGATCGCCAGCCAACCCCAGCGGTTCTTGACACTTTTTAGAATCGGCGCAAAAAGATCTTCTTCTTCACTTAAACCCGCTAAGTTCAGCGCTTCATTTTCAGCTGTTTCACGGATGAAGTCGATGACGACGTTGACAGTGACACGGCCGAGTAATTTGTTGTTTTCATCTACCACTGAAGCTGAAACCAGGTCATAGCGTTCAAAAGCGTTAGCTGCTTGTTGAGCGACATCGTTCGGTCGCAGTTTAATCATTTCCTTGGTCATCACTTCGGCGACCAGGATGTCAGGGTCACTGATGACTAATCGACTGATCAGCAATACTCCTTTTAATTGCTCATTCCGGTCCACGACGAATAATTGATCGGTATGATCCGGCATTTCATCCAGGCGGCGCAAATAGCGTAGAACAACTTCCAGTCTCACATCTTCACGAATGGTGATGACATCAAAATCCATCAGCGCACCTACGGAATCTTCCGGATACGACATAGCTGAGCGCAGTTGCTCGCGTTCTTCTATGGGTAGTGAACGGAAAACATCATCCATCACTTCTTGCGGTAAATCAGGCGCAAGATCGGCGATTTCATCGGCATCCAGGTACTCCGTGGCAGCAACCAGCTCTTGAGTGCCCATGTCAGTGATCAGCGAAGCGCGAACGGCGTCGGAGGTTTCCAGCAATACTTCACCGTCACGATCCGTTTTGATCATACCCCAGATCAATAGGCGATCTTCGAGCGGTAATGCTTCCAAAATGTTAGCGATATCAGCAGGATGAAGCTGATCCAGAAAAACCTGCAGTTCGGTTAGATTTTGCTTCTGGATTTCTGATTCGTTGAGTGATGGGTTTGTGTCATCTTGCAAATTAACCAAACCTTCAACTAATTTATATTTCTGTAACAGAAAAGTGACCTGTTGTAATGGAGTCGATGGGCTTTCCTGATTATTGTTGTTCGTTTCGGTCATAACGGATTTATGTTTGCAAGAATAGTCTTTTTATCGAGAATAAATTCAGACTGTTTATACGCCGGACAGTTTGCAATCTGATGACCGGTGAGTATAAACCGCGTTGCGGCTTCAACACCATAAAATTATGAATCGGTGCTACGTTCAGTTAAATCGGTTTAATGAAATCTATGGCTATATCAGAAGAAGCACGTAAGATTGGCCTTACAGGCGCGATTTTAACATTGTAATGACTGGTTTTGTCTGAGGATAGATGCCGCGCCAGATAAAGAAAGATTCAGCGGCTTGCTCGACCAGCATACCGATACCATCCGCCAATCGTTGAGCGCCGTGCAGTTGAGCAAATTTAAGGAAGTGAGTAAGTTCATGGTTGTACATCATATCGTAGGCAAGTGCGGCATGTGAAAAAATGCTGGCGGGTATTTGAGGTAATGCATTGTGTAGGCTGGCAGAAGTAGCGTTGATAATGATATCGAATTTTTCATCCGAGAAAGCTATAAGATCACCCGCTACGATATGACCATGTGAAGTAAACTGTTGTTGCAATGCCTCAGCTTTGTGCGGTGTGCGGTTTACTATAGCCAGTAGAGCGGGGTTTTGCTGCAGTAGCGGAAGAATCACGCCCCTCGCGGCACCGCCGGCGCCGAGCAGTAGTATGCGCCTTGCCGCAATAGAGATGCCCAAATTCGATTCGATGTCGCGAATGAGTCCGGCCCCATCCGTGTTATCACCTGATATCCCGTTATTTTCAAATTTGAGGGTGTTAACTGCTTGTGCGATTCTCGCTCGTTCCGTCAAATGAGTTGATAGATGATGAGCTTCCAGCTTGAAGGGTACGGTGACGTTCAGTCCTTTGCCGCCCTGTTGACGGAAATTTTCCACGGCAGGCATGAAACCATCAAGCGGGGCCAAGCGGGCGTCATATTGCATGGATTGGTTTGTTTGTTGGGCAAAGGTGGTATGAATCAGTGGTGATTTACTATGTGATATGGGGTTACCGATCACAGCATACAAATCTGGCATAAGTGTAAGAAACTTCTTAATTAAATTTGAAGGTAGGGAGAATTCCAGTTTCAATAAAGAATCATTGACTGAGCAATGTGTCAGAGGATGCAAATACCCACGTTCTGGTAATATGTAGAATATCCGTGTCTTGACTAATATCGGGTGGGAAAGGTGCAAATCCATTTTGCCCGGCCAGTTTTACGATGTTGATGGCGGCGTCATCGAGAATCTTTTTTCCGGATGAGCGGTTAACTTCAATTGATTCCAGGCTGCCGTCAGCACGAATACCAACGGTGAGTTGCAAGTTGCCGTATAGTTTCTCTTTTCTGGCGGCTTCCGGGTAATTCAAGTTGCCGATACGCTCAACTTTCAAACGCCAATCTTCAACATAACGCGCAAAGCGATATTCTCTGGTACGTGCACCAACAAATTTTCTTTTTGGACGTTTCTGATAGCTATCATGATCTTGATCCACCTGCGCTCTGAGCCGGGCGATATCAAGGCTGCGCAGTAATAATTCATTAGCATCGACATCCACGGGTTTATTTTCACCTTCATTTTCATTATCTTGTGTGTCGAGTGCCTGGATTTGCGGGATATCGCTGACAGCAGCCATTAATTTCTTGGCTTCCTGTTCCAATTGTTTTACTTTTTGTTGTGCTACCTTTTCATTGAAGATAGGCTTGCTTTTCGGCAGAACAGGGAGAGGTGTTTTTGCCTTGCGATCATCGTCTGTATTGCCGCCGCCGTCCAGATTATCTTGCGCAAGTACTTTACTTTCTTTAGGTTGGCTTAATGTTTTATTGTTAACCAGCACAACCTCGAGGGAGGATGCAATTTTGTCAATTTTGGGTTGCGGAAATTGAAAGGTTACCCCAAATAATATAATAACGTGTAACAGTAAAGAAGCTACCATCGCAACAAAGATGCGATTGGTTTGTAAAAATTGATAACCACCCGATGTCATGGATGAAATTGCGTGTGTTTGAAAGATCACAGCCAAAGAATCAAACCTTGAAAGTTAAATCTAAGATTTCTAGGGGTTGCAGTATTTTAGGGGATAGCTTTTTGCTTGTCGCATGGCTCATTAAGTTTCTGTATAAGTAAATCTCATACATCCTGCTTGTGCAAGAATTCTGCATGCAAAGTCCGCTCCAGTAAATCTATTTCGGATAATTTAAGTTTGACGTAAGTATTTGGCGCTATTTCCGGTAGTGAAGGAATTCGCATAATAAAAGGAATATGGTCAAATTTTACTAAATTTTCCTTAATAACCTGAGCATCGATAGTGTGAATACTTTCTTGCAGCAACCAGCGCAAGCACCAGTAACGTTCCATTGCTCGTTGAAATTCCCCATAAATACTATAAATCATTTCAAAATCGCGCATCGCAATTAAAAGCTTGTCGCTATTTTTGAGGTAAAACGGTGGTTCATTACGTAATAGCGCAATGATTTGCCGTTGGTTGATTAAATCCACATAGCGCCTCATGGGAGAACTGCTCCAGGCATATTGCGAGACCCCGAGTCCTTGATGCGGAGCGGGAGAAGTGCTCATTCTGACTTTTCCATTTGCCTGGCTGCGAAAAATACCTGTAATGCCCGCGTCAGCGAGCTGCTTGCCCCATTCCATATTGACATAAATCATCAATTCGGAGACTACCTTATCAATGGGAGATCCGCGTCTGCGTTCGCTGATTGTGACACGATTGTCTTTGATTTCAAAACTATAATCAATTTTGTCGCCATTGATATCGTTGGCTTTGCCACGTTGATTTTCCATTTTGCAGGCGAATTTCCATAGGAGGCTTAATTCCTGGTTAAAGGTATGTTGGAAATCTCCCTTGTTTAATGCGATCTCATTGAAGTGTTGCTCTAATTCGTTGTGACGCAAGTTTGCAATGATTTTTATTTTCTCGATCCGGCTTTCGGTTTTTATGACGGTAAAATCATCAGAAACGTCTAGGTATAATGAAAGTGCCGGACATACCGTATTTTCCGCGAGTGTAAAGTGATTGATGACTGCTTCCGGCAGCATGGTGATTTTGTTTCCGGGTAAATATACCGTCGATAATCGTGCGGCAGCGGTTTTATCAAGTGAAGAATCGGGGTCAATTCCAAGAGCAGGTGCGGCAATATGAATGCCAATGCGGAAACTTCCCAATGACAAGGGTGTGACGGAGAATGCATCATCAATTTCGGTCGTTGAGGCATCGTCTATACTGAACGCCGCTACATCTGTATAGGATAAATCGCTAATTTTACTAGCTGTCGGTTGTGAATCCAATTCATTAAAACCGATGCCAGAGGGAAAATGTTCATAGACAAATTGATTGAAATGATAATCGTGTGAACATGGGATGGCGCCACATTTTTCCATTAGCTTTACGGGAGTATGCCTGGTTTCGGCACAAACGGCTTCGAGAGCTTTCCACTCGATGGAATTTTTTTCTGGTTTGTAGAGCAATTGTGGGAGGCGCGGTTTAAATTCCTCGGGCAGAATGAACTGGTTAAGTTGCTCAACATAACGCGCTTGTTGTTCTGCTTGCAGGCGTTTTTTCTCCAGGCTGGCGAGGGCCGCTTTGAGTGCATCGGGCGGTGCTGCCTTGTAGCGCCCTTGCCCTTTTTTGTAAAAATACATCGGAGCATTTTGAAGCAGCATCAATGTGGCAGCAGCCTCAACCGGGCTGGGTGAGTATCCAAAGTAATCGGCAGCGAGCGTATTGCTGGCAAATTCGACTTCCTGTGCGCAGCACTCCCAAAGAAAATTGGGGTCCAATTCTTCAATGATTTTCTGGACATGGCTCATGAATTCGGATAGCGGTGGTGTATCGAATTTGAATAACACCGATGCGGTTTTAATCTTTGAGCGCTTGCCATGAATAGCCTCTATTTGTAGCGAGGTATTATTGTCAGCTAGTATGGTTCCTATTTTGAAGGTTCCAGCTTCTTCATAAAAAACATTCATAGGGTTTTTTTACGGTCAGTCGGATAATCGGAGCTAGACTGACACTTTGAGATTAAATCATCATCGGAAAAATAAAGGCCTTAACATACAGTTAATAGCCATTGCTTTAGCATGTATAAACCTGGTCAATATTTCCGCATTATATATGAGACGGTCACAGAATATAAAAATCAAGTAGACAATCGTGGATAAGAATAGTGCCGATTTCTCTAGGATATTGATTGGCGTGGGCAATTGATGCATGGGGTGTATCAGAATAATGAGCTTCGTTACATAGGGTTGATTCATCATTTGCATTACGTTTCTGGATCATTGTAATCAATTGAGTTGTCTTGATGCTTTCTTACGAAGAATTGGATGGTTTTTTTGAGTTCTGAATCTGACATCGTAGCAGCGAGCTGATTTAAGCATTCTTTGCCAGTCTGACTCAGCTTCAATTTTCTTTTACTATGTTCTTGCTTTTCAAGCGATCTTGAGTTTCTGAGTGAGTTATGTGCTTGCACCAATATTTGAAATGCAGTAACTTTCCAGCCACACTGCTGTAGCTTAATTAGCAGTGATGGTGAAATTTGCTTGAGTTTTGAAGCAACTGCGCCATTTTCTACCAGAATGGTTAACTTGCCGTCCTGAATTAGGCCCAGGCGACAATATTGTGTTAACTGCGCTGGAATGAGTTTAAAGAATACTAATTGGGCTTTATGCAATTGACGTGCTGATGAAAGCAGGCTTGCATATTCGGGCATTTTTCCCAGAAGATCAAGATATGAATCAACTTTAAGAGGAAGCATGGTTATTTAAAAAATATCCTGTGAGAATAAAGTATGAATATTATTTTTATTTCTAGTAATACGGAGCGAGCGCGCAAACTGACACTGACAAGATCGCGTATCATATTATTGTCAGGCATTTTTTCTATCATAGTTGTAATAGCGGCATTAGGGCTGAATTTTATTTCGCTGCGTTATGCTGACAAAATCGATGCTCCATTATTAAGGGCAGTTTTGGTTAATCCACAAGAGGAAAAACATCAAAAAATTCAAGCTCACCTGCAAGATAATCTGAACATTATGGCCAGTAAACTTGGGCATATGCAAGCGCAATTAATTCGCCTGGATGCCTTGGGTGAGCGCTTGGCAGAATCTTCAGGAATCAAATCACATGATTTTCTGTTTAAAGAAGTGCCGGGACAAGGCGGGCCGAGAAGTGGTCTCGATCTTGCGGCGAATGAGCTAACTGTTGGAGAGTTTGGCGATATGCTCCAGGAATTGTCCACTATGCTCGATGAAAGAGCGGATAAGCTGGGGGTTCTCGATTCGTTATTGCGTTATGGCAGGGTAACCAAATTTGTTTTACCTTCTGAAATGCCGGTTGAAACAGATTGGTATTCCTCCGGTTTTGGTTATCGGATTGACCCTTTTACCGGAAAGAAGGCATTTCATGAAGGTGTCGATTTTGCCGCAAAAACGGGTACACCGATAAAAGCTGCAGCCAGTGGAGTAGTGATCTATTCGGATCGCCATTCTGAATATGGTAATATGGTTGAGATTGATCATGGCGACGATTTGGTAAGTCGGTACGCGCATGCATCGAAGCGGATGGTGAAACTCGGGGAAGTTGTATTGCAGGGGCAGAAGATAGCTGAGGTTGGCAGTACCGGACGTTCTACCGGACCACATTTGCATTTTGAGATTCGACACAAAGATAAGCCGCAAAATCCAGCCAAATTTCTGAAAAAGCCAGGTTGAATCGAGCCTTATAGATCGTTGAAAAACTTTCTGGAAAGTGGATGCATGGCGAGAATAGGTGAAGGTATTCTTAATATCTGGAAGAACATTCCGCGGGCCCGTTTTCAGCACTACTCCGGATGGTTTCCCGGCAGCCTGTAATACTTTTCAGATATTTCGCAGAGCGAGAAAGAATTTCACGCTTCGTTTCTTAACAGATTGTTCAAATACGGAATCATTAGAGACTTATTATTTATGTTAGGTAATCTACTCAAGAAAATTTTCGGTAGCCGCAACGACCGAATGATTAAACAGTATTCTCAAGTCGTGCGTGCTATTAATGAAATGGAGCCGGTCATTTCAGGGTTATCCGATGATGATTTACGTGCCAAAACGGATAAATTTAAGCAGCGTATCCAAAATGGGGAGGAGCTGAGCGATCTACTTCCGGAAGCATTCGCTGTTGTACGTGAAGCTGGTAAAAGGGTGTTACAAATGCGTCATTTTGACGTACAACTTATCGGCGGCATGGTGTTGCACGAAGGTAATATTGCAGAGATGCGTACCGGTGAGGGTAAAACTCTTATGGCAACTTTGCCAGCTTACCTGAATGCATTATCGGGTAATGGCGTGCATGTTGTTACCGTGAACGATTATCTGGCAAAACGTGACGCTGGTTGGATGGGGAAAATTTATCAGTTTCTTGGGTTGAGTGTCGGTGTTATTTATGGGCAGATGTCGTATGGTGATAAACAGGCTGCATATGCTGCGGATATAACCTATGGTACGAATAATGAATATGGATTCGATTATTTGCGCGACAATATGGTGACTCACACAAATGAGCGAGTGCAGCGCGTACTTAATTTTGCGATCGTGGATGAGGTGGATTCGATCTTGATTGACGAAGCACGCACACCATTAATCATTTCAGGGCAAGCGGAAGGTGATACAGAGATCTACGTACGTATCAATGCACTGATTCCCAAATTGATTCGCCAAGAAACGGAAGATAGTCCGGGTGATTATAGCGTCGATGAAAAATCTCATCAGGTTACATTAAGCGAATCTGGTTTTGAGCACGCTGAGAAATTATTGGCATCCGCTGGATTACTGAAATCAGGCACCAGTCTCTATGATCCGGCTAATATCAACTTGATTCATCACATAAACGCAGGTTTGCGCGCACATAGTTTATATTTTCTCGATCAACATTATGTTGTGCAAAATGATGAGGTGGTTATCGTTGATGAGTTTACCGGACGTTTGATGGCCGGCCGCCGTTGGTCCGATGGATTACATCAAGCTGTAGAAGCGAAAGAAGGGGTGGTTATTCAGAAAGAAAATCAGACACTGGCTTCAATTACTTTTCAGAATTATTTTCGTATGTACCAGAAGCTCTCTGGCATGACGGGAACAGCCGATACGGAAGCAGCCGAATTTCAACAAATCTATGGATTGGAGACGGTTATTATTCCGACGCATAAGCCAATGGTTCGTGATGATCGGATGGATTTAGTGTTTCGGACTACGAAAGAGAAAAATGAAGCTATTATTCAAGAAATCAAAGAATGTTATGAGCAAGGGCAGCCGGTACTGGTAGGTACGACATCCATTGAGAGTAATGAATTATTATCCAAGCTGCTGGAGCGAGAAAAGTTGCCGCATCAAGTTTTGAATGCCAAACAACATGCAAGTGAAGCAAGTATCGTTGCACAAGCTGGACGTCCTAAAATGGTTACAATTGCCACCAATATGGCAGGCCGTGGGACTGATATTGTACTGGGAGGGAATCCGGAACCGGAAATTGAGCGTATACGGCACGATGAAAAAATAAGCGAGGAAGTTAAGCTCAAGCAAATTAATGAAGTTTCGGAAAAATGGAAGGCCGTCCATGAAGAAGTTTTGAGAAATGGAGGGTTACATATTATCGGTACCGAGCGGCATGAGTCGCGTCGGGTCGATAATCAATTGCGCGGTCGGTCGGGCAGGCAGGGCGATTCGGGTTCCAGTCGCTTTTTTCTATCATTGGAAGATCCGCTGCTGCGCATATTTGCCTCTGATCGTGTCGCAAATATTATGACGCGCCTTAATATGCCAGAAGGGGAGGCTATCGAGCATCCCTGGGTTACAAAAGCTATTGAGAATGCGCAACGCAAAGTCGAAGCAAGAAATTTTGATATGCGTAAGCAATTGCTGGAATACGATGATGTCGCCAACGATCAGCGGCAAGTAATTTATCAGCAACGCAATGAGTTATTGGAAGCGGAACAGAATATTTCGGAGACTATCACAGCGATTCGTGAAAATGTATTGAGCGATTTATTCAATTTGTATATACCGCCACAGAGTGTTGAAGAACAATGGGATGTAACCGGACTTGAGAAAGCGCTTGCAACGGATTTTCAATTACATTTTCCATTGAAAAAATGGCTTGAACAACAGCCAGATTTGCATGAGGAAAGCTTGAGTCAGCGGATCATTGATCTGGCCAATGAGAAGTATCAGGAAAAAGTTGAGGCGGTTGGCGCCGAAATAATTCATCACTATGAGCGTGTTGTGATGTTGCAAATTCTAGATTCTCATTGGCGCGAGCATTTGGCGGCATTGGATCATTTGCGTCAGGGTATACATCTGCGTGGCTATGCACAAAAGAATCCAAAACAAGAATATAAGCGAGAAGCTTTCGGGCTCTTTACCAATATGCTCGAAGAAGTCAAAAGCGTAGTAACAAAGATACTAATGACAGTGCAAATAAAAAATGAACAGCAAGTGGAAGCAGTGACTGAGACACTGCGATCGCCAGAGAATGTGCAATATCACCATGATAATTATGCCGAAGTTTCAGGAGAAGAATCGAATCGCAGCAATATTCAAGCAGAAAAGAGTCAACCATTCGTGCGTGATAACGAGAAAATAGGGCGTAATCAACCATGTCCTTGTGGTTCCGGTAAAAAGTATAAACAATGTCACGGAAAGGTTAAGTAATTCTTTTGTAAATAATACACTTACAGCTTTGTTTGCTTGACTTTCAGCCAATACAATCTGTATCGAGTTTTCTATAATCCTTAAAATGATTGTGGTATACTGCGCGCTTTTGTAGCAGGCGTTAGCGGATAAATTAGCGGAAGTGATAGGGATTGGATAAGAATTTCATTTCTATTGATATGGTTACGTGAAAAAATTACTGATGGAATGATTGATTATGATGGCAGATAGTTTCAGCATAAATGAGAAGATGAGCGATAGAAGAAAGTTCTTGATCGCAGCGACTTCTGTGGCTGGTGGTGTAGCGGGCGCTGCGATAGCAACACCTTTTTTGTTAAGTATGATGCCGAGTGAACGAGCTAAAGCAGCAGGTGCGCCGGTAGAGGTAGATATATCAAAACTTGAGCCTGGTATGCTTCTGATGGTCGAGTGGAGAGGAAGAGTCGTGTGGGTGTTGAATCGTACGCCAGAGATGTTGGAAACCCTGGAAAAAGTAGAAGATGAATTGGCCGATCCAAATTCGGAGAAGAATCAGCAACCGGAATATGCAAAAAATCGTACACGATCAATCAAACCTGAAATACTGGTTACCGAGGGTGTTTGCACTCATTTAGGTTGCTCTCCTGTATTTAGGAAAGATATTGCTCCAGCAGATCTGGGACCTGATTGGCTGGGTGGTTTTTTCTGTCCGTGTCACGGTTCAAAATTTGATTTGGCGGGTCGCGTCTATAAGCATGTACCGGCTCCCACGAATATGGTTGTACCTCCTCATGTTTATTTGAGTGATAGTCGTCTTTTAATTGGATCTGAAAGCGAGGGATCTGCGTAAATGAGCAATATATTTAACTCCATGATTGAATGGATTGATAAGCGTTTTCCATTGACGTCTAACTGGAAAGCTCATCTTTCCGAATATTATGCTCCAAAGAATTTTAATTTCTGGTATTTCTTTGGTTCCTTGGCCTTACTGGTATTAGTTAATCAGTTAATTACCGGTATTTTTCTAACCATGAATTATAAACCGGATGCCAGTCAGGCTTTTGCGTCGGTTGAATATATCATGCGTGATGTGGATTATGGTTGGCTAATCCGGTATATGCATTCTACGGGTGCATCGATGTTCTTTGTCGTGGTTTATCTACATATGTTCCGTGGCATGCTATATGGTTCATATCGTAAACCGCGGGAGCTTCTGTGGTTAATAGGTATGTGTATATTCTTTGTGCTGATGAGCTTAGCCTTTACCGGATATATTTTGCCATGGGGGCAGATGTCTTACTGGGGCGCGCAAGTAATTGTCAGTATGTTTGGAGCGATTCCGGTAATTGGTGAAACGCTTCAACAATGGCTTTTGGGTGATTTCACCCTTTCTGATGCAGCGCTTAATCGTTTTTTTGCTTATCACGTCGTAACGTTGCCATTGGTGTTGCTGGTTTTAGTATTTGTGCATATTCTTGCCTTACACGAAACCGGATCAAATAATCCGGATGGGATTGAGATAAAAGAAAATAAAAACCCTTCCACCGGAATTCCTGTTGACGGCATACCATTCCATCCCTATTACACGGTTAAGGATATTGTAGGTGTTGTAGTGTTTTTGATTGTTTTCTGCGGGATTATTTTCTTTGCTCCTGAAATGGGTGGATATTTCCTGGAATATAATAATTTTATACCTGCCAATACATTACAAACCCCTGATCACATTGCACCCGTTTGGTATTTCACCCCTTATTATTCAATGCTGCGTGCTGTTACTGTGAACTTTCTGGGAATAGACGCTAAATTATGGGGTGTAATATTGATGGCGGGATCAGTGGTAATTTTCTGTTTCTTGCCATGGTTGGATAGAAGTCCTGTTAAATCGGTGCGCTATAAAGGCCCTTATTTTAAGATCGCTTTAACATTGTTTGTTATCAGCTTTTTCGTATTAGGCTGGTTGGGTACGAAATCACCAACTCCCTTGTATACCTTGTTAGCGCAAATCTTTACCGTGATATATTTTGCATTTTTTGTTTTGATGCCATGGTACAGCAAGATTGATAAAACCAAACCTGAGCCAAAAAGACTACAAGAGTAAAAAAATGAAGAAAATAACCATTGTTGCTATATTAATCTTATGCATAGTTCCGTTCAGTGTGCGCGCTGCTGAATCTGGCATGCCGCTAGAGCGAGCTCTAGTAGACATCACTGACAATGCTTCTTTGCAACGCGGTGCCGAGAGCTTTGTTAATTTTTGTTTGACATGCCATGGCGCAAGTTATATGCGTTATAACCGTCACCGTGATATCGGATATACGAATGAAGAAATACTTGAAAAAATGGTTCATACAGGACAGAAAGTGGGTGACTTGATGTTATCTGCTATGCGTAGGAAAGAGGGTGAGGAATGGTTTGGTGTAGCTCCACCTGATCTGTCGGTTATAGCTCGATCAAGAGGGGCTGACTGGTTATATACTTATTTAAAAGCTTTTTATCGTGACGATACGACAGGAACTGGATGGAATAATTTGGTATTTGATCGCGCCGCGATGCCTCACGTACTTTATCAGCTGCAAGGTGAGCAAAAACTAGAAGTAAATGGCGATCAGAGGAGCCTGATTCTGGATAAACCAGGTCAGATGACTGCGGTAGAATTTGATAAATTTGTAGGTGATTTAGTGAATTATATGGTTTATTTGGGTGAACCACATGCCGGCGTGCGGAAAGAATTAGGTATTAAAGTGATACTTTTTTTGCTGGGCATGTTGGCATTATCTTACTTCTTGAAGAAAGAATATTGGAGAGATATTCACTGACGTCGTTTGCCACAGATATAAAATATTCAGAGTCAGAGAATCATAATTATGATGACGTTATATTCAACAATTACTTGCCCGTATAGTCATCGTTGCAGAATTGTATTGCACGAGAAAGATATGGATTTCCAGGTAATTGATGTCGATCCTAATAATAAATCAGAAGACTTGGCGGTTATGAGTCCGTACGGGAAAGCACCGGTGCTGGTGGAACGCGATCTAGTATTGTATGAATCAAACATTATTAATGAATACATCGATGATCGTTTTCCGCACCCCCAGTTGATGCCAGCTGATCCGGTTATGCGTGCTCGTGCACGGCTATTACTGTATCGTTTTGAGGAAGAGCTGTTTTGTCACATTGATGCTTTTGAAAATGCAGATCAAAAAATAGTGGATAAAGCTCGAACCGTTATATCCGATAACCTCACGATCATCTCACCAATTTTTGAGAAGCAAAAGTTCATGTTAGGCGATGAATTTTCCATGCTTGATGTTGCGATAGCGCCGTTGCTTTGGCGTTTAGAGCATTTTGGAATTCGCCTCCCAAAACAAGCAGCACCATTGCTAAAATATTCTGAAAGATTGTTCAGTCGACCACTATTTATTGATGCATTGTCAGCTTCAGAGAAAGTGATGCGGAAATGACAATTAACTCAACAAAGCCCTATTTAGTTCGTTCAATTTATGATTGGTGTATAGACAGTGGATTTACGCCTTATATATCGGTCCAAGCATTTCCCGAATTAAATGTTCCAAAGGAATATATTAAACAAAATGAAATCGTTTTTAATATAAATATAAACGCTGTTAACGAACTTATTATTAATAATAATATTGTAGGCTTTACTGCAAGATTTAATGGTGTGGAAAGAAAACTCGAGATACCAATTAATGCGATTAATAGCATCTTTGCTAAGGAAGTGAATCAAGGTATTGCATTTTCTGATGAAAGAAAAGAAAACCAGGAAGTTATGAATACGTTTAGAAATAGTAATTCAAATCAAGATTCTGAATTACTGCAGGAAAAGAAGACACGCAAACCGAAACTTAAGGTAATCAAATAAATCTATTAATTTGAGCCCTTTCTTACCGAATTAATTGCCGGCATAGCTCAGATGGTAGAGCAGCTGATTTGTAATCAGAAGGTCCCGAGTTCGATTCTTGGTGTCGGCACCATAAAAAAACAATGAGTTATATAAGTATCTTTAAAGTGGTCTATGCGTATTGCTGCCATATTGCTACTTTGTGTCATAAAACAATAAACCCGCCATTCTGACGGGTTAGTGTATTCCCTCATTAGGGAATCATCTCATCCACCATTGATGGTTGTAGACTTAGCAGGGAAAGGAATTACTTTGCACTTGGCGATAGACTCACCAAGTATTGGCGTATTTCTTTTATCCTGCATACTGGATCGCCAAAAGGGCATACATGACCGGCAACACGCATTTCTGCTTCTGTGCTGTTATCAATGAAGTCTCGAATTTCCTTAAGCGCCGCCTGCGAGCATGATTCTCGATCATTGCTGGCGTGAGATGAGTTACTTGTGGTGTTGATACTGATTTGGTTTTGCGGGTGCGACGTGGGGACGTACTTTTGGATTGATCGGCCATGATGGCCTCCTTGTTGATTTGCTCAATATTCGCCTCCTGTTCAGAGAGGCGGCCAAGTACTTGAACACCGCAACAAGATGACTGGTAACTTTCCCGATTTACACCGGTATTTTATCGATACCCACTACTCGGCCAGAAACAAAATTTGGACGCAAAAAAACTACGACTATCGGGCGCGTGGCATTCCGCTTGTTGAAGTGTGTTAAGCACTTGATTAAAAGGATAAGTATGAGTTGATAGGGGGTGTCAAATTATTCTTAAGGTAAAAAGGAAATTAAGCTTTTCAATATTCCTTTTCTCTCTAAAGTAGTACCAAATAAGTCCCCTCATATTTGCTCCCGTTAATCTTTCTGATTACCCCTGTTTTGACCTTTTCCTTGGTCATGCTTATCTCGTTTTTTATAACCACGATCTTCATGCTTATCGCTCTGATAGTTTCCATTCATACCTGAACGATCTTCATTTCTTCGTTCTGGATGTTTTCTGCGGTTATCGCTATAGTCATCTCGACGCTGTCCTGATCCATAGTGCTCAAAATGATTACTCTGGCTCTGATAATGTGGTACATATACACCGTTGTACCAACTCTCCTGAATAAAATACACGGGTTGATTGCAAGCGTTATAACGATAGCAATGCTTATTCCACTTCTTAGCATGACCTGGTGGTACATGAAGATAAATTGGTTGTTGTTGAACAGTGATAGCAGGTGGTATAGCTATAACAGGATTGGGGTAAATTACTTGAGGTCTGGGATAGTGACTGCCCAAATTAATTTGACCATAAAAACCTGGTTGTCCGATGCTGATTGAAACACCAAGATCACTGGCTAATGCAGGTGAAGAAATGACTGAAATCGATATTGCCAATAAAAAATATTTCATTTGAATGCCTCAAAATTAATAATGAACTCAATTAAATAAACGGCATAAAATTATAATTCCTGAAGGATGGTTGCTGTAGAAATTTGACTAGGCTCCGCTAATACCGTTTTCCGTTTCTAGCAAATTCATTTTCTTTACCAATATTTGAGATTGGATTTACTTTGCTTCTCTATATCGGTGTTAGCCCAAAGTCATTAATCAAGTTTATTAGACGACAATTACCCTGTCCTGATCAGCTTCATCCGCCTGGTATTCCCTGATCCACCTCCTCAGCATATTGGCACTGATTTCCAGGCTTCGAGATACTTCCGATGTCGTATGGTCCTGATCCAATACCAGACCGACTGCATCTAATTTTAATTCCTTTGTGTATTGCTTTCTTGCTGTCATTTTCTTCCTCCAATTAAGCTATTTTCTCTTAACTGGACTGTCCGGTTTCATTAAACCAGATCACGAAGAGGTGGTATTTTCTCGAATACAATGGAATCTAAATATCACGCATCAAATTAAGTTAATCGGTATTTTGAAGTATGCAACACCATTAGATTCAACTGGCGGTAGTTTGCCGCCTCTGATGTTTATTTGTATTGCGGGTAGCAGCAAATTCGGCATTTCTAGCGTTGCGTCACGTTCAGTGCGCATCTTTACAAATTCGTCTTCGGTGACCCCGGTATGGACGTGAATATTGTGCGCTCGTTGTTCAGCGACCGTACTTTCCCATTTTTCCGGGCGTTTGGTGGGAGGGTAATCGTGGCACATCAATAGACGGGTTTCCGGTGGGAATGCCAGTATTTTTTGAATGGATTTAAACAACTGGCGGGCATCGCCGCCCGGAAAATCTGCACGCGCGGTGCCGACATCAGGCATAAAGAGCGTGTCGCCCACAAAGATTACATCGTTGATTCGATATGCGATGTCGGCGGGCGTGTGGCCTGATACTGCAATCGCTTTGGCTGTAATTTTTCCGATCTGAAACAACTCGCCGTCAGAAAACAAATGGTCGAAATGATGGCCGTCAGGAATGAATTCATCGCCAAAGTTAAAAATTTTTTTGAATGTTTTTTGAACTGCAGGAATATTTTGACCAATACCAATTTTCCCACCTAGTTGATTCTTAAGGTAATCGGCTGATGACAAATGATCCGCATGTGCATGTGTTTCTAGAATCCACTGGACCGAAAGACGTTGAGCATGAATAAATGCGATTAGCTTGTCGGCATTATGGGTGAGGGTTTTTCCAGCCTTGGGGTCGTAATCCAGTACGGGATCAATAATGGCGCAACGGCCTCCCGCTTCATCAAAAATAACATAGCTGATAGTCTGCGTTACGGTATCAAAAAATGCTTGTATGGTGGGGTTCATTTTATTCTCCGGGTTGTTTTTCAGATAAAGTTATTATTGAAAATAGTACAAATATAGGAATTATTATATTTTAATATATACTATATAATGGTCTAATGACATTATTTTTTTCAGTGCAGGAGGTGCATATTAATTATCTGGATTTATTACCATGGCAAGCTGTAGCAGGAGGGCTCGCAATAGGTTTTGCGGTGACAATATTATTACTGTTTAATGGACGTATAGCTGGAATATCCGGAATTATAGGCGGTTTATTCCGTTTACAAAAAGGAGATATCGGTTGGCGTATCGCCTTTATTTCGGGGTTGGTTTTATCGATAACCATTTGGAAGATTTTTTTCGCTCTACCGGAGATACGGATTGATACCAGTCATTGGATGTTGCTATTAGCCGGCTTATTAGTTGGATACGGAACACGATTGGGCTCCGGGTGTACAAGTGGTCATGGGGTTTGTGGATTATCGCGAGGATCAATTCGCTCTTTTGCAGCAACTGCAATATTTATACTGACGGCTATGCTGACAGTTTATGTGGTAAGACATGTGATTGCCAATTAGTTTAAATGGCTGCGAATAATGGAGGATATCAAATGGTTGGCTTGATGGCGTGGGTGTCTGGAATCGTATTCGGATTGGGAATTATTTTATCCGGCATGGTTAATCCGGCAATTGTATTGGCTTTTCTTGATATAACGGGTCGCTGGGATGCTTCGCTGATAGGGGCGATGGCTGGCGCGGTCGCTGTAAGCTCAATAGCTTTTGCGATTGCAAAGAAACAAAAGAAAAGCTATTTGGGCGGATACATCCAGATACCGAGTGTTACCAAAATCGATACGCGCTTGATATTAGGTGGAATTGTATTCGGGATCGGCTGGGGAATAGCGGGAATTTGCCCCGGGCCAGCGTTAGTGCTGGTGGGATCGGGCAATCAGGAAGCCATTATCTTCCTGATAGCAATGTTATGCGGGATGGGAATTTTCGAAATTATGCAGCGGAAACGTCAATAAGTTTACTGACAATTGCTATAAAATAAATTAGGATTAATATCCTTGTCATCATAGTTGAATTTCGGGGCCTCGAATAATTAATTACACTAAAGTATGATAAAACATGAAAACACAACCAGTTTTAAACGATATGGCAGCATTACACACATCGGCTGCAGCGGCCTGTGCATTGCTGAAGATCCTCGCTAATGAAGATCGATTGCTCATTTTATGCGAACTTAGCCAGGGAACACGGAATGTGGGTGAACTGGAAGAATTGTTGGACATTCATCAACCCACTTTATCGCAACAGCTTACCGTGTTGCGTGAAGAAAATCTGGTTTCGACAGAACGAAGAGGTAAGTACATATACTATAGTCTAGCAAGCTCGGAGGCCATTCAAATCATGGAGACTTTATTCAATCTCTACTGCAAGAAACATTCTGCCTGAAAGACTGAAGATTGGTTGTAGTGCGGTTGTAGTGCTTATGGGTCTTTTTTTGCGACAGATTCTTATACCAATAAAGTCTTTGTATGATACCAATTCTCGGGTTAATAAAGGAGGCTAGGCATATCCATGGATATTGTTAAACTGGATCACCAGTTTTCAGTAAGTGGTCAGATTAGTATTGATGACATCAGTAAAGTTGCTGCAGCTGGTTACAAATCCATCATTTGTAATCGTCCGGATTATGAAGGGGGCGAGAGTCAGCCACATAGCGAAGCGTTGGAAGCAATGGCTAAAGCTCTGGGCGTTACCTTTATTTATCTGCCTGTCAAAATGGGCGCCGTGCCTGCCGAACGTGTTGAAGCTTTTCAGAAACTAATGGTTGAGTTGCCTAAGCCGGTTCTGGCGTTTTGTAACTCCGGCAGGCGTGCAGCTGCTTTACACGAGATGGCCCGGCAAAGTACCAGCGATAAAGTGAAGGTGCAGGATTCGGTGATCGATGCCTGCAATTGGGGGAATGCTTTCGATGTGGTTGTTATTGGCGGTGGCTCGGCGGGTATCGGGGTGACCGCCAGTCTGCTCAAACGGCGGCCAACCTTGCGCATTGCAATTATCGAACCCAGTGACCATCACTATTATCAACCTGCCTGGACGCTGGTGGGTGCAGGCGCATACGATATTGCTGAAACGGTAAAGCCGATGCGGGATGTGATTCCAAAAAACGCGGAGTGGATACAGGCATCCGCAGCTGTGTTTGATCCGGAGCAAAACAAAGTGCATCTGGATGATGGGCGGGTAATCGGCTACCGGCAGTTGATTGTATGCCCTGGCATCCGGACCGCATGGGAAAAGATTGAAGGATTGGAAGAAACGCTGGGTAAAAATGGTGTCACCTCGAATTATTGTCATGATCTGGCGCCTTATACCTGGGAATTGGTACAGGGGCTTAAATCCGGGAAAGCGATTTTCACCCAGCCACCCATGCCTATCAAATGCGCCGGTGCGCCTCAGAAAGCCATGTATCTTTCCTGTGATCACTGGCTGCAAGCGGGTTGTCTCGAAAACATAAGCGTTGAGTTTGATACGGCGGGCGCTGTGCTGTTTGGCGTGGCTGATTTTGTTCCATCCCTGATGGAGTACGTTAGGCGTTATCATGCAAAACTGGTATTTAATTCCAATCTGGTCAAAGTGGACGGAATGCAGAAAATTGCCTACTTTGAAATTAAAGATGCGAATGGTACGGTGATTCGCGAAGCAAAACCCTTTGATTTTCTGCATGTAACGCCGCCTCAAATGGCGCCGGACTTTTTGCGCGATAGTCCTTTGGCGGATGCCGGGGGTTTTTGCAAGGTGAATGAGAAGACACTGCAGCATACCGATTATGCGAATATATTTTCCTTGGGAGATGCATGTTCTTCACCGAATACAAAAACCGCTGCAGCTGCCAGAAAGCAAATCGTTGTGGTGGCCGAGAATCTGCTGGCGGAAAAAGAAGACCGGGAATTTACAGCCTTTTACGACGGTTATGGCGCATGTCCGCTGACTGTGGAAAACGGTAAGGTAGTTCTGGCTGAATTTGGTTTCGGTGGAAAATTATTGTCCACATTCCCATTGAATCCTACCGTGCCGAGTAAGTTCTACTGGTTTCTCAAGAAAACCGTTTTTCCATGGATTTATTGGAATGGCATGTTAAAAGGCAAGGAGTGGCTTGCCCATCCTCGCAAGCTACGCTGAGCTGGCGTGGAAATATTGTTAGCCAGCATACTGCTTGGCGCCTGCACCGGCGCTGTACTTGCGCTGACTGGTGCAGGCGGAACGATAATTGCAGTGCCCCTGCTCATCTTCGGATTGCATTTTACTGTTGCCGAATCCGCTCCGATCGCTTTGCTCGCAGTGTGCGTGTCATCAACGATTGGCGCGCTTATGGCGCTGCGGCAGGGAAGGGTGCGTTACCGCGCGGCAGGGTTTATTGCGATTACCGGAATACTGGTAGCGCCCGCCGGAATATGGCTGGCGCAGAAGCTGCCGAATGCGCCTTTGACGGTGTTATTTGCGCTGGTTTTGTTTTATGTTGCGGTGAATATGTTGCGGCAAAGCGCGCAACCGATGGCTGAAGCAAGGGATGCGGCAAATCCGCAATCCGATCCTGCTGCCATTCCCTGTCGGCTGGAATACGAACGCGGTCGCTTGATATGGGGCTGGCCGTGTGTTCGTGCGCTGGGTTATTCAGGCATCGCCACCGGATTTATATCAGGCTTGCTGGGTGTCGGCGGTGGCTTTGTGGTTGTTCCGGCGCTGAAAAGAGCCACCAATCTTCCGATGCAATCCATACTGGCGACATCGCTGGCCGTCATCGCGCTTATTTCTGCAGTGGGTGTTGCTTCGGCAACTGTTCTGGGCACGATGAATTGGCCGGTTGCGCTGCCTTTTGCCGCCGGCGCATTGACTGGCATGTTGATAGGGCGTGCTATTGCCGGCTATCTTGCGCCTTCAAGGCTACAGCAGGGATTTGCCGTCGTTTCAATGGGTATAGCGGTGTGGATGATTTTGCGGTTATTTTGGATAAGTTAATTTATAGCAGCGTGCGCTGTTTAAAAGGAACAATATTTGCTTGTGAGTGGTTAGAATATGTATCCCAATCCGGGGTGTATTCACGAGACTGATTGCCCCACACAAACCAACTCTTTCTTGGCCCTCTTGAGAAAAGCTCAATATATGGACCCGGACTACAAGATTCTATGATTTGATATTGCTCATCGGGTTTTCTACTGTGTTCTCTTTTTTGGGATGAGATGATGTTTTCTTGACTTCTTCCCGGCTGCAACGTGCGTGCGCTTTTTCCTCTCACTCCGAACAGAATCATCTCGGTCACATTCCGGAAGTAGAAACCGACGCCTCTTCTATCTGGGCCACCATCTTTTCTAATTTTGTACCAGATTAAGTTGGTCTTATATGTAAACCCCCAATGTTCCATTACTTGCAGCCCATCGGCGAGCAAAGCATTTGGAACCCATAGATAAAGATGCGCTGTATTTTCCACAATGGCTTCCACAGGAAGATCTTTAATTTCTTGTAGAGTCATGGTTGGGTATCGTGAAAGACGCTTGTGTTCAGGAGCCATTTTCCCTGTTCTGTTTTTAAACTGCCATGGTGGATCAGCCAATACAGTTGAGAACTTCCGTTTTCCTACCTCTTCCAATAAATCATCAGATGCTCCCACTTTTATTCATCCTCCACATAGAGTGATTTTGAAATTCCCAGTACTAGCAAAGGGCAACCAGCACCACTTCCGCCCTTGATGCGTGGTAGAAGCTTGCTCATATGTGTCGTTGATGCACCATATGAACTTCCTCTACCGAGATCATTAAAAATATCCTGAAGATCATCGCATCGTGTAATTATAACGCCAACGCTAATTGCTCTTAGATCGAAAAGCAATCTGAAATTGTTCAAGTCTCGATCATAAAATGGATCTTTATTATTCCATTCGATTTCCAGCGCTACACGATTTCTGAAACAATCAACTCTATGAGTGGGCGTATCTATAGTATTCTGGTCAACAACTACTTGTGTTTTAAATTCTTTCTCAATCCAGTTGCGTCTATATAGAAAACTATCTATAAATTTAGAAACTTGAGATTTGCTTCCACCGGAATTGGTAATCCAGCTTTTATTTAAGCGGAAAGCAGTTAGAACCGCCAAAATATCATCCCATTCTTTAGGAAAATCTACTTTCAGGATTGCGCAAGCATGCTTCCACTCATGGACTTCATAGTTTTGCCTGATAAACTCAGGAAGCAGTTCAGTGCTCATTTATTTTTCATTAGGTTATTCAATCAACATAAAAGTTAACGGATAGCAATATGAAAGAGTCGATCTCTCTGTTAAATAATTGGCTAGTCCGATCTGCAGAGTAGGCTTCGTTTTGAGTGCTCTACCAATGTCGAACTTGGTCGCTTTCTGCAACCAAACATAAGGATCAAGGTAGTCGGGTATAATCAAGAACGGTTATTTCAACAATATCAATCACCAGTACTTTCTCAGTCTGCTTACAGCAAAGGACTACGATAATGATCTATGGCCTGTTAACACTACCTAAGTGCTTCGACGATAAGAGCGAAATGGATGAATGAGAGAAAGATGATATCCAGTTTGTCGAATCTGGAGAAT
>NZ_FNUX01000033.1 GCF_900108305.1 Nitrosomonas ureae
AATTCAACCAACCAAAGTTATTCTCCACATTGAATGGAAATATCAGATTCAATTTCTCAACAACAATTGTTGGGTACTTTTTTCAGGGATGACTACTTAAGAAAACTCATAACAGTTTCCGGGGGACGGCATAGTTTTGCTTTGTCACCCCGCACTACAATGGGACGCTGAATCAAATCAGGGTTCTCCACCATTGCGTTAATAATTTCATCATCGGATGCTGCGCTTAAGTTATAAGCAGCCGGTTCATCGATGCGAAGAATATCGCGCGCGGACAAATTAAGTTTCTGAATCAGCCCTCGCAACTCATTCACTGTTAAAGGTTTCTCATAATAATTAATCGACTCAAATTCCTCACCACTTTCCTCAAGCAGAGATAATGCCGCCCTGCATTTACTGCATGTAGGCTTTTGATAGATAATAATTTTATCGGCCATACAATCTTTTCCTTAGCAAACCTGTCAATCGAAGACATAGGTTTTCAAATACCGCATCTTGTTTTATTTCACGCCACACTCAGCTGAAATTGCTTTATGAGCCGCAGTTGAGCCGCTGAGTCCAAATGTATCCGTTGTCGCGGTTCCTCGTGCAGACGCCCCTTTAACTATCAATGAATTTCCTCGCTTGATTGCATCTGTGATTTTATTGTCAGTCGCTTCATCTGAGGCCCATGCTGAATCATCCTGAGTAAAAAGACGAAAATTCTGATTGTTCACAGTGACCGTTGCTTCACTTCCTGGCTTATAGGGATAGCCGGCAACATAACTGAAGACATTTCTGCTTTTCTCGGCGGGACGATGCGTTATCAGAGCGAAAACGTCACCACGTTTGGTGTAATTTCCCTCTGATTTTTTAGGTTGGCTCACCATATAACAAACTTTATTATCGTTTTCCATAAACATATAGGCTGTCCAATCACCATGCTGACCGATAAGTTTCGGCTCAGCAGCTTGAACTGAACTACATAAGATAAAAACAGCACCAATCGTTACTAATCTGGTAAATTTATGCTTCATTTTGGAAACCTTGAAAATTATAGTTATTGCGGTTCTGATTAATCAGAGCTAAAAACACGAGGCATTTTCACTTCACCTCAACCTGTTAATCATAAAATAGAATTATCAACAACCTTCCATCTTGTAAATATAAAAACCATTCTGGCTGATCTCATCCATAACATTAGCAGGTGCGCTCTGACTATGACAGAAACTGCATTCTCTGCTGGTAACAACCGCATCGCCTTCACCAATCGACATAAGCCATTGTTTTGCGTATTCTACAGCCTTCTCATCATCTTTTACCGCAGTAAACACATCAAAGTGCATCGTATGACCATCTTTAGCTTTAACATAAGTGTCGTAGACATGAATTTGCATATTATTTTCCTTGAAAAACAGATGAATTAGAACTATAAACCCGCACCGACCCAATCTCACTCGGCTCGCTACCTATATAATAACTATACCAATTAATCGACTAAACTGCCATGAGAAATACACAACAATTCAATCATGAGAGGATCACCGCATGCGACAAAAACATTATTTCCTCCTGGCAACAAGTACTCCATCTCGAATTGGGTTAATGAACACATCAAAATCAGGATCGTTAGAAATCATCTGATTGTGCTCGACTATCGCTGCTGTCGACTCCGCAATCATATTCGGGCAAGATTTTATCGCCACACGCCCATGCCATAAGACATTATCAGCGATATATAAACCACCGGGCCGTATCCGATGCTTAGCCATTTTCCAGATTTCGGGATAAGCGCTTTTGTCGACATCGTTATAGCAAATATCAAACAACCCCTCAGTCTGCCCGAAAACATCTTGTGCCTGTCCCACATGAAATTCTATGCGCTGCCATAAATCTGCAGTAGAAAGATATATCTCCGCGCGATTACGATTAGCCGCATCTGAATCGCTACAAATTACCCGACCGTCACCCCCAACAGCCTGCGCAAACCAATAAGCCGAGTAACCATAACCACTGCCAAACTCAAATACTCTTTTGGCATTGATCATGCTCGCCTGAGTTTTAAGAAAAATACCGACCAGGCGATTAACAATTGGAAAATTTCTTAAGCGCGCAAACTCTTCCATCTCGAAAAGAACCGGATGATCGGTGCATATCACCAAGCTGCGCATATAGGCCTCAATTGCCGGGTTAACCGGAATTAACCCGTCTGAATCATCAATATCTGCCGATCGAAAATTTTCCATATTCTGCCTCCGATTAGAATGGAATCTGTCACTTTCTCGTAGCCATTAATACACACTCTTCGCCAGAGTCTTTATTAAATAAAAGAATAATTCGCGCCGCAAGTTGAAACCAGAATCCTCTCCAAACATCGCGCGTAGTAATAAAATGATGCCCTTCTTTTATGCTGCTTACACAAGACAAACTTGCCTGACCAATGCCGAAAGCACCTACTGATGTCGTCCAGGAACGCAAGGAACTGAATCCGGCTTTTTGTGCACACCAAGATAATGTTTTACGGTTAAATAAATATAAATGCCTGGGCGGTTCAAGCCCGCGCCAACCCGCACCAAATTTTTGGTGACCATAGCTTGCAATATTCGGTGTCAGTATAACCAGCAGGCCATCTTTTTTAAGCAAACGATAACAAGACTCCAGCAAAGACAGCGGATCATGCACATGCTCAATCACATGACTCAAAATGACCGCATCATATCTTTCGGTTACATCCAAAGTTTGCAGCATTCCCAAATGCACGGGAATCCCTCTTTCCTCAGAAACGTAACTAGCCGCTACCGGATCAACCTCTTGTCCCATAACGTCCCAGCCCAATGCTTGCATTCGCGCTAATCGTTTGCCATTACCACAACCTACCTCCAATAACCGGCCCGGCGAGGTCTGATCCAAATACATACACTTATAGCGTCTCCGCTCTTTTCGAAATCCCAGCAGATGGGTACTCATGCTATGCAAAACTGCACGCATAATAGTCGCCATAGTAGCTTGTCGCATCTGGCCTGATTTGTCATGCGTATAATAATTTTGATATGCCTTTCCGATTTCACTCACCATGGGCCTTGGATCAAGCCAAACCAAACCGCAATCGTCCCCTCTGCATACCTTGAAACTCCACTCCCCCGGCGTGCCAAAAAGATAATCAGCACGATTACGATAAAGTATTTCCCCAGGCTTTTCGCATAAATAGCAATCCGGATTGACTTCAATACCGATTGGATTTTGCCGCATTGAATCCTTAACTCTGTTGCTCACGTTTGTACCAGTTTATGGCTATTGCCGTAATGATCAACAACAGAATTGGTGTTCTGCTGAAGATAATAAAAGTATCCGTAAGTCCGGATAGAAAAATAAAACTTATTAAACCCGAACCTAGCAAATTCAAATTATTTCTATGAAATGCCTGATACCAACTCCATAATAAAAACCCCAAGACCAGCATTCCGGGAACACCGATATGCATGCCGATTTCGATCCAATCATTATGGTAATGCGCAGTTTCCTGAAATTCCGGCAAATCCTTGTATAAACCATCCTTGTAAGTCGTAATGGTTTTCTCGAAATATTTCTCGGGCACACCTGTACCAAAACCTGATAAGGGGCGCTCCGCGATTCCGTGCAGACCAACATCCCACATTGCAAGCCGATACCCTAAGCTGGAGCTGTAATTTCCCTGCTGTAGCAACTCGATGTCGCTTTTTATCTGAATCAATCTAGCCTGGAATACAGGACTACTATAAGCAAAAACAACTGCGACGATCAACACGGAGACCAGAATCGTAAGAAATTTTCTCATTTCTATTTGATAACGCAAAAAAGCGATCAACAATATGCTTATTAGTGTCACCAGTAAAAAAATTCTGCCATTCTGATGAAATTGAATGAAAAGTAAAACTAAAGTAGCAATCACAAACAATCGCTGCAGTCTGACCGGAGGATTCATGCAAGCAATTCCGCTCGTTACAATTGCACCGATTCCAAGCATTGCCGAAAAGCTCAGATAAGACATTCCCAATAACGGAATTCCCTGGGCATCGATGGTGAGCCACTGATAAACACCCACCGCCAGAACGCATAAATAGCTGACAATCAAACCACCCAGCGCCCATGGCAAGCGCTCTTTATTTATCAGCGCGCAAAAAGGAATAAAAACCAGAAGCGAAAAATATTTCACCCATTTCATCCGCCCATCTTGCGGCCACTCGCTCCATAACAATCCTAGCAACAATAATGCGCACAAAAGGAGAATTGCTTGCGTCAACGGTATTCTGGCTACTTGCCTCAGGCGATATATACCACCATCCATAAACCATGCAACTGTCAGCAACGGGAAGGAAATAAACATTAACTCGCCGCGCCAGAATCCTGCGCAAAAAAAGACTAATGCGAAGCGAATAAACCATTCCCGTCTTGTATTATTCGTTTGCATAAAACCGATAGGCTAGAATTTCAGGATGATGCCGCGTTCCATTCGCGCACTTCCAAGCGACGCAATAGAACAAACAACTTCAATAAAATGCGCGTCCATAGAGGAATAGCTGGCAGCAACCACACCGCAGTGATGCGCTTATCCTCGCGCGACCAGCCACGTAACATCAATTTCGCAAGCACACTCAGGCTAATCATACTGTTACGCATTTGCAGGCAGGAAAGCACTGGCAATCGCTCTGGCGTTAGCCAGTGAAGCCGCCCGCCTTGCCGCATCACCTGCTCCAGCAAATCCATCATCGTCAAAGGCAAATCGGCCAAAGTGCAAGCACCCGAAACGACCAGCACATTCTGCCGCACCAGTGGATAACGCGAGAAATACAACGCGCGATTACGCCGCACCAATTCCTGATATACCTTTCCACGCCCAAATGACATACCGGTTTCATGGCGAACAACCGCATCCGGATGCACGCCCATGCGCCACCCATGCTGCACCAGCCGACGTCCCAGATCGGTATCTTCATAATAGCCCCGGCCAAATTGCGAATCAAATCCACCCAGCTCTTGAAAAACAGCGCGACGAATCAAAAAAGCATAGCCTCTGAAACGATACGTAGTGATATAACCACCCGGTTGACGCAAGTAAAATGCAGCTTTCTCGCTTGAAATATCCCCCTCGGTTGGGCTAATAACCGCCAATTTAGGGTCGATGGCAATCGCCGCACAAAGCGGGAGCAAAAAATTTCCCAAAACTTCGATATCAGAATTGAGTATTAATACCCAATCAGCATCAGAGCGCGCCACGGCATCATTAACCGACTTTCCATATCCCTGATTATCCAGCGCATGGAAAACCTTAACTTGCGGATACGGCAAACCATCCAGCATCGCACGGGTTTGCGAGCCGGAAGCGTCATTCTGAATATAAATCGTTCGGATGGATGAGCCCAGATACGCTACCACAGAATCAATACATCGCCTGCTCAATTCCGGTGCGTTATATACAGGAATTATTACATCAATCGCGAGAGCCGTGAGCGTACTCATTAGTCAAAAAACGATCGATCAAACCCTGCCAAAAATCAGGTAGGTTTCACCCCAGTTTCTGGATGGCCTGCGAATCACTTCGAGACCGGCCTGTTGCATAATCGCAATGGCCTTCTCTTGTTCGGCATTGGTACCCAATTCAATAATCACGGATTTCAGCGCGGGATTTCTCAAAACGGCGGACGCACCTTCCAGAATGGAAATTTCTATTCCATCAACATCGATTTTCATATAATTGGGACACGGAAATCCCCATTGCCCGCATAAGTCATCCAATGTCACCCCAAACATTCCTTGAGTGTGCGTTGCCGACATTTTCATGTTTTCCAGATCTTCATGTCCGAATTGAGATCGATTCCCTCCCGGAATGAATTTAGGAATATACAATTTGGAAAATTCACTGCGACCCGATACCGCAACGCAATAGGATAAAATATGATGCCCTAAATTATTCAGGTAGATATTCTTGTTGAGCGCATAGTAGTTATTGCTCTGCGGCTCAAAAGAAAACACTTGCACAGCAGGCCCGTATTTTTTTGCCGGATAGAGTGAATATTGACCAATATTAGCGCCAATATCGAAATAGCATGAGCCCGGTTCAAAGCTATCCAGCCAATCCAGCGTATCGGGTTCCTTGTTCGAATACGTTCTAGCCCGGTTAAGTGTGCGCAAGTGATCAACCGAAATTAAAATCCGCTGATCCCTCACCCGCACATCGGTATAGCCTCCCTTCAGTTTATAGGCCGCCACGATCAATTCGTTGAATATATCCTTGGCTCGCATCTTATCCCCTCATGGATTAATCGATCAATCATGATCCCTGTATGGCAGGCAGCCTCCTGGCACTCTGGCTCAGTTCGCCAATTGCTCAAGCAACGACACATAACGAGGCAGCACATCGGCATCCGGATAATCCAGCATTTCTTTCAAGAAGCGCTGCCGATGCTCTTCTACATAGAAAGAATGAAATCCGTTAGCAAGAAAATAATCAATTTTTTCGTATACATCGTCGCGGCATTTCAACTCCGTTTCCGGCATGTAATAAGCCACAGCAGAGCGAGCTGCAATTAAATAATCAGCCGCCAGAACCGGTTTCTTCATCCTGACCGCTTCAAATACCACGGAAGTGGCCAGATCAATAATGACATCAGCCCAGTTCATCAAATGTACCGAATGTACATCATCACCGGCAACCCTGACATTCGGTAGTTTCTTGATCGAGCTGTCTTTGGTCAATGACTGCTTCCACCCGCTGCGCGTATGCGGTTTGATGATCAATTCGACATCAGGAAATCCAGCCAGCATATGCACCACTTCCCCCACTTCTTCCCAGAATGTCGTAAAGTTGGCTTTGCGCAGGAACATAACCATCTTGAGCTTACTATCAGATTGAGTCAGTGGCGAAGGCGGCATCAATCCGGACAATACTTTGAGCCATGCTTCGCAATAACGGGGGGAACCCAGCACAGCAAGCTGGCTTTTTGTCATAAATGGACGAAAACGTACAGCACATAGCTCATTGGGCACCACCACCTTGTCGAATATCGTAGCCGCCGAGAATGTCACGTCCGGTTCAACCCTGTGCTCGCCACGGCGGATCAATTGACTGGCATGCGGACTATCGCCATGCGGCAACGACACCGTTCCCAATCCGCGTTCTTTTGCCATGGCAATAACAACTTCGACCCATTCCACGCAAATTACCGAATTACGTTCGATCCAATCAAAAGCGACCACGCCTTTGCCTGTGTTACCAAAGCAGCGATCCAGCAGAAATCCCGTGGTATGTCGCCATAATGGATCACGTTTTTTTTCGTCGATCCGTTCCGCCAATTTTTCCGCCAGCCGGCCAATCACTTTGATACGCCGAACATTGCGCGTCAGCATTAACATCTGTAAACGCCATTTCCAGTAATCCACCCACGAAAACAACTCATTCATATGCGCCACGCGCACACCCTGCAACTGGCTCAAATATTTGACGCGAAAATCACGCCGGAATTGTGCTGATCCAATCAATACCACATCACATTGATGTCCTGATTCAATCCATTGATACACAACCGGGGTAATGTGATCGATATCGTTATAGTGTCGAAGAAAAAAAAGCGCTTTCATAACCGTGATGAACAAATATCCAGAACAAGGTGCATCTTAGGCATTTTTCCTGTTTAAACAGATGATTCTATAAAGCGCGCCATTTTACTCTCGCCACTACCCAATTACCAGTAACATGTCCGCACCTGTGAAAAAACCACAACAGGTAAAAAAGTATTTAAATTTTCCAATAACTATTATTGTTCAACAAATAAAAAAAACCGGATAATCAACACATCATTCTTGACCGTACATCTCTAACTCCAACCGATCACACACTATTTCATGAAAACCATTGCCGTCATTCCCGCCCGCATGGGCTCATCACGTTTTCCCGGAAAGCCCATCGCGCAAATCCTGGGCCGCTCGATGATTGAGCACATTTACAAACGCGTAGCCATGAGTAAATCACTCGATGCTACTTATATCGCAACCTGTGATGAAGAAATCCGCCAGGTTGCTGAAAGCTTTGGCGCCCCGGTCATCATGACTGTGGATACGCACGAACGCGCCAGTGATCGAGTTGCCGAAGCGGTCACCCATATCCCTGATGCAGAATTGATCGTAATGGTTCAAGGCGACGAACCGATGACGCACCCGAATATGATCGATACTGCTGTTGCGCCATTTAGAAATGATCCGGAACTAGGCTGCGTGAATCTGGTGCGCAAAATCGATCACGAATCCGACTATCACGATTTCAACACCATCAAGGTCGTCATGAATCAACAAAACAATGCGCTCTACATGTCGCGCCGCCCGATTCCATCGCTTGCCAAAACCGGTTTTGCCGATACCGCCGCGTACAAGCAGGTATGCATCATTCCTTTCCGCCGCGCAACGCTGTTTCAATACACCCGCCTGCTACCGACGCCATTGGAACAACTGGAATCGATCGATATGCTGCGTCTGCTCGAACACGGTCTGCAGGTTAAAATGGTACCCACCGAATTTAACACACAAGCCGTCGATACCACGGCAGATCTGCTGCGCGTCGAGAAGCTGATGGCCACAGATCCACTGCTCGCCCGTTACTAGGAATTACCATGTCATTAAAAGCAAAATTGAATCGCTCCGAATTGACCATTGGCTCCTGGATCACACTGGGACATCCGTCGATTGCCGAAATCATGGCAGCCGCCGGGTTTGACTGGTTAGTGCTGGATATGGAGCACAGTGTGCTGGAACTCAGCGAAGTGCAATCGATCATCCAGGTGCTGGACGGCAAACAATGTCCCGCCATCGTGCGCCTGACGTCCAATCATCCCGATCAGATCAAGCGTGTCATGGATGCTGGCGCCACCGGCATCATGGTACCGATGATCAAGTGCGCCGCGGATGCCAAGGCCGCTGTGGATGGCGCATATTACCCGCCGCGCGGCCAACGCGGCGTCGGGCTGGCGCGCGCGCAGGGTTACGGCAACAGCTTTCAGGCTTACCGTCAATGGTTGGAGGAGAATGCGGTAATTGTCGTAATGATTGAACATATCGATGCTGTCAGAGCGATTGACAGCATTCTCGAAGTTTCCGGCGTCGACGCGTATATCATTGGTCCTTACGATTTATCCGGCTCCATGGGGCGCCCCGGTGATCTCGACCATCCCGATGTGCAGGCAGCCATCGCACAAGTGTTTGAAGCAGGCCGCCGCGCCGGCAAACCTGGCGGCATTCATGTCATCGAACCTGATCTGCAGGCGCTGCAGCAACGCATTCAAATGGGTTTTAATTTTCTTGGATATGGGTTGGATATCCGCATTCTGGATTCGATTTGCCGCACTCATCTGAAAAACATTCGCGAAACACTTAAAACATCATGAATACATTGGTTATTTCCACCTCGTCGTTTGATATCGATAATAATCCGCCGTTGCAGCAGCTGTTACAAAAAGGCATGCGCATCATCACCAATCCACACCGCCGCAAACTGACCGAAGACGAGATTATCGAATTACTGAAAGCGGGTTCGATCGGCATGATCGCAGGTATCGAACCGCTGACCGAGCGAGTATTTCAGGCCGCCCCCAGCCTGAAAGTCATCTCGCGCTGCGGCACCGGTTTGGATAGCGTCGATCTGTCCGCAGCCGGAAATCGCGGCATCGTTGTCCTGAATACGCCGGAAGCACCTGCGCAAGCGGTGGCGGAACTGACATTGGGATTCATTTTAAATCTGCTGCGGCAAATCGGCGCAATTGATCAAGCGGTGCGCAAAAACGAATGGCCGCGCACGCAGGGTCGCCTGCTGGCAGCGCAAACCGTCGGCGTCATCGGCCTGGGGCATATTGGCCGCCGGGTTGCCCGCTTGTGCCAGGCATTTGAAGCCACGGTGATCGCGCATGATCCACATGCCGCCCAAGTACCGGAAGGCGTCAGATTGCTGCCACTGGAGCAGTTGCTGACCAGCGCTGACATTATCACCTTGCACCTGCCCTACTCACCCGCTACGCATCATCTGCTGGATACCCGGGCGTTTGCAGCGATGAAACCGGAGGCCATTGTCATCAATGCAGCACGCGGCGGACTGGTCGACGAAAACGCGCTGGCGGATGCACTCAAATCAGGCAAAGTCAACGCTGCCGCACTGGATGTTTTTGAGCATGAACCTTATCAAGGGGCATTACTTGAATTGAATAACGTCATTGTGACATCGCATATCGGATCCCTGGCCCGGGAGTCGCGCCAGCGCATGGAGATCGAAGCGGCGAAAAATCTACTGCAAGGCCTGATCAAAACAGGTGCAATCCAATGACAGCGATAGCCAATGAAAAAGTAATCGTGTTCGGCGCCAGCGGTTTTTTAGGCAGTCACGTCGCCGATGCATTGTCCGCTGCAGGCTATCACGTGCGGCTATTCGATCGCAATCCTTCGCCGTTTCTTAAAGGCAATCAGGAAATGATCGTGGGCGATATCATGAATCTCGAACAAGTGATCGAAGCCGCGAGAGAAACATCGATCGTATATAACTTCGCCGCAATCGCCGACATCGACGAAGCGCACAACAAACCCATTCCCACCGCAACCATTAACGTGTTGGGCAATATGCACGCGCTCGAAGCCGCGCGTATCGCCGGTGCGCGCCGTTTTGTATTCGCCAGCAGCGTTTACGTTTATTCCGAATCCGGCTCTTTTTATCGTGCCAGCAAGCAAGCCGCGGAGCGTTTTACCGAAACCTATCACGAGCGTTACGGCCTGGATTACAACATCCTGCGTTACGGTTCGCTGTACGGGCGGCGCGCCGACAAACGCAACGGCATCTACCGCATGCTGCAGGAAGCGGTCGAACAGCACTCGATCACCTACAAAGGCAGCGGCGAAGCCATGCGTGAGTACATTCACGTCGAAGACGCCGCACGCATGAGCGTGCAAGTGCTGGCGCCGGAATACGCCAACCGGCACCTGATCCTGACCGGTCAGGAAAAATTGCGTATCCGGGACGTGATGACAATGATTACGGAAATGTTGCCGTGGCCGGTGGAACTGCATTTCGATGAGGCCAACACCGTGCATCACTATAAAATCACGCCATATGCCTTCCAGCCGAAGATTGGCCGCAAACTGGTTCTGAATGAGCATGTCGATCTGGGGCAAGGCATGCTCGACTGCCTGCGCGAAATTCACCAGGATTTGCACCATAATGGCGAAAACGACGACGCCACGCCATCCACGTCAGACAACCGCGCATAGCCATGAGAAATTTTGACTGGCAAGCGATTATTTTCGATTTCGATGGTGTCGTGGTGGAATCCGGAAAAATCAAAACGCAGGCATTCGCAGCGTTGTACCGTCCATATGGTGAAGACATCGCCGCAAAAGTGGTGCAATTCCACAATCAGAACGGCGGCATGTCACGTTACCGCAAATTCCGCCACTTCCAGCAACACTATCTCCACAAGCCGCCGTTGACCGAAGCGGAAGAAAAACAACTGGATATCCGTTTCTCCGAACTGGTCGTAGAAGCGGTCATCGCCGCCGATCCGGTGCCCGGCGCGCTTGAACTGATTCGCCAGCAAGCCGAAAGAATTCCCTTGTTTGTCGCCTCCGGAACGCCGGATTCGGAACTCAAAATCATCGTCGAACGCCGTGGTCTCGCGCCCTACTTCAAAGCAGTGCATGGCGCTCCGGCACTGAAAAAAACCATCATCGCGGAAATTTTATCCACCTATGAACTCAAACCCGAATCCGTACTGATGATCGGCGACGCGATTGCGGATTTGGAAGGCGCGCAAGCCAACAATATTGCTTTCCTGGGCCGCGTCTATCCGGGAGACCCCAATCCTTTCCCCGCGCATGTTGAAATCGTACCCGATTTACGCGGATTAACCGATTAAAGCAATTCATAACGATGCAAAGACATGCCTACCCGGATATCGAATCGTTAAGCCAAGGCTTCGCCGATTTTGCCGCCACCACGTTAAAAAATACGCTAGCACGAAAACCCCAAGCCACTCTGGTCGTTCCCGGCGGCAACACGCCGCGCCATTACCTCCCCGCATTGGCAAAATGCCAGCTGCCCTGGGATCGGATCACGGTCACGCTCTCTGATGAACGCTGGGTGGATGTCAACGATGAACAATCGAACGAACATCTGGTGAAAAAGTATTTAATGGCGCATCTCCCGCCAGACACCTCTTTCGCTGGCCTGAAAACCCAGCACGAAAACCCTTTTGACGCCGTCGACACAATTCATCAACGACTGGGTCAACTGCCGCTGCCGTTAAGTTTGACGGTATTGGGTTTGGGAGAAAATGGGCATATTGCCTCGCTGTTTCCGGGCATGAATCCTGATTTACTCTCTACACTTCATTGCGTAGCCGTTGCGCCGCCGATTGCGCCGTCGCTGCGGGTTAGTCTTTCGTTGGCTATGCTGGCGAAGAGTGAACATATTGTGTTGGTGGTTACCGGTAAGAATAAGCGCCGGTTGCTGGATCAATTGAGTGAAAATCCTGATTTGAAATTGCCGATTGTTTGGTTATTACAGCGTACTCCATCGCCGGTTACGGTTTTTGAAACGGATACGGAGTAACACAAAATACTCAGTTTGGCTATTACAGCCTTGTCAATTATCGCGCTTCATTTCTTTAGTGGCAAAAGCTGGAAGATAAAATTATCCATATTCATATTTCTGTTTTCCGGGGTTAACGCTATTGAATACACCTTTGCCCAAAACATCGCAGAAAACGAAAGTGCGCATAATGTCTGGTTCTAAGTCGATGCGGAGACGTTGCGCTTAACCGCCAGATGCGTCAGATTTGTAGATCTAGAAGATTTACTATAATAAAAACCAAATCAATGTAATTTTATAAATTATAAGAAGAAAGTATGCAGCTTACTGTGTTAGATTTGATTTATGACGTATTACGTTACGTCATTTTGGACGTCTAATTTTAGTTGAGCCTCTTGACCTTCCCATATGCGCGTTGTCGACAAATCATACCAAGAACACCGAGTTTTTTCCGAATTCTCCAAATATGTCGAGTTCTATAAACATTTCTCCATGTCAGTTTTCTCCTTCGTGTCGATGGGAACAAAGGCATTTGGAAACATTGATACCTACATGTACTCGTCCATACAGGGCACGATAAAATCAATCGAAGCCGTTCTGCGAGCTGGGCGAATAAATGATGCTTACGCATTGTTGCGCAAGTATCATGACTCTGTAGTGATTAATGTGTATTCCACCCTGTATTTGCATGACCACTTAAGTATCGAAAATTTCGTCGTTGAAAAGATCAATAATTGGCTTCAGGCAAAGGAGTCGCTTCCTGAATTCAGAGTAATGTCGCAGTACATAAAGGCCTCCCCTGCGCTTAAGCCCATCAACGACATACTGAACATAGACGACCGGTACAAAAAACTTCGGTCTAGGTGCAATGACCATATGCACTATAACTTTTATCGCCATGTAATGCTGAATGACAGCGAAATTCACATCGATAATCGAGGTGAGTGGTTGGACCGCCTGTCGAGGGACGCTCTCGACTTATTTGTACTGCATCTTGGGTACGTGTTCTTTTTGAATGGGCATTACATGATGTCCAGTGACCACTTAGACGCCCTCGAATGCGGGATGCAGCCTGAGGGGGATTCACAATATTGGGTGGCCCCTTACATTCAAGAAATCTTCGATAACATCATCACGCCACACAGACCGGATATAACAGCCACTATCAAAGAGTGGACCACGATGCAGTTATCATGACTTTACTTTGACCCAACATCTCAGTCGAGTAGACCGTCTGCAAGCTGTACTTACATCCGACCGCTCACTTCAACCGTTGGACATCACAAAAGCAGTATCGTCTTCAATCGAAACAGGAGGCACGAAATGAGTAAGGGGGTCTAATTACTTTGAGAATTTTACGGAAGAAAATAAATCCGGAAAATTACGCCGAAAACCGCTTCGATCCAAAAGGAGCAGAGGCGTTAGGCAAAAGCTGCTTCAGAGCAGGCAAAGCACAACGCGGAGATTGCCAGCCTCATTCAGGAGCATAGTCGTGTGACACCGGTCGGGAATTGGCCAGGTAATTCACGGTTATCCTTACTGTACCCTCTTCTAATACCCGTACAATACGCTGCGCATATTGACATTTCCACTGTATTTTTCTCATTACCAGATGGTATTTTTTCATTCCCTATTAAATGCGCATCATGAGTTGATGCCCAAAAATTGTCTACAGTCGATTGATCTCTTTTGCAAGTAGAGTCACTCACGCCAACCTGCGATAGGAACATTTTTTCAGAATTAAATCCGTGCCCCCAAGAACCCTTCGACCGTAGATTTATTTGCAGTACCACTTATATCGAAAAATCAGCTCAAATTCTCGGCAAAGTATATGGATACCACAATCAAACTCACTATCACGCCGAATATCACAGCAACATTGATGCTCATGTTTCTGATTGTTTCAGAATCTTTGGGTTGTTCTATTGTGCTCATCTCTCTGTTACTCCTCTAAGTTATGAAAGCATATGAATTGTGAACCGAATCAGAGTTAGCTATTTTGATCTGGATCAACAAAATGCTAATTTACAGGCTTCAGTGATTCCAGCGTGATCAGACTAAGGAGCTGGCGGATTGTCAAAGGCGCTTGAGTACTTTGACGTACACCTCGGGAAATATGAATTGCTTCCTTTCTAGGTACGGAAGAAAGCAAGGTAAAAAGAGTGCAAGACGGTTAGCAAAGGGGTATTGTCATCAATTATCCAAACCTGGACAGCAAAGCGTGCGCTAACCGGCACGCTCCGCCTCCGTTAACAAGAACGGTTCCGAGGGAAGCTTGTTCAGTGTTACCGTTGTATCAGATCGTTCCTCCATTTTCCAGCCACTCCCGGCAATCAGGCGTCAACGCACGTTTGCAAGCGGCATCATAGAGCGCCAGTTCCTCGTCGGAGAGCACGTCGCGCCAGCGGTTATTGGTGCCCTTGTGCATGAAAGTCTCCGCTCCGCCCTTCCAGAGTTGACCGCCTTCCGGTGCATACAGTCCACCCTGGCGCTTCATTTCGGCAAATGAAACAGCTTTGATGATGCCATCCCATGCTTGCTCGGGAACATCGATCCCCAGAAAAGCGGCAATGCGTCGAACCTCGCGCTGGGTGTCTGCGAGCATGTCGGTATAGTGAAACAACTGAATATTTGGCAGGTGGCGGAAATTCCACCAGGACTGAACATTAGCGAGATGCGACCAGTACGGCCAGCCATCCGTTTCCCACGCAAAAGAACCACGGGATATCCAGTTGCGCCAGAAGTCATGAATATCCTCGGGTGCAGGCGGGAGTGCATCCCCCACGCGGCCCGGCAGCATATTAAACAGCATGAAAACCTCTTCCTTCATCTTCGTATAGTGATTCCACAAAGACATGAAGACATCACGGGCGTCGCGAGCGACATAGAGATATTTGATTTTTTCACTATAAACCATGCCATCAAGCGGCAGGTGCGTCTTGATAAAGCGGCGATGCTGTTGCGCCTTCAAACTATTCAGAACCACTTCGAGCGGAACGATCCGCATATCCAGCCATGGCGACATTTGCGCAGGTGGAACCGGAAAATTCCCATCCGGAAACAGCAGATGCGCCACAATCGCTTGTGTCCATGTGGTACCCGCCTTGTAGGAGGTTGCGATAACGATATCATCATCGCGCGATTGGAAATAATCCCAGCGCGTACTGTCGAAATGATGATTCTGGTAAACATGATTACGTCGGGGTAAATTCAGCATTTCGATAACCTGTTAGTAAATAAGACACATTGAATAGATTGAGGAATCCGCCGTGCGCAGATAAAGAAAGCGGCAAATCCGCTTCCGCTTTAATGCAGCATGGCTGATTTGCTTTAACTTTAAGGGTGCCGCTTCATTCCTGCGGTACCGGTCTTGGCCGCCGATTGCTATCGATAGCCACATAAGTCAGCTCGGCTTCGGTCACTTTGATGCACACCTCCTCACCTCCTTCCCGTACACCCCGCTGCGCGTATACGGCCACACCAACGGTAATCGAGGTGCGCCCTACCTTGATGATGTCGGCATAGAAGCTGACCAGATCGCCAACACACACCGGATGTTTGAAAACGAACGAATTGACCGCAACCGTAGCGACCCTTCCGCGCGCCCGGCGAAGCGCCGGAATACTGCCGGCCATGTCCACCTGCGACATGATCCAGCCACCGAAAATATCACCGGCATAATTGGTATCCGACGGCATCGGCACCATGCGCAGTATGGGTTGCCCTTCCGGCAGCCGAGCATGGCGTGTTGGATCGTTAAGTTTATCAGCCATGGTTATCTTGCCGCTTATGAGAGTTTGGGTATTAATGCATAATCCAAGCATATAATAACGTTTTGTATTAGACCATACTTTCTTTTTCCAAAACGCTTTCAAATTTATGGAAAACCTGTTCGATGCCGCCGAATCTTGTCTGTCGGCCTGTGAAATCAAGGAAAAACTTCAGCTGACCGAACAAACCGCACAAGCCTGGCGTGATGGTTTGCTATCGCTGGAATCAAAAAACGCGCCAAAACCCGTTGACGAGCCGGGGCACCCCGACAACCCCATTCTGGTATCTCCCGGTGATGTGCCGAAACGCCGGATGGGCACGCCCGCAGGGCTTGTCGCATTGATTCATGCGATCGCGCATATTGAATTCAACGCCATCAATCTGGCCTGGGATGCGGTGTATCGTTTTCGTGATCTGCCACAGCAATTTTATAGTGATTGGGTACAAATCGCCATTGAGGAAGCTTATCACTTCCAGTTGCTGCGTCAGCGCCTGAATGAACTGAATAGTGACTACGGCGAACTGCCCGCGCACAACGGTTTATGGGACATGGCCAGACGCACGGCATTTGATCCGCTGGTGCGGATGGCGTTGGTACCGCGCGTGCTGGAAGCCAGAGGGCTTGACGTAACGCCCGGCATTATCGAACGCTTACGGCAAGCAGGCGATGATCGAACCATTGTCGTGCTGGAAATCATCCTGCATGATGAAGTGGGACATGTCGCCATCGGTTCGCATTGGTTCAAGTATTTATGCCAACAACGCGAACTGGATTCGGAGCAATTATTCCGGGAACTGATCAACCAATACTTTACCGGACAGGTTTGCGGCCCTTTTCATTATGAAGCCAGACAAAAGGCAGGATTTTCTGCAGCAGAGCTCAGCGCGCTGGAACACTTGAAAGAAACTGCCGCACGCGCTGAAAAACCAGTGCTATGAATTCATAGTTAAAGCAATGGCTGCAGATTAACTTTGCAGCAGTTGATTCACTTCAGCAAGATCAAACGCTTCCGGATCAAATGGACCTTCAATATCCCCGGCAATCCATTCCAGCATATCTTCATGTTCCGGATGCGCCGGATCAGAAATTGCTTCCAGAAACATTATATATCCGCCAATTCCTCCGATATCTTCCGGCGGACAGGCGCGGCATCCTTTTACACAAATGGGTAAGGCAACGTTGGTTTTAAATGGCAGAATTTTCTCCAGAACCACCTCGTGTTCCCAACCATCACCAAAATCATAAATATAAATCAGCTTTTCTTTCTCTCTTTTCAAGAGTTGATCCAACCGGTACTGCGCTTCATCTTTGGCATCCGAAGGAAATTCTTCATCCGGTTCGACATAACGATCCTGCCCTTGAATAAACTCATGCATGTGGGAATTGGTCCAGCCCATCACGATTTGAAAAATGAGATGAACGTCATCCAGCTTGATCGTGCTCACCATTAGAATCCGGCGCCATATTGGCGGCCGCATGCCTTTAAGGGTTATTTTGAGCTGATAAATGGAACGTAAAGATTTTGCTTCCATCGCTATTACCCTCTGCTTTCAAAGCGGTAAAATGCCAGCATCCCTCTTAGGTTCGGCAGGAAATTTACCGGACGGTAATGATTGCTCATCACGCTGCGCTCCAGAATCCGCGCGTTGCATTGCTGACACAGCGCTTCAAAATCATCCAGCGTGCAAAGATGAATATTGGGCGTATCGTACCAATTATACGGTAGTGTTTCTGACACCGGCATATGCCCGGAAATTACCTGCATGCGGTTTTTCCAGTAACCGAAATTGGGAAAGGAAATAATACCTTCCTTACCGACCCGCAGTATTTCCTGAATGATGCCCTCGGTATGCCGCACAGCCTGCAAGGTCTGCGACAGAATGACATAATCGAACGAATCCGATGCAAAGCTGGACAATCCCGCTTCCAGATCATTATGAATCACATTGATACCATTGCGAAAGCAACCGAGAAGATTATCATCATCGATTTCCACGCCATAGCCAAAAACATCGCGCGTATCGCGCAAATAACGTAATAACGAGCCGTCGCCGCAGCCCAAATCGAGTATTTTCGCGCCGGGATTAATCCATTCCGCGATAACGGCAAAATCCGGTCGTAATGCAATGGTTGACGGTACTGTGATATCAGTCATGATTAATGAGCAGGTTGATCATTTATTTAGATAGAAATATTATCCATATACGCCCGTACCAGCTGATGATAGCAAGGCGTTGTCATCAGAAACGAATCGTGCCCGTAACTGGAGGTGATTTCCGCATAACTTACATTAAGTTCATTATTCAATAACGCCTTGACAATTTCCCGGGAGCGCTCAGGCGAGAAACGCCAGTCCGAAGTAAACGAGATCACCAGGAAATTTGCTTTGGCCACCCGGAATGCCGCGCTCAGATCACCATTATAGGCGGCGGCCGGATCGAAATAATCCAGCGCCTTGGTCATCAGCAAATAGCTATTGGCATCAAATAGATCGGCGAATTTGTCGCCTTGGTAACGCAGGTACGATTCGATTTCAAACTCCACATCAAAACCGAAAGAAAGCTCCCCGTTGCGTAAGCTGCGGCCGAATTTCGCCGCCATCGAATCGTCGGAAAGATAAGTGATATGCCCCAGCATGCGCGCCAGCCGCAAGCCGCGCCGCGGCAAGGTATCGTAGGCATAAAAATTACCACCGTAGAATTCCTGATCGGTCATGATCGCCTGGCGCGCAACATCATTAAATGCGATATTTTGTGCAGTCAATTTGGGAGCCGCCGCAATCACCAGCGCATGGCGAACTTTCTCCGGATTATCCAGTGTCCATTGCATCGCTTGCATACCACCCAGGCTACCGCCCACCACTGCGGAAAACTGTTCAATCCTTAAATGTTCAGCCAATTGTGCTTGCGTCTCCACCCAGTCCTCCACCGTCACCACAGGGAAGCCTGCGCCATAATGCTTGCCAGTGCGGGGATCGATACTGGCCGGACCCGTAGAGCCGTGACAGCCACCCAGATTATTCACGCCAATGACAAAAAACCGGTTGGTATCAATCGGTCTGCCGGGACCCACCATATTGTCCCACCAGCCGATACTCTTCTCATTTTCCGCATAAACACCGGCCACATGATGGTTGCCGGAAAGCGCATGACAAATCAGTACTGCATTGGATCGTGCAGCGTTCAGCTGGCCATAGGTTTCATACACCAAATGATAGCTATCCAACGACAGCCCGCTTTTCAGCTGCAAGGGCTTGTCAATCTGTACGAATTGGGGAATCACCACACCCACTGATTTTGAATCTTGCATTTATATAAAGGGGAGTTCCAAGGAAACGCTGAATATTATGTCAGCTATTATAATCTGCTGCATATAAAATGTTTTTTAGTCTGCTAATCATTCAATTTAGCCAGCAACGCAGCCATCTTTTCCGGTTGGTCCGTTTTGATGATTTTCTGCGCGAGTGGAATAATATCAGGCAAATGGCTTTTCAGAATCTGGTTCTTCACCGCCAGCAACTGCGACGGATACATGGAGAATTGCTGCAATCCAATACCCAGCAGCAATCGTGTAAATTGCTTATCACCGGCCATTTCGCCACAGATGGACACGGGCACTTTGGCGCGATTGGCACTCTGAATGATATGTGAAATCAACCAGAGTATGGCCGGATGAAAGGGGTCATACAAGTGCGCCACGGCATCATCAATCCGGTCAACCGCCAGGGTATACTGAATCAAGTCGTTAGTGCCGATCGACAAAAAATCCAGCTTGCGCATAAACGTCTCCAGACACAACGCAGCTGCCGGTATCTCTATCATCCCGCCGACTTTAATATGCTCGTCAAATTGAATCTTGTCATCGCGTAAAGTCTGCTTGGCATACTCGATGTAGTGCAATGTTTGATCGATTTCCGCAACATTAGACAGCATCGGCACCAGGATGCGCACATCGCCGTACTTGGAAGCACGCAGAATAGCGCGCAATTGCTTGTGAAACATTTTGGGTTCCGCCAGGCTCAATCGAATTGCACGTAACCCCAGCGCCGGATTAGTCGCCACTTGCTCGCTGCCCTTGAGGCTCTTGTCTGCACCTAAATCGAATGTACGTATGGTGACTGGCAATTTATGCATTTTCACCGCTACCGTGCGGTATGCCTCAAATTGCTCATCCTCACCTGGTAAATCGTCGCGATTCAGAAATAAAAATTCGCTGCGGAACAACCCGATGCCGGTAGCTCCGCTTTCCTTGACCTGCGCAATATCCTCAGGCAGTTCGATATTGGCGTATAAATCAATTTGCGTACCATCCAGTGTCACCGCAGCCACACTTTTAAGGCGTTGCAGTTTCTTTCTTTCCAGTTCGAGCTGGCTTTGCCGCAGACGGTATTCATCCAGAACATATTTATCCGGATTTACAATTACGATGCCGTGAATCCCATCGACAATCAGCCAGTCATTCTCTAGAATCAATTGATGTGCGTGATGCAAAGCCACGATCGAGGGAATATTGAGACTGCGCGCAACAATCGCAGTATGCGATGTCTGACTGCCCAAATCAGTCAGAAAGGCAATAAATTGATGTTGCTTGTACTGCATCACATCGGCAGGACTTAGGTCATGCGCAACCAAAATACTGTCACCCGTCAACTTCGTCGTAGCCGGTAAGTGGCCAGGGCGCCCCAACATCGCTTTGAGTATACGTTCAACCACTTGCTTCACATCGGCTTTGCGTTCACGCAAATAGGTATCCTCAATGGCTTCGAACTGTGTCAACAGTTCCTGCATCTGTTGCGTTAAAGCCCACTCGGCATTGCAATAAGTCTGCGCAATCATGTTGCGAGTAGCTTCTGACAGCATCGGGTCATCCAGAATCATCAAATGCAAATCCAGAAATGCACTAAACTCCGCGCGCGCATGTCCATCCGCGACAGATTGCTGTAACGCCTCGAATTCTTTCCGAACCACAGCAAAAGCACTGTCCAGCCGCGCAATTTCCTTTTCTACCTGATTCTTTGGAATCAAATAGTGGGCCACCTCCAGAGCGGCGGGATCAGCCAGATGCGCGTGACCGATTGCAATGCCTTCCGAGACGCCTATGCCGTGTAAAATAAAGCTCATTCGCTCTCACCAAAATAATCTTCAACCAATGCGACCAGTGCCGTCATCGCTTCAATCTCGTCATCGCCCGTGGTTTCGAGCTGTATGCGCGAACCTTTATTGGCCGCCAGCGTCATCACGCCCATAATGCTTTTCGCATTGACGCGACGGCTATTGCGTGTCGCCCAGACCTCGCTTTTAAACTGACTCGCCAGTTTGGTCAATTTGGCTGATGCCCGCGCATGCAAGCCCAACTTGTTAATAATTTCGACTTCTTTAATTTGCATGACTAGACTCTTTCGCATTAATTTGTATCACGCCACTCTGTCCGCCACTGAGCCCTTTCTCGATGACAACCGGTAACGGCTCATTGCGATACGTTATCACCCGCACCAGCATCGGCAAGTTGGCACCAGCAAGACATTCCACTTTACCGGGCTGCACCAACCGGCTGGCAATGTTGCAGGGTGTCGCACCCAACATATCGCTCACTAGCAGCACACCATCCCCACTATCCAGCTGTTCTATTAATTTACGCGCTTTGGCTAATACAACTTCAGGATCATCCTGGGTAAAAACACTTAAATACGACAACTGCCGCGGTTTCATACCCACCACGTGACTTGCGCAACGAATCAAATGATCCCCCAAATCTTCATGCGTGATCACTAAAATCCCTATCATCTTGTTTTTTACATTATTCTTAAATTCGATTAAAGATTTTAGCATTGACGGTACCTAAATACTTTATGGCCAGGCATTATCTTAAAAATATTTCCACGCAAAGACATTCCATCATTCTTGCGTTTTGGAGGAAAATAGGATCCAGTGAATTAATGACCAGCCGATCACTCAAACGCTGATGGGAAAACAGCAGAATGCACACTTAATCGTCTTGATTGAAAGAACATTATCATTTAATGGGTTACGAGAAAACATGGAAAAGAATAATCGAATCCGGGCACTACTCAAGGCGGCTGAGGCAATGTCCCAAGGTGATTTCACATCAGATATTCCAACTGGCAATGACGAGATTGGTCAACTTGGAAAATCACTGGAGAAATTATCCGGTTATCTTCAGAAACAACTGGAGAGGAATCAATCCCTTTATAAGATTATGGTCGAATGCAACCACAATCTTCATCTGATCGATGTTTTGAACCATATTTATGAATCTTTTCAGGATCATCTGCCTTACGACCGGATTAGCCTGGCACTGCTCGAGAATGATGGAAACAAGCTTAAATTACATTGGTCGCGTGCCCAATATGATCCATTGATATTAAATATCGGACTCACTATTCCCACGTCTGACAGCGGCGTTCTAGCAATCACGAACCCTAGAGAGATGCTCGTTATCGATGATTTAAACTCATACTTGGAAAAATACTCAAATTCCCGCCTTACGCAAGCCATTTTTAGTGAAGGTATTCGTTCCTGCCTCATTTGCCCATTGCTTGCCGGCAGCAAACCAATCGGGTTTATTTTCTTTTCCAGCCGCGATCAAAGTGTCTGCAAAGATTTACATTCACATCAGGATCTGGCATTGCAAATCGCCAGTCAAATATCCGTTCTTATTGAGAAAAACCAATTATATCAAGGAGTCAAATTAAACAAACAGCTCAAGGCACAGAAAAAATCACTCGAACAACGTGTCACGCACGATGCGCTGACTGGCTTATTCAACCGCTCCGGCATATTTGACATTCTGCACAAACAACTCCAGCGGGCCAAGCGCGGAGGCTATGGCATTGCAGTCATCATGATCGATATCGATCATTTTAAAGCTATAAATGACACTTACGGTCATCTTGCAGGAGATGCGGTTTTATGCGAAATAGCCAACCGGCTGACCCAATCGGCCCGCTCTCATGAATACATTGGACGCTACGGGGGTGAAGAGTTTCTGGCAATTATCTCGCCGTATAATCAGGATGGCGCATTAAGAGCTGCGGAAAGATTTCGTAATGCAGTCGCTTGCAAAGAAATCAAAGCCAACGAAACATTTGTCTCCGTAACCATCAGTTTGGGCGTGGCGATCAGCGCGGAAGCAAAAACGCTGGACGAGAAATTGCTATTGAAAAAAGCAGACGAGGCACTTTACCAAGCTAAACACAAAGGCAGAAACCGGGTTGAGCTGGCAGGCGGCACAGTAACCAGCAGAAAAGTTTCTTAACTCATATTGTCAGCTCAAGTTTGAATTACTACAGCTTGACAAATCTCTAAATAATCTAGGACCTGTTAACACTATTTGATATAATGCGGTGATGTAAATCACCGAAAGCCAATATCAACAGATCGAACACTGTATGCCGCGCCAACGTGGCAATGTCAGTCATTCCAATCTACAAATTCTCAATGCTATTCTGTATGTTACCGAGCATGGTTGCAAGTGGCGTGGACTACCCAAGCGCTTCGGCAATTGGCACACCATCTACACTCGAATGAATCGATGGGCAAAAAGTGGCGTGCTTCAAAAAGTTTTTGAGCAGTTGCAGCAACAACAAATCATTCGCATCAAAATTGAAGCCGTTTCGATGGATAGCACCAGCATCAAAGTGCACCCTGATGGTACTGGTGCATTAAAAAAAACGGCCCGCAATCCATCGGTAAATCCCGAGGTGGCTGGACCACCAGGATTCATCTGGTTGCCGCAGATGCCAGAACAGCCATAACCTTTGCCTTATCTCCGGGGCATGCGATGATGCACCGGAAGGGCGACAACTCCTGTTAGCGCTCGGCCTCCGTCTCTTCACCTACTCATCTGCTGATGGATCGTGCTTATGAAGGTGATCAAACCAGACAGCTTGCATTGGAGCTCGGTTATATCCCGGTTGTCCCACCCAAAACTAATCGATTGGAGCCTTGGGAATATGACCGCGCCATGTACAAAAAACGCAATGAGATCGAAAGATTATTCCGCAGACTCAAGGGCTTTCGTCGAATATTCTCCAGATTCGACAAACTGGATATCATCTTTCTCTCATTCATCCATTTCGCTCTTATCGTCGAAGCACTTAGGTAGTGTTAACAGGCCATAGTTTATCAAAGGTTAATAAATCCCTGGCTATGCCAGGGATTTATCGCTTCATACTGCTGGATTAATCCGCTATTCCCTCAGTATCGCTGCCTCCTTGTGAAGACGTTACCGTAACCCGCGCTGGCGGCGCCAGAAGACCCTCTCCGGCGAGCAACACCGACACTTCATATCGTCCCAAAATACCCACCTGCGTCATCGTGAATGATTTACTTCCTATATGCAGCGTAAGCTCGGGAGCCGGTCCAACAGTCGGGCTTATCCTGTCGCTCGAAGTAGCTACAACCTTGATAGTATCCGTTGCGCTGGTCCAGGTTGCCTGGGTAATATTCACTTGATCAACGACATTTACAAGCTGTTCGTTTGTCTGGCCGCCGGCACTTGTTGCAGTAACCGTTAACTGGTCAGGTATCGAAGTGCCAAAGGTTCGATTCAATGCAGAACGTTTGAAGAAGGTATTTTCACCATCGAATACCATGGGTCCGTTTTGATTGCCTTGAGGCACTCCGCTGATCGCAACGGTGGCGGTAACCGGTGCTTTCACCCATGTGTTGATACGGGCTGTGGTAAAACCATTGCCGGCGTTCGTCGTACGGAAATAGGTTGTGCGCACAGGCTCAATCCCTGGCGGAACATTAGCTTCGTCATAGATTTTTCCTTGTACTGAAAATAAACTGGTTTCCACAACATTATTCCCGTTGCCATCCAGATTCACGCCCACCGGACCTTCGATCTTGAAATAATTGATACCGCAATGACCACCGATGACTTCATGCGGAATATTGGGATCGCCCACATAACCCACAGGCGCAGCCGGCGCTATGGCGGGATCCCAGACCAGGAAAGGACCTACCTCACCGCTGAGCATGGTTTCAAACGGTGCGGTGCCACCCGTATCGCGGGTCACGTTAATGGCGCGTCTTCCGGCTGTTGCATTATAAACTTCCTCTTTACAACCATCGTCTTCGTTGAGAAAGGGGTGCCAGATTTTGTACTCGCCATCAGCGGGTATATCGATTCTGATACGCACACGCCCAAAAGCGAACTGGTCGTTCGGCGCAGGATCACCCGCACCGTAGGCAGCCTCCAAAGCCAGTACTAAAATAGCATTGCTTCCTCCAGCCAAAGCCAGGGTAGCATCGGCCGACCACCAGAACGCTTCCGCACCAAAGCCGGTCGCTACCGATGTTGCATTGCCTGGAATCACCGGATCGAAGAAGCACATCCCAGTAGCGCCATCGCCATCCAGGCACAGCTGCAGGGCAATGCTGTTGCTATCGGAAAACCAGGTCGGAAAATGATTTTTCGGGCTTATCAAACCTTTTCCGGTCAGTGCCGCATTGGCCGATTGAATATTCAGTCCCATCATTGCCACCGCAAAGACAAAGGCGAGGACAAAACTCACTTTTTTACTGATTACAGAAACCTCATTGAGTTTAGAGTATTTCATGATCTAATTCCTCCTGTTGGTGGATAGTTGCCAAATATTAACTTTCCTTATCGTTATCACTATTGAGGAAGCTCTGATTTTGCCGCAGAACCCGCTCAGAGCATCCCGTTTACATACTTGAGCATGCATGTTCAAGTATGCGCTTCTGCAGTATGCACAACCTTCGGATCCAGATGATTGATGGTTGCCATGATCTGCCATGGATCAGACAACGC
>NZ_FNUX01000034.1 GCF_900108305.1 Nitrosomonas ureae
CAGAGTTGGAAAGAGCGTATTATTCGCAACTGAAAGTGTCAGGCATCACAGCTTGACTCAAACTAACGAGTCTCCGGAAAAATCGGGGCGGTTCAGGTTTTTCAGAATCGACTAAGTAGTCTTTCACTTCGCATGCGCTTATCTTAGACGAGCAAGCTCTTTCAAGCATTGATGCTCCGTTAATTCGGACCTCTAAAAAGAATTGTGTCTTGCTGGAGAATCAAAGCACGGTTGCAAGAAAATAACCAATATATTGAAAGACTGACAGAGAAAATGAAAGATTGGAGTAAGTATCGCTAGCAGAATTTAAACATAAATACTATGCGAGCTCACTTGTCACCTGGTTTTATGAACTTCGGTTCGACTACATGCCGCAATTTAGCAGTGTTCTATGATGAAGATTACAAACAATTTACGATAGAACACTGCAATTCTCTCACTGATACTAAGTGTGGAATTCAAGCTGCAGTAGTTTGCATTTCATCCTTATCCGAACAGGTTTATTTAGATCGATACGTAAATCACAAAAAACAGAAAATTTTACTGCGCACTCCAAGACAGCATATATGATTCCGGGAATGGACCGGATTTATAATCAATATTGCCTTCTGGTTCAATATTCTTCTGAAGGAATACTTGTCGCACCATTTCAGGAATCATGACCATGCCGACATAACGCCCCAAGCATTCATGATCGCCAAAGCCAAAATGAAAATAATTATACCAATTACGTTGCGGTATAAATTCTTCCGGCGACTCGAAGGCTCGTTCATCGAATGTGGCGGATAATGTTACTGGTAGAACATAAGTGCCTGCCCGCAATACTGTTTCATGATCGGTGCCTTTTGCCGCAGTATAGTCGCTTGCGGTCGTCCGGAATAAATAGGGCGTAATCGGAACAAAACGTAAGGCCTCCCAGACAATGCCATCGAATTCAGTAGGATCATCTTTCTGCGCAGCGGTTTTTGCCTTCTCCCGCCATTCCGAATGTTGAAACAGGTATTGCAGTACCTGAGCCACGGCTTGAGCGGTCGTCTCAATGGCGCCAATCAGCAATCCACCTGCGTTGATACCTAAGCGCTTAATGTCGAAATCCAGTTCTTTTGCAAGACTGGTGCGCAACATTCGAGTAACGATGTCATCTTCCAATCTGACGATAGTGGAAAATGTTAGTTTTTCAATTTTTACCGCTAGAAGGCGCTTTGCAATCAACATGGTGATATAGTCGCTCAGCTTCTTGGAAGTTTCGTTATGGCGATCAATGATGCGCTGCGACAATTCTGGAGGAACCAGATCGAAAGGCTGGTTATGAAAGGTATCATATTGATTCCAGTAGGACCATTCAATCAGATCTTCTCTTTTGGCTCCGGTCAGTCCAAAATATTTTTGTACCAGTGTAGCAGGAACCATACGGCAGAAACTATTGACCACTTCAATCTGGCCATCGGCATTACTTAGAATCCCCTTGGCAATATCTGCAATCATATTGCGTACGCGCGGCAAATCGTCACGGTTCAGCATGAACTGCATCAATGATTTTTCCCGCGTATGCAGTGCATCATCATCATGCGCCATCAGATAATTATCCATTTTCGGAACATACGGCTTGACAGTAAAAACCTTGTACATTGTCAGTATTTCTCTAACATCATCAAACCGGGTTACCAGTGTACAGTCGGGCGTTACCAGAATGGGGCGTTTGGTGCGCAATTCCTTAAAAAAAGGTAAAGGTTCGGTATCCATCCAGCGTCGAACCAATGGGAATTTCTCTACGTCGGCGGTGGCATCGTAGCGTTCTAAGTAATTTGTACTCATTTCATCACTCCCTGTCCATTAATAAATGATAGCTGAAGATTCTAATTACAGAGTTTTGAGGTATTCAAGCAGATCCAACCGTTCCTCTTTATTGAGTTTCGGCAAAGTCTTACCATCAGGCTGAGCCGTTCCGCCGGATGAATACTCGTGACCAGCATTACTATTACCTTTTAAGCTGGTATCAAAGGTAAAACCTTCGTATCCTTCACTTTTAAGGCCAACTTTTTCAGGGTCGAATTCCCGCGACCCTACTTGGAATTCGTCAGGACGATATTCATCATCTTCTGCATCTCCTTCACGTTTTTTTGGCAGTAATAAATCGTAGAGTGTCGGTACTGATCCGTTGTGCAAATAAGGCGCTGTCGCCCAAATGCCATTTAATGATCTTGCCTTATAGGCGTTTAACGAAGCAAACGGATCAACGGTTGTATCCGGATCATAATTGCCGTGTTTAAGTGAAGGGTTAATTTTGTTGCGAATAAATGCTGTGGCGATATCTACAAGCCAATCGGCCCAACGTCGAAGAAACCATTTGTCGGGATCAGGAGTGGCTACTACATTTAAGGTCGCTTTTGTCAACAATGCGGCAACAGGTGCTTTCTGGTCGAGTAAAATATCTCCGATACCTACGCTTACATACTGGTTGCGCAAAATACCGGAGTAGCCCTGATATTCCCTGCCGTTTCTGGCCATAACCGGATCAGTTCCTACGTCGCTGACTCGGGACATGTGTGCAATGATGCGGCGCTGAGGATCGGAACGATCAATTCTGGCATGACAGCTTTCACAATACTGATTGAACAATAGCTTGCCCCGAAAAACACGTTCCTTGTCTATTTCTCCCAGAATATCTTCCGGCCATACAGGGGACTGCAGTTTATCCAAATGTGATTCAATTCTGCTTAGATTATGTACATTCACGGAAGAAGCAAAGCTAATCTTTTTAGTTCCAGCGGCTTGTCCACCAATAAGGGTTGAAATGCTAAATCCTTTTTCCTCTTTCCAATCCAACGTACCGAAAACTCCGATAACCTCCCCGGTATTGCGTCCGAGCGGACCTAAACCGGCATTGTCAGCTAATCCGTTCCATTGTACGTAATCATGTTGTGGTATATCCCATAAGAAAGGATAGCTGACAGGCGCATTAGGCGGATTAAACAATTTCTGGCGCAATTTCCCTAATTGCTCCCACTCAAGTGTTTGGGTAAGACGTTCAACCAAATGATCACGCTGATCGCCAGTCATAATCTGGTTTACATTTTGCATGATTTTATCGAGTTCTTCTTTTGTCATCCCTGTATTGCCCATTGCACCGCCGTCACTCAATAGTTCCTTTAATACTTTATCGTTGACGAGGTGTTCCAGCACACGGTTATAAATGCGTCCAAACGCATCTAATCGCGCATAACCATAGGGAACGTTGTTGCCGTCTTCATCGATGCTGCGATTAATGGTAATATAACTGGATAGACGCTGTTTGTATTTCTCCAAATCGCCCAGCACTTCAGCTTCTGATTTGTAGTTGCCGCGTGCCAGGACATCCTTGACAAATCGATTTTTGACTTCTTCATTCCTTTGAGTGTAGTGCATGGCTTTCGTAATATCCCTCATGACGCTATCCATATCTGCACTGGCCGGACCGCCATCAATACGAATACCTACACCGTTATAGTTTATTTGTCCGGTGTGGCAGGCCGCACAAGTCAAGCCTATGTATTCTTTATCCCTGTAACTATCCTTAACCCATCCGACAGGCAATGCATCTGGATTACTGGAGGTCGCTTTCTGAGGCAGGTAACGATAGAAATTCATGTTCTCATCGGCACGAAAAAGTCCGGGCTTTTTCGGCTGCTCCAATGCCATAAAAAAATCATAAGGCATCAGATTCGATCCCTGCGTGGTAGTATAGAACCACAGGCTATCGGCAATATCCCAGCCTTGGTCAAGGTATTTCACCGTTGTGTAATTATCTCCAAACAGATCTTGGGTGACAGTAGTTGCGCCACGTTCAGGATCAGTTTCCGGGATCAGTGTACAAGCAGAAATTCCGGCGAAAATCAATAAAGTTAAAATAAAAGATAGCAACTGTTTTTTTGGCGATGCAAATGATTGTTTCACGATAGATCCCCTTTCTGCTTGATTTTGTTTAACTATTACTTTCAGGAACAAGAATTGCTTGCACAACAATGATGATTCTTATACTCCATAATTATCTTGCAATGTTGTCATAATCTTTGGCTCTTCACATTACAAAACTCTTGATTATCTTTATTCGAGATCCGTGCTCAACGCTCAACTTTGGCGTATGGTTTTATTCTTATGAGCTTGCGCCTGTTCAGAATTATATTCAGAATTTACTGTAGATAATAGCAATACTAACATGTCTTATAAAGCATATCAGCAATAGATCTCTAACCGATAAACAGGAAATACGAATCCTCGCTCTGAAAAGAATTATTCTCGATTTATGATCTTATTACTTTCTAAGGTTTGATGCTGGCAACGTATATTACGAAATTACATCCGTTAGCGATACGATAAATAAAGGGGTATTCTGTATGTTGATTGGCATTACATAAACAATTACCGGGACGTAATTGAGGCTTATCGCTACATGAAACGGGAATCTGCTCCCTATACACTTATTTTCATTGCTTCAGGGAATAAAAAAACCGCCACTGAGGGCGGTTATTTTTGTGCGAAAATGAAGCCTAAAGCTATTTTCTTATATTTGTAATTAATGTCCTGGCTTGCTGGTTCCGCCATACGGGCGAGCATCAGCCCCTTCTTTTAAGCAATTGCCATTCCCATCAAGGCCGTGAGGACATTCAATCTCCTCCCCACGCATGAGTTTTTCATAGTTTTCTTTTTCTGTTTCCGGCAACGCTTGACTGGGTTTGCCGCCACATGCAGATAATGTTAAAACCAATAAAGATGCGGCCAAAAGAAGAGTATATTTCATCGTTTGATTTTCCTTATAAAAATTTCTAAAGTAAGTTTTGCAGTATATAACGAATTTAGTAAATCACTCAAGCAGGTTTTAAGTCAACCATCTAATATGGTTATATTGGTTTTTGAGATTTTTTAGAGAAAAAACAACTGTCAAAACAAGCGATCTTGCACAAAGTGCTTCGATTATCTTTTCAAAAATATCCGATGAAATGACACCAGGAAAATGGAACGAATCGGTTAAGCTCTGCCATTACATAACAGGAGGAGGGCAATGAGATAGATAAGAAATGCAAACAATATTCTGAGGAATTCAAAGTTAAGTGGCCTTGGTGCTGATATTTGGAGTGGAAACAGCATTCACAGTTGGCAGAATTTATGATGAAGTAAAGTAAATATTTAGTTGACGCTAATCCAACAGGCTGGATAACGATTTTGCATTTAAACGTTGGGGGGGCTGCTATGCAAGATTGCGATCAGAGCACACATTTCATTGTCGAAACATGATTTTTGTTCTAAAAAACAGGTCACCTGAGTTCGATTAACCAGCTTTGGTGGAGATCAAATTGCTTTTCGAGTGTACAGTCGTCCTATGAGTGGGGCATTTTACACACCACTACTTCCGATGCTGCGATGTCATCGAAGTAGTGGTGCATCTATGACATTACTCTTGATCTTTACTTGATTTTTCTTTATTTGCTTCTTGAGTATCTGTTGTATCAAAAGTAGGTTCCGAATCTCTGGGAGCATATGCTGATGGAGGTGGTTTATCCATAGGGTAGCCATCAAGACTTTTTTTACCTTCGCATGCTGCTAATGTCAATAAGACAACTGCCAATAATGAAAATCTAATCATTTAATCTCCTGTATTTTTCTGGTTTATCATTTTTCCAGATAGCATAATCGAAGTCACATCATTATTCAAATTTGAATTATGTCCGCGTATATGCTTTATGATAAGTTTCTGATAGATAAGGTTAATGACTTAATGCATAGTAATGTCCTGATTTTCAGTTTGTGAGTGGATTTAAAGCTTCGATAAAAGTTAGTGCATATCATTACGATATATTAACCCGGAGGTGCTTTACGTAAATCAAGGATCTGGCACAGAGCGGGCGCGGAGAGAAGATGTAGTCTGGAAGGCACATATAGAGGTTTATCTCAATGCTTATGAATCGGTACTTGAGATCAAGGAATCATTGGCGAAATACTTTCTACTTCTGCTCTTACTTAGATTTTTGAATTAATGCATGTATGCTAGCGGATAATGCAAAAATTGGAGTTATTAAAATGCAGCACTGGATTTTTCTTTCAATCGCGATTATCAGTGAGGTGATTGCGACCTCGTGTCTGAAGGCATCTGAGGGATTTACCCGCTTGTGGCCATCCCTCGCGGTGATTGTAGGTTATGCGCTGGCTTTTTATTTGCTTTCTCTGACGCTCAAAACCATTCCGGTCGGGGTGGCCTATGCCATATGGTCCGGTGCCGGATTGGTATTAATTGCGCTGAGCGGCTGGTTTTTTTTCGGGCAGTCGTTGGATGCCCCCGCTGTGGTCGGTTTGACTCTAATTGTTGCGGGGATCGTGGTGATCACCATGTTTTCGCAGACGGTTTCTCTTTGAATTTGATTAATGATTTAACTGTTAATCAACGAGCAATTCCTGCCAAGAAAAAATGACTCCTGCTAACGGCGGTAGCGTAATTGCCATTGAATCGGCAAACTCCATCCAGGGCTCTGGCACGCTGGTAATATTACCTAGATTGCCGACATTGCTGCCACCATAATAAGTGGAATCACTATTAAAAATTTCCCGATAAATGCCGGCAGCTGGCACGCCGATGCGATAGCCAGTGCGTGGAACCGGAGTAAAATTGAGAACGACCAGTACAAATGATCCGTTCATGGCGCGCCGCAGGTAGCTGATTATTGATTGATCGGCATCCTGGCAGTCGATCCAGTGAAAGCCTTCGGCAGTAAAGTCAAGTTGATGCAAAGCGGGGATATTTTGATAACAATGATTCAAGTCGCGCGCAGCAGCTTGCACGCCGGTATGTGGTTGTTGTTCCAGTAAATGCCAGTCCAATTCGTGATTTACACGCCATTCGCGTTGTTGCGCGAATTCATTGCCCATGAAATTGAGTTTTTTCCCTGGGCACGTCATCTGATATACCAATAGCAGGCGCACGCCGGAAAATTTTTGCCAGGCATCTCCAGGCATTTTGTTCCAAAGCGAACCCTTGCCATGCACGACTTCGTCATGCGAAAACGGTAGCACAAAATTTTCGGTATACGCATAGAGCTGGCTGAAAGTCAGCTGCTCGTGATGGTAGCGCCGGTAGATAGGATTTTGGTGCATGTAAGATAGTGTATCGTGCATCCAGCCCATATTCCATTTCATCGAAAAGCCCAAGCCACCCACATAGGTTGGGCGCGATACTCCGGGCCAGGCGGTGGATTCTTCCGCCAGTGTCAGTGCACCGGGAAATTCTCCATGTACCATGATATTTAGTTCACGAAGGAAATCAATTGCTTCCAGATTTTCCCGTCCACCATGTTTATTTGGCAGCCATTCGCCATTCTTGCGGGAATAGTCAAGATAGAGCATTGAAGCCACTGCATCGACACGCAATCCATCCAAGTGAAATTCGGATAACCAATAATGAGCGCTGGATAAAAGAAAGGATTTCACTTCATTGCGGCCATAATTGAAGATGTAGGTGCCCCAATCCTGATGAAACCCTAGGCGCGGATCCTCGTGTTCGTATAGGGCAGTACCGTCAAAGCGTGCCAGTGCAAAAGTATCCTGAGGAAAATGCGCGGGTACCCAATCCAGAATCACGCCGATTCCCATCTGATGACAAGCATCTACGAAAAACCGGAAATCATCCGGTGAACCGAAGCGGCTGGTGACGGCAAAATATCCCGTTGTTTGGTAACCCCAGGATTCGTCCAGAGGATGTTCCGAGACGGGCATCAATTCGATATGGGTATAACCCATTTCCTGCACGTAAGGTAATAGATGCTCTGCTAGTTCTCGATAGGTATAGAAACGTCCGTCCGGGTGCCGTTTCCATGATCCGGCGTGAATTTCAAGAATATTCAGCGGTGCATGCAGCCAATCCCAATCAGCCCTGCGTGCCATCCAGGTAGTGTCTTGCCAATGATAGGCGCTATGGGCGGGGATCAGTGCCGCAGTGTTGGGGCGCAATTCGTATTGCTTGGCATAGGGATCCGTCTTGACGAGAATTTCACCGCTATTGCGATTGCGAATTTCAAATTTGTAATGAATATTGGGTGGTAATTCCGGAATAAACAATTCCCATACGCCGCTGGCGTGATGCACCTTCATCGGGTGCATTCTGCCGTCCCAATGATTAAAATCACCTATTATACTGACGCGTTCGGCATTCGGAGCCCATACCGCGAAACGCATTCCATCAACACCGGCATTCCTGACCGGCTGAGCTCCAAGCATGCGATAAGCCTGCCATAGCTTGCCTTGATTGAACAAATATAAATCATGATCAGAAATTTGTAACGCAAAAGCATAGGGGTCATATATTTCATAAACGGTATGCTTGGGGTTTTTTGCTTCAACGCGCAAGCGGTATGGCATGATCGGCATTGATTCGCTGCGCCATTCGAAAATACCTTCAGGATGAACGCATTGCATCGGCTCAAAGCCAATTGATGTTTGGATCCATACCTGAGCATCAAAAGCACGAAATACTCTGACCAGAACTTGATTATGCGCTCTCTGTAAACCTAAATACGCGTAGGGATCATGGAGTTGTGCATTGATCAATGCGTGCAGCGGAAAATTGGTTTTGCTCGTGGTCATCACCTTTATTATATAGAATTGGCTAATATGGCCTGGATTATAACCTGTCTACTCTTTAACGAAAGGCAATTAAGCCCAAAGCTCTCTGTGAGAAAGTGCCATAATACGATAATATATTCGCATAGGTGCAAAAGGGTTATAAATTGCTATGGATAAAACCAAACTTACACATGCGCAATCCCACGCGGAATGCAAAGCCAGTAGCCGCTTTCATAGGAATATCTCACATGAGGCGCTCGCATTAATATTAGCAGGCGGGCGCGGTAGCCGTTTGCACCAGCTGACCGACTGGCGTGCTAAGCCCGCTGTTCCTTTTGGCGGGAAGTTTCGTATTATTGATTTTCCTCTGTCAAATTGTGTCAACTCGGGTTTTCGACGTATTGGTGTCGTGACGCAATATAAAGCGCAGAGCCTGATTCGTCATATTCAGCATGGCTGGAGTTTTCTCGATGGACGTTTTAAGGAGTTTGTTGAATTGCTCCCCGCGCAACAACGAACTGTTGAAGAAACATGGTATCAAGGAACCGCCGATGCAGTATTTCAGAATATCGATATTTTGTTACGTCACGATGCTAAATATGTATTGATTCTGGGCGGGGATCATATCTATAAAATGGATTACAGTAAGCTGCTGGCTGAGCATATCGAGAAATCGGCGGATATGACGGTAGCGTGTCTTGAGATGCCACTGCAAGAAGCGAGTGCTTTTGGCGTTATGGGAGTCAGCGATCAATGGCAGATAACCAGTTTTGCTGAGAAACCGGCACATCCTGTATCGATACCCGGTCAACCTGAGAAAACCCTGGTGAGCATGGGTATTTATGTATTTAATGCCGATTTTCTCTATGAGCAGTTAATTCGTGATCATCAGGATCATGATTCGTCGCATGACTTTGGTAAGGATATAATTCCGTATCTGGTGTCCCGTCATCGCGTTTTTGCTCATCGATTCATGAGCAGTTGCGTTAATATGGCATCCGGGATACCGTACTGGCGTGATGTCGGAACGGTGGATGCATACTGGGAAGCTAATGTTGATCTGATTTCCGTTACACCACAGCTTAATCTGTACGATGAAGATTGGCCCATCTGGACACACCAGGAACAACTTCCTCCGGCAAAATTTGTATTCGATGACGATGATCGACGGGGTCATGCATTGGATTCGTCCGTATCCGGCGGCTGTATTATCAGTGGTGCTACGGTTCGTCGTTCCTTGTTGTTCTCCAACGTAAAAGTCAATAGTTTTAGCTATGTGGAAGATTCGGTCATACTTCCCGATGTGGAAATTGGCCGGCATGCGCATCTGCGGCGCGTGGTCGTGGAAAAAAAATGTGTAATTCCTGAAGGATTAGTTATTGGATTTGATCCTGAACAGGACCGCAAGCGATTCTATGTGACCGAGAAAGGCATTACATTAGTTACACCGGAAATGCTAGGGCAGGAAATACATAAGATATGTTAACGAAGATTGAATAAATGTTACGAATTAATAGGTAGTGATGCAAAAGGGGAGTGTATTCGTGACTATTTTTCATGCCAGAAGCATGATTGATGCAGTAAGCTTCTATAATTTAATTTAATCAATACTGTCTTTTTATAATGAAGCAATTAAATCTCGTTTTGCTGTGGCATATGCACCAACCGGACTATCGGGATTACGTCACCAATCAGTTTGTGTTGCCTTGGGTGTACTTGCATGCCATCAAGGACTATACCGATATGGCTTATCATTTGGAGTCGCACCCAAAGACCAAAGTGGTTGTCAATTTTGTTCCAGTGCTTCTGGATCAGCTGGATGATTTTGCGCAGCAATTTTCCACCAAGCAAATACGTTGTCCTTTGTTGCGTTTGCTAGCGACACCTGAGCTCGAAAATATCACGATGCAGGATCGCCTGTATATATTTGACAGCTGCTTTCTTAGTAATCATGAGAATATGCTGCAGCCGTATCCGGCTTATAAACGCCTACATGACCTCTATCAAGTCTTCAATAAAGTGAGTGAGCGTGAATTAAAGTATTTTTCCGGACAATATTTGGCTGATTTGCTGGTCTGGTATCACTTGGCATGGATGGGGGAAAGTGTACGGAGAAACAATGAGTTTGTAATAAAATTAATGACTAAGAACCAGGAGTTTAACTATGAGGATAGGCTGCAGCTTTTCACTTTGATCGGTGAATTAATTCAGGATCTGATTCCGCGTTATCGCAAGCTCGCTGAATCAGGGCAGATTGAATTATCCACCACACCTCACTATCATCCGCTTGCACCGCTACTGATTGATTTTTCTTCTGCCCGGGATAGTCAACCCGATGTCGCTTTGCCCGCGCATAACCTCTATCCAGGTGGGCGTAGTCGCGTGGCATTTCATTTATCGTCTGCAATCACCAGCCACACTCAGCGTTTTAATGAAAAGCCTACCGGAGTCTGGCCCGCTGAAGGGGCTTTATCTGCCCCATTAATAAAAATCATGGCAGAGCAAGATTGTCAATGGAGTGCTAGCGGGGAAGGTGTGCTGGTCAATAGTTTGCGTGCATCATATCCTGATGCGTCACTTCTGGATCGCAACCACTATTTATATCGTCCTTACCGGATAGACGGAGAATCAAAAGACATCATCTGCTTTTTTCGTGATGATCAATTATCTGACTTGATCGGTTTTGAATACTCCAAATGGTTTGGTCGTGATGCCGCGGAAAATTTTGTGCAATCCCTGGATCACATCTATCACGGTACGGCTGGTGAGGGGAACCCGGTTGTCAGCGTTATACTGGATGGAGAGAACGCCTGGGAGTCATACCCTTATAATGGGTTTTATTTTCTTGACGATCTTTATCATTTGCTCGATGATCATCCGTATATCCACACCACAACTTATCGGGATTATCTCGCATCTATTGAAGCCAGTGCTATTGAAGCATTGCCTGCGCTAGCAGCCGGTAGCTGGGTATATGGAACATTTTCGACCTGGATTGGCGACAAGGAAAAAAACTATGCATGGGACATGCTCTGTGCGGCTAAACATAGTTTTGATCTGGTGATGCAAAGCGAGCGTTTGACCGAAGAGGAAAAGAATCAGGCCAGCCGGCAGCTGGCATCTTGTGAAAGCTCAGATTGGTTTTGGTGGTTTGGTGATTACAACCCGGCGCATTCCGTAGCAAGTTTCGATCAGTTGTTCAGGAAAAATCTGATGAATCTTTATCATTTGCTTAAACTGCCGATACCATCCGCAATTCTTGAGCCTGTTAGCAAAGGTAATGAATGGAGTGAAGCCAGTGGAACGATGCGGCGATCCTCATCAAGCACGGATTAATTTAGATCGTATTTTTCGTGTTTGAGAACGGATTCTGGGTTGCCATAGGTTCTTAACGATTACCGGAGTCATTGAATGTCACAACGTGTTTCGTTACTTTTGGGTGTTCATGCCCATCAACCCGTCGGCAATTTTCCCGATGTGTTGAAAGATGCGCATCAGCGTTGCTACAGGCCTTTCTTGCAGATACTTTACCGTTATCCGGATTTTCGTTTTTCCGTTCATTTTTCAGGTTGGTTACTGGATTATCTGTTGCAACACTTTCCTGATGATATGGCATTACTGCATCAAATGGTTGCGCGGCGACAAGTGGAATTATTCGGTGCGGGTGATACCGAACCGGTTTTGGCGGTCATTCCCAACCGGGATCGCATCGGTCAGATTGATGCATTTTCCCGAAAGCTGGCAATAAAATTTGGTCAGCGTCCGCAGGGTGCATGGTTAACTGAACGAGTTTGGGAATCTACGGTCGTTCCTGCGTTGGCGAATTGTGGAATCCGCTATGTCACTGTAGACGATTATCATTTTTTGTGTGCCGGTAAAACTCCGGAGGAGCTTAATGGCTATTTCACCACTGAGGAAGATGCATATAAACTTGATTTATTCCCAATTTCTGAATCCTTGCGTTATAAAATTCCTTTTTCTCCGGTTGAGGAGACCATCGCCTATCTGGAATCATTGACGGATCGTCATTCGCCAAACACCCATTCCGCAGCGGTTTATTTCGATGATATCGAGAAATTTGGTATCTGGCCGGAAACTTATCATTGGGTGTATGAACAAGGTTGGCTTGAACATTTTATCCAGAGCGTACTGGCTTCGGACAAAATCTGTACCCAGCATTACAGTGAATATCATGCCAGTGAGAGAACCCGCGGTATTGTTTATCTGCCTACGGTATCGTACATCGAAATGAATGAATGGACGCTGCCTGCGCATTCCGCCAATATTTATGCAGAACTGTTACAGCAGGCAAAAACAAGCGGCTGGTATGAACACAAGAAAGCTTTTATTCGTGGAGGCATCTGGAAAAACTTTTTTTCCCGCTATGCGGAATCCAACTGGATGCATAAGCGCATGCTGGGGCTTTCTGCACGACTGGCCGAGTTGCCGGCGCAGCAACGTACCAGTGAAATGCAGCAGAAACTTTACGAGTCGCAAGCAAATGATGCCTATTGGCATGGCATGTTTGGTGGTTTGTATCTCCCGCATTTACGGCGCGCCATATACAATGCCATGGTTGAGCTGGAAGCGTTGCTCGATACCTGTGCGCCGCGTCCTTCGTATTTTACCGAAGATACCGACCTGGATGGTGTGGAAGAAGCGTACCTGCAGAATGGCGTGCTGCAGGCAGTGTTAAAATTAGACGATTTTGCCAGTATTTGCGAATTGGATGCCTATCAGTTGAAACATAACTTTGGCGATACCCTGCGCGTTCAATGGGAACACTATTATCAGAAAATTCAGGCGGGGCAGCCTGATTCATCCGGTGATGCCGTTAATGGCATCGCTTCGGCGCACGATCGGATCAGTTACAAGCATGAGATCAATGCGGAAGACATCGTTGCCGATGATCATCCTCGCGGCTTATTCGTTGATCGCCTGAATGGCATGTTTATTGCCTACCGTTCAGTGGCTGCAGCACTTGAAAATAACCACTTTCAATCTGAAAATACCAATTACCCGATCCATAAACACGTTCTGTTGGATCAGAACCGGTTACAGGTTGCATATCATTTTACCGCTAAACTGGCGCATAAATTCAGTACCGAAATCAATCTTGCCATGCCTAGTTGCGACGGGATAGGCGGACGCTACATCTATCAGGGGAAAATTCTTGGTGGTTTTGGTGAATTGCTTGAATTAGCGGACATGACTGAAATAATACTGGACGACGATACGCTGGGTGGCAGCGTGGTGCTAAAAATATCCCACCCGGTGACGCTACGCGCACATCCGCATTTCTCGGTGTCGCAATCTGAAAGCGGATTTGAAAAAATTATGCAGGCAACGGCACTGCTATTGGAGTGGCCGGTCACGACTCAGGAATTAATTATTACACTGGAGATTAATGCCCGTTAGTTGTATTTCATTCATAATTCATACTATTTAGCAACTCAAACACACGTTATGTCTATTCTTACGCAATCACCTGCTTGGTTAGCTTTGCAGTCGCATCAATCGGTTATAACACAACAACATTTGCGTGAATTGTTTCAACAAGATCCGCAACGTTTCGAAAAATTTTCTCTGATTTTCAACAATATTCTGATGGATTATGCCAAGCATCCGATTAATCATGAAACCGTTGATTTATTGCTGGCGTTGGCGCATCAACAGAAGCTAAAAGACTGGATTGCAAGGATGTTTTGCGGGGACAAAATCAATTCGACCGAGCAACGCGCGGTGCTGCATATTGCATTACGCGGTGATCAATCCGTTATGGTCGATGGTGCGGATGTGATGCCGGATGTTAAACGCGTGCTGAAGCAGATGGAGCGTTTCTCGATTGCGATTCAAAGCGGCGAACGCAGAGGCTATACCGGAAAAATGTTTACCGATATTGTTAATATCGGCATCGGTGGATCGGATCTGGGGCCTGTGATGGTTACTGAAGCACTGAAACCTTACTGGCTGAAGGGCATTGCACCACACTTTGTTTCAAATGTTGATGGTACACAGCTAGCCGGTATTTTGCGTCAACTCGATCCGGCTACGACGCTGTTTGTTATTGCCTCAAAAACATTTACGACTCAGGAAACTCTGACCAATGCGCATTCTGCGCGAGAATGGTTTTTGTCCCAGGGTGGCAATGAAAAAGATATCGCGCATCATTTTGTAGCGGTTTCGACCAATCGTGCCGCAGTGGAAAAATTTGGCATTGATCCGGATAACATGTTTGAATTCTGGGATTGGGTTGGAGGGCGCTATTCATTATGGTCGGCTATCGGATTGCCGATTGCTCTGACTGTCGGTATGGATCATTTTTATTCTTTGCTGGCGGGTGCGAAAGCAATGGATCAGCATTTCGCCACGGCTCCATTCGAGAAAAATTTGCCGGTTATGCTGGGTTTAATAGGTATCTGGCACATCAATTTTTTCGGTACGGCTTCTCATGTTGTACTGCCTTACGATCAATCGTTGCATCGTTTCCCCGCTTATTTGCAGCAACTGGAAATGGAAAGCAATGGTAAGCGCACCACCCGCAACGGTGAAGTGGCCGATTATGCTACCGGAGCGGTCGTTTGGGGAAAGCCTGGAACCAATGGTCAGCATGCTTTCTATCAATTGTTACATCAAGGCACGCAAACCGTTTCAGCTGATTTTCTGGCGCCTTGCCAAAGCCATTACCCAATGGGAGAGCATCATCGCATGTTATTGGCGAATTTTTTTGCGCAAACAGAAGCGTTGATGGCCGGTAAAAATGAACAGGAAGTGCGCGCCGAACTTGAAGCGCAGGGTACGTCTGCGGAATCCGCAGCGCAATTGTTGCCGCATAAGATTTTTCCCGGGAATCGTCCGACCACATCCATTTTATTCAAGAAACTGGATCCTCAGACATTGGGTTCATTGATTGCATTGTATGAACATAAAGTGTTTGTGCAAAGCGTAATATGGAATATTAACCCGTTCGATCAATGGGGTGTGGAACTGGGAAAGCAGCTTGCCGGAAAAATTCTGGCTGAATTGGGACACAGGGATCCTGTGGTGTCGCATGATTCATCCACCAATGGATTGATTAATTATTTCAAGGTCAATCAGTAGAAATTTCACCTATGCCGCGATCCCAGAAACTTCGTGTTTTGTTTATCACTTCCGAGGTGTACCCTTTGTGCAAAACTGGCGGTCTGGGCGACGTCAGCGCAGCTTTGCCTGTCGCCTTACGTGCATTGCACAGCGATGTGCGGCTTTTGTTGCCCGGCTATCCGCAAGTGATGACTGGAGTTAAATACAAATATAAGGTAGCTGGATTCAGTACGCTGTCACAGTTCCCACCCGCTTCCTTGCTGTCGGCTCGATTGCCGTTGAGCGGAACCGAGAGCATTCCGGTGTTTGTGATCGACTGTCCCGGGTTATATAACCGTGAAGGAGGGCCCTACATGGATGCATTTGGTCATGATTGGCCTGATAACGCATTACGTTTCGGTCTGTTATCAAAAATTGGCGCTATTCTGGGCAGCGATACCAGCCCGATTGCCTGGCATCCGCACATAGTTCATTGTAATGACTGGCAGAGTGGGCTTACTCCGGCTTATTTGAATTTTTATTCGGGAAAGAAAGCTGCCACGATGATGACCATACACAATCTGGCATTTCAAGGTATTTTTCCACCCGGAAGCGTGGTACAACTGGGGTTGTCACCAGACAGTTTCGATATCAACGGGATAGAGTACTATGGCAATTTATCTTTTCTCAAAGCCGGGCTATATTATGCCGACCAGATTACTACAGTCAGTCCCAATTATGCCAAGGAAATACAGATAGAGCCGCTGGGGTTCGGTTTACAAGGATTATTGGCAGCCCGTCAATCTGATCTCACCGGTATTATCAATGGCATCGCTACCACTGAATGGGATCCTGAAACGGATCGTTATCTGATCAAAAACTACAATAGCAAGAACCTGTCGAATAAGACAGCTAATAAAACTGCATTGCAACAACAAATGGGACTGGCAGTCGATGCGCATATCCCTCTATTGGGTGTGGTCAGCCGTTTGAGCCACCAAAAAGGGATTGATCTGCTGATCCAGATTGCTCCGCAATTGATAAAAATACCCGCGCAATTGGTTGTGTTGGGCAGCGACCGCCCTGAACTGGAGCACTTGCTTTCCACGTTGGCGCAAACCTACCCTGAATCAATCGCGGTGCACGTTGGTTTTAACGAAGCTTTGTCTCATTTGATAGAAGCCGGTATTGATTGCTTCCTGATGCCATCACGGTTCGAGCCCTGTGGGCTGAATCAGATGTATAGTCAACGCTATGGCACCCCGCCGATAGTTCACGCCACGGGCGGCCTGCTTGATACGGTGGTGGATTGTACTCCGGTTACACTGGCAAATCATACTGCCAGCGGCTTCGTGTTTTATCCCATGACGGAGGCCAGTTTGCTGGATACCATAAAACGTGCAGTGCTTGCTTATCACAATAAAAAAATCTGGCAAAGCCTGCAGAAGAATGGCATGGCCAAGGATTTCAGCTGGAACGCGAGCGCAATGGCTTATCAAGAACTTTACCGCAGGCTGTTACACTGAAATACGATCTTCATTCAACAGGACTAGATATCATGAAAATCACGCTCAGTATTCTTTCTGCCGTTTTGTTGTCCGGTTGTATTGCGCATCAGCTAGAGGCGCCTTTACCGCCTGCGGTAGTGAGTGAAGTGCCGGAAAACTGGGAACAGGCGCAAGCCGGAAAATATCAAGAAAAATCAAATTATATTCAGTCTCGTCAAGTCGCTTACGATTGGTTTGGCAATTTTGCTTTTAGCGAAATCGATGGCATTCCCTATATTGCGTTGAAACTCTTACCCAAGCTGGCGCCCCAGTTGTGGGGAAGTGACGAAAATTTTCTCGATGCGGTTGGCTTGTTTATCGATGAGCGGCAGAAATCCTATCCGGTTGCACGCGGCATTGGCTTCAGTGGCTTATCCCGGGCTGAGGCGCAGGGGAATATTGATTACGCATCATTTACTTGCGGCGCCTGTCACATCGGCCGTGTGCGACTCGAGAGCGGCCAGATCGATTATCTCGACGGCGGAGTGAATACGACCTTCAATATCGCGTTATTTCGCGTCAAGCTGTATCAGACCTTACAAACAGCCTATGCAGGTGAAACCGGCGATAACAAATATCGATTGTTAACGCAGAAGTTGCTGGATACATTGGATACCGTTCATCAGCAAAATCCGAATTATTTTTATAATAATTTCCAAACAAGCGGCAGAAACTTTGATACCGGATACGAAGCCGCGCAAATTGCCTTGTTCAAACAAAATGCTGAACAGACGATCAAGCAGTTTGCACAGCGCGCCGAAGCCGAATATGAAGGTTTTGGCGCGTTAATCGCCAAGAACTATGCCGGTCTTGAATCGGAAATGCTGGCTGGTTTTCCCGGAATGGCGGATGCGACGGGTTTGAGTGCCATCAACGGTTATATCAGTCTGCGCAAGATTCCCATTATTAAAGGACTTGCCAGTGTCACGCTTCCATCCGAGCCGGGCATCACTGATTTTATGTCGGTATGGGAGCAAGACAAGCGCCGGGCAAGCTGGGACGAGAGTCATGCCAGACTCATCAATGGTGGCGGCCAATGGAACGGTAATGTACCGATGCCGATCTACCGTAATCTGATCGCCATGCTGACTTTGGGCCTGGAAAAAACCGACGTCCGGGTGGCTGCCTTTGCCGAAGAACTGCTCGATGGATTGCCGGCCAGTCCTTATCCTTTCAATGTGGATATCGAGCTGGCTAAAAAGGGGCAAGCATTATTTGCAGAGCACTGCGCCGATTGCCATCAACCTAAAAACGGCAAGGTTTACGATAATCTCGGTACTAGCATGAAAAGGGCTTATGTGGTCGGCACGCTGTTAAATTATGCCGCCCACAAGCAATTGTATGCAAACTGTGCGTCGGATACGACCATTCAGTTGGAGGGTAAAGATATCAAACCCTGTGCCGAGTTTGACGGCGTTCCGCTGGATGGTAAAAAAGACCTGCTGATGTCGCCCAACAATGAACACCGCGGTTACAATGCCCGCCCGCTAAGCGGTGTCTGGGCGCAAGCGCCTTATCTGCATAATGGCACGGTACCGACGGTTTATCATCTGCTAGTACCGGATGAGCGTCCGGCCAGTTTTATCAAGAGTAAGCTTGATTATGATTCCCGGTATCTCGGCTTTTCCTGGAATGCTGAACAAACAGCTAGCCAAACCGAAGGTTATCTGTTTCAGGTCAATGCGATTCCGGCTCTGAGCAACAAGGGGCACGATAAGGATATCGTGGAGGGCAAAAAAACCTATCGTCTCAATTGGTCTGACGACAAGCAAGGCGCTTTTGCTATTATTGAATATCTGAAGACTTTGTGATTTTATAGCGATAATGTAAGGGCTGCTATACAAAAGCGCGGATGGAGTTATGGCAGGAAGTGAGGACGACCTCACCGCTCCAATATCTTTAAGGGGACGAGACCCTCATAATTCAAAAAGGAGCGTGTATGGCTTGGGCTATTCTTATTGTTGCGGGGCTGTTTGAGGTTGGCTGGGCCATCGGATTGAAGTATACGGAAGGTTTCACGCAATTGTGGCCCACGATCGGAACGATTCTTGCGATCATCATCAGTCTTTGGTTGCTGGGCATTGCCATGCAATCACTTCCGGTTGGCACGGCCTATAGCATCTGGGTAGGCGTGGGAGTGGTCGGTACCGTGACTCTCGGGGTCGTTCTGTTTGACGAACCCGTGAATGCGGCGCGTTTAATCAGCGTTGCACTCATTATCACAGGCATTATCGGTCTTAAGCTCACTACACCGGGTTAACAATATTACGCACCGCGGTGGATAATGGCGCGATGGTCGGGGATGTCGCAAAATGGAAACACCGGGAAATACGATTTACCTTAATATTAAGGAGGTAACATGCCAAACGTACTGATTCAACCCTATATCATGTTCGGCGGGCGCTGCGAAGAGGCGCTCGAATTTTACCGTACCGCTCTGGACGCGCAGATCGATATGCTGATGCGCTTCCAGGAAAGCCCGGATCCCACTCCGCCCGGCATGTTGCCGCCGGGTTTTGAAAACAAGGTCATGCACGCCAGCTTTCGCATCGCCGACAATGTGTTAATGGCTTCGGACGGTTGCGAAGAGGGCCAGGAATTCAAAGGTTTTTCACTGTCGATCTCGGTTGCCACCGAAGCCGATGCGGATCGATATTTTTCTGCGCTTTCCGATGGTGGTCAGGTGCAAATGCCATTAGGCAAAACATTCTGGTCGCCGTGCTTTGGCATGCTCACCGATCGTTTCGGCATCAGTTGGATGATCAATGTCGTGACAACCGATTGCACCGGGTGAAATCAAGTATCCCGATTATCGGCATTGCAACGGTACTGATCGCCGGATCCGGCTGTACTGCTCAGCAACTTTACGCCATCGGGCAATCATGGCAACGCAACGAATGCGGCCGGTTAATGGGTCAACAGGAACGCGATCGCTGCTTGTCGAGTACCAGCATTTCGTATGCAGCGTACAAAAACAATCCGGCAGCGGCAGCGAGCCGAAATGACAGCATCATGAGCTTTGAGAAAATGGGCGATCAGCAACTATGGGATATTGCCAATCCCATTATGGATAACTTGATGGATGCTTCGACCCGACTTGATCACGCCAGGCATGTGCAGGATTTCACCGAGCGGATGAAAGCCATTGTGACACCCGAGTACCTCCAACGTGTTTGCCAACAATACCAAGCCGAAAAAGGATATTTCTCCAGCCGCATGCCGGTTGCCTTATTCAGACGTCCGGACTCTGTAGCCATTGTGTGGAAACAATCGTTTACGAAAGCGTCGGGTGAATTTGTCGCGGAGATGGTGTTGGTACATCAAAACGGAAAGTATTTGGTTGATCATGTGATGGTTTTCTGAGTTTTTTCCTAATGGAAATGTGAGAGCTGAATAGATCAATCTTCATGAAACATAAGGACATAATATGATGCTTACGATAATAGATCTCATTTTTGTCGTAATGTATTGCATCATTTTGGGTGTTTAATTTTAGCTAGCCTACACATGACCTGGCAGATGCTCTATTTTTCGGAACTACAGCAGCTACCTGTTCACAAACAGATGCTCGCATTCTCCGGTGCGTATCTCGACTCAGCGGAAGTGCTTTGTAATAGCCTATGTTCTGACAAGGAACGCGCGAACTATGCGCACGGGTCGGTGGTTATGTCCCTCGCGTTTCACTCGCTTGAGCTCTTCTTCAAAGGTTGCATCTTGAGGTCATTCCCCGCAGAACAATTCAGTGGAAAGGCAGGCCACGACTTGGATGCACTCTCTAAACGCTTTTTCAAGCTTTATCCGAAGAAAGAATTTCAATTTGAAGTGCCGTTCCGACACGAGACTCCCGAAATAGTCGGAGAAATGGCTTCCAATGAACTTGCCCAGTTGCTTGCTTATATTGAAGAACATAAAAGAAAGGCTCCTGAAGATCAGCGCCATCGGTATCCCACAAGTGTGAGCGGCAAGACCTGGGATGGCGCGTTCGGCTTTGAGCCAAATTCATTTTTGGTTACTCTTCGTGAGTTGCAGCAAGTTTACGCACACATTCAGTCTCTGCTTTAGAAGGCTAACTCTACGTTGGCACAAATAGGGCCTACCATCGTATTTTGCCGGATGATACGCCACACAAAACAGGGTTAGGTCACAAACAAAGAAAATGGATAGGAGATGATCGCTATCTGCGATGTCTGGGAAATCCACCGCCATGACCGATACCGCTACGACCTTTGCCGAAAATTATCGCAACGGCGATAATGGCGACCGTGATAACTCCGACTATCACTTTATTCCAGTCGATAACTGTTTTATAGAGGCGGAAATCGTCTCGCCAGCGAATGCGTTGCCAAATTTCATCGGAGGTTATTGATCGAGGGTGGCTAACGGTATCAAGCGTTACAGTAACTTCATGGTCTGCGTTGATGTCAATCGAGTCGGTTGGATTTCCCCGTGACGTCACCGTGATCGTGCCGCTGATGACCGTGACTTCTGTTTCATGTTGCGACACCTTGAGATGCAGGATCGCGTTTTTGGCATAGATGATGGCGTGCAAGGTCTCGATTCTTTGTTCACACTCCGATGTTTCCGTGAATGCATTGCCGATCTTGAATTCATCCACGCGTATTAAACAGGATGAATCAGATGCCTTGAACTGAATACGGGCACCATTTTGACGGCCGCTACTGACGAACGAATGATTCTTTACTTGCTCAGTATCATTTACTGAAGAGCCATTGAGCAATACGCCTTTGCCTGATGGTTGTATCAATCCGATGGTTGCATCATCAGGCAAAGTGCTATGATGAAAACGAGCGCCGGTATGCTCATTTTGTTCCCATAAACTGCCTGCTTCAGCAAGACTTCTATCCATGACAGGAACTGTTTTGCAACCGGCGAGCAACGAAATTGCCAGCAAAAGCAGCAGCAGGCCCTGATTGCCAGAAAAATTCAATGGAGAAAATATAAACCTTGGATAGTGCCGCGGATGAATGCTTATTATCTTGAAGAGGAATGGCTTGATTTCTGTAGCATCCATTTCGTTTCTCCTTTCAATCCTTTGTTCCAGGTAGTTTTCTAATGGAGATACTGTATAGGAGATTGTATGAATCCGGGCTGAATGAAGTTAGGGGATACAAAAGAAGGTACCGGAAAATAGCATTAAGATCACAGACATCAGGTTTTGCATATAAAAGCATGAAGAGTTGCTGTTAAATTCAATAAATGGAAATAGCGACTTGAGGTGAGAAGGCCGATTACATTGGAATAATTTTCACGCCGATCCAGTATTTTGCTATATTCCCGGCTTTGTCCTTTCTTTGGTTATCACATTGGAACATACATCTTCATTAGAAAAATCAAATGAGAAAAAGGATGAGATTTTGCAAGCGTTGGCAGAGATGCTGGAACATCCGCAGAGGCTCAAGATAACTACTGCAGCATTAGCCATGAAATTGGGAATCTCTCAATCATCCGTATACCGTTGTTTCCCCAATAAAGCACAGATGTTTGAAGCACTGATAGAATTTATTGAAAAGACTTTGTTTGTGCTGATCAATAAGATTTTGCAAGAAGGGCATTCCGCTACTCAAAAGATTGAAAATTTGTTACTGCTATTGTTAGGATTTTCGCGCAAGAATCCGGGCATGACGCGAATTCTGGTGAATGATGTCTTGATCAATGAAAACGAGCATTTACAATTGCGCGTTAACCAGTTACATGACAGATTGGAGGCCACTTTCAAACAAGCGTTACGCTTTGCTGCTTCCGAGAGACAGATCAATAGGGATATGAATGTTACGGCGCGTGCTAATTTATTGTTGTGCTTTGTGATTGGCCGCTGGTATCAGTTTGTCAAAAGTGAATTTGCGCGGGATCCCCTGGCAGACTGGGAAGCTCAGAGACGGATTTTGTTACCGTCCGAGCTACTTTGAGCTGGGAAGATTTTACACATTGAACCGCCCCGGGTTTATCGGAGACTCCATTTCTTGAGAGAATGGAGCTATGAATAAATCGATAAGATACTCACCTGAAATCCGTGAACGAGCAATTCGCA
>NZ_FNUX01000035.1 GCF_900108305.1 Nitrosomonas ureae
ATTCTCCAGATTCGACAAACTGGATATCATCTTTCTCTCATTCATCCATTTCGCTCTTATCGTCGAAGCACTTAGGTAGTGTTAACAGGCCATAGATAGTGTAGTCACGAGGCATTTGCCCAAAGAGCGATGCTCTGATCTGTATAGCAGCGAGGAAAGAGGCGGTGTTTTTAGCGTACCTTGTGGCAATACCGCGCCATCTCATTGTACGTCGTCAAAGCAATTGGACTAATGACTGCCTAGATTAAGAGATGTTTTAGCTCATCAGGTTTGAGTTTGTTGATTGGTTAGCATAAAACATCTGGCGTCGCAAAGCTAAGGTTCGCCATTTTATTTTTTCTCTTTCATTCAAAATAGATTGGCCTCGACCATAAAAGACATCAGCCGGTGTTAGATTATTGAGTGACTCATGATAGCGCCCGTGATTGTAGTAATCGACAAATTGGCGCATATGATCTTCCAATTTACCGGGAAAATAATAGTTTTCCAACAAGATCTGGTTCTTCAGTGAACGATGCCAGCGCTCGATTTTGCCTTGAGTCTGCAGATGGTAAGACTTTCCACGCGTGTGACATATTCTGATCTCCCAGGTATTGTGCTAGCTCACTTGAAACATAACTCGGGCCATTGTACTCAATAATCGCGGTTTATGTTTCACTTTGATCTGATTGAGTCCTGTAAAGCGCAATGCATCATCCAGTGTATCTGATACATCGCGGGCACTCATGGTAGTACAAAGCCGCCACGCGATAATAAACCGCGGGAAGTAATCCAGCACTGTCGATAAATAATACCAACCCCAGCCAATTATTTTGAAATAGGTAAAATCCGTCTGCCACATTTCGTTGACGTGTGTTGTTGGGTGCTGAAATTTATCTCTCGCTGCATCAGAATGTAAGCTGGACTGATGATCAGATCATGTGCCTTTAGTAGCTGATAAACTGTCGATTCCGATACAAAACTGGACTGTTCATCGGTATACGTTACAGCCAATTCCCGCGGGAATAGTGTGCGGCTAGTATTTCTATTTCCAGCCTTGTATTCTCCAGCTTACGTTTACAAACTACAAACCGGGCGAGTTCTTTGGGCATGAAAGCCGCTCTCGAAAACATTAAGTACTCGACACATGAGCGCAATCGGATAGCTTCGTCGCATCAATTCAATCAGACCGTATCTCACTGCGACCCCTTCGCGAAATACGTCGCACATTTTTATTATAAAGTCACGCTCCATCTTCACTTCTGCTAATTCTCGTTTAGCTCTGGATAGCTCTAGCTCAACTTCAGTCAGCGGCTTCTGATATTTCCTTACCAATGCGAGCTCTCCTCGTTTGTCAGCATAAACCCAATTCTTTAATTCACTGTAAGCGACCGTACTGACATACTTTAACTTTTAAAGCATCATAATTTTTTTACCCTTTTATAGAGAATATCTTATGAGCAATAAAAAAATTATTTTAATCACTGGATGTTTATTTCTTCTCAGCTTACCTGTTTTTTCTCAATCAACCCCACCCTTAGAAAAACCTATTGGAATAACACCTGCTGAGCAGTTATCAGAACCTGGTCGTATTCAGAATGAGATGGATGAAAAAAGAAATGAAACGAATTCACCTGACAGTGATGCTAATCGCTATATCATTACTCCATCTGACAATGTTTCTAAACCACTTAATCAACTTGAAAAAGATTCAGGAATAAATCAAAGAAATTTTGAATAGAAATATCAAGCTGGCTATATCGTTTTTGTAGCCTTTCTTTTTATTGGATATCGTACAGAGTGAATTAAATGACATAAGTAACATATCCTTTTATCCAGAGATAATCATGCAAACTGAAGATACCCAATCTAAGAAAAAGAACATCGCTATTATCATGATTTGTGTCGTGTTACTAGCTTTTGCGCTTATTTTAATAGGATCATGGTTTTGGGGATGGGAATATTAGTAAGCAAATACGTATGCAACAAATAATTCAAAGAAAAAGGCGTTTTATTTCTGGAGTTTCACTTTAATGAACTTACTAGGATTTAAGGGAACACTTGAGTTATCATTCCAGATTTCTCCGGCTACATGCCGGACATTTAACAATTCCGGAGAGAAACTTTTCAGCGCCGATTTGCCCAGAAGCCTGGCAAGTTTTGTACACCGATTGACAGTTCAATCAAGGCACCATATCAAAAAGCTGCATCAAGACAGGATTAGTAAGGAGCGGTTCTGTAATGACACAGCAAGCCATTGTTTATTATGTTTTCAGTGATGTAATAACCTCACTCGGAGTAGTTGACTGATCATGCTCTGTGCATAAGTATTTCGCCGTATTTTTAATGATTTCTTGCGGATGATGCTGAACAAACCAGTTAGTCATGATATTCATGACCTTATCATAAATAAGCTTGACACTTGTTTATGTCGCAAGCAAACTCAAGCATATACGTGTTACAGCTATATGTATTAATTATTAATATGAGTTTATTTGTATGAAATTGGCCGAATTGATATCCAGGGATTTTTTCAATAAAACGCTTGATCAACTGAAAACTTCGCTACGTTTTCTGGTCATTCCTTATTTGATTGTGTCCGTTGTGCTTTTTTCAGTTTGGTTAATCAGTCGACACTACGATATATTGATTGATAATTTTTTCCGGGAGCCTGCTGCAATACTCAAATTTAATCCGTTTCTTGGGGTCATGTCCAATCTGGGCGTGTTGCTTTGGACATTCTCGGCAGCTATTTGTCTGTTTGTTGCCGTGCTTTTGATAAAAAATGACAGCAGGAAGATCGGAGCCTATTTGTTATATTCAGGAATACTGACCTTTGTGCTGCTGGTGGATGATTTCTGTTTGCTGCATGAGCATATTTTTCCGCAATATTTAAATGTGCCGGAGAAGATTTTTTATGTGGCGTATATTTTGGCAATGCTGTTCTTTTTTATCATCTTTGCCAGGATTATTTTACAGACGGATTACATCATTCTATTAATTGCGTGTGCTTTCCTGGCACTGTCAATCGTGTCTGATCTGGTATTGCGACAAACAGGTATCGCAGTTTTGGTCGAAGATGGTTTCAAGTTGTTTGGCATCGTCACGTGGTTGATTTACTTCTCTCGTACCTGCTATCAGCAAACAGTAATATTACTCAAACAATCAAGCCAGCCTGGAGCGGGAGTTGAAAGGGATTAATCTCTCAGTTGCGGTTGCTTACCATTTATTCGGTTAGCCGATAGCCTGTTGATATGTTTTTAAGCAGCGCGCCCGCGCGTCTTTGTGTTCAATTATCGGTGCTGGATAAGCCGGCGTGCGCCAATCGTTTACCCAAGTCTGAATATAGCTGAAGTTTTTATCGAATTTTTTGATTTGTGTTTCAGGATTGAAGATTCTGAAATAAGGCGCGGCATCCACACCGCAACTTGCCACCCATTGCCAGTTTCCGACATTGCTGGCCATGTCGTAATCCAGTAATTTTTCTGCAAAATAAGCTTCGCCCCAGCGCCAATCGATCAATAAGTGTTTGCATAAAAAACTGGCAGTGATCATGCGTACCCGGTTATGCATGGTGCCGGTAGCATTGAGCTGGCGCATGCCAGCATCAACTAGGGGATAACCGGTCATTCCTTTGCTCCAGCGCTCGAAATCTGCTGCGTTATTGCGCCATTGAATGCGATCATAGCGCGGTTTGAAACTGCTATTTTGTGTATGCGGGAAATGCCATAGGATCTGACTGAAGAATTCGCGCCAGATCAGCTCATTACCGAAGATATCGTTACTGGCGTTCAATGCTTGCTGAAATACTTGCCGAATACTAATCGTGCCGAATCGTAAATGGGCACCCAAAAGTGATGTGGCGGTTAATGCGGGAAAATCCCTATCGTGTGCGTAATGTTGCAGCAGTTTCGTGTCCAATCGATACGCTGGAATGGTTAGGGCAGAGCGCACAAAACCAATATCAGTTAGAGAGAGATTAGGTGAATGCAAATGTTTAATCATATTTCCCAATTTTTCCGAGGTTGAATAAGCCCTCAGTGTGGCCTCACTCTGAACCTTTCTCCATTTGTGCATATAGGGGGTATACACGACATAGGGGCCACCCGAATCCTTGGCGATCTCATTTTTCTCAAATAACACATGGTCTTTATAGGTATTAAAAGCTACCGATTGTGCTTTTAACCATTGACGTACGGTTTCGTCGCGTTCGCGCGCGTAGGGTTCATAGTCGTGATTGGCATATACCGTTGTGACAGAGTGTAACCGCAGGATTTGATCGAAAATTTCTATGGGGTTGCCATAATAGAGCGCGATTGAACTTGAATATTTTTCCTCCAGCTGCGTACGGAGGGTTTGCAAGGTGTCGTAGATGAAGGTAATACGTGCATCGTTTTCAGGTAATCCTGTCAAGATTGATGGATCAAAAATAAAAACCGGCAACACCGGTTGCCCGGATGCTAACGCATGTGACAATCCGACATTGTCATCCAGACGCAGATCGCGCCGGAACCAAAAAACAACCAGTGATGCACTCATCGATATGACTAGTTTTAACGTGAAGATTTAGCTTTCGGTAAATAAGTCAGCCAGTGCAGCCGGTAAATTATCAAATTTGAATTTGAAGTCATAATCTTCCAGAAGTCGTTTGGGTGTAATGTGATAGCTGTTTAAAGCCAATGCAGCCGCTTCGCCTAGTGCCAGTTTAAGGATAAATGCCGGAATCGGGAAGAAGGTGGAACGATGCAGTGCCTGGCCAAGCGCAGTTGCAAATTCGCGATAGCGTACAGGATTGGGTGATACGGCATTCACCGGGCCATGATAGCGCGTATTCAGTGCAGCTTCACAAAAGACCGAAACCAGATCATCGATATGTATCCACGGCAGCCATTGACGGCCATTGCCGACAGGTCCACCCAGTCCCAGCTTGAATATCGGCAGGAGCTTTTTCAGCATGCCACCATCGCCCAGTACGATGCCGGTTCGAATACTGACCCGGCGTACTTTTCTGTGTTCAATCCTGGAGGCTTCCTGTTCCCAGTCGTGGCAAAGGGTTTGCATAAAACTGAGCCGCTCTAGCGCAACATAGGATTCGTCATACAGATCATCGCCTGTGCCTGGATAAATACCGATTGCCGAGCCGCAGACGAAGGTGTGCAAGCTTTCTGGCGCAGCAGCAACTAATTTGCGGGTGCTGAGGATGCGTGAGGCATAAATCTCGTGCTTGCGCGCCTCGGTCCAGCGGCCATTTCCCAGGTTCTCGCCCATCAGATTAATGATGATCTGGCAATCGTGCAATGCCTCGGCAGGGACGTCCTGCGTAGCATAATCCCAATCAAATGCCGCTACACCGAGCATGTGGCTTGCGCGCTTGCTGTTGCGACTCAACACTTTGACCGTATGATGTTCGCACTGCAGTCGTTGTATCAGGTGATGACCGATAAATCCAGTTGCGCCTGTTATGAGTATGATCATTTTGGTATGCTCATGGACAGATATGAAGATACATGCAGGATACACCTATTACTGATTTTTTTCAGTCCGGCTATGATTGGATATTCGATTTTCTGTACGCAATAGCGCCATGCATTACTCCGCACAAAAGAATCGCTCTCAATGCTATCCAGCGCGGTTGACGGGTCGCAGGCGTTTCCAGTCAATCAAATTGCATCTGTTATGCCGTACCAGGCGCAACGTTTGAATATATCTGCAATGTTGCCAGCAATTACGGCTGGATCGCTTCTGAGAATCTTTGAAGTAGTAAGTTAAACACAAATAGGCGCTAAAATCCGCTTACTTAAAAGCATTGGGATAATTTTATAGTTCTATACTTATTTGTATTGTGTTATAAAATTATATTGGAACTTATAATTATGTTTGAGAACAATGTAATAAGTAGTAAATCCAAAGCTTATTTCAGGAATGAACAAGATATGCTGTTTTCCAGTATCTTAATTATTTTAACCTTAACTTTATCCGCATGTTTGACAGAAAGTCATTTGCATCAAGCAATCAGGTTTTCTGAGGCTTCGGTAGTCGCTGATGACGGAGCAACAATTGCAAAACACTCAACTACTGCAATAATTCATGCTCTTTTGGTGCAAGACCAGGAATATATCTCGTCAGCCGGGCGTATTCATTTAGCCATGGCCATTGTCAGTCTGGAGCAAGCTATTGAAAATGGAAATTACGATGAGGATGATTCAGCCAGGAATGCCGCACGTGTCGCTATCGCTCATTTCAAAGAAATTAATAAATAACCCATAGTTTGACCTGCAATGCCTCAAGGGTCGCGTCGCCGCCCGGCGCGAAGGGAGATGACCCGGATAATCTTCCTTGAAACTTACGATAAAGAAATAGTCTTTCTCAGCGATCCATTTTTAACACGGGTGTTAAGTACGTTCATTAGATTCAGAGTCAAGTTTTTATTTGCGAACTTTCACATGCTTACTTTCTAGTTACAGAAAGAACTCTTGATAAGGAACCGACTGCACGCGATCGAGCATTCTTATCTAATGCAAATTCTTGCCGTGACCTCTTGTCAGATAGTTTTTCGATTGCATTTCCATCAGGCGCGAGATTGTACGTTCAAATTCAAAACTGATTTCCTCTCCGGCATATAGCGATTGAAGGGGTACGGCGGCTGAACACAAGAATTTGACGCCATGCTCATACAGTGCATCGATCAAATGGATGAAGCGCCTGGCTTCGTTGTTGTTCTCCTGATTGAATTGCGGGATCGCAACCAGGATGATGGTATGATAGGTTCTGGCAATGGCGAGATAATCTGCGGTGCCGAGAGGATTTGCGCATAGGCGCTTAAACGAAAAAACGGCGACGCCTCGCGCTGCTTTGGGAACGAACAGTGTTCGACCCTGCACCGTTAACTCTTCGCTGGGAACCTTGTCCCGGTCTTCCACACGGCGATCGGTAAGGCGGAAGAACGTGGCCGACAGCTCATCCGTAGTGGCCTGGTTAACCGGAAAGTAGTAGGTTTGCGCGCCTTTCAGGCGGTTATAGCGATAATCGACCGGCCCTTCCAGTGAAATGATCTCAAGCCTATCCTTTATCTGCTGAATGAATGACACAAAACGTTGACGATTCAAACCGTTTTTGTAGAGATCGTCGGGAGGTCTATTCGAAGTTGTGACGACAACCACGCCTTGCGCAAACAGTTCGGTGAAAAGCCGGGTCAGCACCATCGCATCAGCGATATCGGTAACCTGGAACTCGTCAAAACATAATAGCATTGAGGTATCGGCTATTTTCCTTGCGATCGCTGGAATAGGATCGGCGTCGCTGGCGCGGAAGCCCTGTTGCGCGCGTTCCTGTACTGAAAATTCATGCCAGCTTTTAAGCTGGGCATGAATATCCAGCATGAATTCATGAAAGTGAACGCGTTTCTTTGATGCGATGGGAATAGTCATGTAAAACAGATCCATCAGCATGGATTTGCCACGTCCCACGCCTCCATGAAGATAAATGCCTTTGGGTGCCGGTTTATTATTGCCAAACCAACGAAGCAATCGAATAGGCCATTTCCTTCCGACTGTGCGTGAATTAATCAATTCACGATGTAATCGCTCTAGAGCGGCAACAGCTTTCGCTTGATCGGCATCGGGCTGCAACTCACCGGCGCTTATCAATGCATGATATTCAGTTTCAGGGCTTTTCTGCACGGGGATATGTAACATGTTTGATTATTGGGAGGAATGGGAAAACTTCGCCTGCCCGGCGAGCCAGACCAGAATCAAAACGGGCAGGCCCAGTATAGCGGTAGCGATGAAGAAATTTTCATAACCGTAGGCATCAACAAATTGCCCGCTGAAGCCGGCGATGAATTTGGGTAGTAGCAACATGACCGAGCTGAATAATGCATACTGCGTGGCTGAATAAGCCGAATTGGTCAGGCCGGATAAATAAGCGATAAAAGCGCAGGAAGCGATACCGGCAGAAAGATTATCCGCCGAGATGGTGAAAATTAATCCACTGACATCGTGACCGCGTCCCGCTAACCAGACAAACAGCAAATTGGTCGCGGCAGATAGCACGGCGCCTAGAAACAGTGTGCGCATGATGCCGATTTTGACCGTCAGAACGCCGCCGATCGCCGCGCCTACGATGGTCATGATCACCCCATATACTTTTGAAATCGTGGCAACTTCTTCTTTGCTATAACCCATGTCGACATAGAAAGGATTACTCATTACGCCCATTACAACATCGGAGATACGGTAGATGGCAATCAGGCCCAGGATCAGCAATGCTTGCCGGCCATGACGCATGATAAAGTCGCGGAATGGCGCGATTAATGCGCCGTAAAGCCAGACCAGCAGGTTGCCGATGCGGGGATGAAGATGCCAGGTTGCGATGACCTGTTGTGCGATTTTTTCATTTTCTGAGATTAACCGGCTATAGGGCACCTCCGGTTCGCGGATAATGAGCGTAGTGATAATGCCCACGACCATGCTCGCCGCCATGATCAGATAAGCGAAACGCCACGGCGCGTGGTCATAAGTGTCTACAGTGACGTCAACCGCCGCAGCAATCCACAATACGCCAGCAGAAGCCAGGATCATCGCGACGCGATAACCGGCTTGATACGTGGCGGCCATTGCTCCCTGCAATTCCACCGCAACAGCTTCGATGCGATAAGCATCGAGTGCGATGTCCTGTGTGGCGGAGGCAAACGCTACGGCAAGCGCAAAAAATACCAAATGCGTCAGATTCATAACCGGATCGGTGAATGCCATGCCCGTCAGCGCCATGACAATGGTAATTTGCGATAGTAACAACCAGGCGCGGCGGCGGCCCAGCCATCGCGTCAACAAGGGCAGTGGCAGCCGGTCAACCAGTGGCGACCACAACCATTTAAAACTGTAGGCCAGGCCGATCCAGCTTAGATGACCGATGGTGGTGCGATCAATACCTGCCTCTCGCAACCAGAAAGACAACGTACCCATGATCAACAGCAATGGCAGCCCGGCGGAAAATCCCAGCGACAGCATGCCCAGTACGCGGGGGTGGGTGTATACCCGTAACGCCTGCGACCAACCGGAAAATCCTGCGGATGTCATAATTCGTGTTCGTAGTCGATAATCAGCGGTGCATGATCGGAAAAACGCTCATCTTTATAAATGGAAGCCTTTTGTGCGAGTCGTGCGATAGCAGGCGTGGCGATTTGGTAGTCGATACGCCAACCTACGTTTTTAGCCCAGGCTTGTCCACGGTTCGACCACCAGGTGTACTGATCCGGTTCTGCGTTCAGACGGCGAAACACATCGACAAAACCGTAATTTCCCAATACATTGGATAACCATTCGCGCTCTTCGGGCAGAAAACCGGAATTTTTCTGATTGGAGCGCCAATTCTTAAGGTCGATTTCCTTGTGCGCAATGTTCCAATCGCCGCATAAAATGATTTCCCGGTTGCTGGCCTTCAGGTTTTGCAATACCGGAAAAAATTTTTCCATGAAATAAAATTTTGCGGCTTGCCGATGCTCACCGCTGGAGCCGGACGGCAGATAGATTGAAATGATGCTTAAATTGCCGAAATCCGCCTGTAAAAAGCGGCCTTCGGCATCGATGTCGGCGATGCCGATGCCTTCGATGATTTGATCCGGCTTTTTTCGGCTATATATCCCTACGCCGCTATAACCTCTTTGTCCGGCACAATGGAAATAGCCGTGATAATTATCCGGCATTTGCATTTCGGCGGAAAGATCGGGCAGTTGCGCTTTTAATTCCTGAACGCAAACGATATCCGCGGATTGTGTTGCGAGCCATTGAAGGAAGCCTTTTTTCACGGCTGCGCGAATACCATTTAAGTTAAGCGTTATAATTTGCATCTATCAATTTATGGGTTGTTCAAGTGATGTCTAATGATTTCCGGCAAGCCTTTATTCAATTCGCCATTGCGCGCAAGGTGCTGTGCTTTGGTGAATTTAAAACCAAAGCAGGGCGCATGTCACCGTATTTTTTCAATGCAGGATTTTTTAACGATGGTGATGCACTGCGCAAACTCGGGCAATTTTACGCCAAAGCGATTATTGCTGCAGCGCTTCCTTTCGACATGCTGTTCGGTCCGGCGTACAAAGGCATTCCGCTGGTCAGCGCCATTGTCATTGCGCTGGCTGAGATGGGACATAACTATCCGTTCTGCTTTAACCGCAAAGAGGCCAAGGATCATGGCGAAGGCGGGGTATTGGTCGGTGCATCGATGGCGGGGCGCGTGTTGATCGTTGATGATGTCATTTCCGCGGGCACGTCGGTGCGTGAATCGGTCGAACTGATTAAGAACTCAGGCGCAACACCATCCGGCATCGTGATTGCACTCGACCGTATGGAAAGGGGAATTGGAGAACGCTCTGCGGTTCAGGAAGTGCAGCACATGCATAGCCTTGCGGTGACTTCGATCATCAATCTGGACGATCTGGTGGAATTTTTGCAGAATCATCGAGAATTCGTGCAGTATCTTCCTGCCGTCGAGCGTTATCGGGCACAGTACGGGATCAAATAATCGCTATTTCCGGAGTCTCGAATTATGACCAGTGAAGATTGTAAACAAGGATGACACCAGCGGATGCGATAGCTAAAGCTAAAGCTAAAGCGTTGCGGCTGATGTATGTGGCGATGATTGTTCATAGCTATAAATTCATAGTTTGAGATCTGGCCTCAATTCGGGCAAGGACCGACATGGGTAGTCCTAACGGTTTGATATCGACCGAGCAAAGTGTAACCGGGATGCGGTGGATTATTCGTAGCTGGAAATTTGAAGATTCCGACAAGTTTTTTGCATCTGATGGACAAATGGTAGGTATTGATCGATTTTCCCTTGATATAAATCAAGCTATACATTATCTTCTTTCACGTGAAGTGACAAAAATCACATAGAGAAACTTATTGGATATCCTAGAATCGTTTTGTTTTTCGTGATTCTAGGGATTTTTCTCACACTTTATGGAGATTTACCATGGCCTATAAATGTTTCCAATCCACTGTGCTTAAGGAATCCTTTGTTTTTCTATTGATTGTTGCCACGTTCAGTTTATTAATCGGTTGTGAAAAAAATAAAGAGCCTGCATATCCTAAGCCGGATATAAAACCTATTACCGATAAATCGGTTGTGTTCAATGATCTTGAAAAACTGGCAACGCCATTTTCATTTTCCAAAACAATGGATCAAATTGTTGCCACTGCAGGAGGAGCACCAACGATTTCCGTTTCGATGCTGCAAAGCATCATCGATTCATTTGCGCAAACTACATTTGTTCATCCTGTTTCAGGTAAAACCATTGCTGTGAATGCCCGGCCCAGTGAATCATCAATCATTCCAAATGATTTGCTGAATCCGAATTCGCCCGATGGCATGATTCCGGTAGGGCTATTTAACCGTTTTGATTTGGCGCCTGCGGATGGCAGCAATTGCGGTGAATATCGAATTGTTTATACAAAAAAATCGAGCGGGCCAACTGATCGCTTAACGATGATTTTCGAAGCTAGAATTCCCAATCCGGATCCTGGCAAGGGCTTGGCAGGCTGTGCCGCAATCACTGATTTTTGGGCGCAGCGTTCAAGTGATACCGATGCAACACAAACAGTAGCAGAGCTTGAGAAATTCTACTATCAAGGTATTCCGGGTGTGGCACCAGTAATTAAAGCAGAAAATTATGGTATGCCATTGGGGCAGTTACGTGTTAATTTGTTCAAGACACCAGATCCGCAGGAAATTCTCTGGTCGTTACGGGAGTTTTTAATCAATTTTGATCAAAACGGACAGGCAATCTTCAAACCCGAACCGGTAGATGATTCGCCAATGGCTTTCCTGTTTCGCGCAGTTGCGGAGCTACCTGGTGGATTTGACGAAACGGACCAACATGATTTTCGTAATTCCTTCCTCGGCCAACCACTATGTAATCTGGTTAATCCGGATCGAATCAACAATAATGCATCGGCTGCTGATATCATCAATGGCATTAGTGCAGGATTCGATACCCGATTTAATGATTTTGAATCGATTTCGCAAGGTGACGAGGATAATCCTGCCGATAGGACTGACTCATTATTGCTTGATCAAGTACAGTCGCGCCTTGCAGCACTGACGGATTTGACCGGGATATCTTCAGCCCAGTTGATGAATCGTGCTGGCACCATGACTTGTGGCGGTTGCCATCAATTCTCTGCGGGCAAGGATCTTGGTGGTGGTGCTACTTGGCCTAATAGCCTTCGTTTTGTGCATATTGATGAAAATGGAAAACTGTCGCCACTGCTCATAGATGTTTTTATTCCCAAACGTGTTCAAATTGCTCAGCAATTCAAAGAAAATCGCGATTCTTTTCAACAGGAAGCCGCAGAATGTCCTGGTGTTATTCCTGCTGCAAGAAGTGTTGCATCCTCGCCTGTGAAGAAAGCACGTGAGCATGAAGTCTATAAGAATGTTGATGCGGCGCGTGATCAGATTCAAAAGATTGTGCAAGCACCTGGTACACAAACCGAGAAATCCGAGAAACTGCAAGCCATACTGCCAACGCTGGAAGAAGCTACCGGTCAGGCACGTAAGCTGGAAAGCGGTATGCGAGGCGCATATACTCCGGCACGTACACATTAACTATTGAAATGGTTGGGGAGATCTCTGGCGTGGTCAGTAGGTCTCTTGATTTTTTAGTATCAGATCAATCCACGAAGTCAAGAGCCTGGGATACGTGTGTACCGAACAAGATAAATTCTTCTATCCCCCCCAAAAACGATAATTCCCGGTATCCAAATGAACAAAATTGGATGAGGGATAATAACCGACACCGCCAATTTGCAATGACAACGCGGCGCTGCGCAAATCGGATAATTTACGTCCCGGCAGGCGGATATCGATGGCTTTTCCATGTGTATGCAGGCTGTTTTTGGCGACCCCGCCGCTTTGTGCCGCCAGTCTGGCATTGGTGGCAGGAGAACGGTAGGCTGAGATCACATGGAATTCTTGATGGGTTCTTAATTTGTGCTGTAACAGGTGCAGGAAATCAAACAGCGTAGGATCGATCTTATATCGATCACCGGTGCGATGGTCACGCAACACCTGGTTGATGGCGCGCATGCCTTCCGGAATGTAACGGCCATTGGCCCAGAAAGTCGCACGGGTACGTTCGCCGGTATGTAAGTTAAGAAAGCTCAGTTTCTTCTCTAAGGGTTTTTTGATGGCCGCATGCACGGATGTGGCTGCCATGGGCAGCGCCAACAAAGTACAGGCGCTCAAGCCGGTTTTTAAAAATTGGCGGCGGCTGGGTTCTGTTTCTGATAAATACGCTTGATCCAGAAATTTTCGTATCATCGATTATTTTCTCCTGAAAATGCTGCGATTGTGTGCGAAAAATAATTTACCAGCGAGCATAACGCAGCGCACGTAAATCACGGTCATAGATATCCGGGTAGAAATACACTTTCTCGTGTTCATCCGCCCAGGCCGTAATATACACCAAGTAAATCGGTAATGGTTTAGGTAAATGCGTGGTAATGGTTTTATCGCTTTCCAGATCCGTGCTAAATTTTTCCGGCAAGCTGGGTTGATTCAGAGCAAAAGCCGCCAGTTCGAAGGGTTTCTCCAGGCGTATGCAGCCCGAGCTGAAGGTCCTGATATCCTTTCTGAACAGTGATTTGGATGGCGTGTCATGTAAATAGATACTGAACGGATTGGAAAACATGAATTTGATTTTGCCCAGTGCATTGTGATTGCTCGGGTTTTGCCGCAGAAAATAGGGAAATCTTGTTTTGAGCGCATGCCAATCGATCGTGTTCGGATCGATTGCCTGCGCACCACGTTCCTGAGCGGGGTAGACCTTGAATCCGGCCGTTGTGAAATAAGTCGGATCTTGCTGCTGCTTGGGTAATAAATCCTTACGTGCAATGCTGGCCGGAACATTCCAATAAGGATTCAACACCATATGCGACAGCGCGCCATTAAAACTGGGGGTTGAACGATAATCCCGCCCGACAATGATGCGCATATTCAGGATTGGCTCGTCATTTTCCATGGCGGTGAGATAAAAGCCTGCGGTATTGACCAGTAAGTAACGTTGCCCCAGATTCCTGGGTAACCAGCGCAGGCGTTCCATATTGATGCGCAGTTGGCGTATTTTCCATTCGAGCGGAATATTCAATGCATTAATGGTATTTTTCCCGATAATGCCGTCGATGTTTAAACCGTGTTGCGCCTGAAAAGCTTTGATGGCAGCAACCAGCTCAGTATCGTAGAGTTGACTTGTTCTGGGAATAAGATTGAATTCAGACAAAGCATCCGCTGCATGAGCTTGTGCGATGCGCTGGCGAATCAAAGGAATGCTGGGATAGGTGTCGCCCGGCCGGATGGATGGTGAACTCGGAATACGAATCCATTCCGGGGTGTTTCTGAGGAATTCCTGATAGTGCGCCAGGGTCCGTTTGAGCAATTGATAATTGAGCGTTTGTGGAGACAATTTTTGCAGTGAATCTTCCAAATGATCGGCGTGTATGGCTTCTTGCAAGAATGCGACTGCATCAAAGTTGGCCCGCGGAATATGCCAATCCGGGTCGGCTGCAGTGGCGGAAAAACGGCCGCGGGATAATTCCGTGGCCAGCTTCAATACTGCGTGTGTTGTGCGGATCTCCAGCTCGATTGCTGCTGATGAAGATTGATCACTATGCTGCAGCAGTTGCGTCAATTGCTGTAATTGATAATCCTGGCTGTTCAATCCTTCGGTTTCTGCGCTGGCAATGAATGCCAAGGCCGTTTTCAATTGCGGTGATTCTCCCGAGAACCATACTGGTTGATAATTCCTGGCCGCATAAAATCGTTGTAGATCAGAATGTCCGGCCTTGTTTGACTCGATGGCGGAGTTGGATAGTTGCCGTTCAATTTCCTTTGAATCAATGAGCAGCGCTATTGAATTGATGGGATTCAATATGAGGAAAAGATAGCAAAGAAACCGAAGTGTCAGTAAAGAGGTTTTGGGTTGATAGCAGGTCACGCAAATTTCCTTTGTTAAGTCAATGCATTTGAGATTCCGGGATTTTAACACCAACGATATGTGCTGAAGTATGCTTGAAATGGATAATTACCGTTCTTTTGTCGATTCCGGATCGCGTTTTGTTGGTATACGCTGGTACCGAATGTTAGGGAAGCGCTGATTAATTGGCTGCACGAGCGAATCATTTCGTTGCTCGGTTCGCGCCTTCGCCTGTCTTGCTGATATGTCTCAGTTGCTGCGTTCCGGGCGTCTCGTGCTTCATCTCGTTCGCCGGATTAATCAGCGCTTTCTTAGCGTAGCGGCCTCATCGGTGCATTTGTATGCAGTTTGTTCCTTCAATCGACTTCAAATCGCATCGCGGCAGATATTCGGCTACGATCGCTGGCAAATAGTACAGTGAGCGTCATACCGCCCAGCACGAACAGCCGAGTGTGCCCCAGAATCCGCGCTGGTCATCGGCGCTGACAGCATCCTGATATGCGCGTCCATGCGCATGGCCATGCACGGCACAACGGCTTCCGCAACCACAGGCTGTCTGAGCAAACGGATGCAGGGCTGCCGTACTTGCCACGGATTTGAAATAACCGCCAAAGTGATTTACCGGTGACCAATCCGGCATGGCTGGCGGCAAGGGAGGCATGAGTTGGTTGAATTCATCGTCACCATAGACAATACGTCCGCCAACCACGGTGAGTACTGAGACAATCTGCCGGATTTTGTCTTCCGGAACGCTGAAATAATCTGTGGATAATACGGCCAGGTCAGCGTATTGCCCCGGCTTGATCTGGCCCTTGATGCCTTCCTCATTCGAGAACCAGGTATTGGCCTGTGTATAAAGCCGTAATGCAGTCTCGCGATTGACAAGATTTGCTGCCGGATATAGCGGGAGGCCGCCCAACGTCTTGCCAGTCGTGAGCCAGTACAGCGCATTCCAGGGGTCGTAGCTAGCTACGCGAGTGGCATCGGTGCCTGCGCCGACTTTTACGCCCATTGCCAGCATGCGCTGATAAGGCGGCGTGCGCTCTGCAGCTTTGCGGCCGTAGCGTTGGACGAAAAATTCACCCTGGTAGACCATGCGGTGCTGAATGGCGATGCCGCCGCCAAGTCTTGCGATGCGCTCGAGGTTGACATCGGTCACGGTTTCGGCGTGATCAAAGAACCAATGAATGCCCTCAAAGGGAATGTCCCGGTTCACTTTTTCGAATACATCCAGCGCACGCGAAATGGTTTCATTGTAGGTGGCATGCAACCGGAACGGCCAGCGATTGCTGACGAGGATGCGCACCACGGCTTCCAGATCATTTTCCATGCTTGCCGCCATATCCGGGGGCGGCATGCGGAAATCCTCGAAATCCGCAGCAGAAAATACCAGCATTTCACCCGCGCCGTTGTGGCGGTAATAGCTATCGCCATCGCCGGGTTTCAGCATTTTGGTCCATTGGGTAAAATCCGCAATCTCTTCTCCAGCCTTCTGCGTAAACAAATTGTAGGCAATACGCAAGGTCAACTCGCCAGCCTGATGCAGTTCCTCGATGATTTTGTAGTCATCGGGATAATTCTGATAGCCGCCACCGGCATCAATTACGCTGGTTACTCCCAGGCGATTCATTTCCCGCATGAAATGGCGCGTGGAGTTGATTTGATAGTCATATGGCAGCTTGGGGCCTCTGGCGAGAGCTGAATACAGGACCAATGCGTTGGGTTCCGCCAGCAGCAAGCCTGTTGGTTCCCCGCGGGTATCCTTGGCAATCAGACCACCCGGCGGATTGGGTGTGTCACGATCGTAGCCGCAAGCACGTAATGCTGCGCGATTCAGCAGTGCGCGATCGTAAAGATGCAAAATAAAAACCGGAGTATCCGGCGCTACGGCATTGATTTCATCCAATGTCGGCAAACGTTTCTCGGCGAACTGCATTTCAGTAAAACCACCTACCACGCGCACCCATTGCGGTGCAGGTGTGCGCGCCACTTGCTCCTTCAAGCGGCGCATGGCGTCCGCCAGCGAAGGAATGCCATCCCAGCGTAACTCCAGATTGTAATTCAGCCCGCCGCGGATAAGGTGCATGTGTGAATCGATCAATCCCGGAATGACGCGGCGGCGGTTGAGATCAATTACTTGCGTAGCGCTATCGGCAAGACGCATTACTTCGTCGTCGCTTCCTGCAGCGATAAAATAACCATCCGAAATGGCGACAGCCGTAGCGTGCGGATTCTGACGATCAAGTGTGGCAAATTGACCGTTACGCAGTATCAGTTGCGCTGAAATGCCATTCATGGATGGTCCTTTAAGTGGATCTGCAAATGTACCTGTTTTAGAAAACAGTAACGTTGCTCCGGCCGCTTGCAGAATACGGCGGCGGCGCACATTTATCTCATTCTCACTCATGATGATTTGTCATTCGCTTCGAGCTTGGTTATTTACTTTTGGGTGATGGCAAAATAACTTGTCATCAAATTGCGATAATTAGGCAAATGATTAGAGAATAAGGTGCCCAGGCCTTCAATATCGTTGCGCCAGTCGCGGTGCAATTCGCAAGCTACGCCAAACCAGCTCATTAGCTGCACGCCCGCTGCCTGCATGCGCATCCAGGCGGCATCGCGGGTTACTTCATTGAAAGTTCCGGAAGCATCGGTGACTACGAATACTTCATAACCTTCTTCGATGGCGGACAGCGCGGGAAAAGCGACACAGACTTCGGTAACCACGCCGGCAATGATCAGCTGCTTGCGGCCAGTCTTTTTGACTGCGCTAACAAAATCTTCGTTGTCCCAGGCATTAATGTTGCCGGGGCGCGCCACATAAGGTGCATCGGGAAACATTGTCTTGATTTCCGGAACCAGCGGTCCGTTAGGGCCTTCCTCGAAACTGGTGGTCAGAATGGTTGGCAACTTGAAATACTTGCCGCACGCGGTTAGTGCCAATACATTGTTTTTAAACTCATTGGGTGAAAAATCCTGCACCAGTGAGATCAAACCCGCTTGATGATCTACCAGTAATAAAGCGGCATCATCTTTAGAAAGGCGGTTGTATTTGAAAGTCTTACTCATGGCCGTGATTATCCTTAGTTGTTAATTGCGAAATTATTGCTTAATACAGTGCATAGAAGCGGTCGCTGATGATCTTGCCATCTTTCCAGCGTTGCACCGCTACCTGATCAAATTTCTTGTGCCCGAAATCCTTATGTTGGTATTCGTAATGCCACTCGGTCATGGTTACGTCTTTACCCACGGCGGTTGATATGATTTCCGACTTGAGCCATGCCTCAACACCTTTAAATAACTCGGATTCCCGCTCTTTGGCCTGTTTTAGGCCTTTTGCCACCACGTCATTTTTTTCGATAACGATGCAATCGGAATGATAGTACTTTTCCATCGATTCCAATATCTTACCTTGCAGAATCATTTGATTTAAATCGTTGAGTTTTTCTTCCAGGGTCATTTTGTTCCTCTACAGTAAATTGTGATGAGTCCGGTAGATGTTTTTACCTGGTTTTCATGAGCTCACGTTATCTTTCCCATCTTGCCACTCTGATAATCTGTCATGGCCTGGCGTATTTCCTCCGCCGTATTCATGACAAACGGGCCACTGCCTGCGATGGGTTCATCGATTGGTTCGCCGCACAGCAGCAGCGCTGTTGTATCGGGCGCGCTGCCGATGCGGATATGATCGCCTGCCCGCTCAAACAGGCCGACTTCCGCGGTATCAATGATTTCAGATCCATTGACGCGCACTGAGCCCTTGAGTACTGCCAGCAATGTGTTATAACCGTCAGGCACGGCAAGGTCGATCGGCTGATTGCCGGTTAAGCGCAAATCCCAGACGTCGATCGGTGTAAAGGTACGCGCTGGTCCTGCAATGCCGTCAAATTCACCGGCGATGACGCGCACTTTCCCTTGATTATCGGGGAGATCGATGACAGGAATCTGGCTATCCAGAATACTTTGATAATGCGGAGGCGACATCTTATCCTTGGCGGGCAGATTCACCCACAGTTGTACCATTTCAAGGAGGCCACCACGCCGCGCAAAATCGCGGCTGTGGAATTCTTCGTGTACCAGGCCGGAAGCTGCGGTCATCCACTGTACATCGCCCGGGCCGATCTTGCCGCCACCACCGGAACTATCGCGATGCTCCACCTCGCCACTATAGACGATAGTAACTGTCTCAAAACCGCGGTGAGGATGTTCTCCAACACCATGACGCTGTTCAGTGGGTGAAAATTCCATCGGCCCTGCATAATCAAACAGCAAGAAAGGACTGATCATGGGTCCCAGCGTCGAATAAGAAAATAACGTGCGTACCGGAAATCCATTACCGACCCAGTGCTGATTTGTATTTTTCTGAATGCGTGACAGCTTTTTGAGGGATACTTCGGGTTCTGTTGGCATAATTGCCATCCTAAAAAATTTTTTATATGTGCAATAGATTAATACCGTCGGATTAAATTACAAGTACGCACAAAAAGGATACTGTCAAAAACAGGGAGATTTATAAATGCCAACTAAAGAAGTGTGCTGCCCCGTTGAGGTTACGTTGAAAATAATTGGGGGGCGTTGGAAGGTTATGATTATTAATCACCTGTTAAGTGGCACGATGCGATTTAACGAGCTGCAAAGGAGCTTAACAGGAATTACCCACCGTACTTTAAGCCGACAATTACGCGAAATGGAGATGCATCGATTAATTGTCAGAAATAACTTTAATGAAATTCCCCCGCGCGTTGAATATTCGTTATCGCCGCTGGGGCACTCCCTTAAAACCATCCTGCTGTCGATGGATGAATGGGGAAGAAAATATAGTGCTGTAGTCAAATAAAAGAAACCGATATTTTATTATGTAATGATTTAATATTCGCGGACTCAATTTCCTGCTCCTTGGAACGAAAACTGCTTGAAGCGCGCAGTTAATATCCGTTTGCTTGCGCGAGGTGAGGTATGCTGCTTTCAAAATCAAGTACTGCCGATACTATCCACTATCCATTTAACGCTAATCCACAGAAAAGATGAAACATTGTGCACGCAAATTTGCATGCACGAGCAAACTATGAAATCAAAACCACCTCTACGAATCCTAAGCCTTGTTAGTCGTAAATCACATGCTGCTTGCCTATGCAGAACGACAAATGAGCCGATTAATTTCAGCTTCAGGAGCTGAACTCTATCTCTTTTTTTGTAAATTTTCTTTGCGATAAATTCCATTTCCTTGAATCAATCGAAGTATCTCTACTGTTCTCTACCGCACAGATAATTCTTGGATTAACAGGCATCCTTAGAAAGTACCTTGAGCTATAGTCAAATCTGGTGTATAGGGAATCAAGCGGCATTCTGTTTTTGATCTGCTGTTTGTTTAATACCGTTAACGAACTTAACGCCGTTG
>NZ_FNUX01000071.1 GCF_900108305.1 Nitrosomonas ureae
GGTTCATCCGGCAAATGCGTACTTGGTAGTCAGAAAGGCATGTTGAAAGAAAGTGAATCAAAGGTTGAAATTATCTTTGATTTTCAATGATGAGGTTTTTTCAACATGTCGACCAGTTTGCTGTATCACGCCTTTGGCATAGTTGGTTATTATTATCAAAGTACCTGTTTTATTGCGGGTGTCATAGTTGTCGCAATCCAAGCGGATCATTGGCGATTGAGATGTCCGGTATGTAAAAGCCGCGAGATACATTACCGAGGAAAGTTGGTTCGACGCTTCCGCACAGTACCGATAGGTCAAAAAGCAGTCTTTATCGACCTTCCAGTTCAGCGGGTAGAATGCACCCGATGCCAAGCAGTTCGTCAGGTAAAGATACAGTTTGCTGATGAGCACAAGCGCTATACACGTTCTTTCGAAAGATTGGTTTTGGATCTCTCTAAGCACATGACCATCCAGGCAGTAGCACGCCATCTTGGGGTGAGCTGGGATCTGGTTAAGGGGATACAGAAGGACAATCTGAATAAACGTTATCGGTTGCCGAAATTAGGCAAGATAAAACGCATTGCGCTGGATGAAATATACCAAGGCAAGAAGCTGGGCTATTTAACCATAGTTCTGGATCTTCAACGTGGGGCAGTGATTTTTGTTGGTAATGGGAAAGGCGCAGATGCACTGATTCCGTTTTGGAAGCGTTTGAAACGATCGGGGGCGCGGATTGAAGCGGTTGCGACCGACATGGGTCCAGCTTACATCAGTGCGGTACGGGCTAATATCCCAGATGCAGCGCTAGTGTTCGATCACTTTCATATTATTAAGCTGTTCAATGAAAAGCTGACAAAACTACGTCGTGATCTGCAACGAGAAGCAGAGAATGGATTGGGTAAACCTGTTCTGAAGGGCATTCGCTGGCTATTGCTCAAGAGCCCTGACAACCTGGATGACACGCGAAATGAGCGTCAACGCCTGGATGAAGCATTAAAGCTCAATGGACCCTTGGCAACAGCCTATTACATGAAAGAGGAGTTACGCAATATCTGGCATCAACCGGATAAAACCTCAGCTCAAAAGGCATTGGACGAATGGGTAAAAAAAGCCGGCGCTTCGGATATCAACATGCTCAAGCAATTCTCTAAAACTATTGCGGCACACCGCTCAGGCATCCTGGCTTATTTCGATTTCAATGGTTTATCAACCGGGCCGTTGGAAGGCACCAACAACAAGATTAAAACCTTGCACAAAATGGCCTATGGTTTCAGAGATATCGAGTTCATTAAACTTAAAATTATGGCGCTGCATGAAACTAATTACGTTCTTGTCGGTTGAACCAGAAAGTATGCACTTGCCGGATGAACC
>NZ_FNUX01000042.1 GCF_900108305.1 Nitrosomonas ureae
CCTCATCATTGAAAATCAAAGATAATTTCAACCTTTGATTCACTTTCTTTCAACATGCCTTTCTGACTACCAAGTACGCATTTGCCGGATGAACCCTAATTTGGTTGTAGAACATGAAATATTTTTCTAAGCTTTGTTCTGCACTACATACGCTGTCGTAGGCGTGCAGATATACCTCTTCGTATTTGACGCTCTTCCAAAGCCGTTCGACAAACACATTGTCACGCCAACTACTCTTGCCATCCATGCTGATCCGGATACCGTTATCCTTCAGCAGCCCGGTGAATTCCAAGCTGGTGAATTGGCAACCTTGGTCTGTATTGAAGATATCCGGCTTGCCATGCTTGTTTATGGCTTCTTGCACAGCTTCAATGCAGAAGTCGGTAGTCAAGGTGTTAGACAATCGCCATGACAGCACTCGACGGCTTGCCCAGTCGATCACGGCGAACAGATAAACGAAGCCGCGCTTCATTGGGATATACGTGATATCTGCTGCCCAGACATGGTTTGAGCGGGTGATGGACAAATTCCGCAACAGATACGGATAGACTGGATGCGCCTGATACCGCTTGCTGGTATTGGGCTTGCGGTAGATTGCGTGGATTCCCATTCGCTTCATCAGCGTGGATACACGACGCCGACCGAATAAACTTCCTTCACGTTTGAGCATTTTGGAAAGCATTCTGGCGCCTGCAAAGGGATAGTTCAGATGCAATTCGTCTATTCGGCGCATCAGAGCAAGCTCCTCCGCTGATAGCGGAACCCGGTCGGTAGTATGCCGTTGAACGTGCCACATCCAATAGCTGGCATTGCCTCACTAACGATAGTTTATGGGCTCGGTCTATCATCGCTTTGCGCTCAACAATCCCGCCTTGATGAGTGCGTCATCTCAAAAAATCATTCTCCAACGTCAGCTGGTCAATCTTGGCGTAAGAGTATCTTGAGATCAGGCGCGGCAGCCTTTGCCCTTGAATTACTCCCGAATACATCGATTGCAGATTCCTGTAATTGCTGCTTTCATTCCGAAATCTGATTCGGATGCACATCAAATTGTTCAGTTAACTCAGCAAGTGTCTTGTCACCCTTGATCGCAGCTATTGCCACCTTGGCTTTGAATCCCGCTGCATGATTCCTTCTCGTCCTTCTCATATACTCGCTCCTTTTTTGCCGCGAACTTCACGGATTTAGATTGAGCAAGATTAACACTTATCCGACTGTCCGAATTTGTGAGACCACTTCTATATGATCCAGATGCAGAATACTGCACAGAAATACCTCAAGCAAGGGAATTGTTTTGGGTAGTAGATCTTGTGGATGATGAACTACGTAACATGCCGATTGCTATACAATTGCTAAGAGGAAATGTAAATGACAAAAGTAAGACATTAATTTCTTTCAATTCAAAAAACCATCCTGATGGAGTGATTAAAGGTGAATTCAGTCTGAAGGAAGGAGATTATAGAATGCGTATCATAGGCGAAGGAGTCCCCCTCTACACTATGAATATTCCTTTAGAGTACAGATGGTGAATTATATGGATGCCATTCGTACCGCAATCCCCTATTTAATTACGATATTGGTACTTTCCTGGTTCTCAGCTAAATTCATGAGATCGAAAAAAGTGCCCATTAATAAGTAAACTATTAACACAATTTTTAAGCAAAAACCAGAACTTCTCTTCCTTTTTTAGTTTTGGTTTTTGGAACGCCTTCCGGCTTGGAATTTTCTCCCGCAAGCAAGTAGATATTGTTTCAGTCTTTTTGCTCGGAAAAAGGTGTGGAAGTAGAATTTACTTGATAGAGACAAGTTTGATATTACCGGACAGATTCACAGTTTTTTGGATATAGGTGGTGCAATTCTAGCTTGTGGAACCTGTCTTAAACTTCGCCAGTCTGAAGAGTTAGGAATCTGCCCGATATCCACGATGCAGGATTTATATACGCTGATTCACGATTCAGATAAGGTATTGAGCTTTTAGAGAAATTACCCATGGATAATAAGCAGCATTGGGAACAGGTATATACCACTAAGGCATCTGACTCAGTTAGTTGGTTTCAGGAACACGCTGACCAGTCTCTGCGACTAATCCATAATACAAGACTCGGTAAAGATGCGGCCATTATTGATGTGGGAGGGGGAACTTCCAGACTAGTAGATGACCTTGTGGCAGAAGGCTAAACTGATTTGACAGTATTTGATCTGTCATCAACTGCGCTTGCTGTTGCAAGGCAGCGTTTGGGGAAACATGCGGATATTGTTCACTGGATAGAAGGCGATATTACCCGTGCAAAGTTTCCCATGAACCGATTCGACATTTGGCATGACCGTGCAGTGTTCCATTTTTTGACTGATCCGGCAGATCGCCATGCTTATGTCGAGCGTGTCTTAAGTTCGGTTCGGCCAGGTGGACATGTGATTGTTGCCACTTTTGCCGAAGATGGACCAGAAAAATGTAGTGGTCTACCCGTGATGCGATACCAACCTGAAGCCCTACATGCGGTATTTGGAGATACTTTCCAGCTGGTCGAACATGAGAAAGAGGCACATCGCACTCCGTTTGGCACCGTTCAGCAGTTTGTGTATTGCTATTGCCGCAAGAGGTAATAGCTAATTCTCCGAATATTTTTAGTAACTGCATAATCTTTCCCGCATAGAAGCACAACTTATTTATCCTGATTACTTCTTTTTGCTAAGCGCTTTTGAGATTTCTAAACTTTTAGACTCTTGAAAGATAATCGAAGGCACCAAGCGTATGTAAATCAACTCACCGACCAACTCCACCAGCGTTTGAGTAACGATTACGACAGATGCCAGAATCCAACCGTCCGGCAAAGCTAGCGCTAAAGGCAGAACCACCAATGAATTCCGCGTTCCTGCGCTAAAAACGAGCGCTCTTCCTGCCTGTGTGTCCAGGCGAAACGCATATGCCGTCAAGCGAGCAAGAAAGGGCATGACTGCCATGAAGGCAATATAAATTGGCACGACTTGTCCCGCAACTGGAAGGTACTCTTCTATTCTGCCAATTTGAGATGCTATGACAAGAAGTAATGTAATCGCCATAAATGGTACCGGAAGCCACGCCGTGACTTCAAGCCAGATTGCACCGCTACGCTGACGCTTTGCCCAAAACTCGGTTGATAAGGCAAGCCCCAGAGGAAACACAATCAATACAAGAAAAGCTTCCAGGAATGGCTCAGCTACTCATTACCTGTGCGGCTTGCTCTCCCATGAAAAGCCATAGATACACGGGCAAAAGAAGCATCTGGGTAATCAGTAGCAAAGGCGTGGAAGCAAGCACGAGTCGGGCATTGCCACGACCAAGGTGGGTAAAAACGACAACGTAATCAATACAAGGTGTTAACAGAACCAGATATACCCCGAGTAGCAGTGTGGGGGTATGGTCGATCTTTAAAACAGGCTAGAACAACAATCATGTGAGTTTGATATTTATCATAATTGTGTTATGCTTGAGGTGCACTTTTACGAAAAATGTAGTAGTTTACCATGTAGTTACACCAGCTCCTTTACCGTAGCCGGCGTCTCATTGAGGGTAGAGCTAGTTCTTATACTAGCTCTACCGCTCTACCAAATTTTGGCTTTCGCATACCTTCAATCGATCTGAAACATTTTGTACTTTAATACATAGAAATAGTACCAGATTAATACATCGAAATAGTACCAGACTATAAGCGATTGATGCTACAAGCAATGGACTTGGTAAAGTGTCGATTGAAAGTGTCATTCATAGTGATGTCTGGCGTGATTATAATGGTTTAGTAGATGTAGGATACTCCAAGCATTTTCTAGATGGGCATTGCCGTATTAACGATATCGTGACGTGGTCAACAAATTCTGAACATCCCAGTTAAGCAATTTTTATCATGGCTCTAGACTAGCAGATACAATCTGGTAGTCTAGTAAGATGTTAAGAAACAGTAAATTAAGTGATTATTTTATTAAAAAAATAATTCAATGCTTTTGCATTGATATTCCTGCTAGAAAAGCAGCTCTGCTATTAGGTAAAAATCGTAACACGATTAATCGTTGGTATGGCATTTTCAGACAAGTAATATATCGCCATCAGACCGCCCTTAAAGACAAGTTGTTAGGTAGAGTGGAGGTTGATGAAAGCTATTTTGGTGCTAAACGGCATCGGGGTTATCATGGCAAACTCAAACGCGGTTGCGGTACATTAAAACAACCTGTATTTGGTGTGTTTGAGCGAGATGGCAGGGTATACACCGAAATAGTACCGGACTGTAAGCGCTTGACTTTACAAGCGGTGTGACTTGGTAAAGTATCAATTGAAAGTATCATTTATAGTGATGGCTGGCGTGGTTATAATGGTTTGGTAGATGTAGGATACTCCAAGCATTTTCGTGTATCGCATGGTGACAATGAATTTGCTCGGGATGGGCATTGCCATATTAACGGTATCGAATCGTTTTGGAGCTTTACCAAGCGGCGGCTTGCAAAGTTTAACGGCGTGTCAGTTAACTTTGAGCTGCATTTAAAAGAATCTGAATGGCGTTGGAAAAAGCAACCTCATGAACTTGCAAATGAACTATGGCAACTCATCAGATATTATTAACTCTGCTAGTCTAGAGCCTTATCATTTTTGTCACCTCTGCTTTATATTGATTGGGGCTTTTATATCCCAGGTACGAGTGCAGTCGGTGGCTGTTCTAAAACATAGAAATATATTGCAATACATCTTGCTGTGCTGCATGGCGGGTTTGGTAGTGCCGCCACTGAACACGTTCCTGTTTAAGACTACCAAAGAAACTGAGGATTGTTACTCATTTTCAGCCCCCTTTTTTCGAATGATGTTATTAAAAAGGGATTTACCGAAACCAATTGCCGGGACAAGACAGTAATGAGATAAGCAATCAGGCCCTTCTTGGGTCACAGGCAAAGGCGAGGTGAAACCTCACCGCCAGATGTTGCCAAGTAACCGACAGATCCGCGGAATGACACTGATGGTGGTCGATCAGAGTGAGAATCAGGAAACTTGGCAACCCTTACGGCACCAGAGCTCCAATAATTATTCATTCAATGAATGAGCAACCTATTATTGAAATCTGGCATACGCATTCTTACTATGGTTACTATGGTTACTATGGTTACTATGGCAACTCATTAGAGATTATTAATCTCTGCTAGTCTAGAGCCTACTTAATTATTAGTTGCTTAATTATTTTAACAAGAACGAACAGTCACGGCCACGAGACATTTGGTTGGTACAAAGCCGATTGGCAGTTGCAATTGGTAACGCTCTGCCTACTCTCACCAAAGACTTTAATGTGTATTTGATAATTTTGGAGAGTAGCTTGAGTTGGAGCGGTAAGGCGGTGTGTTTTCACACTTTATGAGCCTTTATCACCTCGTCAAAGACGGCACTAATAACTTGCTCAAGCGCTCCCTCTACATATTGCCCCTTCTCTTTCAGCTTCTAAGCTATCGCATATACTTTTCCGGATCTCGTTAAGTTCCGATTGATGACGCTGGACGTAAGCCATCCCTTCCTAATTCGCTAGCACTTTGCGCAGCCGGAAGCCAACAAGGGTTTCAATGAAATTGTCTTGCTCGAAGGACAATATTTCTGGTTTTTTCATAATATACACATAGCATAGTTAACAAATGTGACAATTTCCCTTCTCCTCTTCCTTAATACTTAATACTTAAATAAAAGAAAGTCATTTTTTAATAAACAGAGCTGATATATACTGAACTTAATAAGATAAAGACCATCTATTTAGCATGGGATATTCCCATTAGGATTCTCTAAGTGTATTTTCTCATATATGTTAATTTAATTAATAAAAGTATGGAGGTTTATAATGGCAACAACATACGGAACAACAACTGGCGTACAAAAAAGTACTGATTACGACATGTCACTGTGGTACGACTCGAAGTACTACAAAATAGGTCTAATAACCATGTTATCTGTAGCGATATTTTGGATCTGGTATCAAAGGACATTTGCTTATTCACATGGCATGGACTCGATGGAACCGGAATTTGACAAAGTGTGGATGGGGCTGTGGCGTGTACACATGACGCTGATGCCGCTGTTTGCGCTGGTTACCTGGGGCTGGATATTAAAAACCCGTGACACGAAAGAGCAACTGGACAATCTGGATCCTAAGTTAGAGATCAAGCGTTATTTCTACTGGATGATGTGGCTGGGTGTGTATTTGTTTGGCGTTTACTGGGGTGGCAGCTTCTTCACCGAACAAGACGCATCATGGCACCAAGTGATTATTCGTGACACCAGCTTCACACCAAGTCACGTGGTAGTGTTTTATGGTTCATTCCCAATGTACATCGTATGTGGCGTAGCCTCATACCTGTATGCGATGACGCGTCTGCCACTGTACAGCCGCGGCACATCATTCCCGCTGGTAATGGCGATTGCTGGCCCATTAATGATTCTGCCAAACGTAGGTTTGAACGAATGGGGTCATGCATTCTGGTTCATGGAAGAATTGTTCAGCGCACCATTGCACTGGGGCTTTGTGATTCTGGGCTGGGCAGGTTTATTCTCAGGTGGTATTGCAGCACAGATTATCACCCGTTACTCCAACCTGACCGACGTCATCTGGAACAACCAAAGCAAAGACATTCTTAATAGCCGGATTGTTCCTTAATCGAAGAATATGTTGGTATAAATGCTTATCCTGTATCTTTTATAAGGTATGGGATAAGCATTAAAAAACCTTATGTTAGGGAGAGGGGAATGACTAGGCCAATAATACAAGTATGGAGTTTGGTAATTACATTTTTTTCATTATTTTATATAAATGCTGTTTTTGCACATGGCAGAGTCTCCTTAGAATCAGATATCTGTGTACGTAATATGGGGGGCAGCATGGTACATTTAAGTACTTATCAACCCCAATATGATCCAGAAGCAGAATACTGTACAGAAATCCCTCAAGCTGGGGAATTTTTTTGGGTATTAGATCTTGTTGATGATGCGTTACGCAATATGCCTATTATTATTCAATTGGTGACAGGAAGTGAAAACGATGATAGTAAGACGTTAATTTCTTTTAATTCAAAGAACCATCCTGATGGAGTGATTAAAGGTGAATTCAATCTGAATGAAGGAGATTATACAATGCGTATCATAGGGGAAGGTGTTCCTCCTTTACACTATGAATATCCATTGAGAGTACAAATGGTCAATTATATGGATGCTTTCCGTACTGCTATGCCCTATTTAATTATGGTATTGCTACTTTCCTGGTTATCAACTAAATTTATGAAAAGGAAAAAAGTACTCATTAATAAGTAAGTATTGGGAGTGCTTGTATATGCTGTGAATAATAAGTTGCATTTATGAGTCAAATAACGAGAAAAAACTAAAACTTCCTTTTAGGATTTGGGTTTTTTCTATTTACAGCATATCAAGTTTCTCTATATTCCTTTTCAAAATCCTCTTTCTGTTATTGCATAAATCGTATTCATCGACATACTATTAGACGACAATTAACCTGTCCGGCGCATTTACTCATTAAAAACCACACTACTTAGAGCTTACTCATAAAGTATAAATATCTGATTATATTGAGTAAGGGTATATTTTTTGGTAAAATAGTGCACGCAAATATGTGAATTAACACCAAAAGCCGTGCACTATGATTCGTTATGTCAGTCAAAAGCAACTGCCCCTCGAAGGATTTGATACACCGCCAGGCATGATACTTGATCCCACTAATCGCTGGGTAAAACTGAGAGATTGCATACCGTGGGATGAGTTGTCCGAGAGCTACTATAAGACGTTATGTTCAAATCTGGGCCGCCCAGCCAAAGATGCCGGAATTGTGATTGGAGCGGTGATTATTAAACATAAATTATCGGTCTCAGATGAAGAGACTGTTGAACAGATTCGAGAAAATCCGTACCTGCAATATTTTATTGGTCTGAAAGGTTTTCAAGCGCAGGCACCCTTTGCGTCATCATTACTGGTTGAGATACGCAAGCGCATGGGTCAGACAGTATTTGATGAGTTTCATGAGGCGATCATCGAAACGGTTGAACCTCGACGGACAAAGAAGTCATTCAAAGCAAGTGATGATGACAACGACGGCAATGATGTGTCAAATAGCGGTGATACGGGCAGCAATGACGGGGGTACTGCAATGGAGGCAGACCAATCTTTGGCCGATGAGCTGCCGCGCAATCACGGCAAATTAATACTGGATGCGACCGTTGCAGAACAGGCCATACGCTATCCGACAGATCTTGGACTGCTGAACGAAGCGCGTGAATTAAGTGAGCGTATCATTGATGAACTGCATGCCAAAAGTAACCGGGCACAGAAAAAGAAGCCGCGCACTTATCGCGAGATTGCCAGAAAAGCCTACCTCAGCCTGGTCAAGTTAAGACGGCCATCCAGCAGAAAACGCCGTGCCGGTATCAGGCAGCAATTGCAGTTCCTGCAGCGGAATTTAAAGCATATTTGTTGACGCTAACTCAAAACTGACCAGAAAAGGCTGTTTGTGCTAACTGAATTTTGACCAGGTAATCCACGTATCCTGCTTAATTTTTAAGCGG
>NZ_FNUX01000073.1 GCF_900108305.1 Nitrosomonas ureae
CCTCATGACATGGTGCGTGCATTTGCCGCATCACCCAATTATGCCAGTGATAAAACGATGTTCCTAGTCACTGACGGCGCCTATACTGGCTGGCGTTACGATGAAATTCTGCGATCAACGGACGGAGGGCTTAACTGGGTCAATATTCCAAACGGAATGAACCATCCGTACGAATATAGCGCTCTTCGTGTTTCACCAAAATTCAGTACCGATCAAACTGTTTTTGCGGGTCTCAAAGGCAGAGGCGGCATTTATCGATCAACCAACCGTGGCGACTCCTGGGAATCCTATAATACCGGACTCGGCGCTACAAATTTGATTGTAAGAAAAATGGAGGTTGCCGAATCCAGCACGGATTATGTGCTTTTCTTCACTGATGCCAACGGCTCCCTGTTCCGCCGCTCAAGCACCAATGCAAACTGGGTTCAGGTACTCGATAAAACCAACAAAGTAACCGTCATTGCAATCTCACCCGACTACGCTACCGATAACACCATCGTGATTGCAAGTGATACGGGTTACTTACAAAAATCCACCAATGGCGGCAATGACTGGATCAATCTGGGAAATCCGACAGGAACCATCATCTATGATATGGCTATCGCTCCTGGAGGCGAGGAAATATTCCTCGCTACTCCAAGCTTTGGGATTTTTTACAGCAGTGATGGAGGAAGCACTTTTATCAATAAAGGAAATAATCTACCGAATGAAGCAATCAATAACATAGCGGTCTCGCCGAACTACGCAATCGACCGCACGGTATTCTGCACCAGCTTAAGGCAATCGGTATTTAAATCCACGGATAAAGGCAATAACTGGACGCTGTTCAATTCAGGCGCCCAAGTCACCAAACAAACGACATTGCTCAATGAAATGTCGGATCTGCAAATATCCCTGACCTATGCAACCGACAAGACAATCTTTTTACCGGTATTCGACGGGCTCTTTATTTCGAGGAACGGTGGCACCACATGGTTTCAAAGACAAACACGAATGGGCCTGATGACAGGGCTTGCGCTGTCCACCAGTTTCAACAGTGATCAGGATATGATTGCCACAACCTATGTCGGAAGAGGCATAGCCATTTCCGCTGATGGCGGCACAAC
>NZ_FNUX01000040.1 GCF_900108305.1 Nitrosomonas ureae
ACGAAGACGAAGACGAAGACGAAGAAGAGGACAGTGCCAGTGATGAGGCTGATAGCGAAGATGAAGATGAAGATGAAGATGATGAGGAATAATTCACTTCGCGCAGTAGTAAGTTATTTACCTTGATCTTCGTAAAAAGATAATATTTGAGCTTCAATAAAGGATGCTCTAAATATATTTTGTGAGGATTTTGATATAAAATATTACTGGAATGGCCCGCCTATGGCGGGCTTTTTATTCGTTGAGGTTTTTGTATGCTGAATCATTTTCCAAAGCCGGATGTCGTTTATCCACATAGAAATAGAGACTACTTTATTGCCGGCTTTACATTCTTTTGTGTTGCGGTGAGCTTGGTAATCGATGGCAGCGCAAGTTATGAAACTCAAAACATCCTGGGAGCCATTGCCTGGATTTTCTTGTTTGGATTACTAATTGGTGAAAATAAGGAAGTGCGTATGCAGGTTGTAGTTGCGGTAGCATTTGCAACTGCAGGGGAGCATTTTGCTTCCATTTATATGGAAGGATATACCTATCGATTTGGAAATGTTCCATTGTATGTTCCACCTGGACATGGGATGGTTTATTTGACTGCGGTAGCGCTTTCTCGCTCAAGATTTTTTCTGATGAATGCAAAAGAGTTGGCAATTTTTGTTATTGTATCGGGCGGGCTATGGTCGCTTTGGGGTATTAGCGGAATCCCTGAGCAAGGTGATCAAGTAGGAGCTTTTTTATTTTGTATTTTTGTTATTTGCTTATTCAAAGGACGGTCACCAATGGTTTATCTGGGAGCTTTCTTTATTTGCACATGGCTTGAGATTATAGGAACGGCGGCGGGAACTTGGAAATGGGCATCTATTGAGCCAGTTTTTAATTGGACCCAGGGAAATCCTCCCAGTGGAGTTGCAGCTTGGTATTGTTTGGTCGATGCGGTAGCTATTGGTTTTGCACCGAAGATTCTAAATGGTTTGCAAAAAATGGGTAACTGGTATAAAACATCACTTGATAAATGACATTACGCTCGAATAAAATTTCTCGATGTTATGGGATTTATGACATATTATTTTTGTTGAACATGATTTCTTTGAAGGAATATTTGTGACTGTAGTTCGTTTGCCGGATGGATCAGAACGAATTTTTGAGCATCCTGTTAGTGTGATGGAAGTTGCTATGACTATTGGCTCGGGGCTTGCGCGTGCAGCTATTGCTGGAAGAATCAATGGAAAATTGGTCGATTTAAGCTATCTGATTGAAGATGATAGTGACTTAGCGATTATTACGGAAAAAGATAATGAAGGACTGGAGATTATCAGGCATTCTTGTGCACATCTGTTAGCGCATGCAGTAAAAGAATTATTCCCAGAAGCACAAGTAACTATTGGACCAGTAATCAATGATGGGTTTTATTATGACTTTTCTTACAAGCGCTCATTCACTTTTGAGGATTTAGCTGCGATTGAGAAGCGCATGATCGAAATCAGTAAACGAGATTTGAAAATAGACCGAAAGATACTGGAGCGAGCTAAAGCAATTGATTTTTTTAAGAAGCAAGGTGAATATTACAAAGCTCAAATAATTGAATCAATACCAGGGGATGAAGATTTGTCACTTTATTCTCAAGGTGATTTTACTGATCTTTGTCGTGGGCCGCATGTTCCTGCTACTTCAAAAATAAAAGTTTTTAAACTTATGAAAGTTGCAGGTGCATATTGGCGCGGTGATTCAAACAATGAAATGCTACAACGTATTTACGGAACAGCCTGGACTAACAAGGATGATCAAAAGAATTACTTGCATCGATTAGAAGAAGCGGAAAAAAGAGATCATCGCAGGATTGGTAAACAACTGAATTTGTTTCACATGCAAGACGAAGCATCCGGTATGGTGTTTTGGCATCCAAAAGGATGGGCGCTATGGCAACAAATAGAACAGTATATGAGGAATATTCTGAGTCAGAATGGCTATCACGAAATACGAACACCTCAAATTCTGGATAAGGATTTATGGGTACGTTCAGGGCATTGGGAAAACTTTCGTGAGAATATGTTTATTACGCATTCAGATGAGCGTGATTTTGCTATCAAGCCGATGAATTGCCCTGGTCATGTGCAAATATTTAATCAAGGTTTGCGAAGTTATCGCGAGTTACCGATTCGATTCGCAGAATTTGGTTCGTGTCATCGCAATGAAGCATCAGGGGCATTGCATGGAATCATGCGAGTGCGTGCTTTTACGCAAGATGATGCGCATATTTTTTGTACTGAAGATCAGATACAACAAGAAGTCGTGGAATTTATTGATTTGTTGAAAATTGTTTATGCAGATTTTGGTTTTCGGGAGATTCTGATAAAACTTTCAACTCGCCCCCCAAAACGCGTCGGTTCAGAGGCGCAATGGGATAAATCAGAAGCTGCACTGGAAGCGGCACTTAATGAAGTTAAATTGGAATGGGAGCAACAACCTGGTGAAGGTGCTTTTTATGGTCCTAAAATCGAATTTTCCCTCAAGGATTGTATTGGTCGTGTATGGCAATGTGGCACATTGCAGCTAGATTTCTCAATGCCTGATCGCTTGGGTGCAGAATATGTGGCAGAGGATAACTCGCGCCAGGTACCGGTTATGCTGCATAGAGCTATACTTGGTTCATTGGAAAGATTTATCGGGATATTGATAGAAAATTATGCGGGTGCATTACCTTTGTGGTTGTCGCCTGAACAAGTTGTTGTATTAAATATATCTCGTGCACAGATCGATTACGCTCAGGAAGTGGTTGTTCAATTAAGGGATAGTGGCGTCAGAGCGAGTTTAGACTTGAGAAATGAGAAGATAACCTATAAAATCCGCGAACATAGTTTGCAGAAACTTCCGTATCAGATTATTGTTGGAGATGAAGAAGTACGAGCAAATAAAATTGCTGTTCGTAATCGGGCGGGTGAAAATCTTGGTCAGATGAAATTGCCGGACTTCCTCGTACGGTTTAATGAAGAGCTTTCGTTAAAGGTGTAGTTTCTTGGTTTAATTAATTTTGGAGAATTTGCCATAGTTCAGGATAAGTCAGTGCGTATCAATGAAGAGATTGATGTGCCGGAAGTGCGTTTGATTGGTGTTAATGGAGAGCAAGTTGGTATTGTTTTACTTGCGGATGCGAATGTCTTGGCGGAAGAGGCAGGAGTTGATTTGGTTGAGATTGCTCCAACGGCACAACCGCCGGTTTGTCGATTGATGGATTATGGAAAGTTCCGTTATCAAGAAAGCAAAAAAAAGCATGATGCGAAATTAAAGCAAAAACAAGTTCAAATTAAAGAAATTAAATTTAGGCCGAACACAGATGAAGGAGATTATAATATTAAGCTTAGGAATCTGAGAAGCTTTTTAGATGAAGGCGATAAAGTTAAAGTGACATTACGTTTTCGTGGGCGTGAAATGGCGCATCAAGAGTTTGGTATGCGTTTACTTGAACGTGTGAAAGATGATTTGGAATCCTTTGCAATAGTGGAGCAATTTCCTAAAATGGAAGGGCGACAGATGGTTATGGTACTATCCCCTAAGAAAAGAGATGCCAAGACAGATAAATCAAAAGTAGTGGCGGAAGATTCATTGACGTCAATGTGATTGGTGTATTTTCTTGTAAGTAATTGTAAGTAGAATAAAAATAAGTGATTGTCAGGTCTGTAAAGTTTCTCTAGCATGAGAACACCTGTTTTCATGTTAAATGAGGAGTGTTTTATGCCGAAGATGAAAACTAAAAGTGGAGCAGCGAAGCGCTTTAAATTTCGAGCGAGTGGAAGTATTAAACGCTCACAAGCTTTCAAACGTCATATATTGACAAAGAAAACAACAAAAAATAAACGTCAATTACGAGGTATAGCGGAAGTTCATTTCACTAATGAAAACGCTATCCGTACTATGATGCCTTATGCATAAAGGAAGGGGTAGACATGCCTAGAGTAAAACGTGGTGTAACCGCTCATGCGCGGCATAAAAAAATATTGGATTTAGCTAAAGGCTATCGAGGGCGTAGAAAAAATGTTTATCGCATAGCGAAACAAGCTGTTATGAAGGCTGGTCAATATGCCTATCGTGATCGTCGTCAACGTAAAAGACAATTTAGGGCTTTATGGATTGCACGGATCAATGCGGCCGCTCGTGAATGTGGTTTATCGTATAGTGTATTTATGAATGGTCTGAAAAAAGCCAGTATCGAAGTGGATAGAAAAGTTTTGGCTGATTTGGCCGTATTTGATAAGAGTGCTTTTGAGAGAATCGTAGAACAAGCTAAGGCTAGTTTAGCGACATAATTAGTAGCGATAATATGTTGATGGGAGGTCGGGTAAAACCTGAGCCTCCCTTTTTCTTATGAAAATAATACATGAAAAAGTAATTCTCAGCGCTGAATTAGCATGGAAAATCTGAAAGAAATTATTTCTGAAGCAGAAACTTTGATGAATGCTATCGAAGATGCTGCAGAGTTGGAAAATGTTAAGGCGCGTTATCTCGGTAAGAACGGCATTCTTACCGAATTACTCAAAGGGTTAGGAAAGCTTCCGGTAGGAGAACGCCCTATTATAGGCAGTCAGATCAATGAAGCAAAAATCCAATTAGAGTCAACGCTTAAAAACCGGCGTAGTGTAATTCAGGCCAAAGAACTGGAAAAAAAACTGACGGAAGAGGCATTAGATGTTACTTTGCCGGGCAGAGGGTATGGTGTTGGTGGGCTGCATCCTGTGACGCAGACTTTGCAGCGCATTGAGGGATTATTTCATTCAGTTGGCTTCAATGTAGTCTCAGGACCTGAAATAGAAACTGATTTTTATAATTTTACGGCCTTGAACATTCCAAAGAATCACCCGGCTCGCGCTATGCATGATACGTTTTATATTGATAATGGGGATTTGTTGCGGACACATACATCGCCGGTTCAAATTCGATATATGCAGACTAATAAGCCGCCCGTCAAAGTGATCGCGCCCGGTCGGGTTTATCGTTGTGATTCTGATGTGACGCATACACCCATGTTTCATCAAGTAGAAGGCTTATGGATTGACGAGAATGCCAATTTTTCTGCTTTGAAAGGTATTTTAGCCAATTTTATGGCTCAATTCTTTGAGCGTGATGATTTGCCAGTAAGATTCAGGCCGTCTTTTTTTCCATTTACCGAACCTTCTGCTGAGATGGATATTGGTTGCGTGATGTGTAGTGGAGAGGGCTGTCGAATATGCAGTCATACAGGTTGGTTGGAAGTGCTTGGGTGCGGAATGATTCATCCCAATGTATTAAAGCATGTCGCGATCGACAGTGAGCAATATATTGGATTCGCATTTGGTTTGGGTGTGGAGCGCTTGACAATGCTCAGATATGGTGTCAATGATTTGAGACTGTTTTTTGAAAATGATTTGCGTTTTCTTAAACAATTTAATTAAATCCAAATAATGTGCTTATTACTGTATTAGTTGTGAATTTTCATGAAATTTTCTGAAATCTGGTTGCGAAGTTTTGTTAATCCTGCTTGCTCTGGTGATCAGCTTGCGCATGCACTCACGATGGCTGGTATTGAAGTTGAAAGTATTGAGCCAGTAGCGTCTGCTTTTGATAATGTGATCGTGGCAGAAGTTGTTTCGGTTGAGAGGCATCCTGCTGCGGATAGGCTATCAGTTTGTAATGTTAAAGCAGGAAAATCGGATAATGATTTATTGCAGATTGTGTGTGGCGCATCTAATGTAAGTGTGGGAATAAAAGTACCCTGTGCATTGATCGGGGCAAATTTACCGAGCCTTATGATCAGAAAAACGAAATTGCGAGGCATAGATTCTTCCGGAATGCTATGTTCAGCAAAAGAATTAGGTATTGATGAGGTGGCGGATGGTTTGTTGTTACTTCCTAATGATGCTCCGGTCGGTATGGATTTTCGCAGTTATTATCAACTTGAGGATAGAATCTTTACATTGAGTTTGACTCCTAATCGAGCTGATTGCCTGAGTGTGCAAGGTGTAGCCCGTGAAGTTTCGGCCATAACAGATACCGGCATCCTGCCTCCATTTGCAATAGAAAATGTTTCTGACGAAATTAATGATACCTTTAATGTGCATGTGACTGCTCCGGATGCGTGCCCGCTATATTGTGGCCGGTTATTGCGGAATATTAATCTTAATGTGACAACGCCATTATGGCTGACACAGAGATTAGAACGTAGTGGTATACGATCAATTAATCCAGTCGTTGATATTACTAACTATGTGATGCTGGAAATGGGTCAGCCCATGCATGCATTTGATCTGGCTAAGATAACGGGTGGATCCATCCAGGTACGTTATGCGTTACCGCATGAGAAAATTCAATTATTGAATGGTGATCAAGTAGATTTGACTCCGGAAATGCTTTTAATAACGGATGAGCATAAACCACTCGCACTAGCCGGCATCATGGGTGGTTTAGAGAGTGGTGTGACGTATGACACCACAGATATTTTCTTAGAAAGTGCATTCTTTAGTCCGGCTGTAATCAGCGGTAAGTTATTTCATCTAGGCTTTAGCTCAGATTCGGCTTATCGTTTTGAACGTGGAGTAGACTTTGCAGACACAAGAAGCGCACTTGAACGTGCTTCATATCTAATTCATAGCATCTGTGGCGGTCAAGCAGGCACGGTAATCGAAGTAAAGCATGAATTACCTCAGCGGTCTTCAGTTGATGTGCGCATGGAACGAGTAAAACGGATATTGGGTATTGATCTCGATAAGGAGAAAATAGGTAATTATTTTAGGCGATTAGGATTTAAATTCTCTGAAAAAGATAAATGTTTTAGTGTGATGCCGCCTACCTATCGTTTTGATCTAATGATAGAAGAAGACTTTATTGAGGAATTGGCGCGTATTTATGGTTATGACCGCATCTCAACTCATTATCCGCATGCCAGTATGGCGATGTTACCGGCACCTGAAACACAACATACCACAATAGAAATTAAACAGACATTAATAAATCTTGATTATCAAGAGGTTATTAATTACGCTTTCGTAGATTCTGAGTGGGAAGCTGATTTTATAGATAATCATAAGCCAATCACGTTGCTGAATCCGATTTCAAATCAGATGAATGTAATGCGAAGTACACTGATAGGTGGGCTCATTTCCAATTTACAGTTTAATTTGAATCGTAAGCAAGTTAGGGTGCGTTTGTTTGAGGTTGGCTGTTGTTTTATACGTGAGGATGAGAGTGATTGTAAGCAAATAGAAAAAATTTCTGGACTTAGCTATGGAGATTTTTCATCTGAGCAATGGGGAATAGCAGCAAGAAACGTTGATTTCTATGATATTAAAGCAGATGTGGAGGTTCTGTGCCGAGGTAAGCATATTGAATTTAAGAAATTCTCTCATCCGGCGCTACATCCTGGAAAATCGGCAGAAATTTGCTTCGAAGGCAAGATTATAGGATGGATTGGCGAATTGCATCCACGTTGGCAGGCAAAGTACAGTTTACAAAAAAATACGATATTGTTTGAGCTTGATTTACACAGCTTGAAACCAAAACTTCTGCCGCTTATCAAGGAGATTTCTAAATTTCCACCTGTAAGACGAGATATTGCAATCATTGTTGATAATGATATTAGCGCATATTCATTACTGTCCTGTATGCAGGCAGTGAAACCAACGATTATATCGGATATATCATTATTTGATATTTATCGCGGTAAAGGTATGGAAAGTAACAAAAAAAGTCTTGCATTCCGTGTATTGTTGCAAGATACTGAGAAAACACTGACGGATGAACAAGTAGAATCTGCGGTAACAAGTCTAATAACAATATTGAAAAATCAGTTTGGCGCCGAATTGCGTAATTGACGCTTGTTAAGATTCGTACTTGAATTTTCTTCGTAGATTAATGATCCTGAGCGTATTAATCTGTATTTTCTAAGGGCGCTGCTAATTACTGAATCGCCTCTGTATTAAGTTAATATTTACACAAAATTATAACTAAAAGGAGTGAAGCATGGCATTAACAAAAGCTGAATTAGCTGATCTATTATTTGAGAATGTCGGACTAAATAAACGTGAAGCGAAAGACATGGTTGAGTCTTTCTATGAGGAAGTACGTACCGCCTTACAAAATGGAGAGGGTGTTAAATTATCCGGTTTTGGCAATTTTCAGCTACGCTCAAAGCCGCAACGCCCGGGTAGGAACCCAAAAACAGGTGAAGAAATTCCGATTACTGCACGTCGTGTAGTGACATTTCATGCTAGTCAGAAGTTAAAAGCCTTAGTCGAAGAAAATTATCATGGAAAGTAAAAAAACAAATAACACATTGCTGCCAATCCCTGCTAAGCGTTATTTTACTATTGGAGAGGTGGGCATACTTTGTGATGTTAAACCGCATGTGTTGCGCTATTGGGAACACGAATTTTTACAATTAAAACCAGTTAAACGTCGTGGAAATCGTCGTTATTATCAACGCCAAGAAATTTTATTGATACGGCGCATCAGAGAGCTACTGTACGTACAAGGTTTTACAATCAACGGCGCACGGAATCAGTTGGAACATATCACAGAATCGAATGCATCTGATAGAGACAATATTAATTTGTTTTCTCCGAAGATGGATTTGGGTTATATCCGGTATGAAATTAATCGTATTAAATCACAATTGCTTTCATGAAATAGTATTTCAGTGATAGCTCCAAAGGTTTGAGTGTTTTGTTTGCTATAATTATGCACTCGGGGCGTAGCGCAGCCTGGTAGCGTACTTGCATGGGGTGCAAGTGGTCGGAGGTTCGAATCCTCTCGCCCCGACCATGTGGTTAATGTCTGTAAAAATGATTGATGCAAAATTTAATGCGCCGGAACATATTTCTTTCTATCAATTTATAATCAGTAGCTTATAAAAATGCGCATATTGCTCAGTAACGATGATGGCTATTTTGCGCCCGGTCTTGCTTGCCTTGCTGATTTTCTCTCGAAAATGGCAGAAATCATAGTAGTTGCCCCTGAAAGAGATCGAAGTGGATCCAGTAATTCATTAACGCTGGATCGCCCGCTCAACTTGCAGAAATCTCATAATGGTTTTTATTATGTCAATGGAACGCCAACGGATTGTGTCCATCTGGCAGTCACAGGTATGCTTGATGTAATGCCGGATATGATCATATCCGGCATAAATCAAGGGGCCAACATGGGTGATGACACAATCTATTCGGGTACTGTTGCCGCAGCTACAGAAGGTTTCTTACTGGGTATTCCTTCAATAGCCGTTTCCTTGGTTAGTGCGTCTCGTGGAAACTACTTAACGGCTGCACGCGTTGTAGCTGATATGGTGAGTCGCTTCAGAGAAAATGAAATCCACAGTCCGGTTCTGTTAAATATTAATGTGCCGGATATCGAGTATCAGCAGCTTAAAGGTGTCGAAGTTACTCGACTTGGGCGACGTCATAAAGCTGAGCCAGTGATCAAATCACAAAGCCCTCGCGGAGAAGTTATGTACTGGGTTGGCGCTGCGGGCCCTGCGCAGGATGCAGGCAAAGGTACAGATTTTTATGCGACTCAGAATGACCGGGTTTCAGTGACTCCACTGCAAATCGACTTAACCCGATATGATCAATTGGACCTCATAGCAAGGTGGCTTGGTAATTAGGCGCCTGTTATGTTTAAGTGATATAAATTTTTGTGAGTAATGATTGGTGAATGTGAGTCATTCTGGAATTGGTATGACCTCTCAACGTACGCGCATGCGCATGATCGAGCGTTTGCGTACACAAGGGATCGCTGATGAAGTGGTTTTATCAGCCATGGGTGCAATTCCTCGTCATATTTTTGTTGAAGAAGCGCTTGCAAGCAGAGCTTACGAAGATGTTGCTTTACCCATAAATTATGGACAAACCATATCAAGTCCATGGATTGTTGCACGGATGAGTGAGTTATTGCGTGTAAATAAAAACTTAGAAAAAGTACTGGAAATCGGGACAGGTTGTGGATATCAGACAGCTGTACTAGCAAAGATTGCACAGAAAGTTTATTCGATAGAGCGCATTGGGCCATTATTAACCCGGACCAGAATTCGATTGCAAGAATTGCAAATTAGAAATATTTATTTAAAACATGCAGATGGCTTACTTGGACTTGCAGAGGCCGGACCATTTGATGGTATTATCATGACAGCGGTGACTACACATGTTCCTGTTTCATTGTTGGAACAAATAATTGTCGGTGGCAGAATGATTTTTCCCAAAGGGACTCAGAAACAGAATTTGTGTGTTATCGAGCGCAACTCTCAAGGGTATAATGAGACCGTGCTGGAAGAAGTGAATTTTGTCCCCTTGCTCGGAGGGGTTGTAAAGAAATAGTAGCTCGGGGAAGATAAAATGACAAATGTTGCAATGACTAGACTGATCAATACTGATAGTTGTAATTGTATCATTAAGTTATTTACTTTTATGACAAGAAAATCAAAATCATGCACATGTAATTTTTATTTGCTGCTGGCTGCCTATCTTTTTCTATTAGGATGTAGCACAACACAGCCGCCTGCGCCGGTGGTTGATCGTGTGAAAACCGATTCTGCGGGGGCGGCCAGGCCGGTCGAGTCCAACAATCTGGATCATCATCAGTTTTATACCGTGCAGCAAGGGGATACCCTATATGGAATTGCACTTAAAAATAATATTGATTACAAAAAATTGGTGGAATGGAACGAGATTATTGATCCAAATTCCATCAGGCCAGGGCAGAAAATTAGCTTGTCTATGCCGATAAGTGATTCTCAGCCTATATTGTTTGCATTACCTCAGCAACCGATAACGACAACTATCGAACCGGGTGCAGATTCTTCCGATTTCGCAACTTCTGCAGCAAACGTTAATACCGGTAAGTTAAAAACGAGTCCAAAAGCTCTTAAACTGCCCTTTTCAGAACAAAATGTGGCTCGATTACAATATCCAGAAAATAATACCTCACTACCTGCAGCACAACCTTCTCCAGTTACCCCTGTTGCGATGGCAAATACCAGAATTGAAACGGCTCCTCAACCCGAAACATCAAAATCGGATATGCTAACGAGTCATTCGGTCGCTGAATGGATCTGGCCTACAGCAGGAAAATTACTATCATCTTTTTCCAAGAACTCGAAGGGTGTAAAGATATCAGGTCAAACCGGACAACCAATACTGGCATCGGCTGCAGGTGAAGTTGTCTACAGTGGGCATGGACTTCGTGGTTATGGGAATTTGATCATTATCAAACATAACAATACATTTCTCAGTGCCTATGCACATAATAGCAAGCTACTGGTCAAAGAAGGCGAGGCTGTGACAAAAGGGCAGAAAATTGCGGAAATGGGAAATACTGATACAGATATGACCCAGTTGCATTTTGAGATACGTAAGCATGGTAAGCCGGTTGATCCGTTGGAATATCTACCCAATCAATCCTAATTGAACGAATGAGCAGGCCAGCAACTGGTCGACAGTTATTATTCCCTTTACTATCACTTGCAGTTCCATTCTAAAATCGGAAGTTGCATATACTCCAGAGATTGTATGGTGTGCTTAGTCGCCGCTTCAAGCCAGGACGATTGCTTTTTCCAGATATTTGATAGACTTCATTATGCATTGTGAAAAAATAAATCAGGCGATAGTGATTGAAGTTCAATAACTAATTAGTCGATTCTGAAAAACCCTTAAGCATTTGATATTAGTTATAAATGCACTGTATGTTAGTGATCATAGCGACCGAAGATGTTAAAATGGCGCTG
>NZ_FNUX01000041.1 GCF_900108305.1 Nitrosomonas ureae
CTAACAGCCGCATTGACGAGTTGTTGCCATTTGCGCCGGAATTCATTCAATCACTTAAATTGAAGCAATAATAGGTGGTGGGGTTGGACGCTTACACCGGATCCGGTAAAACAACCCTGATCAACGCCATTATCAATGAAATGGTTCTGTGTGACCCGGATGAGCGCATCTTCATCTTGGAGGATACCGGTGAAATCCAATGCGCTGCCCAGAATTTTGTCCAGTATCACACCACACTCGATGTCGACATGACGCAATTGCTCAAAACAACCTTGCGTATGCGCCCGGATCGTATCCTGGTGGGTGAGGTGAGAGGTGCAGAAGCACTCGATTTGCTCGATGCCTGGAACACCGGCCATGAAGGAGGGGCTGCAACTTTGCACGCCAATGATGCGATGTCGGGGCTGACTCGTCTGGAATCCCTGATTTCACGCAATCCTTCAGCACCTAAAGAGATCATGCCATTGATCGCAGAAGCGGTTGATATGGTGGTACATATCACGCGCACACCCCACGGCAGGAAAATCCAGCAGATTATCGAAGTACAAGGTTTTAAAAGAGGAAGTTACCAAATCAAGAAGCTGTAAATAAATAACAGGAGTTAGTTAATGAAAATATTGCCTTCAATTGCACTCTTCTTCATTGTTTCTTTATGCAGTTTTCTTTTGTTTTTCTTGTTGATTGATAACGCACAAGCCGCTGTTGGCGCAGGTGGTGCGCTTCCCTATGAAACCTGGCTGGTTAATCTCAGAAACTCCGTTACCGGCCCGGTTGCTTTTACCTTATCGATTGTCGGTATTGTCGTTGCAGGCGGCATTCTGATCTTTGGTGGCGAACTTAACGCTTTTTTCCGCACCCTGATTTTTATCGTGCTGGTTATGGCGTTACTTGTGGGTGCCAACAATATCATGACCAATCTATTCCAGGGCGCGGTTATTCCGGGTGAAATACCCAAAGACCAGGAATCAGTCGTAAATCCACAAGAATAGGAGACTGACTATGGCTCTTCGAACCATACCTATCCGTCAATCTGGAAACCGTCCCAATCTGTTTATGGGTGGTGACCGGGAACTGGTCATGTTTTCTATCCTGATTGCAGCCACATCTATATTTGTGGCGATGGAAATCAAAGCTACGATCTTTGGGGTAGCCCTGTGGATCTTTGCACTGTTTGCACTACGACTGATGGCTAAAAATGATCCGCAACTGCGTCATGTGTACTTACGCCAGATGCGATACAAAAAATACTATCCGGCACGCAGCACCCCTTTTTATGACAATACGCTCACACAGGAAAAACAGCATCTATGATTTCCGCCATCACAATTCTTATCGCAATGTGCGGTGCTGTGCTGCTCCTGATACTGTTTATTCGTATCCGTGATACGGGAAAAGAACTAAGACTGGATAAACATCGATCCAAAGCAATGGGCTTTGCCGATCTGCTGGTGTATGCGGCGGTTGTGGAAGATGGTGTGATTGTCGGCAAGAACGGATCATTGATGGCTGCCTGGGTATTTTGCGGCGATGATACCGCCAGTAGCACCGAGATTGAGCGTGAGCGCGTGTCATTTCGCATTAACCAAGCATTATCTCGCTTAGGCAATGGTTGGATGATTCATGTCGATGCCATCCGAAAACCGGCACAAAGTTATTCAGATAAAGCGCTTTCCAATTATCCTGATCCCGTGACCGCTGCCATTGACGAGGAGCGGCGCAATCTGTTCGAGCGTATCGGCACCTTATACGAGAGCTGCTTTATTGTATCACTGACGTACTTGCCGCCAATGCTGGCGCAGCGCAAGTTCGTTGAACTCATGTTTGATGATGACAGCGAGTCTCCCGACCTGAAAGCCAGAACACAAGGGCTATTGGAATATTTCCAGCGCGAATGCGCCAACTTTGAATCCCGGTTATCCAATGTTTTTCAATTGTCGCGCTTAAAAAGCCACAAGCTGGTGAATGAAGAAGGTACAACCATCACCCATGATGATTTCTTACAGTGGCTGCAATTATGCGTGACCGGCCTGGATCATCCGATGGTGTTACCGGCCAATCCGATGTATCTGGATACTTTGCTCGGCGGTCAGGAAATGTGGGGCGGGGTTGTGCCTAAGATTGGTCGAAATTTCGTTCAAGTGGTTTCCATTGAGGGTTTTCCACTGGAGTCATCACCCGGCATGTTGAATCTGCTATCTGAGTTGCCAGGTGTGTATCGTTGGTCATCACGATTTATCTTTATGGATGCGCATGAAGCGGTCAATCATCTGGAAAAATTCCGCAGACGCTGGAAACAAAAAATCCGTGGATTCTTTGACCAGGTGTTTAACCTGCAAAGCAGCAACATCGATGAAGACGCACTTAATATGACTGAAGATGCGCAGTCTGCCATTGCTGAGACCAATAGCGGCATGGTGGGGCAGGGGTACTATACCAGCGTGGTGGTGCTGATGATGGAAGATCGGGCAGCATTGGAAGAAGCCGGGCGAAAGGTTGAGAAAGCAATCAATCATCTGGGATTTGCCGCGCGGGTTGAAACGATCAACACAATGGATGCCTATCTGGGAAGTCTACCCGGCCACGGTGTTGAAAATGTGCGCAGACCCCTCATCAATACCATGAATCTGGCTGATCTGTTGCCAGTCAATACCATCTGGACTGGAAAACCAATAGCCCCTTGTCCGATGTATCCACCCAATTCACCGCCCTTGATGCACTGCGTGACACAAGGCGCAACACCTTTCCGGCTGAATCTGCATGTACGCGATTTAGGTCACACCTTCATGTTTGGTCCCACAGGAGCCGGTAAATCCACGCACTTGGCGTTGATTGCCGCGCAATTGAGACGCTACCCCGGCATGTCGATTTATTGCTTTGACAAGGGGCTATCGATGTATCCCCTAACAAAAGCAGTAGGTGGCCAGCATTTCACAGTAGCAGGGGATGACGAATCGCTATCTTTCTGTCCATTACAGTTTTTACAGACCAAGAGTGATCGTGCCTGGGCGCTGGAATGGATTTGTTTAATGGTTGAATTGAATAACATCACAGTCACGCCTTTGCAGCGTAACGAAATCAGTCAGGCCATTACTAACATGCATCAAAGCGGCTCCAAAACCTTATCGGATTTGTCAGTGACGATCCAGGATGAATCTATACGCGAAATTCTTCGGCAATACACCATCGACGGCATGATGGGGCACTTACTCGATGCTGAAGCCGATGGGTTGAATCTGTCTACCTTCACCACGTTCGAGATCGAAGAATTGATGAATCTCGGTGATAAATACGCGCTTCCCACGCTTTTGTATCTATTCCGGCGCATTGAGCGCAGCCTGCATGGTCAGCCTTCCGCGATTATCCTTGATGAAGCCTGGCTGATGCTGGGTCATCCGGTGTTTCGCGCCAAAATCCGCGAGTGGCTGAAAGTCATGCGTAAAAATAACTGCTTAGTATTGATGGCAACCCAAAGTTTGTCGGATGCAGCCAACAGCGGGATTCTTGATGTGATAGTCGAATCCACCGCCACCAAGATATTTCTACCCAACGTATTCGCCCGTGATGAAGAGGCTTCGGCACTGTATCGACGCATGGGATTGAATACTCGCCAGATTGAGATCTTAGCTTCTGCCATTCCTAAACAGCAATACTACACCGTGTCCGAGAATGGTCGACGGCTCTATGACCTGGCACTCGGGCCATTGGCACTCGCTTTTGTGGGATCTACAGATAAGGAATCGATTGCAACCATTAAAAACCTGTATGACAAGTATGGAGACCGCTGGGTTATCGAGTGGTTGGCGATTAAAGGATTAACGTTATCTGATTATGGAGTGGCCGCATGAATGTGATCAACGAGCTATTTAAGCTAAAGCCGGGTGCGCATAAAACTATACGTGTCAATGACGAAGTGATGGAAGGTGGTCGCCGCTGCGGTGAAAATGAAAACCCCTATTTGTCAGCACGGCGCACCTGGAATGATCATATGCGCGGGATTCAGGCTTCGCGCACTATGTGGCAAATGCTAGCACTGCTTTGTTTGTTGATTGCGCTGGCAGGAGTAGGTGGTGTGATTGTCATCGGCAGTCAATCCAAATTTATCCCTTATGTCGTCCAAGTTAACAAACTGGGTGAAGCCATCGCGGTTTCGCGCGCAGATATCGCTGCGGTGGCCGATCAGCGCGTGGTGCATGCATCGGTTGCCGCATTCATCAATGATTTGCGTATGGTCACACCGGATATCGCCTTGCAGCGGCGCGCCATCTTTCGTGCATACGCCATGCTGTCCAATAACGACCCAGCCACGGCAAAAGCTAATGAGTGGTTCAATAGTACTGAAGCAAGCAGTCCTTTCAAACGGGCTGAAACACAGACGGTCAGTGTTGAAATCATATCGGTCATACCGCAATCTCCGGAGACCTGGCAGGTCGATTGGCTGGAAAAAGTCTATGACCGGCAAGGGCACTTAACCGAGCCACCCTTCAAGATGCGCGCTTTATTGAGAATTTATAACAAGCCGACCACCCAAAGCACGACGGAAGAACAAATCCGAAATAACCCGCTGGGTATTTATATCCAGGATTTCTCCTGGTCGAAACAAACATAAAGGGATCACTCATCATGAAACCGTTACTCTCTTTAATCACATTGATTATGGCAATGGGGCTGATTGCTCCAATTCATGCCGATGGCCTATCAAATGCGTATTTCAACGATAAGAACCCGCAACTCACTCCACAGGAACGCGCTGCTATTGATCTGGCCAAGAAGTGGCAGGCAGTCAATCCCACCGGCACAAAGCCGGTTGCGGGACCGGATGGCTCAATCCGTTTTCTGTTTGGTTCACAGCAGCCCAGCATCGTCTGTGCAGTATTGCAGGTATGCGATATTGAATTGCAGCCGGGTGAGCAAGTCAATTCGATTCATCTGGGCGACCAGGCGCGCTGGTTAATAGAACCGGCAGTGACCGGCCAAGGATCTGCCGAAGTACAGCATCTGATTGTAAAACCATTGGATGTGGGCCTTGAAACATCCCTGGTAGTGACGACCAACCGGCGCACGTATCACATGCGCCTTCGATCTCACCGGCGCGATTTTATGCCGAGAGTGAGTTTTACTTATCCGGAAGATGCACTGATTAAATGGGATGCGATTAGAGATAAAGAAAGCCATGCGATGGGAATCAGAAAATCGCGCACCATTTCTGAAACCGGGGAATATCTGGGCAATCTGGATTTTGCGTATGCAGTGTCTGGCGATGCTGCCTGGAAGCCGCTGCGTGTTTATAACGACGGTCAGAAAACCATCATACAAATGCCTAGTATCATGGCGCAGACAGAAGCACCGACTTTGCTACTACTGAATAAAGAAGGCGGCATTTTTAGCGATGATGAAACGGTTATGGTGAATTACCGTTTGCAGGGTGATCGCTATATTGTAGATACCGTGTTTGATCGTGCGATTCTTATTGCGGGAGTGGGTGGTAATCAAAGCCGAGTGACAATTACGCGGGGAGATTAATCATGCGATCCAATATTTTAATTATCATTTTGGTATTGCTCCTGACTGGTTGTGCTACGCAACCGTATGGCAGTTTTATTCAAAATCCATCAATCGTAACTAGCAAAGTCATGGCCGATGATGTGACGGCCCAAATAGTGCGGCTGTATCCGGCAGCCAATACGCAGTTTAATTTGCGCCATGTGGTTAAAGATCCATTTGGCAACGCCTTGATCGAGAACCTGCGACTGGCAGGATTTGCAGTTCAGGAAGCGACTCAGCAATCAATTCAGCAACAAATCTTTGCTGTGTCTCATCAACCGGATACTGAACCTTCGAGGGGCCATGCCTTGAGTTACATCATTGACCAGTCGGGTGATTTGTATCATGTCAAACTCATGATTGACGATATGCGCTTATCGCGCGCATTCAGTGTGCAGGCCGACAGTATTCACCCTGCCGGTCTTTGGGTCAGAAAAGAATAAGGGGGGAAGGTGATGTCAACCAATTCAAAACTCCTGTCGCCCGATTCATCCCCGGATGTGGTTGCCAAAAATATCGGGGTGCGGCGCGTCAATAATCTTCCGATCGTCATTTTTGGCGCGATCATGCTGATATTCATGTTGCTTATGATGATCGTCGCCATGAATCGCGCAGCTGAACGCGGTCAATACGATTTTGATGGTAATCATGACACTCAGTCGAGCAATTCTTTTGCTTCACTGATTGCCAAAGATTATATCGGCGGCATTATCGAACCTAAAGTCCAGCCTGTAATTCCAGAACCATCTTCTGCAAAGCTATCTGCGCAGGGAATCATCATTGAGCGACCATCAGATCTGGATCGGCCGCCTTTGCCGCCCTCTATGGATACTACCGATCCATCGCTTCACGCTGATATTGCCCATATTCGGATGCTGAAACGCCAGCAACTGGAAGAAGCGATCAAGGCCAAAACCAATGTAAATGTCGTTGCACCCAGAAGTTCAGGATCATCGCCGGATTTAACCAACACCGGTACACCCAGAACGCGTGAGGAAATGCTGGCTAAATTGGCATCGGTGCGTCAACAGATTGATGCAAATCTGCGCGAAGATCCAACGACTGCGTATCATGCGCGCCTGGCGCAGTTGCGGCAGGATGGAGGAAATGGTGTAGGTGTGGGATCAAGTGTGAGTGGTGAATCCATGGATGATGGCGCCCCTCGATTGCTGGATGATGATGTTGGCAGACAGGCACAAGATTATTCGCGCTTTGATTCGGCAGAAGGAGAAGCGCGCTGGAAATTGAATAGCGAAGTGCAAAAGCCCGCATCGCCTTATGTCTTGCAAACCGGGTTTGTCATTCCGGCAACCCTGATATCCGGTATTAATTCCAGTCTGCCTGGGCAGATCATGGCACAGGTAAGCCAGCATATTTATGACTCGCCTGTCGGCAAATGGCGTTTGATTCCACAAGGATCCAGATTGGTGGGTACTTATTCCAGCGAAGTGGAATTCGGTCAGGCGCGTGTGCTGGTTGCCTGGCAGCGCATTATCTTTCCGGATGGCAAGACCATGGATATCGGTGCCATGCCGGGTGCTGGCGGGGTCGGCTACGCAGGTTTTAAAGATCTGGTCAATAACCATTACCTGCGCATCTTTGGTTCAGCCCTGATTATGTCGGCGATTGTTGCCGGTGCCGCGTACAGCCAGCGTGATGCAGGCGGTGCGTTCGGGCGGCAAAATGCCGGTAGCATCATGAGTCAATCGCTGGGTCAGCAATTGGGATTGGTAACCGCCAATCTTATCCGCAAAAACCTGAATATCTCACCCACGCTGGAAATCAGGCCGGGCTATCGCTTCAACATCATCGTTACCAAAGACATGAAATTTTCCAGACCGTATCAATCATTTGATTATTAATGCAAGGAGTGTCTGAACATGACAAACAGTAAAAAAATAGCCTCCCAGTTGATAGCGATCCTGCTCATTCTGGTTAATGCCGGTTATTCATCAGTTATCAAAGCGGGCGGTCTTGCTGTCATTGATATGGCGAATATAAAACAGACCACAACAACTGCCATCGAGAATGTGGCGCAGACACTGAAGCAGATCGAGCAGTATCAGACGCAACTGATGCAATATGAAAATATGATCCGAAACACACTGGCTCCACCTGCCTATGTCTGGGCACAAGCGCAATATACGATGAATCGCTTGATTCATATGACCAATACCATTCGCTATTATGAACAACAGTATGGAGGGCTGGATGGTTATATGCAGCGGTTTCGCAATGTTGAATATTATCGAGGCTCGCCTTGCTTTAATTTACAGGAAAAATGCAACGATTCCGCCTGGAAGTTGCTGCAGGATGGACAAAATACCAGCACCGATGCGCAGAAAAACGCCAATGATTCGCTCTTGCGGGGTTTAAGCGAGCATCAAAATCAGATCCCACTCGATGCAGCGCACTTGCAAGTCTTACAACAAAGAACCGAGTCTGCCCAAGGACAAATGGAAGCACTGCAATATGCCAACCAGCTGGCTGCGTACCAGGCAAACCAGTTGCTGCAAATGCGCCAGATGCTGATTGCCCAGCATAATGCCGCCAATACGCAAAGTCAGGCCGAGGTGGATCAAAAAGCTATGCAACAGGCCGCGCGTGAGGCGGCAACCAAGCGATTGAGTCCTGAAATATTGCCAGTTGGTAGAAACTGGTCTGTAAAAGATGCCTTTTGAAACACTAATACAAGGAGATACCGATGAAAAAAAGTCATTTGAGTATTGCAGTTATTTGTTCATTGTCTTTGTTGCTGTTGTCAGGGTGTTATAAGGATGGTGATGGCAAGCTTGAATTGAAGGAGCCTAAGAAGGAATTAAGTGAAATGCCGGAAAGAAAGAGTTGGTTTGACACACCTATATCTCAACAACCTACAAATGGATCGCAAGAATAATTGTGCACTGTATGAATAAGGGGTAAATAAGATGTTCAGGACACCAATTACCTTTTTCTGCCTATTTTTTCTATTGTTCTTTTCTACTGGAGCATATGCCGAACTGGCCTATATTGATCCAGCAACCAATCAAAGTGTTCTGGATCAAGTTGTCAATAAGTTTCAAGGCAAAGTTAAATCCTGGCAGAACATTATCCAGGGTGCAGCCGAGCGTTTGTTCTGGACGTTGGTGCTGATTTCAATGGTCTGGACGTTCGGCATGATGCTGTTGCGTAAAGCCGACATAGGAGATTTCTTTGCTGAATTCACTCGTTTTATTATTTTTACAGGGTTCTACTTCTGGCTGCTGACAAATGCCGTATCAGGCCACAATATTGCAGGTACTCTCATAGATTCTATGCAGCAATTAGGTGGCACTGCCGCCGGTTTGCCGAGTGGTGCTAGTCATTCCAGTATTATGGATATAGGTGTTTTAATCTGGAACCAGGCAACGAATAGTCTTACATTCATGCAGCCTATGGATAGTCTGATGGGTTTCGTCATTTCGTTGATTATTTTAATTATTTTGGCTGTAATTGCAGTCAATATGCTGCTCTTGCTAATTTCATCCTGGGTGTTGATGTATGCGGGTATCTTTTTACTTGGCTTTGGCGGAGCGCGCTGGACATCCGACATCGCCATAAACTACTTTAAAACGGTTTTGGGGATTGGAATACAGTTATTTGTGATGCTCCTGATTGTTGGTATTGGCAGTGATCTGTTATCCAACTTTTACGCCAAAATGGGTAAAAATGTTATGAATTATGAAGAACTGGCGGTTATGCTGATTTTTACGATTGCATTTTTTGTATTGATTTCCAGGTTACCGCTGTTGCTCGCTGGCATTGTAACGGGTAGTAGCATAGGTTCGACTGCCGGAATTGGCAGCTATAGCGCCGGTAACTTTATGGCAGCGGCTGGTACGGCGGCGGCCGTTGCATCTTATGGCGGCACACTGGCAGCTGGTCGACTGACGGCTGCAAGAAGTGCGGGGCCGGATGCTTTGCGTAGTGCTATTGAAAAGGGCCAGGCCCAGGAATCTGCGGATATGAACAATATTTCGCGAGGAGGGGGTAAATAATATGGGTAAGGCATTTAAGCGATTCGCTCGATGATGGATTTGCCGCCGGATATGCAGGAAAGGGTAGTGTGCTCAATCACAGCCGCCATCAAGTATGAAATACCAGCCAATATCTTACTGGCGATAGCCGAAAAAGAGGGTGGAAAACCGGGACAATGGGTGCGTAACAATAATGACACTCACGATGTTGGCTCAATGCAATTTAACACAAAGTATCTCCAGGATTTATCCAAATATGGCATCGCGCCTGATCATATAGCAAATCCGGGTTGTTATGCCTATGATCTGGCCGCATGGCGAGTGCGGCTACATATCAAGAATGATAAAGGCGATATCTGGACAAAAGCGGCCAATTATCATTCGCGGACTCCAAAATATAATTCAAAGTATCGCGCTGATCTGATCATAAGGGCTATTAAGTGGGCAGATTGGTTGGAAGGCCGGTTTCCTTCTTCAATTAATCCTTCCTTCGAAGAATGACAAAGTTGCATATCATTGTTTTTCTATAATATCGCTTATTTTCCAGCCACTATGTTAACCAGGCTGATTGCATCTGATTTGAATTCCTTTGTATCCCGCTTACTTTTTGCCATATTTGCTTCCAATTAAGACTATTTTCTCTTAGGGAAACCCTGAACAAGTGTCATTTCGAGCAAGAGCGAGAGATCTATTACATTGATTATTAAAGATTCCTCACTACGTTCGGAATGACAAACGCAAGTTATTCAGAGTCTCCTTAGCTAGGTTGTCCTCACGTCAGTATGTCGCTCCTTATTGGAGGCATTATTATCTTTAGAAAATAACTCGGCGGCTTGCTCAATGAGCGGCAGTTTCTAGCTATTTATCTGTGTGGGATATACATTATGATGAGCTGTTGATTGTGGGACGGTCTCATCTCATACTGTCTGATAGCCTGATTCCTGTTCGTCTGTTATCATGCAGGTCAATTTTATGCAGATGTTTTATCGGCTTATAGCACTACTCAATTTCTTTGAGCTATCTACCCGATCAATAAAATTAATCCGATATGAGCCAATTTAGGTTTTCAACCCTGGATTTTCCTGAAAATGAGCGGGTTAATGCATTTCAGGATGTTTATGCTTCCATTGCTAACATGGATATGGAACCTTATCAGGGTCACGCTGTTGACGCTAACTCAAAACTGACCAGAAAAGGCTGTTTGTGCTAACTGAATTTTGACCAGGTAATCCACGTATCCTGCTTAATTTTTAAGCGGG
>NZ_FNUX01000045.1 GCF_900108305.1 Nitrosomonas ureae
CGCGCTGGCGCGGCAGACAGTGTTCGATCCGTTGATATTGGTTTTCAGTGATTTCCATCACCATATTATATCAAATAGTGTTAACAGGCCCTAGTGTGGAGAATGGAATGACTAATATACTGGGCCAATTAATTGCAAGGCATTATATATCAAAATTAAATTCGGAGGAATGTCGTGTATGATAAATGGAAAAATGAGTGTAAACACCTTATCAAATCGATAATTTCCTCAGTCTGGGCCATCGGTCATGAATCCAGTTGTATTCAGATGGCGTTTCTTCAGTAATCACATAGACCCTTTGTTCGCCTCCTCTTTCAGCCAGTAACGCCTGGATAGCCATTCCCGGGACTAGAGTGATCCAATGGGATTGATTGTCGGAATCTTTTTCCATGAAGCTTTCAGCAGGAAGCAGAGCGGCATCACTAAGGCGCTTGCCAGGCATCTCCGGACGATCCGTAACTTTTCGCCGTTGATGTTAAAATTAACCGCTGATGGAATGCAATCATTTAATTTACAAAACAGCTTTATCTGCTCAGTTTTAGATTGGTATCAATAAATCTGTTCCGTTAGCGTATGTTTCCGTCTCGCTTGGCTTCAGATTCAGGATTCAATCCTGGTATCTTCAAGCGCGCCCCCGATCGTAAAATGGTAGAGCGATTGATAACTCAGATCTTTAATGCCAAGAAAATCGCGGTGCATGGGGTCATCAAAAAAACACCCAATGCCTGTGGCGCGAATGCCAGTCGCTTCGGCCTCCAGATAAAGAACCTGTCCCACTAGGCCGCATTCCCAGTAGAGTCGCGGGTAAAACCAGGCCCCGTATTTTTGAAGAGATTCCTGAAATTGCGTGAGCATTCCCAGGCTAAAGCAACCCTCCGCAGCGATATCCTGTAGACAGGAAATTTGCTTCGCCGCATCTCGTACATCCGCTATAAGCAATTTGAAAAGGGGCAGTTTTTCTGGACAACCTGCCGGCTTCTCCCAGAGAAAATCGGATCGCATTACCTTTTTCAAGCAATCCGTATGTTCAACATTGCGAATTAAAAAATAAAGCCCCGGTTCAAGGTTCTCAACACGATGGATAAATATGGCCAAATGAACTTTGGGCAACCATGGTAGCGTTTCGTAAGGATACCGATTCTCTTCCGGCAATGTCTTTTTTAAAATCTGGTAAAATTGCTCCTGGCTTATCGACGTCTTTCCGTCCATTGCGACGGCACTTCGTCTCTGTCGAACTATCTTTCTAAAAGAGACAGATCGATTCGTATAGGCTTCGGTCGTTTTCTCTTCACCGCGCAAAAGATTCTCAAACAGAATCGGTTCATTATTCGGCTTTGCTGTCACTGTCGCGATCTTCTCTAGATTTGGCCAACTCACGTGAGAGGGGCTGAGTTGGTTTGCCTTCCCATGCCAGCTAAGTAATTGAAATTGGTCGATAGTGTCTTTTGCTATTTCCGTTTGATTCACGCTGTTTGCTTGCGGTGTAAGGGCGATCAAACAGTCCGGGTATTCCCCTTCTGGACCGCGTGAATCCACCAAGCCAAACAATATCGATAATTCCTCTCTGCTTAGTGTCTCAATGAGTGTTGTCTGCCAACCCAATGAAGAAGCTGCAAGACTGATCGCACCAATCGCGTGGCCGACATCATGATGGCAGTAACGAAATGTACGCTCACCATATTTCCAGGCCTCCCGCCAGTAAATAGAACTAAGCCCAATAAAAAATACTTCAACTGGGAATCCTTTACGCAATTTGTGCCAAAGCGAAACATCGAATTCACTCCGCAACTCGAGAATATGCTCATCTGAAGAATAATGCGCGATGAATGCCTCGTCACTGATTGAATCCATCGGCCCGGAGAGTAAATAACTTTCTGTCGGATGTAAATTGCCGCTTGAGGGATTGACCCGGAGCGCCCAGCGACTTTTACCCGAACTCTTCCATGCCGAAAGTGAAAGACTGTCAAAAAATAATCGGGAGATCAAATCGATATTTAAATCACCTTTATCGTGCCTGACTGTTTTCGCATGAAATACACTCTCATAATCCATATCCAGAAATTCATCGGATTCAATTTTTCGAAGCGGAATTTTTTTTGCGCCGGCATAACGCCGAAACGAATCGGGTTGCGTTGCCCAATCGAGATACCCGAGACTCGCTGCGTACCGGTTAAAATGGTGTTTACTCAATTGGTGATACACCACGACTTCGTCAATCTGTTTTGTTTGATAAGAAACGGGCATAATTTTCCAAGCTATCCTGTAAATAGCAGAATAATAATATTGAGAATGGAGTCCCCAACGCGCCCTAAACAGCATCGAGGTGCCAGAATAGTGATGAAAGCCAACTAAAATATTGAGGAGCGCTCGACATGAATATTACAACGATGGTATTGATTTGTGTTGGAACCTGATAGTGATGGATTTTTAGTTCACTTATTTAGTGGTGGTCAGAGTAGTGTACAAGTTTATGGGTCAGGTGTTGTGACTTCCATTTTATCGGATGATCTTGACGGTAGCCGTCATCAAAGATTTATCATTGAGTTAAAATCAAAGCAAACGCTACTGATTGGTCACAATATAGATTTAGCACCAAGAATTGATGGATTGTACTTAAATGATCGAATTGAATTTTTTGGGGAATATGAATGGAATGATAAAGGTGGAGTCATTCATTGGACACATGATGATCCTGAAGAAATTCATGTGAATGGCTGGATCTTTCATAAGAATGTTATCTACCAGTGACTTCGTATCGTAAGATACACTTGAATTTTGATTTGTATTGACCTACTGATTATGAAACGTAACTTGAAATATATAACATATAAAAACCAATAACTTGCAATTCTTGCCAAGCACAAAAACAGTCTCAAACTATTATAAATAGTATCACTTACATCGTAGATTGGCACAAATTTGACACAATTCAATTTTGTGTTGTCTTTTGATTTCTTGACTATAAATCGAAACTAAAAGCATTATTGAAAATGACTTATAGAATTACATGATTTATTGATAACCAATTGATTATGTGGTTTTCAGGCAATTTAAAAGTCATTTATTATCAGAGTACTGAAAACTGTGCAGAGGCATATAAAATATAGATGCATCTGTAAACTTCTGTCACTCTCTATTTTTTAGAGCCTTATTCTTTCGTTTGTACGAAACATCGTGTCGTTGCATCTAAGCATATTTGTGCATCTTCAGGTTTTCCTAAGGCGTGTGGGCAAATAATGCACATCGAGCTCGTAATATTCTGGAAAGTGGAGATATAGAAGAGGGTTTAAACGCTGCATCGGCCATTGGGGATGATCGTTTACAAAAACAATCACAAGGTTATATTGTTCCCGAATCTTTTACACATGGTAGTTCAGAGCAAAGAGTACGCTGGTTTAGAAAAGGGTTAAAATCAGGAAAAATTGGCGATTGTGATACCTTCACTGCGGATAAATTATAAATTTTCCGTAAAAATTCTTTTTGCTATTGCAATCTAAACCACACATTTATATGGTTTTCTATTACTAACTATAAATCCCATTTTGAATGGGTACATTTCAAAATATTGGTAGTTTTACGGATAGCTTCAAATCTTGATGAAAGGAGGCTCCGAGGCTTTGCCAAGGGCTAAATGTGGTAGTTCTCAAGTTTGCGTAAACGGGTATGTTCCTGCTGAAGCTGTGGACACACATATTCTTGCCAACTTTGCAAAACATTACACGCAAGCATCGTGTCGCTGATTTACGAGAAAGATATCAATTTGAAATTTAATTGTTGATCACAATTTCTCGCACTTATAAATTTCATTCTGATTTATTATTGTTTCCAAATATTTTAAATATTTTGAATATTTTGAATATATTCAAAATTTCGATATACCATTTAAAATCTTTTTGATAACCAATCACTATCTTAGATACATTCTCTGGAACAATAGTATTTTTAGTAATTGGAATCCATTCTTTTCTCTTGGTATTGTAATAAAATGATTCCCCTGGTTCGGGTGGGAGCATCCAGTCATAAAGCTCCTTTTCTTTTCCTGTAAGAGTTCTTACGCGAATTCTTCCTTCTATGAAAGTTTTTTTGTTTGTTCTGTCGCCGTCAAATAGGGCCATTTCTTTCGGAATTAGATTTTCCTGACACCATAACCATATTAATGATGCTCCAATTGCCATTGATGCCATACCTGCAAGTGCTTCATAAGATGTTGTTAGTCTATGGCTTTCAAGTGGTTGTAAATCCCCATATCCTAAAGTAGTAAAAGTCGTAATGCTGAAATAAATAGCATCTGATAAATCTGGTATGAATTCACCGCATTCACCTATTAACCCTGACGATTTATAGTGAAGTGCAAAAGCAAGTATTGTAGTACCAATTTGTAGCAGCAAAAGAGCGAATAAAAATGTATAAAAAGATCTACTTAAATTTAAAAGGGTTGGGATTATCCATATTATTATAATAAATCCTAATATCAAGAAAATTACTGTAATGATTGAATTCCAATTTAAATATCTGCTAATCAGACTACCTAATAACGTAATAATGAAAAATACAGTTTGTATAAATACAACTGTTACAACATATTGCCATGGAACCCCATGATTTAACATTTTTATCCCATAGTAGCTTCTATTTGAAAATCATGTAGAAAATAATTATTTTAATAAATGGGCGCTGAAGATTGAAGGTCGGAATGGAATACAAGGGGATTAAGATTATATTTTTTTAAGATAGATTTTATTAAATCTACTATCCACTCTTCTGCGGTGGGTGAAATATATATAATTTTGATTAATTCATTCAGATTCACATTTACATAAATCCCATTTATATTTTGATCGGTATCAATTGGCCGATCATATTCATCATATTTCCTAACATGAATTAGCGCTCTTAACTCTTTTTCATGTTCGAAACTTTTCCTTTTATATAAAAAAGGAGAGAGCATATTTTTTACTGGAATGTGATCTTTTCGATAATCAATGTAATTAACGATTCCAATATAAACAATATAATCCTGATTATCTAATACCGATTGAACAAGATCATTGTATGTACTTACAATTGCTATGCCATTTGAATATTTAGCGTATAAACTCCACATGGCTGCAGATTCATATTCTTGCATGTGCCATGAATGAACAAATATTTTATTACGATCATTTAAAACAGCTCGGGGAATTTCTCGGTGTGCCGAAGCTATAAGATCTATATTTATTTTATCGTCCTCATATTTTTTCTTTCCCCAGTCTTCTGCATCTTCAAAACTTTTATTATCAACTTCAATCATCCTTTTTTTTTCTTTATCAATATGTGCAATGACTTGGTGCTTTAGTTGATCAAATAAAGTAATTTCCTCGTTTCCGATCATCGCGTTAACATGAGTAAAATGTCCTTCATATGGATCTACTTTACTTAATTTATCAAGCCTGGGGAAGTAAAGGGCTGATTTATCAATTAAGGATAAAAACTTTTCAAAATCCATATACCGCCAGATTAAACAATTAACATCTGTTGGGGCTGTACATGCTGGATGAATTCGGTAGGGCATCTGAAAAAATACATCTTTTTAAGTTTTAGAAGCTTTTATTATATTAGTAATTGTTTTTCCCTATCTTAAAAAAATAATCGAGTGTTTTCTTCCTTAATCTTTAGATTCATACTTTATCCCTACTAATCGACGGGTATATTTTTATTGGAATTTTCCGCAATGCTACAAAGTACTTTTGTTAGGAGTGCTTAATTTGATAATATTTCCAAAACGTAATAATTATTATTGGCGCATTCGTTACACCCGTAACAAATCAGAAAGCGCAGATTTTACCGGTATGTTACGAAGGAAAAGAAGCGCCTGATTGAATCAGGCGTTGATAAGGAAGAATTGCGTTTGCTTTGTAGATAGCTTAGTAACCGACTAAATTTACACGCCGAGAGAAGATTTTCACAATACAGAAGATAAATTTTGTAAATATATGAATATTAATGATATTATATTTATCATTTTACGTGATAAAAATTTAACTCTTAAGTTAATTCAATTTTGAGTTCTCCTCAATCGAAATAAAAAAACCGTTCACCATCTGTATTTCGCTGCAAAGCATCTGAAATAGCGCCATCAGGCTCAACGATAATTTTGAGAATCTTAATCTCTTGAGACTCAACTTTTGCAAATGCTTCCAACTTTCTTAATCGATCTTGTAGTTTCATCTTAAGTGCTAATTATTCTTTCTCGAATTATTAATTTTATTTTCCTGATATAAGTATTGATGCCTATCAAGATAATGAATTATAAGGTAAAAATAAATATTATCTGTCTAACTATTTTATTAAATCGAATGTAAGTTAGCTTCCTAACTGATCCAATTATATAAGGATGTTATTTTATAAGCTGATAACCAACGTTTAATTAATAAAAGGATTTCTATGAAAAATATAGATACGGTAGTGGATTCTGCAAGCAAAACAATTGATAACACTATGAACGCAACTAATAATACTATTGATAAGGTTAGTAAAGCGACCAAAGAAGTTGCAGATACTATTGGTGAGAAAGGGGATCAAATTAGGAGTGTGGAACAAAGATTAGTCAAAGAAACTACTTCATATATTCGTGACAATCCACTGAGATCGGTTGGTATAGCAGTTGGAGTAGGGTTTCTGTTGAGTAAATGGTTCAATGATCGTTGATATTTGAAAATAATTATTAGTTAAAGAACCTTTAAGGGAGTTACCGTGGAAAAGTCTGAAAAATTATCAAACATAGACAAAACATCTCAATTTGCACATGAAGCTATAGACAAGGCTACAAATGCAACCTACAAAGTTGCAACTAAAATTGTCGATAAAGGGGATGAACTTAGTCAAGTTGCGAATAAAATTGTGGATAAAGGAGATGAGCTAAATAATTTAGCGCATGAAACTATTGATAAGGCTACAACCGCAACTCATGAAGCAATAGATAACCTCCAAGAGAAAAAATATCAACTGATTAATGCTGAGCAGGAAGTGATTGTGAAATATTCTACTTATGTTCGAGAGAATCCTGTTAGGGCATTAGGAATTGCGGTAGGGGTGGGATTTCTCGTCAGCAAGTTCTTAAATCGTTAAATTCTATAATTCGTATTTTTAATATCATAAAAAATGTGTTTAATGTGGTTTAAAGTTGCTGGGATGGAAATAAAAATGCCCGCCTCATAATCCTAATGAAAGGGATATTTTTTAAACTAGGGCCTGTTAACACTATTTGATATAATATGGTGATGGAAATCACTGAAAACCAATATCAACGGATCGAACACTGTCTGCCGCGCCAGCGCG
>NZ_FNUX01000069.1 GCF_900108305.1 Nitrosomonas ureae
TATTCTCCAGATTCGACAAACTGGATGTCATCTTCCTTTCTTTCATCCATTTCGCTCTTATCGTTGAAGCACTTAGATAGTGTTAACAGGCCATAATAAGAATAGCTTGGCACTTAAAAACCAACCATAGGAAGTAGCAACTAATGCAGCATAGTATCCATCAAATATTGAGTCAGCAACTACTAATCCAGTGAATATAATTAATAGCATTGTCGGTAATGCTACCGATGAGAACTGTTTCAATGCTTCAAATTTATTTTTTGTTTCATTTTGTTTATCTAAGATTAGTAATATAGCAGCTGGTAAAGCTCCAAACCACACACCAGTAAGAATGAGATGAAGCGCATATGGCATTACAGCCGTTACCGAAAGCTCTTCCGCCGCGGCATGACTAGCTAATGAACCTGCCACGAGCGGTAAAGCGGCAATTACAGCACAGAAAGCATAACGCCACCGCGCTCTGGATACATTGCAAAGATATAAAATTACTAGTAACAGTAATATTGCCGCCGAGAAACGTAAAATCCAAATCTGCCCTACACGGGTATCCCCTAACAATTCCAGCCAAACCTCATACTTCCCCAGGCTGTTAGCACTTCCAGTTACTTGCACTATGGTTGTAGCTAGAATTACAAGCAAGCCTATCGGGATACTCACAGCTAACCATGGAAACAGGCATTCTAGCCGTCTTATCCATACTTCTGAATAGGTTCGTTTCGCAGTACTTGTAATTATTAAAAATAGACAGCTTCCAAGTAAAGCCAGATTTGCTACAAGCTGAACCCAGCGTGCTAATGCTGCAATTACATCTATCATTTATTGCAGCAAGTCATTCTTTAACACTAAAATCATATTTCGACTCAATGACATGGCCATCCACTGACATCACACGATAATGAACAGTATAAAACCCGGGTTGAATCTGAGGCAAATTTAATACAACAGATTTTGAATCATCTGTAAGTGTCTCTGGCATATTCTCAGTAACTAGTTTTTTATTCGAATCTTCTACTGTTACTGATGCATAAGACCCCTCGATTTTCTCATTAAACCAAAGCTGTATTTGTTTAGGTGGTGTAGAAAGCATGGCTCTGCGTGGTGGCTCAGATTTAACTAAGGTAGCATGCGCTATTGCAGGGCTAGCTTGAAATAATAAAGGAAGCAGAATTAATAATGCAGCAAAAACTGTCACTACTCTAATATCATATTTTGATAATCGCTTATTTTGCACAATTTTCCCTCGATACTTTGTTTACTATTATTTTTTCCAATAATTATTGGATGCTTTTCGTAAGGATGAGTTCATCACTCATCCTTAATTCAATTTCATAAATTATTCACTAAATTGCTGCGCCTCGTTCATCAGTTTTACGTTTACGCATCATCATAAAAGCCGCAGCTCCTGCGATCAGCACTACTATTGGGACGATGATCACGACCTTCGATATCGGACGACC
>NZ_FNUX01000046.1 GCF_900108305.1 Nitrosomonas ureae
CTAACAGCCGCATTGACGAGTTGTTGCCATTTGCGCCGGAATTCATTCAATCACTTAAATTGAAGCAATAATAGGTGGTGGGGTTGGACGCTTACGACTAATATTTGAAGTGTCAAATCAAGTGTGAGCTACTACAGATTAATAGTCGTTCAAATTTTATTTTGAATGGTTGATGAAATAACTATAGGCATTAACAGAACCTACAGTATAATTTTCTTCATATAACCTTCCCCAGGGAATTGTTATACCTTGATGATTCCCTGGATTCTTTTAATCAAAACTTACCTGATCGTATTATTCTTTTTTTGCAGTCTGTTTAGTCCCTGCTGATTTAGCTGTTGCAGCATCAGATAGAGCTTTACCTGGCTTGAATTTAACAACCTTTTTGGCAGGGATTGTGATGGTTTCTCCGGTCGCTGGATTGCGGCCTTCGCGACCTGCGCGTTCTGTCACTGAAAAAGTACCAAAACCCACTAACTGAACATCGTTGCCACTTGCCATAGCTTGTTGAATAACTTCAAGCAATTCGTTCAGCATGGCAGTTGTTTGGGCTTTGGTGGTTTTAGAACGAGTAGCAACGGCTTCAATCAATTCAGTCTTGTTCATGAGGATGCCCTATTAGTAGTTTAAGAAGTGGATGGTAATCTAGCAGGGTATAATGTGAAAAATCAATAACTTTTATTCAGCTTATACATTTATCACCTGAAAACTTATTTTATTCGTAAATATAAGACAGAGTAGGGTCTCAATCCTCAATGAATTGATTTTAATATTGCTATAAGTATATGGTATAAAAATAAATAAGATCAACATGGGACTTTTGGAGATTTGTCTTCAAAAGTCTCCAGTGAAATATACGCTACATAGCACCATGCATAAATTTGAATTAGTATTAATCCAATTCTTCACCCCTTAGGGCGTTAAGGAAACACTAATCTATTCGATCACATCGAATTGACTTGCAGAGGTTTGATAAAATACATCGATATTGATAAATATGGAATAGAACGATGCAATCAAGCTTTTCTGACCTGGAATATGCGGCAAAGAAGAAACAAAAACCCGACGTGATCGTTTTCTGGTTGAAATTGAAGCTGCAACACCCTGGACACCCCTGTTGAATGTTATTGCCCCGTACTATCCGGTTAGCGGTAGGCGAGGTCATCCACCGATTGGTTTGGAACGGATACTGCGGATGTATATTGTGCAACAGTGCTTTGGTTTTTCGGATGAAGGCACGGAAGATGCTGTATACGATAGCCAAGCAATTCGTTGCTTTGTTGGTATTGATCTGAATCGGGAAGCGGTACCGGATGCTACGACTCTGCTGAAATTTCGCCATTTGCTGGAAGCGCATCATCTGACGGAATCCATCTTTGATGCAATCAATGCACACCTGGCTGAACGCGGACTATTTCTTCGCGAAGGTACGATTGTTGATGCTACGCTGATTTCAGCACCTCCTTCGACTAAGAACAAGGAACGGGCACGGGATACCGAAATGCATCAAACCAAGAAAGGCAAGCAGTGGCACTTCGGTATGAAGGTACAACATCGGTGTCGATGCGCAATCAGGGTTTGTTCACACCCTGATCGGAACGGCAGCCAATGTCCACGATGTTACTCAGGCACAGGCGCTGCTGCATGGTGATGAAACCGATGTGTTTGGTGATGCGGGCTATCCAGGTGTTAAAAAACGAGAAGAGAATCTTGAATTGCCCGTAACCTGGCATATTGCGATGCGCCCTTCCAAGCGCAAGGCATTGCCCAAAACAACAGTAGGCGAACTGATGGAGAAGCTTGAACATGCAAAAGCCAGCATTCGCGCCAAGGTTGAGCATCCCTTTCATGTCGTAAAGAATCTGTTCATGCATCGCAAAACCCGCTACAAAGGGATGGCCAAAAATAATGCTCAGATGTTTTTCACTGTTTGGGCTTGCCAACTTGCTGCTGGCTCGCCGGTGGTTATGTAGCTCTGACAGCCAGATTGCGTCTTAAAGACAAGAAATGAGGGAAATAATGCAAGAAATAGCGCAATTCAAGTCAGAATATGGCAAATTCTAACCCAATATCCCAAAACCGCTCGCTTGGCCCTAGTGTGCGGTGAATTAATCAGTGTTTCCTTAACATGTAGATTGAAGAATGTACCTGACACCTCACTGCAAGCAGCGGGGTGCTTTTGTGTTATGAGAAACAAAAGATAGGTAAAAAAAATTTTAAGAAACACTAATCGATATTAACTGCATTCAAAAAATAAAAATAATGGGGAAATCGCGTTAGTTATGGCCGATAGAACCCCATCTATACTCAAAGTATTTATTGATAACCATATGAATTACTTTATAATTCTTTATTTTTTCTAACTCGAGCATACTATGAAGGAGGTTCTGTGGAGATAGTCGTAATCATAATTCGTATATTTACCTCCTATTGCATGAAAGATTTAGAAGCCCGCATTGCATTGATCGATAGCATTGAACTAAGAAGGTGCATGTTCCAATATGGCATTGGATGCAGTAATGTAGATTTTTTTGCGTGGTGTACAAATGGCGGTAGTAACGCGTGATAACACCATACCAAGCCAAATATTACGCGCACGAATTAACGAAGCGTTTCCCTTCCGATAGCAATGAAAAACTGGCTGGCGCACTTGTTGATGCGCAGGTTGATCTGAATCCACATCAGATTGAAGCAGCTCTCTTTGCTTTTCGCTCTCCTTTATCTAAGGGTGCATTGCTGGCGGACGAAGTTGGTTTGGGAAAAACTATCGAAGCGGGACTTGTCCTTTCTCAAAGATGGGCAGAGCGGAAACGCCGCATTTTGATTATCACCCCATCCAACTTGCGGAAACAGTGGCATCAGGAATTACAAGAAAAATTTTTTCTTCCGTGTCGCATTCTTGAAGCCAAAGCCTATAACAATGCTATAAAGATCGGTAATTTCCAGCCCTTTGAAATCAAAGATAGTATCGTTATCTGCTCGTACCAGTTTGCTCGTAGTAAAGCCGTGGACGTGCATAGAATTCCGTGGGATTTGGTTGTTATTGATGAAGCACACCGTCTTAGAAATGTTTACAAAACATCTAATGTTATTGCTAATACTCTCAAAAATGCATTGCAAAATGCGCCCAAGCTACTTTTGACGGCAACACCACTGCAAAATTCCTTGCTGGAGCTATTTGGCTTGGTGAGTTTTGTCGACGAACAGACTTTTGGAGACCTCAAAAGTTTCAGAGAGCAATTCATGCACTTGAATGAAGATCAGGTCTTCAATACGCTAAAGGCTCGATTAAAGCCAGTCTGTCATCGCACTCTGCGCCGCCAAGTCCAGTCTGTGCCTTATACCAACAGATTGCCAATGGTGGAACGATTCACGCCTGAAGAAGGTGAGGACAAACTCTATCATCTGGTATCGGAATATTTACGCCGCGAAAATCTGCAAGCGTTACCGAATAGCCAGCGCTCCCTGATGACACTGGTTCTGCGGAAATTGCTTGCGTCTTCTACCTTCGCTATCGCGGGCGCATTGGAAACCTTAATTGCAAGATTAAAAATCAAGCTTGCCAAACAAACTCCATCTTTATCACTCGAAGAAGAGCTGGATGAAGATTATGAGTCCTTGGATGAAACAGCAGAGGAATGGGAAGAAAATGGTGAAGTAGAATTCCTATCCGAAACCGATCAAAAAGCCCTGGCAAGGGAAATCGCCGATCTTGAGACTTTCCGCGATTTGGCTGTTTCTATCACCTACAATGCCAAGGGAAAAGCCCTTATCACTGCACTGGAAAAAGCCTTTTCCACACCAAGTCTGCCGCGCAAGGCTATTGTCTTCACAGAGTCCCGTAAAACGCAGGATTACCTCATGCGCCTACTTACAGAAACTCCCTACAAAGACGGAATCGTTCTCTTTAATGGCTCAAACAACGATCCAAAATCCAAAGAAATTTATAAGGAGTGGCTGAATCGCCATGAAGGAACAGACAAAGTAACTGGCTCAAAAACTGCGGATATGCGCTCTGCCCTCGTCGATTACTTCCGCGATAAAGGGCAAATCATGATTGCCACAGAAGCAGGATCGGAAGGGATTAATCTTCAATTCTGTGCTTTGGTCGTAAATTACGACCTACCATGGAATCCGCAGCGTATTGAACAGCGTATTGGACGTTGCCATCGCTACGGACAAAAGCATGATGTAGTGGTTGTAAATTTTATTAACCTAAAAAATGAAGCAGATCAGCGCGTTTTTCAACTTTTGTCCGAGAAATTTCACTTGTTTGAAGGTGTTTTCGGTGCAAGTGATGAAGTGCTGGGCGCAATTGAATCGGGTGTTGATTTTGAACGCAGGATTGCTGAAATCTATCAAAGATGCCGCGAACCAGAAGAAATCAAAGCTAGATTTGACCAATTGCAACAGGAACTCAACGCGCAAATCAGCGATTCTATGACACACACCCGCAGACAATTGCTGGAAAATTTCGATGCCGAAGTTTTGGAAAAGCTCAAGGTGAACAAGGAAACCAGCGAAGCTGCCTTAAGCCGCTATGAACGAATGTTAATGGATGTCACTCATTTTGGCTTACAGGAGCATGCTGCTTTTACAGATGATCGCAGGGATAGTTTTCGCTTAAACAGCCTACCATTTGAAGCTGCAAACGATGAGATCCCACTGGGCCTATACGAACTACCACGCCGCAGTGGAGAGGCGCACCTTTATCGCCTTGGCCATCCCTTGGCGCAAAAACTGCTCGAAAAGATAAAATCTGAATCATCAGAAGCAGCGGATGTGATATTTGACGCATCAGGTGCACGACCGAAGGTTAGTGCATTGGAGCCATATATCGGAAAATCAGGTCAGTTGTCTCTATCTATTCTGACAATTGAAGCCTTGGATCAGGTGGAAGACTATTTGTTATTTTCTGCCCATACGGATGACGGACAGAGTCTGGATCATGATCTTGCCAAGCGACTATCCATGTTGCCAATACAGTCCTTGCAATCTGGTATAACACTAGATGACAGCACACTAAAAAATCTTGCCAATGAGCAAAAGGCAGAAATTCAACTTAAAATTTCCGAACGCAATGCTCAATTCTTTGAACAAGAAGCGGACAAACTAGATGGCTGGGCAGAAGATTTAAAAGTCACACTGGAACGTGAGATCAAGGAAATGGATAGGACGATTAAAGAAGCAAAACGCGCCGCCACCCTTGCATTAACGCTGGAAGAAAAATTAGCAGGTCAGAAGCAGGTTAAGACTCTTGAGAGTCAGCGCAACGAGAAGCGCCGCAGACTGTTTGATGCACAGGACGAGATTGATCGCAGGCGTGGAGAACTGATTGCTGAAATTGAGGGAAAGCTGAAACAAGAGGTTTTTCTTTCTGAAATTTTCAAAATTTCTTGGACACTGGAATAGTCACATGGAAACACCGTCAAAACAGCTATCTGAAATCGTACTGACAAAACTCGTGGAAGCAGGACTTCTTCGGGGAAGCGATAAACAAAAGTATCTATCAAAATTTGCAGAGGGCAAGATCTCACAAGAAGATTGGCGGTTGTCAATCGAGCTGGCCAAAGCGGAGGAAAAGAATGATGAGTAACTCTTCTTTGAAAAGCCTAAAAATTGAACATTTGCGCGGCTCAGTTGTTCCATTCACCTTAAATTTTGAGGCTGGAAAGAAGCTAACCGTAATCTACGGAGAGAATGGCACTGGCAAGACAACCATATGCGATGCTTTAGAATTCATTTCAAAAGGCAAAATTGGCTCACTTGAAAACCGTGGATTAGGCGGCAAACTAAATAGCTACTGGCCGTCTCTTGGCAAGAAATCATCAGATATAAACGTAACGCTTGAGACGCATAACTCAAGCTGCTCTGCACAATTAGTAAAGAATAATGTCATTATGAATCCTGCCGATAAAAAGCCCGCTGTAGAGGTTTTGAGAAGAGGACAAATTCTAGGGCTTGTAGAAGCAAATCCGGCTGATAGATACAAAGAGATAAAGAGATTTATTGATGTAACTGGCGCTGAAAGTTCAGAAGCTGCCCTAAGAGAGCTTATTAAGAATCTTGAGAAAAGCCGTGATACAGCAGTTGCTCGTGTTCAAGAGAACGAAACTGCCATTTCTCAGTTCTGGATAACAGCGGGCAGCCAAGGAAAAGACTCTTTATCATGGGCGAAAACCCAAGCGGAACAAGATTTAGAGGCAGTTGAGAAATCTATCAAAGATTTAATCGCTTTGAAGGCAGCTTATGCCTTATTGCAAGGCTACCCACCAAAATATAAGCAAATAGAAACAAATGTCACAGCGGCAAAAGCCAAGCTCACTGAAACAACAGCGAGTCTGCAAGCCGCCCTTTCTAAAACTGCTGAGGGCGCGGGAGAGCTGATTGAAGTCCTGCAAGCGGCAAAAACATATATCGGAGGGAAATCCCCTGTAGAGTTTTGCCCTTTGTGCGAAAGTGCAGAAAAAGCACCCGGTTTGGAACAAGCTATTGATCTGCGCCTTGGGCAATTCCAAGAACTGAGAATAGCAAAACAGAACAATGATTCAGCGGTCAAGATACTAGCTGATAATGAGTCCATGCTGGTAAGGCTGCGCTCTGATGCCGCAACTGCCGCTTCTGATTTTGAGACAAAAAAATCTATAGTTTTGCCGAATACTGAGATTAAAACCCCAGATCAATCTGCCCCTTCGGAGTTGGAGAAACTTGAAGAATGGCTCAGTAATTCTTCAACCTTACCTGAGGAATGGCTCAAACTTGAAACCGAGTGGCAGGGTTTAAACAAGTTTGTAGAGACCCTCAGACAAGCTATCAAAACCTATGAGACAAATTATCAGGAACAAAAGAAACTGGATGTCTTGCTGCCCCAGTTGAAGGATGCCTTAGAGATTGTTTCCAAGGAAAGAATTACCTTTACCGATGGCATACTTAAGAAAATTGCGGATGACGTGGGAAAAATCTATGAGAAAGTCCATCCTGGAGAAGGGCTGGATAAGATCAGTCTCGAACTAGACCCCGACAAACGTGCCTCTTTGGAAATTGGTAGTAAGCGTCCAACCCGACCATCTAAAAATTAGAAATAGATCTGGCTATCCTCGAATATTTTCACGGAGGTTAGCCGATGACATCACGGGAGCGAC